>CAZBZR010000042.1:0-20722 GCA_964496445.1 uncultured Microbacterium sp.
CCGACGAGGTCCAGAAGGCGATGCGCGCGCACTTCCCGGAGGACAACACCATCACCCGCATGGTGGCCTCGAGTGCCAGGGGTAACCGGCTGCAGATCCGCAACATCGCGGGTATGCGAGGCCTGGTGAACAACCCCAAGGGTGAGATCATCCCGCGTCCGATCATCTCCTCGTACCGCGAGGGCCTGTCGGTGGCGGAGTACTTCATCGCGACGCACGGTGCCCGTAAGGGTCTGGCCGACACGGCTCTGCGTACCGCCGACTCGGGGTACCTGACCCGTCGCCTCGTCGACGTCTCGCAGGATGTCATCATCCGCGAGGAGGACTGCGGCACGTCCAAGGGCCTCGAGCTCCCGATCGCCTCGATGGGCGCCGACGGCACCCTCACCCGCGACCCGAACGTCGAGCACTCGGTGTTCGCCCGTACCCTCGCCGCCGACGCCGTCGACGCGCAGGGCACGGTGCTGGCCGCCGCCGGCGACGACGTGGGCGACGGGCTCATCGACAGGCTCGTCGCGGGCGGCGTGGAGGGCATCAAGGTGCGCTCCGTGCTCACGTGCGACTCGGCGGTGGGCGTGTGCGCCCAGTGCTACGGCCGGTCGCTTGCCACCGGCAAGACGGTGGACATCGGCGAGGCCGTGGGCATCATCGCCGCCCAGTCGATCGGTGAGCCCGGCACGCAGCTGACGATGCGTACCTTCCACACCGGTGGTTCGGCGTCGGCGGAGGACATCACGCAGGGTCTGCCCCGCGTGCAGGAGCTCTTCGAGGCGCGCACCCCCAAGGGTGCCTCGCCCATCGCCGAGGCCGACGGCCGCATCACGATCGACGAGACCGACAAGGCCAAGAAGGTCATCCTCACGCCCGACAGCGGCGACGAGCCGGTCGTGTACCCGGTCCTCAAGCGCGCGACGCTCCTGGTCGAGGACGGCCAGCACGTCACGGTGGGTCAGGCGCTGCAGGTCGGCACGCTCGACCCCAAGGAGGTCATGCGCGTGCAGGGCGCCCGCGAGGTGCAGAAGTACCTCGTCAACGGCGTCCAGGGCGTGTACCGCTCGCAGGGTGTGCCGATCCACGACAAGCACATCGAGGTCATCGTGCGCCAGATGCTGCGCAAGGTCACCGTCGTCGACCACGGCGACACCGACCTGCTGCCCGGTGAGCTGGTGGACTTCAAGCGGTACCAGAACATCAACCGCGAGGCCGTGGCCGAGGGCAAGCGCCCCGCGTCGGGCCGCCCGGAGCTGATGGGTATCACGAAGGCGTCGCTCGCGACCGAGTCGTGGCTGTCCGCCGCGTCGTTCCAGGAGACCACCCGCGTGCTCACGCAGGCGGCCATGGAGGGCAAGAGCGACCCGCTCGTCGGCCTCAAGGAGAACGTCATCATCGGAAAGCTCATCCCCGCCGGAACGGGACTTGCGAAGTACCGCAACGTCACGGTCGAGGCGACGGAGGAGGCCAAGAGCGAGCGGTACCCCAACCGCATCTTCGCCTCGGACGGCGCCTACAGCGACGCCGACCTGAGCTACGTCGATTTCGACAGCTTCTCCACCGACGACTTCACGCCCGGCACCTACAACTGATCGAGCGCAGTCCGACGACGAAGGCCCCCGGCATCACGCCGGGGGCCTTCGGCGTTCGGGCGTGGCATCCGGGTTCTCGCGGGCGGCCTGCGTACCGTGGAGCGGGAGGGGGATGTCATGGCTCGGGTGGGTGGGCGCAGCCTGTGGATCGCATGGCCGATGGGCGTGATCTGCGCCGCGGTCGTGGGTGCACTGCTGTGGCTGGCGCTGCCGGGGCTGCCCGGAGCGGTCGAGTTCACCGGCAACATGCTGCGTAACAGCACCTCCGCCCCGATCGCCGGCGGTGCCGACGGCGCCGCCGCGGAGGAGCCGGCGACGGACTGCCGCGGCCTGTACCCCGATCGGCTCTGGGCGGAGCTGACGTGGACGCCCGATGTGCTGCTGTCG
Source organism: uncultured Microbacterium sp. (assembly GCA_964496445.1). Classification (GTDB taxonomy): domain Bacteria; phylum Actinomycetota; class Actinomycetes; order Actinomycetales; family Microbacteriaceae; genus Microbacterium. The sequence goes on from CAZBZR010000042.1 coordinate 1,971, forward strand.
CAGGATGCCGCGGCGCCGGCCACGACGACCACCCTCACGACCGCGCTCACCCCGGTGGTCCGCTTCAGCTGTACGTGGCGTGTGCCCGACGGGCGGACGGCGGCCACGACGCTCGCGACGGTCGTCGCGGGGTCGGGTGCGGTCGCCCAGGCCGCCCTCGCCGCGGAGGGGTTCGCCTGCACCGCCGACGGCGAGGCGGTGCACTGCGAGCGCACGCGCGGGACGGTCACCGAGATCCATGACCTCCGCGGCGACCTGTGGGTCTCGAGCGTCCTGACGGACTGGGAGCCGGAGGAGTACGGCGCGCAAGTGGCCGCCCGCGCGTTCGCCGGCTGACCGCCGGCCCGCCTAGGGCGCGAACAGGTGCGCGACGATGCCGTCGGTGTAACCCGACGGCGCGAGGTTCGAGTAGGACGTGTCGATGAGGACGTCCTGACGCCAGAAGAGCGTCCGCCCGTCGGTCACGGGGTAGGTCGGGTTCGGCCACGTGCCGTCGCATCGCGTGCCCTGCGACGGCGTGTAGCACGTTAAGGTCCCGGTGGCGGCGAGGCCGTTGAGGAGGTCCAGCGCCGGTCCGCGGTTCATCCGCGAGATCGTCGTCTGCAGGAACGTGGTGTCGGCGGCGGGGTTGCGCCACAGGCACACCAGCGACCCGTCCGGGCGCACGCCGGTGGCCACGCCCGTGGCGGGGTCGTTCAGCGGCGTGGTGGCGAGCTCGGCGAGCACGGATTCGGAGAGGATCGCGCGGCAGTCCGTGGGCATCGTGACCGGCACCGTGCTCGGCAGTGTGCTCGGCGAAGGGGTCGGCGACGCGGTGGCGCTCGGTGCGGCGGCGGCGGTCGCGGAGGCACTCGGAGTGTCGGATGCGGCGGGGCCCGCCGAGGCCTCGGGGGCGCACGCGGCCAGCGCGAGCGCCGCCGCGGCGAGGGCGGGCAGGGCGAGCGGGCGGCGGCGCGGAGGACGCATGGCGCCAGGGTATGCGCGCACCGAGTCCGACACGCGACGGCACGCCTGCGCCGGGCCGCGCGAGCCGCGGGATACCCTCGCATTCGCGGGGACGCGCCCCGCGTGAGGAGTGCTGGCGATGAGTGATCCCCGATCGTCGTACGGCGACCCGGTCGACGAGCCGGCCGACGCCCCCCGCGACGCCGACGTCGTCGGCCGCGCGCACGAGGGTCTCGCCGAGGCCGAGGCCGCCCGCCGCGAGGTGCCGGAAGAGGCCGTCGCCGCTGACCCGCACGCGCCCGACGCGCCCGAGACCGTCGTGGTCGAGGAGACCGTGGTGGAGGAGAAGGTCGTCGTCGACGACACCGACGACGACGAGGATGCCCGCTGGGCCGCCTACGCCGCCTCCGCCGACCCGGAGACCCGTCCGGAGGAGACCCGTCGCGAGGAGACCGTCGTCGTCGCCCCCGCGGTCACCCCGAGCGAGCCCGTCGCCGAGCCCGCCGCGACGAGCTTCCCCGGACCCCAGCCGATCTTCGTCCAGGCGCCCGAGGCCCCCCGTCCGCGCGGCAACCGCGGCGCCGCCGGGGCCATCGGACTGCTCGCCACCGTGGCCTTCGCCGTGCTGTTCCTCGCCGCGACCCTCGGGTTCGGGCTCCTCGCCGGCGCCTTCGAGGCCACTGAGGTCGTCGACACGCTCCTCACGGTCGTCCAGACCTGGGCCTTCTGGGTGCCGGTCGTGGTGTTCTTCCTCGCCTTCTGGCTGCTCGGCGCCGCGATCAACCGCGGCCGCTGGGGGCACTGGGTGGTGTGGGGGCTCCTCGTCGGCGTCGCCACGTGGCTCGGGCACCTCCTCGGCGCCGTGCTGCAGGCCGGCCCGTTCTGGATGCTCTCCCCGAGCGAGACCGCCGGCATCGCCGAGGAGCAGCTGTTCGCGCCGCTCGCCATCATCGCGTTCGTCCTCGGCCGCGAGCTCACCATCTGGTTCGGCGCGTGGGTGGCCTCCCGCGGCCGCCGCGTGACGGAGCTGAACGACGAGGCCCAGCGCGAGTACGAGCGCACGCTCGAGGCGGGCCCGCAGCTGCAGCGCGCCTGAGATCGGCCGGCCGTGACCGACGAGCGCGGGGCATCCGGCGGGCGCGTCGGCGCCCCCGTCGCCGTCGTGTTCGCGACCGTGACCTTCGCGGCGCTGGCGATCGCCGGGCTCGGGGTGACCAGCCTGGCCCTGGACGCCGACGTGATCGCGACCCCCGGCCTCGGCCCGATTCCGGGGGTGGTCGGGATGCTGCTGGCCACCGCGGCCTTCGCCGGCGCGCTGTGGAGCGGGGTGCGGCTGCCGCACCCCTCGTTCTGGACGGCGGCGGTGTGCGCGCTGGCCGCCTGGTTCGGCGAGGCCGCGGGCGTCGGGGTGGCGGCCCTGGGCGGGGGAGCGGAGTTCTCTGCCGCGGCAGCCGCGGTGGCCGGGGTCGCCGTGGGGTGGCCGGGTGCCGTCCTCGCCGCCGCCGCGCTCGTCTCCGGCTGGGGCGGCGTCGCGCTCGTGCGCACCCGGGCGGGCCGCCCGCGGTGGCCGTGGGAGGCGGATTCCTGACCAGTTGCGGCCCTGCGCGGGGCCGCGGCGGGAGGAGCGCACTACCGTGGAGGCGTGGAGCGGTCTCTGCAGACGCAGGTCAGCCAGGCGGTGGACGCCTGGCTGAGATGGCTGCCCCGCTGGGAGCCGGCCACCCACCGCGGCCGCGTCGCCCCGTGCCGGCGCTGCTTCGGGTCGCCGGTGCTGTCGGCCGCCGGCCTCGGCGCCGACGTCCCGCACGGCGTGCAGCACGGCCTGTCCACGCGCATCAAGGCCATCGTGGACGCCGCCGTCGCGGAGTACACCGCCCGCAACCTGCCGATGCTGCAGGCCGAGCTCGATCAGCAGGCCGCGCGCAACCGGGCGCGCAGCTACCGGCCGGCCGAGGGGCTCGAGCCGGAGTTCGAGGGCATGCCGCTGGACCCCGAGCCGCTGCCCGGTGCGCCGTTCCTCTTCACCGTCGCAGGGATGGCAGCGGAGGAGGATGCCGGAATCCCCGCCCTGCCGCCCCTCAGTGACGAGGCGAAGGCGGCGCTGCGCCAGGAGGTGGGGCTCGCCGACGACTACGCGAACATGATCGGGCGGGAGGTGTGCGCGGTGCTGCTGCATCATCGCCTGCGCATCCAGGCCGCCGTCACCGAGTTCGTCGAGCCGCAGATCGCCGCGATGCTCGAGGAGCTCACGCGGTCGCTCGACGCGCCGTTCGATCCGAACGACCCGGGACTGCCGTCGCTGTGACCTCTGCCTGAACGCGCTGCCGCCGTCAAGCGGTCAAGAGCGGCGCGCCGGGTGCGTTAGCATGACCGGGCCGGGACCGAGTGCGTCGGACGGCGCCGGGGAAACGTCGAATCAGGGGGAGGCTCAGTGCCCGCTCGCCTGCCCGCCGCGCCTCCGATCCTCCCCGGCCTCGCGTACGTGCGTCCTCTCGGCTCCGGCGGCTTCGCCGACGTCTTCCTGTACGAGCAGGACATGCCGCGGCGCAACGTCGCGGTGAAGGTGCTGCCGAGCGACGTCCGCGACCCCGATCTGCTCCGGATGTTCAACGCCGAGGCGGACGTCCTGGCCCAGCTGTCGGCGCATCCGTCGATCGTGACGGTCTACCAGGCGAGCATCTCCGCCGACGGCCGCCCCTACATCGTGATGGAGTTCTGCCCCGGATCGCTCGCGCAGCGCTACCGCGTCGAGCGCATCCCGGTGCCCGAGGTGCTCACCATCGGCGTGAAGATGGCCAGCGCCCTGGAATCGGCCCACCGCGCCGGCCTCGTGCACCGCGACGTCAAGCCGAGCAACATCCTCATCACCACCTTCGGCGCCCCCGTGCTCGCCGACTTCGGCATCTCCTCCTCGCTCGCGCGACAGAGCGACGACGAGGTGCTCGCCATGAGCGTGCCGTGGAGTGCGCCCGAGGTCGTGGCCGAGCAGACGGCCGGCACCATCTCCAGCGAGGTGTGGAGCCTGGGGGCGACGGTGTACTCCCTCCTGGCCGGGCAGAGCCCGTTCGAGCGCCGCGAGCGCGGGCAGAACACGCGCGAGCAGCTGCGCCGGCGGATCGCCCGCGCGGCCTACACCGACATCCCGCGCACCGACGTGCCCGCCTCGCTCCAGGCGCTGCTGGCGCGGACGATGAGCCGCGATCCGCGCGAGCGCCCCGCCACCGCGCTGGAGGTGGGCGAGGCGCTGCGCGCCGTGCAGGCCGAGCTCGGACTCGCCGTCACTCCGCTCGAGGTCGCCGTGGACGAGTGGGCGCCCGGCGGGCGGAGCGTCGACTTCTCGGATGCGTCGCTGCGCGGCGTCGTCCGCAGCTCCGTCGAGCACAGCGGCCGGCGGAAGGTGCGCACCGCCTCGGGCGTGGCCGCGCTCGCCCGCGACGAGGACACCGACATCTCCGGCCAGTCCCGCCGCGCCTCGCGCGCCGTGCCGTGGCTCCTCGGTGCGATCGCGCTCGTGGCCGCCGGCGCCGTGGCGGTGACCGCCCTGTTCGCGACGGGGATCCTCTGATGCGCCGCCGCGCGGTCGCCGGCATCGTCGCCGGGGTGGCGGCAGCAGCCCTCCTCGTGGGGGTCAGCGTGGTGTGGCCGGGCCTGGACGCGCAGGAGACGCCCGAGGTGGACACCGCGGTGTGGGCGCTGCAGACCTCGGAGGGGCGCCGCTACGCCCGCGTCAACACCTCCATCGGCGAGCTGGACACCGTCCGCAGCGTCAGCAACCCCAGCGCCGTCGCGCAGTCGCCGGAGGGGGCGTTCCTCTTCTCCGACAGCTACAGCAAGATCACCCGGATCGACGAGGCGCTCCCGATCGACCTCGACGAGGAGGCGCTGCGGCAGTCGGATTCGACGCCCGCCGGCACCACGGAGGTGATCGCCGCCGGGGACTACGCCGCCTACCGCACCGACACCGGCGCCGTCTTCGCCGGCCGCCTCTCCGACGGCGACGCCGCCGCGCAGCTGGACCCCTTCGCCGACCCCGACGACGAGGACGCCCCGCAGTACACCGCCGAGGCGGTCGCGGTGAACGAGGACGGTCTGCTCTTCGCCTACTCCCGCGCCGACGGCGCGGTGCTGCGCTACGACATACCCACCGGTGAGGTGCGCGGGCGCGACGAGGTGCCGGGCGACGTGCCCGACAGCGTCCTCCTCACCGCCGCCGGGGAGACGTGGGCACTCGTCGCCGGCGCCGAAGGCGAGGTGCGGCTGCGCGGACGCGAGGATCCGGTGGCCATCGACCTCACCGGCGACCTCGTCGTGGGCGCGGCCGACGCCGACGCCGACGCGGTCTACATCGCGGGGGAGACGGGCCTGGTGCGCGTGGGTGCGGACGGCACCGTCGAGCCCGAGGTGGAGCGGGGCGCCACCGTCCTCGGGGTCCCGGCGGTTCCCCTCGTCTTCGACGGCGCGGTGTATGCGGCCTGGCTCGCGGCCGGGGACGTCGGCGGGGTGCTGTGGAGCTCGCGCGACGGCGAGCGGCCGCTGGACTACGGCGAGGAGGAGTCGCTCGGCGACGACCGCCGGCCCGTCTTCGTCGCCACCGACGCCGCCGTGATCCTCAACGAGACCCGCAGCGGCTGGGTGTGGACGGTCCCCGACGGACGCCTCGTGCCCTCCAGCCAGGACTGGTCGCTGGATGACCGCACCGACCCGGCGGCCGTCCCGAGCGAGGAGCAGCTGAGCGTCGTCCTCGACCCGAAGCCGCCGATCGCCGAGCCCGACGCGTTCGGCGTGCGCGCGGGGCGCCTGGCGACCCTGCCGGTCCTGATGAACGACCACGACCCCAACGAGGATGTGCTGAGCATCGACCCGGCCTCGGTGACGGGCCTGGACCCCGGCTTCGGGACGGTGAGCGTCACCGATGACGGTCAGCGCCTGGCCGTGCGGGTCGAAGCCGCCGCGTCCGGCAGCGCCACCTTCACGTACGCGGTCACCGACGGCACGGCCGTCGACGGGCTCCGCTCGGAGCCGACCTCGGTGACCCTCACCGTCTCCTCCGGCGACGGTGCCCCGCAGTGGTGCGGGGTGGAGAAGTGCCTGCTGACGTGGCCGACGCCCGAAGTGGCCCGGGGTGGCACGGTCACGGTCCCGGTCCTGCCGGGGTGGGTGGATCCCGACGGCGACCCGTTGCTGCTGCTCGCGGTGGACAACCCCTCCGGCATCGGTACGGTCGCCTCGACGCCGGGCGGCGACGTCGTCTACCAGCACGCCGACGACGGCTCGGGAGGCGAGCAGCTCATCGAGCTCGGCGTCACCGTCGCCGACACCGCGGGGCAGGTCTCCTCGCGGGCGCTCGTCGTGCGGGTCTCGCCCGATCCCGCGCTCACGGCCCAGTCCTTCGCCGTCGTCGACACGATCGGCGCGGGACTCACCGTCGACATCGCCCCGCACGTCACCGGCACCGCCGGCGCCCTGACCCTGTCGTCCGTCCGCGTCCTCGACGACGCCGCGGCCACGGCGACCGTGGTGGGCGGCACCACCACGTTCGACTTCGTCGCGCGCGAACCCGGCACCTTCCGCGTCGGCTTCACCGTCACCGACGGCGCCACCGAGGCCACCGGCACGGCGCGCATCACGATGCTCCCGGCGGATGCGCCCGCGCAGCTGGCCACCTCGCCGGTCGTCGCCTTCGTGCGCCCGCAGGAGGATGCCACGCTCGACGTGTTCGCCGCGGTCTCCAACCCGACGCGCCGCGTGCTCCTGCTCAGTGACGTGGTCGCCAGCGCCGACGAGGGCTCGTCGCTCACGGTCGATGCGGTGGGGCAGAACAACCTCCGCGTCTCGGGCACGACCGCCACCGGCGCCGCCGGCCGCCTGGGCACCGTCTCCTACACCGTGAGCGACGGCACTGAGGACGCCGGTGCGCGCATCACCGGCGAGGCGACGGTGTATCTGCTGCCGCCCGCCCCCGAGCTCGCCCCGATCGCCGTCGACGACACCGTCACCGTCCGCGCCGGCGCACAGGTGGACATCCCCGTCCTCGACAACGACATCTCCCCGGCCGGCGGACGCCCCACCCTGGACCCGTCGTCGGTGCAGTCCTCCTCGCCGGACGCGCTCGCCTTCGCCTCCGGCGACGTGCTGCGCTACCTCGCGCCGACGGAGCCGGGCGACTACGCCGTGGACTACCGCGTCTACACGACCGGCTCGCCGGCGCTCGCCGCCACCGCGACCGTCCGCGTGAGCGTCCTGGCCGACGACGCCAACCGCGCGCCGCTGCCGGACCGCCTGGAGGGGCGCGTCCTCAGCGGCGGCACGACGACCATCGAGTTCGACGGATTCGGCATGGACCCCGACGGCGACGTGGTGACCCTCGACCGCATCCTCGAGCAGCCCGATCGCGGGTCGGCGACGATCTCCGCCGACGGCGGCTCGATCGTCTACTCGGCGCTCCCCGGCGATCGCGGCCAGGTGTCCTTCCGCTACCGCGTGGTCGACGCCGCCGGGGCCAGCGGCGAGGGCACCGCCCGCATCGGCATCCTCGACGCGCAGGCCAACCCCAGTCCGATCACCTTCACCGACTACGTGCAGGTGCAGGTGGGCGAGGGCAACAGCATCCGCGTGAGCCCGCTCGCCAATGACATCGACCCCACCCAGGGCACCCTCACCCTCACCGACGTCCGCCCCGACCTGCCCGAGACCTTCGCCGACGACGGCAGCACGAACCCCGAGTTCACGCGGCTGCAGGAGGCGGTCGTGGAGATGACGGCCTCGGGCGTGGAGATCGCCGCCGGCGAGACGCCCGGGACCATGTCGTTCCTGTACGACGTCGAGTCGGACTCCGGCAACACCGGACGCGGCCTCATCGTCGTGAAGGTCGTGCGCGAGAGCGTGCCGGACTACCCGATCGTGGCGGACACCATCCTCTCGGCGGAGAACCGCGAGGAGTTCCCCCAGGGCGTGGACGTGCTCACCGGCAAGGCCACCTGGTCGCGCGGCGACGTCGGCGACCTCGACGTGAGCCTGTGGGGCGAGCCGGAGGGCGTGAGCGTGAGCGGCCGCGAGCTCAGCGGCGAGCTGCCCGAGAAGACCCGCATCATCCCGTTCGCCGTCACCGCCCCGATGGGCGAGGACGAGATCACCACCTACGCGTTCCTGCGCGTGCCCGGCGACGACGACCTGGCCCTGGCCCTGCGCGCGGGCACCGCGCCGCGCGAGGTGCCGGAGCTGGAGTCGGTCACCTTCGACATGGCCGAGCTCGTCCCCACGCCCCGCGGCACCGACCTCGACGTCGACGCCGATGTGAAGGCATCCGGCGCGCGTCCCGAGGCCGTCTGCACCGTGGCGTCGGGCACCACGGTGCGCTACGACGCCGGGGCCGGTGCGCCGTGGACCGACGCGTGCCTCGTCCCGGTGCGCCTGGCCGGCACCGAGGAGTGGACGACGCTGTCCGTTCCGATCGCCGTGGTCGCGCGCGATCCGCAGCCGGAGCTGCGTCCGGCCTCCCTCACGGTCGGGCCGGGCGAGACCGCGACCTTCGACCTGCGCGACATGACCACGTGGCAGCTCGCGCGGGAGGACTGGGGTGCGATCCAGTACAGCCTCGACTTCGCCGGGGCCGCGTTCGAGGTGAGCCTGTCGGGCACCACCGTGACCGTGGTGGGCGCCGACCGCGCGGTGCCGGGCACCGAGACGGCCGCGGTGGTGGGCGTGACCAGTCACCCCTCGGTGGTGCCGGCCCGGCTCCTGCTGCGGGTCGGGGCCGCGCCCTCGACGCTGCCGCAGGGCGGCTCGGTCACCCAGCAGTGCTCGCAGGCCTCCGGCGCCGGCTGCACGCTGTCGGTCATCGGCGTCGGCGGCGAGGTCAACCCGCTGCCGCGCACGCCGCTGGAGGTCGTGGACGTCCGCCCCACCGGCGCGTGCGTCGGCGTGAGCTTCCGCGTCGCGTCGGCCTCGCAGGTCGCGGCGTCGTGGACGGCGGATGCTCCGGGGGCGACGTGCACCGCGACCTTCTCGGTGCGCGACGCGCAGGGGCGGGTCACCGCATCCGAGCGGGACGGGCGGATCCTCCTCGACCTGCAGGGCTTCCCCAAGGTCCCCGCGAGCGTGCGCCAGACGGCGTACGCCGACGGCCAGGTGACCCTGCGCGTCGACCCCGGCGAGGCGCGCCTGGCCTACCCGGCCCTCACCGGCTTCGTCATCCGCTGGAACGGCACCGAGGTCGCCCGCTGCAGCGCCGACGGCGTCTGCCCGGTGATCGCCGCCCCCAACGGCGAGCAGCGCGTGTACGAGGCGTGGGCCCTCAACGCCGTCGGCGAATCCCGCGCGAGCGTGCGCACCACGGCGTGGGCGTACGACACCCCGGCCACGCCGCAGAGCGTCTCGTGGGCACCGGTGCCCAACGGCAACGACGGCGGCGTGGTGTCGCTGAGCATCGCGGGGGTCGACAGCGCCGAGACCGGGTCGCTGCAGATCGCCAGCGCCACCGGCGAGACGATCACCGTGACGGTCGCCCGCGGGCAGGACACCGTGAACGTCGGCCGCTACACGATCGGCACGAACGCGGCGACGCCGCTGAGCGTCACGCCGTTCTCGCGCTACTCGCTGCCGCCGGGCCTCGGCGGTCGGCCGAGCGGCGACGCGTACACGGTCAACGCCAACGGGGTGGGCGCGCCGCTGAATCCCGTGCTGAGCCTGACCGCCGTCCCCACCGGTGACGGCGTGGCGCGGGTGGACGCGGTCGTGACCGCCCAGCCCAACGGCACCGGGTCCCAGCTCTGGTACGACGTGGTCCCCGCCGACCGCGCGTGGGAGTGCGACCCGCGCCAGGGCGGCAGCCAGGAGAGCTTCCCGGGCCTCGCCGACGGCGAGGAGTACAGCTTCATCGCGTGCGTGGAGTCGCGCTACCAGGGCGACGCGTTCGGCTCCGCGCAGGCACAGGCGACGGTGCGCGCCGAGCAGAACCGCGCCGCCCCCACCGGCTACACCTTCCGCGTCGGCGCCACCCCCCAGATCGACGAGGGTGCCCGCGTCGCGCGGTGGAGCATCGACCGGATCAACGAGGGCAGCGCCCCGCCGCGGCGGAACGAGGTGCGGTACGAGAACTGGGGTCCCGGCACGTCGGTGTTCGACAGCGACCCGCAGATCAAGGTCTACTTCCGTCACGAATGGTGGGGGACGGAGTCCGAGCGCGGCAGCGTGACCCCCGCCGCAGGGAGCGCGCCGTACCAGGTGCAGGCGCGCTGGTCGCTGCAGTCGTGCCAGGGCGGCGGCACCCTCGACGTCGGACGCTCCTCCACGAACGGCGACGCGAACATCACGTTCGACTTCGCCAACGTCGTCTACCGCGACGCGGCCGGCACCGTCCTGCCCACCGACCCCAACGCGCCGCGCCAGGTGCCGCCGCTGGCGGCCTCGGTCTCCGGCATCCGCGTGAACGTCGACTGGAGCGCGACCGGATGGGGCCTGAACGCCGCCGCCGCCCAGTTCGGCGGCGACTGCTCCCCCGTGATCGACCCCGGCCCGCCCACCCCCTGACCGCCCTCCCGACCGACCCGTGACCGAAGGATCCTGAATGACGACGACGCAAGAGCAGGCGACCTGGTTCGCCTCGACGTTCGGGCAGATCGCCGACAACGTCGAGCGGGCGGTGCTGGGCAAGCGCCGCGTGGTGGAGCTCGTGATCACCGCGATGATCAGCGACGGCCACGTGCTCCTGGAGGACGTCCCCGGAACGGGGAAGACCTCGCTCGCCCGCGCCATCGCGCAGTCGGTGCAGGGGACCAACACCCGCATCCAGTTCACGCCCGATCTCCTGCCCGGCGACATCACCGGCATCACGGTGTACGACCAGAAGACGGGGGAGTTCGAGTTCCACTCCGGGCCGATCTTCGCCAACATCGTCCTCGCCGACGAGATCAACCGCGCGAGCCCCAAGACGCAGTCGGCGCTGCTGGAGGTCATGGAGGAGGGCCGCGTCACGATCGACGGCGTCACGCGACCGGTCGGCACGCCCTTCCTCGTGCTGGCGACGCAGAACCCGATCGAGCAGGCGGGCACCTACCGCCTGCCGGAGGCGCAGCTGGACCGCTTCATGATGCGCACGTCGCTCGGCTACCCCGACCACGCCGCGACCGTGCGCATCCTCGACGGCGGCTCCACGGCCACCGCCGACCTCGCGCCGATCATCACGCCGCAGGCGCTGGTGGGAATGGCCGATCTCGCCGCGGGGATCTACATCGACGCGCTCGTCCTCGACTACATCGCGCGCCTCGTGGACGCCACGCGCTCGGCCGACGAGGTGCGCCTGGGCGTCAGCATCCGCGGCGCCCTCGCCCTCACCCGCGCCACCCGCACGCGCGCCGCCTCCCAGGGGCGCACGTACGCGACCCCCGACGACGTCAAGGCGCTCGCCGTCGCGGTGCTCTCGCACCGCCTCATCCTGCACCCCGAGGCCGAGTTCGACGGCGTGACCCAGGAGGCCGTCATCGGGCAGGTGCTGCTGGATGTCGCACCGCCCACCCAGCGCGAGGCCGTATGAGCCTCACCGAGTCGCGCGTCACCCGCACCTCCGTCTCGTCCACCGGCACCGCTTCGCGCACGTCGGTCACCTCGGCGACGACGGCCCGGCGCGGGCGCGCACTCGTGCGCGCGATGGTGCGGACCACCGTCGCGTGGCGCGCCGTCGTGCGCGCCCTCACCGCGGCCTTCCGCTGGAGCGCCGCGACGGTGCGCCCCGCCGGCGCGCTCGTGGTGATCGCGGCCACCGCAGGGCTGGCCGTGGGGGTCGCGTTCGGCGGGATCGAATGGATGGTCGCCGGCGCGGTCGCCGCGCTCCTCCTCCTCATGAGCATCCCCTTCCTCTTCGGCGCGCGGGCCTACGACGTCGACCTCACCCTCGCCCACGAGCGCATCGTCGCCGGGCAGAGCGTCCAGGGGGAGATCGTCGTGCGCAACCACGGCCGCCGCATCGCCCTGCCCGGCCGGCTGGACATCCCCGTCGGCCGCGGCCTGGTCGAGTTCGGCGTCCCGCTGCTGCGGCCCGGCCACACCGTCGCCCAGCCGCTGGAGATCCCCTCGCTCCCGCGCGGCATCGTGCGCGTGGGTCCGGTCACGACCGTCCGCAGCGACCCCATCGGGCTGCTGCGGCGCGAGCACGCCTTCCCCGACGTGCACGAGCTGTACGTCCACCCGCGCACGGTCGGCATCCCCTCCACCAGCGCCGGACTCATCCGCGACCTCGAGGGCAACCCCACCCGGCGCCTCGTCGACGCCGACATGTCCTTCCACGCGATCCGCGAGTACGTCCCGGGCGATTCCCGCCGGCAGGTGCACTGGAAATCGACCGCCAAGACCGGGCGCCTCATGGTCCGCCAGTTCGAGGAGTCGCGCCGCTCGCGGATGGCGGTCGTCCTGGCCACCGCGCAGCAGGAGTACCTCGACCCCGACGAGTTCGAGCTCGCCGTGAGCGCCGCGGCCTCCCTCGGGCTGCGGGCCGTGCGCGACGCGCGCGACCTCGACATCGTCACCGGTTCCGAGATCCCCCGGGTCGTGCGCGGGCGCCTGCGTGCGATCGCGCACATCCCCACGGTCTCGCCGCGGACGATGCTCGACGGCTTCAGCGGCGTGCAGCAGTTCGAGAACACCATGGCCGTCGCCGACATCTGCCGCCTGGCCGCCGAGGCGAACGAGCGCCTGTCGATCGCGTTCGTCGTCGTGGGTTCGGTCGTCCCGCTCACGGTCCTCCAGCAGGCAGCGCTCGCGTTCCCCGTCGACACGACGGTGGTCGCCGTGCGCTGCGACGAGAGCGCGCACCCGCGGATGCAGGCGCTGTCCGGTCTGTCGGTGCTGACCGTCGGGACCCTCGAGGACCTCTCCGGCCTCCTCCTGCGCGGAGCCACCTCGTGACCGCCCGGCGCGTGGTCGGCGGCTCGGTCTACGTCGGCGCCACGACGCTGGCCGCGGCCGTCGCGGCCTGGCCGGTGTACGCGTCGGGGTCGTTCCTGCTCGTGGCCGCGGTGGGTGCCGCCGTCGGCGCCGCGATCGCCGCCGTGGTGTTCTGGCGGCGGTGGGGTGCGCTGCGGGCGGCGGCGCTGTTCGCCGGGGCGTTCCTCGTGCTCAGCGTGCCGCTGGCCGTGCCGTCGCGCCTGGGAGGGCCGCTGGAGATCCTCCGCGGTCTCGGCGAGGCCGTCGCGGGGGTGGCGCTCGCCTGGAAGGACCTCCTCACCGTCGACCTCCCGGTCGGGTCGTACCGCAACCTCCTCATCCCCGCGCTCCTGATCTTCCTCGTCGGCACCGGGACGGCCCTCCTGCTGTCGTGGCGCGCCGACCGCGGCGCCCTCGGCGCCGTGCCGGTGGGGCTCGGGATGCTCGGGTTCGGCCTCCTCTTCGGGCGCACCGCCGTCAGCGATCCCCTGCGCGTGGGGCCGGTGACGCTCTACGCGCCGGTCGAGACGGCGCTCGGCGTCTTCGGGCTCCTCACCGCGCTGCTGTGGCTGGCCTGGCGCACCCACGACGAGCGCGTGCGCGCCCTGGCGCGCGCCGCATCCGCCAGCGGGGTGCGCGTCTCGCGCCGGCCGTCCCGCACCGACCGTCGCCGCACGGCGCTCGGGGCCGCGATGGTCGTCGTCGCGCTGGTCGCCGCCGTCGCCGTCGTGCCGTGGGCGGCGCGGGGCGCCGACCGCGACGTGCTGCGCGCGGCCACCGGACCCGAGCGCGACCTCGCCGCCGCGGTGAGCCCGCTCGCGCAGTACCGGTCGCTCTTCGAGGGCGACCGCGGCGAGGAGGTGCTCTTCCGCGTCGAGGGCGACGCGCTGCCCGAGCGCGTGCGCGTGGCCGTGCTCGACGCGTACGACGGCGAGACGTTCCGCGCCGGCGGCGCCGACGGGGCCGCCGCGACCTTCGTGCGGGTGCCGGCGACCCAGGACGCCGGCGAGGGCTCCGAGGTGGACGCGCGCGTGAGCGTCGGGGAGTGGAGCGGAATCTGGGTGCCCACCGCCGGCCGGCTCGAGTCGATCGAGTTCACCGGCGCGCGGGCCGCAGCGCTCGCCGACCGGTTCTACTACAGCGCTCCCGCGCAGGCGGGGGTCGAGACGGCCGGCGGCGGGCTGGAGCCGGGCGACACGTACCGCCTCCGCGCGGTCGAGCCCGTCGCGGCGGACCTGGATGCGGTGACCGCCCCGGGCGGCGTGAGCCGAACGATCGAGGCTCCGGACAACCTGAAGCGGTGGGTCGAGGACCACGCGACGGGCTCGGACGGCGCCGCGCTGGCCGAGCTCGTCGCGCTGCTGCGCGAACGCGGATTCCTCAGCCACGCCCTCAGCGTCGACGAGGAGGCTCCGCCGTCGTGGCTGGCGGCCCTTCCCGACTACTCCTTCCAGCCGAGCGCCGCCGGGCACTCCCTCGCGCGTGTGGACCAGCTGTTCGAGCGGCTGCTGGAGCGGGAGAGCGATCCGCGCGCGGAGGCGTCCGGGAACTATGTCGCCGCCGTCGGCGACGACGAGCAGTTCGCCGTCGCAGTGGCCCTCATCGCCCAGGAGCTGGGCTTCCCCGCCCGCGTGGTGCTGGGCGCCCGGCTGAGCGCGGCCGACGAGGACCTCGCCACGTGCGAGGACGGCGTCTGCCGCGCGCAGGACCTGTCGGCATGGACCGAGGTGCGCACCGCTGAGGATGCGTGGGTGGCGGTGGACGTCACCCCGCAGTGGACGCAGTCCCCGAGTCTCGAGGTGACCGAGCAGCGCGACCCGGAGAACGTGACCGAGGTGCGCCCCGACACCGTCGAAGAGGTCGTGCCGCCCGAGCCCGTGCAGGAGGACACCGCGCGCGAGGACTCCGGCGAGGAGGAGGCCGGCCTGGACCTGGCATGGCTGTGGCCCGTGCTCCAGGTCGCCGGCGTCGTCCTGGTGGTGCTGCTCGTCCTGTTCGGCCCGTTCCTGGCCGTGCTCCTCGCCAAGGCGCTGCGCCGGCGCGGGCGGCGCCGCAGCGGCGAGCCCGCCGTGGCGATCGCCGGCGGCTGGGAGGAGTACGTCGACGCCGGCGTGGACGCCGGGCGGGAGGTGCCGCGCGCCCTCACCCGCACCGAGATCGCCGGAGCGCTGGGCACCCCGTCGGGGGAGCGCCTGGCCACCGTCGCCGACCGGGCGGTGTTCTCGCTCGAGGAGACCACCGCGGCGGACGCCGAGGAGTTCTGGCGCATCGTCGAGGCCGAAAGACGGTCGCTGACCCGTGGGCGTGGCCTCGGGCGGAGCATCCTGGCAGCCGTATCGTTGAGATCATTCGTCCGGGCTGTGGCGCCGCAGGCGTCGGAGCGGATGTCGCGCATCGTCGAGAGGGGGAGGCGCCGGACCGACGGTCGCGGGCGCACAACGTCATGAACGCCGAATCCACACTGGTGGCGCTGGGGGTCACCTCCTTCGTCCTGTTCGTCGTGCTCTACATCTGGCAGGCGCTCGCGCTGGCGGGACTGTTCAAGAAGGCCGGGGAGGAGGGGTGGAAGGGCTGGGTGCCGGTGCTGAACCTCGCCACGGTCCTCAAGCTCGGCGGGTACTCGCCGTGGCTCGTGCTCCTGGCGCTGATCCCCGGCGTCGGTGGGATCATCCTCTACGTCCTGCAGGTGCTCTCCGCGCACCGCATCAACCGCAACTTCGGCTACGGCGCGGGCATGACGGTCCTCGCCGCGCTGCTGTTCGTCATCTGGGCGAGCGTGCTGGGCTTCGGCTCGGCCCGCTGGATCGGCGAGCCGGTCGCCGGCCCGCAGCGATCGTCCGAGCCCGCCGCCCCCGCGGTACCTCCGCTCGTCGGCGGCTGGACGCCCTCCGCCCCGCCGCCCCCCGCCCCGCTCGGGCCGGCGCCGGAGCCCGTCGCCGCGGCATCCGCGCCGCCGCCTCCGCCGCCCCCCGCCCCGGCCCCCGCTCCCGCTCCCGCTCCCGCGATGTCCGCGCCCCCGCCTCCGCCGCCGGCCGCGCCGGCGCGCTGGGACACCGACGACGCCGTCGATCCGGGCGACCGCGTGCCCGCCGCGCCCGAGCGCTCCGGCACGTTCACCCCTCCGCCCGCGCCGCCGGCCGCCGCCGCCCCCGCTCCGGCCCCCGCCCCCGCCGAGCCGATCGTGCCGATCTCCTCCGTCCCCGGCACGCGCTCGGCCCCGCCGCCGCCTCCGCCGCCGGCGCCGGTCGCCGACGTGCCGGCTCCGCCCGCCCCGGCGCCCGAGCCGGAGCCGTGGGCGCCGGCCGCCGCGCCCGAGGAGTCCTTCCCCGAGCTGTCGGAGGCGGTCTCCGCCGTCGCCGGCGCGCCGGATGCGGGCGCCCCCCGCTCGGCGCGGTCCTCGGTCTCGGCGCTGTACGCCGAGCCCGGCCTGCCGCGGGAGGACGACGGCGTGCCCGCGGCCCCCGCACCGGCACCGGCTGCCGCGCCCGCCGCCGCCGCCGCCGCGCCCGTGGTCTCCGTCTTCGAGGACGACGACGACGACCCCATCGACCAGACGATCATCGCCAAGCGCCGCCGGACGCCGTGGACCCTCATCCCGCCGTCCGGCACGCCCATCGACATCGCCGCCGACGTCGTGATCCTCGGTCGCCGGCCCGCCCCGGATCCCGCGCACCCCGACGCGCAGCTCATCGCCATCGCCGACGAGACGCGCACGGTGTCCAAGACCCACGCGCGCCTGGAGCTGCGCGGCGACGTCTGGTACGTCACCGACCTCGACTCCACCAACGGCGTGCTGTTCGCCACCCTCATGGGCACCGAGGTCGAGGCGCAGCCCGGTCAGGAGCTCGAGGCGGGGGAGCGGTTCTTCCTCGGCGACGCCGAGGTGCGCCTGCGCCGCAGCGACGCGTGAGCCATGACCGGCCACGACGACGAGGATGACGCCGACGAGGTGACCCTCTGGGCCGGGCGGCTGCGCGCCTGGCCGGCCGAGCCGGCGACCCCGGCCGAGGCGGAGACCGCTGCCGATCCGGTGGAGGAGGCCCCGGAGGAGCGCACCCGCATCCGCCGCCGGCAGCCGGAGGACGCGACCGTGCTCCGGCGGCGGGAGCCGACCGAGCCGGTGTCCGAGCCGGTTTCCGAGCCGGTGTCCGACGCCACGCAGGTGCGCCCGACGCGGCGCCGGCCCGACCCAGCCCAGCCCCCGCGGCCGCAGGAGACCGGACGGGCGCGCGTGCCCGATCCGCTCGCGCGGGAGATCTTCCGTCCGCGGGCGGCGGAGCCCGTGATCGTCGAGCGCGCGCCCCTCGCGCCGCCGACGCGGCCCCCCACACCCGCCGCGCCCCCGCGCCGGCGACGCCGCGGCACGCGCGTGCTGCTCGTCGTGGTGGGCGCGCTCCTCCTCGCCGGAGCCGTCACCGCGCTGGTGATCGCTCTGGGCTGACGGCGCCGTTTGCCGCACCCCCGAAACGGGCGTATCATGGATCGGGTGTGCGCACACGCGCGCGCTGTGTCGTGCCCCGGTGCGATCAGGGCGGGCAGCGCACACATCTCAGGGCAGGTCCTGCGAACAGGCCACCCCCACGGCATATCCACCACGAATCCGCGTCCGACCATTCTGGCGCTCCGGTGGATCCGCGTGAGCCCGCGACGACACGGATGGACACATCCACCGACGCGGGGGAGACCACGGAGCTGTCACCGTGCAGCGCAATCAAGGAGAGAACGTGCCAACCATCCAGCAGCTGGTGCGCAAGGGCCGCTCGCCCAAGGTCAGCAAGACCAAGGCGCCCGCCCTGAAGGCGAACCCGCAGCAGGCGGGCGTCTGCACCCGCGTGTACACCACCACCCCGAAGAAGCCGAACTCGGCGATGCGCAAGGTCGCTCGTGTGAAGCTCCGCAACGGCACCGAGGTCACCGCCTACATCCCCGGTGAGGGCCACAACCTGCAGGAGCACTCGCTCGTGCTGGTGCGCGGCGGCCGTGTGAAGGACCTTCCCGGTGTCCGCTACAAGATCGTCCGCGGTGCCCTGGACACCCAGGCCGTCAAGAACCGCAAGCAGGCTCGCAGCCGCTACGGCGCGAAGAAGGGCTGAGAACCATGCCTCGTAAGGGTCCCGCCCCGAAGCGTCCCGTCGTCAACGACCCGGTGTACGGCGCTCCCGTCGTCACGCAGCTGGTCAACAAGATCCTCATCGACGGCAAGAAGTCGCTGGCCGAGTCGATCGTCTACGACGCCCTCCGCGGCGTCGAGGCGAAGAACGGCCAGGACGCCGTCACCACCCTCAAGAAGGCGCTGGACAACGTCCGGCCCACGCTCGAGGTCAAGTCGCGCCGCGTCGGTGGCTCGACCTACCAGGTGCCGGTCGAGGTCAAGCCGCACCGCGCCAACACGCTCGCCCTGCGCTGGCTCGTCAGCTACGCCAAGGGCCGTCGCGAGAAGACCATGACCGAGCGCCTCCAGAACGAGATCCTGGACGCCTCGAACGGCCTGGGAGCCGCGGTCAAGCGCCGCGAGGACACCCACAAGATGGCCGAGTCCAACCGCGCCTTCGCGCACTACCGCTGGTAACCAGCATCCTTGCCGCCTGCCGGGGGCGAACCCCCCGGCAGGCGTGCACCGAAACGACGTAAGGAAGACACCCCGTGGCACAAGAAGTGCTCACCGACCTCAACAAGGTCCGCAACATCGGCATCATGGCGCACATCGACGCCGGCAAGACGACGACGACCGAGCGCATCCTCTACTACACCGGCCGCACCCACAAGATCGGTGAGGTCCACGAGGGCGCCGCCACCATGGACTGGATGGAGCAGGAGCAGGAGCGGGGTATCACGATTACCTCCGCTGCCACCACTTGCTTCTGGAAGGGCATGGAAATGAACTTCCCCGA
>CAZBZR010000043.1:0-20722 GCA_964496445.1 uncultured Microbacterium sp.
ATGAGCGCGTCGTTGGCGGTCATGCCGCCGTCGACCTTCAGCTCGGCGAGGTCCACGCCCGAGTCGGCGTTGACGGCGTCGAGCACCTCCCGCGTCTGGAAGGCGGTGGCCTCCAATGCGGCGCGGGCGATGTGGTTCTTGTTGACGTAGCGCGTCATGCCGACGATCGCGCCGCGGGCGTCGGGGCGCCAGTAGGGCGCGAACAGGCCCGAGAAGGCCGGCACGAAGTACACCCCGCCGTTGTCCTCGACCGACTCGGCGAGCTTCTCCACCTCGGGGGCCGAGGAGATGATGCCCAGCTGATCGCGCAGCCACTGGATGAGCGAGCCCGTCACCGCGATCGACCCCTCCAGCGCGTAGTGGGCGGGGGCGTCGCCGAGCTTGTAGCCGAGCGTGGTCAGCAGGCCGTTCTTGGAGTGGACGATCTCCTCACCCGTGTTGAAGATGAGGAAGTTGCCCGTGCCGTAGGTGTTCTTGCTCTCGCCCGGGTCGTAGGCCGCCTGGCCGAAGGTGGCCGCCTGCTGGTCGCCGAGGATGCCGGCCACGGGGGTCTCGCGCAGCAGCGACGAGGACTCGGCCGTGCCGTACACCTCGGAGGAGGAGCGGATCTCCGGCATCATCGAGCGCGGGACGCCGAAGGCCTCCAGGATGTCGTCGCGCCACTCCAGCGTCTCCAGATCCATGAACAGCGTCCGGCTGGCGTTGGTGACATCCGTGGCGTGGACGCCGCCGTCGGGGCCGCCGGTGAGGTTCCACAGCACCCACGTGTCGGTCGTGCCGAAGATCAGATCCCCGGCCTCGGCCTTCTCCCGCGCCCCGTCGACGTTCTCCAGGATCCACACGATCTTGGTGCCGGAGAAGTAGGTCGCCAGCGGCAGGCCGACGATGTCCTTGAACCGATCGGTGTCACCGTCGGCGAGCCGGTCGACGATCGACTGCGTGCGGGTGTCCTGCCAGACGATGGCGTTGTACACCGGCTTGCCGGTGTTCTTGTCCCACACCACGGCGGTCTCCCGCTGGTTCGTGATGCCGATCGCGGCGATGTCGTGGCGGGTGATGTCGGCCCGGCTGAGGGCGAGGCCGATCACCTCCTGGGTGTTCCGCCAGATCTCGGCCGGGTCGTGCTCGACCCACCCGGCTTTGGGGAAGATCTGCTCGTGCTCCTTCTGTCCGACCGAGACGACGCTTCCCTTCTTGTCGAAGATCATGGCGCGCGTGGAGGTGGTGCCTTGGTCGATGGCGAGGACGTAATCAGCCATAACGGGACTTCCTTGTCTGTTGAGAGGGGGAGACGGGGGACGGGGGGATCAGGCCAGCGAGAGCAGGACCGGGGCGAGCAGACCGGCCAAGGTGCCGCCGATCAGCGGACCCACCACCGGCACCCACGAGTAGGACCAGTCGCTGGAGCCTTTGCCCTTGATGGGCAGGACGGCGTGCGCGATGCGGGGGCCGAGGTCACGGGCCGGGTTGATCGCGTACCCCGTCGGGCCACCGAGCGACGCGCCGATGCCGACCACGAGGAGGGCGACCGGCACGGCGGACAGGCCCCCGAGGCCGCCGGGGACGCCGATGTCGGCCACGCCGTAGTCGCGGAACCCGAAGATCACGAGCACCAGGACGAAGGTGGCGATGGTCTCGGTGGCGAGGTTCCACCCGTACGAGCGGATCGCCGGTCCGGTGGAGAAGACGCCGAGCTTGGCGGCCGGATCGGCCTCGGCGTCGAAGTGCTGCTTGTACGACACCCAGCACAGCACGGCACCGAGGAACGCGCCGACCATCTGGGCGGCGATGGCGACGAAGAACTCCACGGCGGAGATGTCGCCGTGGACGAGGAGTCCGATCGAGACGGCGGGGTTCAGCTGGGCGCCGGAGTACGCCGAGGCGATGACACCGGCGAACACCGCGAGGCCCCAGCCCCAGTTCACCATGAGGAATCCGCCGCCATTGCCCTTCGTGCGCGCGAGGGCGACGTTGGCGACGACGCCGGTGCCGAGGAGGATCAGCAGCCCGGTGCCGACGACCTCGGAGAGGAAGTACAGACCCAGATTGACTTCTTGCATGTCGACGTTGACCTTTCTGGAAGCGCCGTCCCGGGCGGATGCGCGGTTCGGCGGGTGTGACGTTCAGGCGAGGGGCCCGTCGCCGCGATGCGGCGGGCGAAGTGTCACGAGCGTGCGGTGTCGACCTCCTCGAACTCGACGAGATGGGCGATGCGGAGGATCTCGGTGGCGTCGGCGATCTCACGGTCCCGCGCGTCCTCATCCCACCCGAGCGGCTCGGCCACGGCGTCCGCCACGGCGCGGAGCGTGTCGGGCGTCATTCCGCCGACGAACGCGATCGAGGTGCGACGCAGGAGGACGTCGATGAGGTGCACGACGCGCTCGGTGGCGGCCAGGTGGGCCAGCTCCTCGCGGTAGTACCCGGGCACCGCCGCCAGCTCCTCGGCGCCGACGGGAAGGGCCGCCAGGACCTCGGTGGCGCGCGTGCCGTAGCGGGTCAGCATCCGCTCGACCAGGTCCGTGGGGTGACCGGCGGCGTGCTCGGCCACCCAGCGGCGGCGGTCGGCGTCGGTGCGCGGGAAGTGGGCGCCGCCGCCGATGGGCAGGCCCGCGGTGCTCACCCGGTGCGGGCGGCCGAGGGTCTGGAGCGCACGCGTGCTCAGGTGCTCGGCCAGTGCGCGGAACGTCGTCCACTTGCCGCCGACGAGGCTGAGGATGGGGGTGCCTTCGTGGGTGTCGTCGACGATGCGGTAGTCGCGGGAGACGAAGCCCGGCGCGGTGTCGTCGTGACGGGGGAGGGGGCGGATGCCCGAGAACGTGTACACGATCTGCGAGCGGTCGACGGTGATGTCCGGGTAGACCTCGGCGATCAGGTCGAAGAAGTAGTCGATCTCGTCGTCGGTGATGACCGTGGCCTGCTGGGGGTCGGCGTCGATGTCGGTGGTGCCCACCAGGACCCGCCCCTTGAGCGGGTAGATGAGCACGATGCGTCCGTCGGAGTTCTCGAAGAAGATCTCCCGTCCCTTGGTCGCCGCCAGCAGCTCCGGATTGTCCAGCACGACGTGCGACCCCTTCGTGCCGCCCATGAAGCGCGTGGGCATCCCCATGGCGTCGTTGGTGAGATCGGTCCACGGGCCGCTGGCGTTGACGACGACCTTGGCGCGGACGGTGAACTCCTCGCCGGTCACCTCGTCGCGCAGGCGCACCGCGCCGCCGTCCATGCCCACCGCCGAGACGTAGTTCACCGCGGTCGCGCGCGGGCCGCCGGAGGCCAGGCCGTCGTGGAGCACGTCGAGGGCGAGGCGCTCGGGGTCCCACATCGATGCGTCGTAGTACGTGGCGGTGTACTTCACGTCGGGGTTCATGTCGGGGAACTCGGCCAGCGAGCGCTTGCGACCGTGGAAGCGGTGGCGCGGCACCGTGCCGCCACCGCGCGAGAAGGTGTCGTAGATCATCAGGCCGGTCTTGATCAAGAGGGCGCCGCGCTCGCGCGGCTTGCCGCGACCGTGGGTGACGAGCAGCCGGAAGGGGGCGGAGAGGATCCCCGAGAACGTCTTGAAGATCGGGATCGTCGTCTCCAGCGGACGCACGTAGTGCGGCGCCGTCCGCAGCAGGCCGTTCCGCTCCGTGACGGCCTCCTGGACCAGGCGGAACTCGCCGTTCTCGAGGTAGCGGATGCCGCCGTGAACCATGTGGCTGGATGCGGACGACGCGCCGGAGACGAAGTCGCCGCGCTCGACGAGCGCGATGTCCACGCCCTGGAGGGCGAGATCGCGGAAGGTCGCGATGCCGTTGATGCCGCCGCCGACCACGAGGATGTCCACGTCCCCGCGCTCGCGCAGGGTCTGTACGTCCGGGCGGGTCTGGGGGGGCGTCGACGGTGTCACTGGTCCGGCCTTTCGTGGAGTTCTCCCTCCACCCTTGCCCGAGTCTGAACAGAGTTGCAAGCCCCCTGCACAAACGTGCAGACTGGCGGCGGAATGGTGTAAGGAGAGGCATGGCCGCCCCGTCGACACGCGCGCAGGACGCGCTGCGCGCCGCGCAGCTGTACTACCTCCAGGACCTCACGATGGAGGCCATCGCCCACGAGATGCGCATGTCGCGGTCGTCGGTGTCGCGCCTGCTGTCGTTCGCACGGGACAGCGGACTGGTGAGCATCTCCATCCACTCGCCGCAGGATGCCCGCAGCACGGTCGAGAGCCGCCTCGCGCAGCGCTTCGGCGTGACGGCGCACGTCGTGCCCACCCCCGACCGCATCAGCGAGGCGGAGCGCCTGGAGCGGACCGCCCTGTCGGCGGCGCGGCTCCTGGCCGAGCGCGTGGAGTCGGCCATGACGATGGGCATCGCATGGGGGTCGACGCTCTCGGCGGTGGCGCGGCACCTGCCCACCAAGCGCACGCACGACTCACGCGTGGTCCAGATGAACGGCGCGGCCAACGTCCGCACCTCCGGCATCCCCTACGCCGGGGAGATCTTGTCGCGGTTCGGTGCGGCATGGTCGGCCGCGGTGCACCAATTCCCGGTTCCTGCGCTGTTCGACGATCCCGCCACCAAGCGCGCGATGTGGCGCGAGCGATCGGTGCGGGCGGTGCTGGAGATTCAGGAGCGCGTGAGCATCTTCGTCTTCGGGTTGGGCTCGCCGCACGCCGACGTCCCCAGCCACGTCTACTCCGGCGACTACTTCGACGACGCCGACCGGGCCGCGATCGCGCGTCACGGGATCGTCGGGGACTGCGCGACGGTGTTCTACCGGTTGGACGGATCCTCGGACGCCATCGACCTCAACGAGCGCTCCAGCGGCCCGGACCTGGAGGCCGTCCGCCGCATCCCGTCGCGCTTTTGCATCGTGTCGAGCCTGTCGAAGCTGGAGAGCCTGCGCGGGGCGCTGGCGGCCGGGATCATCACCGAGCTGGTGGTCGAAGAATCCCTCGCGCGGCGTCTGCTGGAGGTCACCCCGCCCCGGTGAGATCCGTCTCGCCGAAGCCGTCCTCGATGAGTGCCTGCAGTTCCGCCAGGGCGTCGGGGGCGTGCGGGCCCGAGGCCGACACGCGCACCCGGGTGCCCGGCCGCACGCCGAGTGCCATCAGGGCCAGGAGGCTCTCTCCGGATACCGCGTCGCCGCCGGCATCGAGATCGGCGACCCGCACGTCGGCGTGGTGCCGAGCAGCGGCGCGCACGAACGCCGCGGCCGGGCGGGCGTGCAACCCGGAGGGGTTGCGGATGACCGCCTCGAACGCCCTGGTGCCGTCGGACGCGGGTGCGGCGGGTCCCGCGACCGACGGCGTCACCTCGGCGGCACCGAGGTGACGCCGCTTGGCCTCCCACGCGCCCTCCACCTGCCCGGCGACCGCATCGAGCGAGGCCCCCGAGGCCGCGCCCACGACGGCGGCGACCAGACCCTCGACGAAGGGGGCAGGGGACAGGAGCACGCGGGTGCCCGGCGCGAGGAACTCGACGGCCATCTCCGCGCTGAGGATGGCCGAGCCGAGATCCATGAGCACGAGCACTCCGTCGGCGCCGCCGGCGCGCTCGATGGCGCCCGCGATGGCGGTGGCATCGGTGCCGAGCCCGCCGTCCGCCGTTCCGGCGGCCACCTCGATCCGCGGTGGGGCGTCGCCGGCCATCTGGAGCGCGAGCTCCACCGCGGCGGCGGCCAGCGGCGCGCTGTGGGAGACGACGACCAGGCCGATCACGCCGCCGCCAGAGCGTCGTGCAGCGCCTCGATGAGCAACGTCGCCGAGGCGGCGCCGGGATCGAGGTGCCCGGCGCTGCGCTCGCCGAGGTAGCTTGCGCGCCCCTTGCGCGCGACCATCGGCACGGTCGCGTCGCGGCCGGCCCGCGCGGCGTCCCGCGCCGCCGCGGCGGCGGCCTCCGCGGACGTGTCCGCCGCCGCATCCCACGCGTCCATCGCCGGCAGCAGCGCGTCGATCATGGTCTTGTCGCCCGGCTCGGCCTTCCCCCGGGCGATCACGCCCTCCACCCCGGCGCGCAGCGCCGCGCCCAGGGCGGCGGTGTCCAGCGTCGATGCCCCGGCCGCCGATCCGACGCGGAGGAAGAACGTCCCGTAGAGCGGCCCGCTGGCCCCGCCGACCGTCGAGACCAGGGTCATGCCGACCGTGCGGCCGAGGTCCGCCGCCGTCGCCGGCGTCTCGGCGTCCAGCTTCGCGACGGCTGCGGCCATGCCGCGTGCCATGTTCGCGCCGTGATCGGCGTCGCCGATCTCCGAGTCCAGCTCGGTCAGCTCGGCCTGATGCTCGTCGATGAGGGCCGCGAACCGGCGGACCCAGTCCACCAGCACGGCCGGAGCGACCTCGCTCATGAGACGCTCACGCTCCCCACCGCAGCCCCGGTGTGACCACGGGTGCGTCCCACAGCCGGAGGATCTCCTCATCGGCCTTCACGATCGTCAGGGCGGCGCCGGCCATGTCCAGGCTCGTGATGTAGTCGCCCACGAGCACGCGTTCGGCCCGCACGCCGGCGTCGGCCAGCAGCGGCGCGATCTCGCCGTAGAGGAGATACAGCTCCAGCAGGGGCGTACCGCCGAGACCGGACAGCAGCACGATCGCCGGCCCGGCGGCGTCGAAGTCCGCCACGATCGGATCCACGAGCATCCGGGCGACCTCGGCCGCGCTCGCCAGCGGTCGGCGCTCGCGTCCCGGCTCGCCGTGGATGCCGACGCCCACCTCCATCTGGTCCTCCGGGAGGTCGAAGGTGGGCTTGCCGGCGGCCGGCACCGTGCCGCTGGTCAGCGCGACGCCCATCGACCGGCCCGCGGCGCTCACGCGCTCGGCGAGCGCATGCACCGTGTCGAGGTCGGCGCCTTCCTCGGCCGCCGCGCCGACGACCTTCTCCAGGATCACTGTGGTCCCCACGCCCCGGCGCCCGGCCGTCCACGTCGAATCCTGCACCGCGACGTCGTCGGCGACGACCACGGTCTCCACGCGGATGCCCTCGGCGGCGGCGAGCTCGGCGGCCATCTCGAAGTTCAGCACGTCGCCGGTGTAGTTCTTCACGATGTGCAGCACCCCCGCGCCGGAGTCCACCGCCTGGTCGGCGGCGAGCATCTGGTCGGGGGTCGGGGAGGTGAACACCTCGCCGGCGCACGCTGCGTCGAGCATGCCGCGCCCGACGAACCCGCCGTGCAGCGGCTCGTGGCCCGAACCGCCGCCGGAGACGAGGGCGACCTTGCCGGCGCGGGTGGGCTCCCCGCGCAGGATCACCCGGTTCTCGAGGTCGACCCGCAGGCCGGGGTGGGCGGCCTGGATTCCCTGGAGGGCGTCGGCGAGGACGTCCGCTGGCGCGTTGATGAACTTCTTCATGGGTCCTCCCCTGACGGCGACGATGCGGTCAGGGAAAATCTCCCCCGCACGCGCAGGGCTGTCAAGGGCGGCTCAGAGCCGCTCGTGCGGGAGGACCTGCTTGATGCGTTCGAGGGGCGTCGAGGCCGGGACCTCGTTGTAGACCCCGGCGAGTTCCTGCCCGGAGAGGGCGTGGATGGCCGACATGATCGCGTCCGTGGCGGTGCGACGGGCGCGTCCGGACGTGGCAGGACCGTGGGGGGAGAGGTCCAGCGGCTCGCCGAAACGCACGGTGATGCGCTGGCGGAGCGTCGGGAACTTCGCCCCCACCGGCATCACGACATCGGTGCCGACCAGGCCGACGGGGACCACGGGCGCCCCCGTCTGCAGCGCCAGGAACGCCACCCCCGTGCGTCCCTTGTAGAGCCGCCCGTCCAAGGACCGCGTGCCTTCGGGGTACAGCGCCACGGCACGGCCGGCCTCGAGGATCCGGCGCTGCTGATCCAGCGCGTCCAGGGCCGCCTGCCCGGCTCCGCGCTCGACGGCGATGGCGCCGATCGCGGTGAAGAACTGCCGCGACGCCCACGACTGGAAGTAGCTCGATTTCGCGAGGAAGTGCACCGGCCGCGGGGCGGCGACGGGGATCGCGATCGAGTCGATGAACGACAGGTGGTTGCTGGCGAGGATGACCGGACCGGTGCGCGGCACGTTCTCGCGCCCTTCCACCTGCGGGCGATAGATGAGCCGGGCCAGGGGCGCCACGACGAACCGGCCGAGGGCGTACGCGGCCCCCGTCGCCTTGACGGCGGCATCCGGCGGCGGGACGGAAACGGCAGCGTCCTCTGTGGTCACCCGTCGAGGGTACCGGGGGATCCATGCACCGTCGGGCATGCCGTCCTCTCAGGGCCCTCGTAGCCGGATGCACCAGGATGGGAGGGTCCCGACATCCCGAGAGGTCCTCCCGTGCGCATCCGACCGCTGGCCACCCTGTCCCTCGTCGCTGCTGCGGCCATCGTCCTGGCCGGCTGCTCCGGCGACCCCGCGCCCGCGGACAGCGCCTCCACCGGCGGCGCGTCCGGCTGCGAGGCGCCGGTGCCGGAGGGGGAGGCGGCAGCCTCGGTCACCGTCTCCGGCGAGGTCGGCACAGAGCTGTCGGTGAGCTTCCCCGACGACTTCGCTGCGACGCAGCTCGAGCGTGCGCTCGTCACCGAGGCGGACGGTGAGGAGATCGAGGCCGGCGCGGTGATCCGCGGCAACTTCACCGTGATCGACCCCGCCACCGGCGAGGTGGTCCTCGATTCGCTCCAGGAGAACCCGCAGGGCATGGACATCGTGGTCAACGGCCAGCAGATCTTCGGTGCGGCACTGCAGTGCGCGCCGCTGGGCTCGCGCACCGTCACGCTCTTCCCGGCCGGGTCGCTGGGGCAGGGCTCGCCGGGCTATGTCCTCGTCGCCGATGCCGTCGAGGAGCTGCCCTCTCGCGCGACCGGCGCGGATGTCGCGCCCGCAGAGGGTCTGCCCACCGTCGCGCTCGACGAGGACGGCGCCCCCACCATCACCGTCCCGGGCGGCGAGGCCCCCACCGACGTGGTGGTCGCGAACCTCAAGCAGGGCGACGGGGAGACCGTGCGTCCCGGCGACCAGGTGATCGTGCAGTACACCGGCGCGCTGTGGGACGGCGGCACGGTCTTCGACTCCAGCTGGGACCGCGGTACCCCCGCCCAGTTCGCCACCACCGGTGTCGTGACCGGCTTCCAGCAGGCACTGGAGGGTCAGCAGATCGGCTCCCAGGTCATCGTGGTGGTCCCGCCCGCCTTCGGCTACGGCGACCAGGAGAAGCCGAACATCCCGGCGGGCTCGACGCTGGTGTTCGTGGTGGACATCCTGGGCGTGCAGCACGCGGCGACCTCGTGAGCGCTGGCTAGGCTGGTCGGATGCGGCGCGTCCTGATCCTCGGTTCCACCGGCTCGATCGGCACTCAAGCGCTGGAGGTCATCCGAGACCGCCCCGAGCAGTTCCAGGTGGTGGGTCTGGCGGTGGGCAGCGACCGCGCCGGGATGGCCCGGCAGGCTGCGCGCTTCGGGGTGACGCACACCGCGGTGGGCGCCGACGAGGCCGAGCAGCTGGTCCGCGACGTCGAGGCGGACGTGGTCCTCAACGGCATCACCGGGTCGGTCGGGCTCGGGCCCACCCTCGCCGCGCTCGAGGCCGGTCGCATCCTCGCTCTGGCGAACAAGGAGTCGCTCATCGTCGGCGGCGAGCTCGTCACGGCGCGGGCGCGCCCGGGACAGATCGTGCCGGTCGATTCGCAGCACTCCGCACTTGCGCAGGCGTTGCGCGCGGGGGAGCCCGACGAGGTCGGCCGGCTCGTCCTCACCGCCTCAGGAGGACCCTTCCGCGGCCGCTCCCGCGCGGAGCTGGAAGCGGTGAGCCCCGCCGACGCCCTCGCCCATCCCACGTGGGACATGGGGCGCGTCGTCACGACCAACTCCGCCACGCTCGTGAACAAGGGCCTCGAGGTGATCGAGGCGCATCTGCTCTTCGGCGTGCCCTATGACCGCATCGACGTCGTGGTCCACCCGCAGTCGATCGTCCACTCGATGGTGGAGTTCGTCGACGGCTCGACGATCGCCCAGGCCTCGCCGCCCGACATGCGGCTGCCGATATCGCTCGGGTTGGACTGGCCCCGTCGCGTGCCCGGCGTCGGCCGCCCGCTGGATTGGACGACGGCGGCCTCCTGGACGTTCGAGCCCCTCGACGAGGACGCCTTCCCCGCCGTCGGCCTCGCCAAGGCGGTCGGACGAGCGGGACGGACCTACCCCGCGGTGTTCAACGCCGCCAACGAGCAGGCCGTCGACGCGTTCCACGAACGACGATTGCCCTTCCTCGGGATCGTCGAGACCGTGCAGCGGGTCGTCGACGCGCACGAGGCCCCCGCCGTGCTGACGCGCGAGGCGCTCGCCGAGGCCGAGGCGTGGGCGCGCGCCGAGGCCGACCGGCTCATCGCCGCCGCATCCGCCTGACGGGAGCGCCTCCGCCTCAGCGGGGGAAGCGGAACGGACGCTCGGGGTCGGAGGAGGGCGTCTCGTCGTCGGGGTAGGGGACCGGCCACTGCGGCTCGGGCACCGGCC
This sequence comes from uncultured Microbacterium sp., assembly GCA_964496445.1. Taxonomy (GTDB): domain Bacteria; phylum Actinomycetota; class Actinomycetes; order Actinomycetales; family Microbacteriaceae; genus Microbacterium. Next base: position 10,429 of record CAZBZR010000043.1, read on the forward strand.
ACCCGGCCGCGCGCAGCGCGCGCCGGGCGAGCTCGCGCGCGGAGTAGGGGGTGCGCCGGCCGCGGATGTCGCGGTAGTCCTGATGCCCCGGGCCCGCCCACAGGATCGCGTCGCCGTCGCCGACGAGGGCGACGGCCTCGGCGATCGCCCGCTCGGGGGGCGAGGCCTCGTGGATCTCGGCCTCCGGGCGTGCGCGGCGGGCTCCCTCGATAAGGGTCGCCCGGATGCCGTCGGGGTCCTCGAACCGCGGGTGGTGGTCGGTGATCACGAGGATGTCGCTGCCCTCGACCGCGGTGCGTCCCATGTCGTGCCGCTTCGTCGCGTCGCGGTCGCCGTCCGCGCCCACGAGCATCAGCACGCGCCCGGGGGTCACGCGCCGGACGGCGGCGAGGGTCTTCTCGAACGCGTCGGGGGAGTGGCCGAAGTCCACGTACACGGCAGGGCCGCGATCGCCGGAGACGCGCTGGGTGCGTCCGGGGAGGTAGGCGTCGATGCGCCCGCCGTCGAGCGTGTCGACGAGGCGCTCCCACGCGTAGCCGCCCTCCAGCAGCATGACGATCGCCAGCCCGGCGTTGGAGGCCATGTGCCGGCCGATGACGGGGACGACGGTCTCCAGGCTCCGTCCGCCCGGGCCGGAGAGGCGGAATCGGGTGCCGTCCTGCCGCTCGTCGAGGATCTCCACGATCCAGTCGGCTCGGGCCGCCGCGGCGGGGTCGGCGGCGATGACGGGGGCGGCGACGGTGACGACGGGGATCTCCGCGCGCGCGACGACCTCGACGCCCGGCGCGGAGTCGAGCGAGACGACCGCGCGGCGGGCGCGATCGGGGCGGAACAGCGGGAGCTTGGCCTCGAAGTACTCGCGCATGTCGGCGTAGTCGTCGAGGTGATCGTGACTGAGGTTGGTGAAGGCGGCGACGTCGAACACGATGCCGTCCACGCGATGGCGGCTGAGGGCCTGCGCGCTGACCTCCACGGCGACCGCTTCGACGCCCCGTTCGCGCATGAGCGCCAGGAGGGCGTGGAACTCGGAGGCCTCTGGCGTCGTCAGTCGCGACACGATGACCTGGCCGGCGATGTGCCGCTCGGCGGTGGAGGAGAGCCCCGTGACGACGCCCAGCTGCGCGAGGATGCCCTCGAGCAGGTGGGACACGCTCGTCTTGCCGTTGGTGCCGGTGGTGCCGAACAGCAGGGGCAGGTCGTCGTTCTGGCCGGTGCCGTAGACCCACGCCGACAGTTCGCCCAGGAGCGCGCGCGGATCGTCCACGACGACGACGGGCAGGCCGGCGTCGGCGGCGATGAGCGCCCCCGCCTCATCCGTGATGACGGCGACGGCGCCGGCGGCGGCGGCCGCGGCGGCGAACTCGGCGCCGTGACGCTGCGCCCCGCGGATGGCGACGAACGCCTCGCCGGAGCGCAGGTCGGCGGTGGCGAGGGTGATGCCGGACAGCGCGACGCCGTCGACGGCGCCGACGACCCGGGCGGCGTAGCGGTCGGCGAGCTCCCGCAGCGCGCGCCGGGGCGGGCGCTCGGGCCGGAGCACGGGCGGGAGCGAGGAAGAGGCGTCGGTCGACATGTCCGGACCATCCTCTCATCCGCCGCTCCCGCCCCGCGGGAGCCTCAGCCGCGACGGCGCCGGAGAGCCGCGACGGCGACGACGAGCGCCGCCGCGCCCACCGCGAGGCCGGCGCCGCCGAGCCACACCGCCACCGTCTGCACGGGCGCGCCGGTGCCGTCCGCCGCAGCGGTGTCCGCGCCGTCGTCGACGGATTCGTCGCTGGCGCTGCTCTCCTCGCGGCCGCCGCCGTGCCCGGCGCCCTCCGCGGCCACGGCCCCCACGGCGACGGTGGGCGCGGGGGATTCGGGCTCGTCCTCGCCGTCGGCGGCGACCTGCGTCCACGCGGTGCTCCCCGCGACGCAGTCCTGTGTCACAGGGAAGGCGACGGCGGTGTCCGCCGCCTCTGCGGGGAAGCGCACCTCCATCGCCACCTCGCCCTTCAGACCCGACTCGATCGGGACGGCGGCGGTGTAGACGACGCGGGTGACCGTGCCGTTGGCGGCGAAATCGCGCTGGATGCCCCAGCCTGCGGCCGCGATCGGTACGACGTTGGTCACGCCCTCGGGCATGTCGACGGTGATCGCCGTCGTCGGGGAGTCGTCGCATCCGTGGCTGAACGAGAACGTCAGGGTCGTCGCGGCATCGGCGGCCGCGGCATCCGGTGTGACATGGATGTGGGCGCTCGCCGCCACCGGAGCGCCGAGGGCGAGTGCGAGGCCTGCGGCCGCTCCGAGCAGGAGACGGGTGCGACGGCGGGAAGGGGTGATGGACATGGGTTCTCTCTCTCGTGTGTGGGGTCCGTCGCGCGGGCGCACGCCGAACGCGTCGCGCGTGCGCGACGCACGGCCGCGGGCGGTGCCGGCGGCCGAGCCCGTCAGAGGACGGGCGAGGAGAGGAGCGGAGGCGGCCCGCGCCGCGCGATGGCGAACGCGAGGCGGCCGGAGGTGGGGCGAGCGAACACCCGGTGCACGGGGCGCGGGCGCCGCGGGCGCGCCGCTCGGACGAGGACGCAGACGCGTCGCACGAGGCGGGGAAGCCACCGCGCGATCACGCGCACGAGCCGCTCGCCGCGGTGGACTGCCAGCGCCGTGACGGCGGCCGCGGCGAGGTGGCCGAGCAGCATGACCGGCGAGGGGACGAGCGCCGTGGCGACGGGACCGTCGCCGAGGGTCACGGCGCCGTGCACGTGCACGGCCGCGGACTGCCATGCCCCGACGTCGCCGGTGGTGGCGAAGGCGAGGTGGAACAGGGCCTGGGAGAGGATCACCGCCACGCCGGTGCGCCACAGCGCCGGTCGTGCGCCGGCGAGGGCGGTCGCGGCGGGCATCGAGAGGGCGGCGATGAGGACGCAGAACAGCGGCGAGGGCGCGCCACCGCCCGCCAGGGTGTGGGCCGCGGCGGCGGTGAGTGTCGCGAGCAGCGCGAAGGCCGTGCCGCGCGCCGCCCGTGCCGACCGCGTGCTCACTGCTCCAGGCTAGGGGAGCGCGCGCCGCCGGACGCCCACGGCGGAATCAAAGGATGACAGCCTACGGTGATGGGCGTGACGGTCCTCCTGTTCGTGCTCGGCGTCGTGCTGCTGGTGATCGGCCTCGCCGTCTCCATCGCCCTCCACGAGATCGGCCACCTCGTACCCGCCAAGGCCTTCCGCGTGCGCGTCGGCCAGTACATGATCGGGTTCGGCCCGACGCTGTGGTCGCGCCGCATCGGCGAGACGGAGTACGGCGTGAAGGCCCTGCCGCTGGGGGGGTACATCTCGATGGCGGGCATGTACCCGCCCTCGCCGGGGGAGTCCGGCACCGGGCGCCGGAGTGGCCGGTTCTTCGCCACCATGGTGCAGGACGCCCGCGCCGCCAACGACGAGACCCTCGCCGGCGCCGAGGACCGTGTGTTCTACCGGCTGCCGGTGTGGAAGCGCATCGTGATCATGCTCGGCGGCCCGGTCATGAACCTGCTGCTGGCCATCGTGCTGTTCGCGGTGCTGTTCAGCGGGATCGGCATGCAGACGGCCACGACGACCATCGCCTCGGTGAGCGCGTGCGTCGTCCCGGCCGGGGCGGAGCGCGACGCGTGTGCGCCGGATGACCCGGTGGCCCCGGCAGCGGCGGCCGGCATTGAGCCGGGCGATGTTCTGCGGTCGGTGGACGGCACCGCGGTGTCGACCTTCGCCGAGGCATCCGCGATCATCCAGGAGCACCCCGATCAGGCGGTCCCCGTGGTGATCGATCGTGACGGCACCGAGCGCACGCTCACCCTGACGCCGGTGCGCACCGAGCGTCCGGTCATCGGCGCGGACGGTCGCCCGGTGATCGATGCCGCGGGCGACGCCGTGACCGAGGAGGTCGGATTCGTCGGGGTGTCGGCCCAGGTCACCCGCGAGCCGCAGCCGTTGTGGGCGGGTCCCCAGGCCGCGGTGGAGAACGTCGGTGCGGTCGCGGGGATCATGACGCAGCTGCCCGTGCGCGTGTGGGACACCGCGGTCGACCTGTTCACCGGGCAGGAGCGCGACCCCGATGGTCCGCTGAGCGTCGTGGGGGCCGGGCGCCTGGCGGGCGAGGTGGCCGCGACCGATGCGCCCGTGCTCGACCGCGTGGCCGGGATCCTCGCCCTCCTCGCCTCCTTGAACATCGCGCTGTTCGTCTTCAACCTCATTCCGCTCCTGCCCCTGGACGGCGGTCACGTCGTGGTGGCGCTGTGGGACGGGCTCAAGCGCGCGTGGGCGCGGATGCGGGGCACGGTGGCCCGACCGGTGGATGCCACCCGCCTCGTGCCGGTGACCTTCGTCGTGGTGGTCCTCCTCGTCGGCATGGGCGCCATCCTCATCCTCGCCGACGTGTTCAACCCGATCTCGCTGGTCTGAGCGCCCTCACGCGAGGGCGTGGGAGACCAGCCGCTCCAGGGTGCGCATGCCGTCGCGCGAGAGGATCGACTCCAGGTGCCCCTGCACCGAGGCGAAGCCGGTGCCGCGGAGGGCGTAGACGTCGCCGCGCTCGTCGGCGGCCACCTCGGCGACGATCTCGCGCGTCGCGCCGTCGGTCGAGCCGACCGTGAGCCCGCGGCGCGTGGTCCCCGGCGACACCCGCGCCGTGAAGGTGTTGTAGAAGCCGATGGAGGCGGGCTCGCCGAACACGTCGACGTTCTTCTGCAGTCCCTGGTGGGGATGCTCCAGGGGCGCAAGGTCGAGGCCGAGCGCGTCGGCGAGGACCTGATGACTGAGGCACACCGCCAGGAGCGGGCGCCCGGAGGCCAGTCGCTCGCCCACGACGTCGCGCATGCGCGCGATCCGGGCGTTGCCGGCGTCGCGCGGGTCACCCGGCCCCGGACCGGCGACGACGAGGTCGGCGGCGGTGAGCCTTCCCGGTCGCACCTGCGACCACGGCACGATCTCCGCGTCGAATCCGAGGTGGCGGAGCTGGTGGGCGAGCATGGTGGTGAACCGGTCCTCGGCGTCGACGACGACCGCCGAGCGCCCCGCGAACGGCCGCGGCCCGCTCTCGCCCTGCGGCTGCAGCCAGAAGGCGGCGAGGCGGGCGTTGCGCGAGGCGAGCAGGTCGGCGATGCCGGGATCGTCGGCCAGCGCGCGCGGCGCGGGGCCCGGAGCATCCGGGTCGGCGGCCGCAGCGGGCGCGGCGGCGCGGGCCACCGCCCCGATCGCGCCGAGCACGCCGGCGGCCTTGCCATGGGTCTCGTCCACCTCGCCCTGCGGATCGGAGTGGCGCACCAGCGTCGCACCCACCGGGACGCGCAGGCGCCCGCCCTCCAGGTAGGCGGTGCGGATGAGGATGGGGGCGTCGAGGTCGTGCCCGCCGCCGGCGGCGGGGGTGAACAGCGCCGCGACGCCGGAGTAGTACCCGCGCGGGGTGGTCTCATGCCGCGCGATCACGGCGCACGCGTTCTGCGTCGGCGAGGCCGTCAGCGTGGGCGCGAACATCGTCTCGCGGGGGATCTCGCGCGGGTCCGGGGGGCTCCGCCGCCGCAGCATGTACTCGGTGTGGGTGAGCCGCGACATCTCCTTGAGGTGGGGCCCCGTGATGCGCCCGCCGTCGGAGCACACCGCCGACATCATCTTGAGCTCCTCGTCGACGACCATGAACAGCTCCTCGGTCTCCTTCGCGGAGTGCAGGAACTCGGTGAGGGTCGCCACGGTCGCACCCCCCTCCGGGTGGCGGAACGTTCCGGAGATGGGGTTCATGGTCACGACACCCTCGCGCGCGCTCACGTGCGCCTCGGGGCTGGCGCCCACGGCGACATGACCCGCGGTGACGACGGCGAAGGTCCAGTACGCGCCGCGCTCGTGCTCCAGCAGTGCCCGGAACCAGGTGAGGGCCGCCACTCGCGGGTCGGCGGCGACCGCGGCGGTGAAGTCCCGCCGGATGACGAAGTTCGCCCCCTCGCCCCGGCCGATCTCGTCCGCGATCACGGTGCGGACGATGTCGGCGTAGGCGTCGTCGGAGACGTCGAAGCCGGCGTCCTCCAGCCCGATCGGTGCGGCGGGCAGCGCCGCGAGCACGTCGGCGCGGGGGAGGACGAGATGGCGGTCGACGAGCAGGCACCGCAGCGGTGCGCCGTCGTCGTGGCTGACGAAGCCCCGCTCGCGCACCTGGCGGTAGGGCACGAGGGCGAGCACCTCGCGAGGCGCGCCCGCAGCGTCGGTGAGCGGGATGTCGGCGAGGAGGTCGACGTCGACCACCGTCCCGGTCAGCACCTCCACGGTGGCGGTGTCGCGGGCCAGCAGCGCGAAGGGCGCGGCCGAGACGGTGAGGTCGCCGAGGATCTCGGCTGCATCGAGGCGGGTCATCGTCGCTCTTTCATCGAGGGGACGGCCGCTTCAGGAAGGAGACCGCCCGAGGGCGGTCTGCTGCACGCGCGCACACCGCCTAGACGGTGGGCCACCAGGAGGAGGAGGGCGCGAACATGCGCCGAACCTATCACACGCGCTCAGGTCCGCCCCCGCCGCGGTCGGGCGGTGGCGCACCGCTCACTAGGATGACCGTGATGACATCCCGACGCCGGCGCCAGCGGTGGCGCACCTGGTTACCGGCGACCCTGGTCGTCGTGCTCGCGCTGACGGGCGCACTCGTCGTGGTGGCGGCGTTGCGGACCGCACCGGTGACGACGGGGCGCTCGGTCACGGTGCTCTCCGGCGATTGGGCACCGTACGCCGGCGCCGACCTGCCCGGCGGCGGGCCGGCCACGCGCATCCTGCGCGATGTCCTGGAGCTGGCGGGATTCGACCCCGACGTGCAGTACACGACGTGGGAATCGGCCGAGCAGCGGGTGAGCGCGGGGGCGGCCTTCGCGGCCTTCCCGCTGGTCTTCAGCGAGGGTCGACGCGAGCGGGTGCGCTTCACCGACCCGGTTCTGGATTTCGAGTACGTCATGTTCTACCGGGCCAGCACCCCGGCGCCACCGGTGACCACCCTGGCGGAGCTGGAGCGGGTGAGAGTGGGCGGGATCGCCGGCTACGACTACTGGCCGGAACTGGACGACGCCGTGTCGGAGATGACTCGCTACCTCAGTACCGAGGCCGGGCTGCTCGCCCTCGCCGAGGGCGAGATCGACGTCCTGGTGGAAGGACGCCTTCCCGGCGAGACCGCGCTGCGCTCGGGCTCGCTCGCCCTGGATGCCACCCGGTTCGCCGTCATCGACGCGCCGTGGGCGCGCTCGGTGCAGAATCTGTACTTCATCCTTCCCGACCGTCCCGAGACCTCCGCGGTGCGCGAGGCGCTGAACGCCGCGATCGCGCAGTATCGGGAGACCGTGGACTATGCCCGCGCCCTCGAGGAGATCCAGGGGGAGGCGGACGCCGTCGTGCTCGTCCCCGATCCCGAGACCGGGCTCGTGCCGGTCCTGGACGCCGACGGCGGGCTGCGCGTGCAGGCGGTGGGCGGGACACATGCCCGAGTGCTGGAATGGCCCGCCGCCCTGGTCCCCGACGCGGGCGCATCCGCGGACGACGCCCGCGTGCGCGTGAAGCTCACCGACGGACCCTCGGCGGGCCTGATCGGGTTCGTGGCGGTGCGCAACGTCGAGATGGCCGGCCGATGACCTACCTGCGACTGCTCGCCCCGGTGACCGTGGACTACCGGTGCGTCCCGGGCGCGGTCGAGCGCGATCCGGCCGCATACGCCGCGTTCTGGGAACGCGTCCGCCGCGCGCTGCCGACCCTGCCGGAGATCGCGCCCGGGGCCATGTCCGTGCGCTTGGAGCACGACGGGGTCGCGGGGGTCTCGAGCCGTTACGCGGCCCTCGACGTGGATGCGCTGGACCGGCCGCTGCACGTCCTCACCGTCTCGCTGCCGCCGGATGCTCTCGCAGCCGATGCGGATGCCGCGCTCCTGGGCACGGTCCTCGATGTCACCTTCCGCGTCTACGACCACGGCATCGGCGTGCTCGAGATCGGCGTCGATCTGCCGCCGCTGCCCGTCCGCGGCCGCTCGGAGCGCCTCGACGAGGTGCAGTCCGCCGGTGTGCGGCTGGCCGAGCGTGTCGGGGCGGAGGTGGCGCGGAAGCGGCTGTCGGGGCTCCTGGCGCTCATCCACCGCCTGGACCGCCGCGAGTGCATCGTGCGCGCTGCGAGAGAGGACGACGCACAAGCCTTCGGGCGGACGCTGTGGGTCAGCCGCGCACTGGTGGTGACCCCCCGGGAGCGGGCAGCGCTGGCGCACTGGACGAAGGATGTCGTGGGCGGCGACGACGAGGCGATGCGCACGGAGCTGCTCGAGGGCACGCGCGACAGCCTCGTCCGCTGGCTCAACTACGGCTTCGTCGACCGGCGCACCACCGAGGCGTTCGGCGCCGGCGGCGCGTTCGCCGACCAGTGGCGTGCCCTCGGTTACGCCCAGGCGGTGTACGCCTCGCTGGACGTCGTCGACTCGGAACTGTCGGTGGTCCTCGCTCAGGCGGCCGCAGCGACCTCGCGGTGGGAGCTGGAGCAGCTGCGCGGGACGCTCGTCGAGCTGAGCAACCGCGCCGAGCTGGTCATCATGCAACGCCAGCACCTGGTGAAGTACATGAATCGCCACGTCCGCGCGTGCTTCGAGGACATCCTCGAGGCGTGGCAGTTCGCCGCCCTGATCGAGGATCCGGTGCGCTTCAAGATCGAGGCGTGCGCCCGGCGCCTGGACGATCTGGCCGCGCGGCGCACGGCGAGATCGGGCATGGTCACCGACCTGATCCTGCTCGGGATCGGCGTCACCTCGATCGCCAGCACGGCGCTGGCGGTGCTGGAGTTCGGCCGCCAGAGCGCCACGGAGCCGGGGTCGGCCGGCTACGACCTGGGGGCGTCGGAGTTCACGCGGTGGTTCGCGGCGCAGCCCATCGACGTCGTGCTCATGATCTCCGCCGCCACCTCGGCGGTGCTGGTCGTGCTCTACCTCTACTTCCGTCGCGACGACCGCTGAGATGGACGCCTCGGTCGCCCGGGCCGTCCTGGGCATCCTCCTCCTTCTCGTGCAGGGCGTGCTGATCGTGCCCATCCTGGTGCGCGTGCGCCGGGCGCAGTCCTCGGCGGGGGTGTCGATGGTGGGCGAGCTGCTGTGGGTCGTGGCGGGCGCCGGATGGGCAGGGTACGGGTTCGTCTCGGGGTCGGCGACGCTCGTGGTCTCGGGAGCGATCGCGACGCTGGGCGGGGCGGCGCTGGTGACGCTGCTGTGGCCCTACGCGTCCTCCGGCGCCCGGCGAGGGGCGGTGGTCGCGGCATCCGGCGCGGCCGTCGTGTTCGCCGTCGCGGCGGCGAGGGGCACGGGCGCGCTCGCCGCTGCCCTCGCGGTCTTCGGCGTCGTCCAGTTCCTCCCGCAGCTCGTCCGCACCCTCGGCACCGCGCGCCGCCCCGGTTCGGGCGCGGCCGTGTCGATCCTGGGCGCGGGACTGAGGGCCGGATACACCGCGGGGTGGGCGCTGTACGCCGGCGCCTGGTTCTGGTGGGGGATCCCCGTCGAGCGCATCGATGCCCCGTTGCTGGCGTGGGGACTGGCCGGGGCGGTGACCTTCTCGTTCCAGGCCGTCGTGGCCGCGCGTGAGCGTCGCGCCCGCGTCGAGCCTCCTCGCAGACGAGCGGCGTAGGCTGGGGACGTGCCTGCCGTCAATATCGGAATGCCCCGCGTCCCCGAAGTGCTCGCGCCGCGGCGCAAGAGCCGCCAGATCCGTGTCGGCAAGGTCCTCGTCGGCGGCGACGCTCCCGTGAGCGTGCAGTCGATGACGACGACGCCCACGACCAACATCAACGCCACCCTTCAGCAGATCGCCGAGCTCACCGCATCCGGATGCGAGATCGTGCGCGTCGCGGTGCCGTCGCAGGATGACGCCGACGTGCTGCACATCATCGCGGCGAAGAGCCAGATCCCGGTGATCGCCGACATCCACTTCCAGCCGAAGTACGTCTTCCAGGCCATCGACGCCGGCTGCGCCGCGGTGCGCGTGAACCCCGGCAACATCCGCCAGTTCGACGACAAGGTGGGCGAGATCGCCGCGGCCGCCCAGGCGGCGGGGGTGTCGCTGCGGATCGGCGTGAACGCCGGGTCGCTGGACAAGCGGCTGCTCGAGAAGTACGGCAAGGCCACCCCCGAGGCGCTCGTGGAGAGCGCCGTGTGGGAGGCGTCGCTGTTCGAGGAGCACGACTTCCACGACTTCAAGATCTCGGTGAAGCACAACGACCCGATCGTCATGGTGAAGGCCTACCGGCTGCTCGCCGAGAGAGGCGACTGGCCGCTGCACCTCGGCGTGACCGAGGCCGGCCCCGCC
>CAZBZR010000044.1:0-7024 GCA_964496445.1 uncultured Microbacterium sp.
ATCGCCAGCCGTTCCGCGTCATCGGGATCCGGACCCCGGGCCGGGAGGCCGAGCTCCTCCGCGTCTACCCAAAGGGGTGGTTCGCGGAGGCGCCGATCGTCCTCGCCGTCTGCTCCGTCCCCGGCGAGGCCTGGATGCGCCCGCCCGCGGTCTCGATGAACATGCCCGCGTGGCCGAGGCCGGTGATCCGCATATCGCTCCTCGTGTGTCGAACCCCGACGAGTTTACGCGGGCCCCGCCTGGACGGACGGTGGGCGGGCCGGGGAAAAACCCGTCTCAGTCGGCGAGAAGACCGCGGATGTCGCCGGCGTCGAGGCTCCGCGCGAAGGGGTCGCCCTCGTCGAGCACGGCGCGGAAGAGCCCCGCCTTGCGGGCCTGCAGCGCGGCGACCTTCTCCTCGATCGTGCCGGCCGAGAGCATCCGGTAGACGAACACGGTGCGGGTCTGGCCGATGCGGTGGGTGCGGTCCACCGCCTGCGCCTCGGCGGCGGGATTCCACCACGGGTCCAGCACGAAGACGTAGTCGGCCTCGACGAGGGTGAGCCCCACGCCGCCGGCCTTCAGGCTCAGCAGGAACACCGGGTCATCGCCCTCGCGGAACCGCCGGAGCACCTCGTCGCGGCGCACGGTGGACCCGTCCAGCGACGCGTATCGGATGCCGGCGGCCTCCAGCCGCTCGGCGGCCAGCGCGAGGAACGACGTGAACTGACTGAAGACGAGGGCGCGGTGCCCCTCGGCGATCACCTCGACGAGATGCTCCAGGAGCGCGTCGAGCTTGGCCGAGCCGAGGTGCGCGGCGGCCGGGTCGACGAGCGCCGGCGCCAGACTCAGCATCCGCAGCAGCGTCAGTGAGCGGAACACGATGAACCGGTTGCGGTCGAGGTCGTCGAGCAGGCCCAGCACCTTCTGGCGTTCGCGCTGCAGCACGGTGTCGTAGTACGCGCGGTGGCCGGGCGCCAGCTCGATGCGCAGATCCTGCTCCTGCCGAGGTGGCAGGTCGGGGGCGACGAGCTCCTTCGTGCGGCGCAGCACGAAGGGGCGGATGCGACGGCGGAGGCGATCGAGCCGGCGCGCGCGGGTGCGCGCGGCCGCATCCGTCGACAGCTCGGTCGTCGCGGCATCCGGTGCCTGTTCGATCGGGCCGACATACTCCTCGCGGAATCGGCGGGCGGAGGGGAAGAGACCGGGTGAGGTGAGCGAGAGGAGCGCCCACAGGTCGGTGAGCGAGTTCTCCAGCGGCGTGCCCGTGAGCGCGAGGGTCACCCGCGCCGGAAGGGCGGCCACGGCCTGGTGGAGCTTCGTCCGCGGGTTCTTCACGACCTGCGCCTCGTCCAGGATGACCCCCGCCCACGCCGTGGCGGCGAACTCTGCCGCGTCCAGGCGCAGCACGGCGTACGAGGTCACGACGACGTCGGCGTCCGCGGCGAGGCGCGCGAGCGCAGTGTCGCGGCGGCGGGCGGTCGCCTCGACCGCGCGCACGCTCAGATCGGGCGCGAAGCGGGCCGCCTCGCTCGTCCACGTGCCGCGCACCGACGTGGGCGCGACGACGAGGAACGGGCGCCGCTCCCCCGCCGCGCGGGCCGCGGCGATGAGCGCGAGGGTCTGCAGGGTCTTGCCGAGGCCCATGTCGTCGGCGAGGATGCCGCCGAGCCCGGCCTGCCACAGCGTCCACAGCCAGGAGAACCCGGCACGCTGGTACGGCCGGAGCTCGGCGCGCAGGCCGGGCGGCGCGGGGGCGGGCGTCACGTCGGCGGCGTCGCGCAGCCCCGCGACGAGGCCGCGCCACTCGCGGGCGGGCTCGGCCTGCTCGGCGAGGTCTTCGAAGTCGGCCCACAGCGTGATCTGGCTGCGAGCGATCCGCGGTCCGGTCTCCCATTCCGCCAGCGCTGCGGCCTCCTCGAGGAGTTCGGCGAGGCGCGCCAGCGCCGGATGGCCGAGGGAGAAGTAGGCGCCGTCGGCGAGCATCATCCGCCGTCGACCGCGCGAGAGGGCGGTGAACAGCGCGCCGAACGGGATCGCGCGGCCGTCGATCGTGACGATGACGCCCAGCTCGAACCAGTCGGGATCGGCGCCGGCCACCGTCGTCACGCGCACGGATGGATCGCCCGTGAGCTCGCGGTAGGCCGGACGCGTGCCGGTGATCCGCACCGAGACACCGCCGAGGGCCTCGAGGGCGGGGAGCACGGCCGACGAGAACACCGCCGCGTCCGCGTCGCGGAGGGTCGCGGATGCGGCGAACGGCAGACTGCTCGCTGCGGCCCAGGCGCGCCGCGCGGCGTCCGCGAGCGCCCCCTCCGACTCCCCCGCGTCGGCGGCGAACGGCGCCGTGGCGCCCCCGGGGCGCTGCCAGTCGAGCGTGTAGGAGACCCGATGCCCCGGCGCGAAGTCCACCGCGACCCGGAGCGCGGCGCCGGGCGCCGCCGGCAGCGTCGAGCCGGGAGCGGCCACGACCCGGGTGCCGGCGGCGAGGCCCGGATAGGCGTCGCGGACGAACTCCGTCCGGTCGGCGGCGGGCACGCGCACCGCGTCCGTCCCCACCAGGGCGGCCAGCGCCGCGGGGAGCTCGACGGGGGCGAGGACGACGGGAACGGGGTCGCGCTCGCGCGCGAAGGCGTAGACGCCGCCACTGCCGAGCGGCCGGGCGTCGCGCGGATCGATCGCCTCCCCGTCGATCTCCAGCCGCGCCGCCACGCGCAGCACGCCGTCGGCGAGATCGCCCACCTCTGCGCTGATCGCGGCGTGCCGGGCCATCCGCACCGTCTGCCGCGGATGCGCCGCCACGATGGCGACCCCCGCCGCCTCCGCCGCCGCCAGGTGCGGCCACAGGTGCGCCGAGCCGACCGCGTCGAGGGGCAGCCACTCGGAGACCGCCGTGAAGGCCGCCCCGGCGCGCATCCCCGCCGCGATCCCGTACAGCTCGGCGAACCACCGTGCGGCGGCGGGACGGAACCGCTCGGGCGAGCGCCGCAGGGCGTCCCACGACACCTCGCCCTTGATCCACGCGCCGCGCGCGCCGGGCACGAGCGGGCGGACGGACAGCGACAGGTCATCCTGGCTCCGGGCGAGCGCACGCGCGGTCACGGCGCGCACCTCCCGCGGCTCCCACCGTGCGGAGTCGTACGGGTCGCGCTGGCGCAACTCGACCCCCAGCGCGAGCGGGATCCCCGCCGCATCCGGAGCCGGGAGCAGGCGCCGCCACGCCGAAGGTGCATCGTCTCGCCGAGAGGGCACCGGATTCGGTGCATCCTCGGCGACCTCGTGCACGTTCGGCGTCAGGAGGCCCGGGAGATGCGGCCGAGCACGCCGTGGACGAAGGCGCCCGAGTCGTCGGTGGAGAACTCCTTCGCCAGCTCCACGGCCTCGTCGATCGCGACGGCGGTCGGCACCTGGTCGTTGTAGAGGATCTCCCACGCGGCGATCCGCAGGAGCGCGCGGTCGACGGCGGGCATCCGGGCGAGGGACCAGTCCTTCGCGAACGTCGTGATCTGCTCATCGATCGCGTCGCGGTTGTCGATCACGCCGTCGACGATCTCTCGCGCATACAGCCACGACGCCTCGCGGGCGGGCTCGCTGGCGGCCCGGCGGGCTTCCGCGGCCAGGACGGTGCCGATCTCCTCACCGCGGACGTCGGCGGAGAAGAGGATGTCGAGGGCGCGCTTGCGCGCCTTGGTGCGTGCGCTCATCGGGAGGGCGCGTCAGTTGACGCGGCCGAGGTAGTCGCCCGTGCGGGTGTCGACCTTGACCTTCGTGCCGGTCTCCAGGAACAGCGGCACCTGGATCTCGTAGCCGGTCTCGACGGTGGCGGGCTTGGTGCCGGCCGACGAGCGGTCGCCCTGCAGGCCGGGCTCGGTGTACGTGATCTCCAGCACGACCGAGGCGGGCAGATCGATATACAGCGGGTTGCCGTTGTTCGTGGCGATCGTGACCTGCTGGTTCTCCAGCAGGAAGTTCGCGGCGTCGCCGACGACGGTCGCGGGCACGTTGATCTGGTCGTAGTCGCTGGTGTCCATGAACACGAAGCTGTCGCCGTCGTTGTACAGGTACGTGAAGTCGCGGCGGTCGACGTTCTCGATGTCGATCTTCGTGCCGGCGTTGTAGGTCTTGTCCACGACCTTGCCGGTGACGACGTTCTTCAGCTTCGTGCGGACGAACGCGCCGCCCTTGCCGGGCTTGACGTGCTGGAACTCCACGACGCTCCACAGCTGACCGTCGATGTTGAGGACGACGCCGTTCTTGATGTCTGCAGTGGAAGCCATGGGCGGAGAGGTTCCGTTCGTCGAGGGGCGGGCCGGTCCCGACCCAGCACGACAGTCTACGGGAAGGCCGTCGCCGGCCGCGCCGCGCTCAGCCGTCCGCGCGGCCGGTGATCACGTCGACGAGCAGCGCGACGGCGCGCGCATACCCGGTGACGCCCTCGCCCACGACGTGCACGAGGGCGACGTCGGCGATGTAGGAGTGGTGGCGGAAGCTCTCCCGCGCCGAGAGGTCGGAGATGTGCACCTCGGCGACGGGCAGGGCCACGCCCGAGAGTGCGTCGCGGATCGCGATGGAGGTATGCGAGTACGCGCCGGCGTTGATGACGATCCCCGCGCAGTCCGTGCGGGCGGCGTGGATCGCGTCGATGAGGACGCCCTCGTGGTTGCTCTGGACCGCGCGCACCTCGAAGCCGCGCGCGGCGGCCGCCTCGCTCGTGAGGCGCTCGACGTCGGCGAGGGAGGACGTGCCGTACACGTCGGGCTCGCGGATGCCGAGCAGGTTGAGGTTGGGGCCGTTGAGCAGGAGCAGACGGCGGGGCGCGCTCATCCGGCGACCTCCTGGTAGGCGGCGAACAGCAGCGACTCGTCGGGCGCCTGGAGCACGGTCGGTCGGCCGATGTCGTCGAGCACGATGAAGCGGAGCATCCCGCCCCGGCTCTTCTTGTCGCGCTGCATGGTGGCCAGCAGCTGCGGCCACGCACCGGCGCGGTAGGTCAGCGGCAGGCCCAGGGCCTGCAGGATGCGGCGGTGCCGGTCGACGGCGTCGTCGGAGAGCCGCCCGGCCAGGCGCGAGAGCTCCGCCGCGAACATCATGCCGATCGAGATGGCCGCCCCGTGCCGCCACCGGTAGCGCTCGGCGTGCTCGATCGCGTGGCCGAGGGTGTGCCCGTAGTTGAGGACTTCGCGCAGGCCGGCCTCGCGGAGGTCCTCCCCCACGACCCGCGCCTTCATGTCGATCGCGAGCTCCAGGGTCCGCCGGAACGCATCGGAGTGCGGATCGACGGCGGCGACGGGATCCGCCTCGATGAGGTCGAGGATCTCGGGGTGCCAGACGAAGCCGGCCTTCACCACCTCGGCGTAGCCGGCGACCCGTTCGTTCTGCGACAGCGTGTCCAGGAGGTCGAGGTCGCAGACGACGGCGGCGGGGGGCCAGAAGGCGCCGACGAGGTTCTTGCCCTCGGCGGTGTTGATACCGGTCTTGCCGCCCACGGCGGCGTCGACCATGCCGAGCACGGTGGTGGGCACCTGGACGACGGCGACACCCCGCAGCCACGTGGCCGCGACGAAGCCGGCCAGGTCGGTGACCGCGCCGCCGCCGAAGCCCACGATGACGTCGGTGCGGGTGAAGTCGGCCTGGCCGAGGACCTGCCAGCAGAAGGCCGCGACCTCCACGCGCTTGCCCTGCTCGGCGTCCGGCACCTCCGCCAGCAGCACCTCACGGTCGGCGAGCAGCAGCTGCCGCAGCGTCGCGGCCTGCTCGGCGAGGGTCGGCGGGTGGATGATGAGGACCTTCCGCGCCTCGGCGGGCAGGTGTGCGCCGAGCCCGGCGAGCAGGCCGCGGCCGATGTGCACGTCGTAGGGGGCGTCACCGGCGACGGTGAGGACGGTGGTGCTCATGCGTGGTTCACTCCGGTCGAAGGGGTGCGCGCCCAGCGCGCGACGGCCTCCACGACCGCCGAGAGCGGACCGCGGGAGGTGTCGAAGGTCGCATCGGCGACCTCCCGGTACAGCGGCAGGCGCGCCGCGAGGATCTCCTGCCAGCGGCCCATCGCGTCCTCCGTCTGCAGCAGCGGACGAGAGCTGCCCCGCAGCCGCGTAGCCACCACGGCGGGGGCGACGGTGAGCAGCACGACGCGGTGGCGTGCGAGATCGGTGCGGGTGTCCGGATGCAGCACCGCGCCGCCGCCGAGTGAGACGACGCCGCCGGCGGCAAGGGCCTCGCTCACCGCGGCGCGCTCGAGCACGCGGAAGGCCTCCTCGCCGCGCTCGGCGAACACGGCCGGGATCGGGCCGTGGACACGGGCGATCATCGCGTCGGTGTCGGCGAAGGGCACGTCCAGGCGCTTGGCGACCCGGCGGCCGATGCTCGTCTTCCCCGCCCCCATCGGGCCGATGAGGACGAGCGCGTCAGGAGAGTCCATCGGATGCGGGAACGCTGGCGTCGCTGGTCGAGGTGGTGCGCAGCGTCTCGGCGATGGCGTCAAGGTAGGCCAGCAGATTCCGGCGCGTCTCCCCGACGCTGTCGCCGCCGAACTTCTCCAGGATGCTCTCGGCGAGGACGATCGCCGTCATCGCCTCGGCGACCACGCCCGCCGCCGGCACCGCGCAGACGTCCGAGCGCTGGTGGTGGGCGGCGGCGGCCTCGCCGGTGGCGACGTCGATCGTGCGCAGCGCGTGGGGCACCGTGGCGATGGGTTTCATCCCCGCCCGCACGCGCAGCACGGTGCCGGTGGACATCCCGCCCTCGGTGCCGCCGGCGCGGTCGCTGGCGCGTGCGATGCCCGCCGGGGTGGCGAACAGCTCGTCGTGGGCCTGCGACCCGCGCCGAGTGGTGGTGAGGAAGCCGTCGCCGACCTCGACGCCCTTGATGGCCTGGATGCTCATCAGCGCCTGGGCGAGCTTGCCGTCCAGACGGCGGTCCCACTGCACGTGGGAGCCGAGCCCGGGCGGCAGTCCGTAGGCGAGCACCTCGACGATGCCGCCGAGGGTGTCGCCCTCCTTGCGGGCGGCGTCCACTTCGGCGACCATTGCGGCCGAGGTCGACGCGT
>CAZBZR010000044.1:7034-19679 GCA_964496445.1 uncultured Microbacterium sp.
ACGGGGGCGCCAACCCGTGGGTGGGTCAGCTGGCCGGGGCGAGTTTCCGCGCGAGCGTGTCCGCGAGGAGTTTCTCCTCTGGAAGCGCCTCACCGGCGGAGAACCCCGCCAAGTATTTGCGGGCGTCGTCGACCTCGGCGACCATCCGCTCACTGGTGGCGGGGTCGAAGCAGCGGAGCGGATCGGCATCGAGCGCAGCCACGTCGTCGGGCGTGGGCACCGGCGCGTCCTCGGGGACGCGCACCGGGCCGATCGACAGGGTGTGGCTGACCAGGCGGATGCCGAGCTCGGCCAGGAACGCGCGGGCCACCGCGCCCAGGGCCACGCGCGCAGCGGTCTCTCGTGCGCTCGCGCGCTCCAGGATCGGGCGGGCCTCGTCGAAGTCGTACTTCTGCATCCCGACGAGGTCGGCGTGCCCGGGGCGCGGGCGGGTGAGCGCGGCGCCGCGCCCGCGCGAGCGGTCGGTGAGCTCGACCGGCTCGGGACTCATCACCTCGACCCATTTCGGCCACTCGGTGTTGGCGATGCGCAGCGCGATCGGGCTGCCGAGGCTCAGACCGTGGCGCACCCCCGCCGAGATCGTCAGCTCGTCCTCTTCGAACTTCATGCGCGACCCGCGACCGTACCCGAGCTTCCGGCGGGCGAGGTCGGCGCGGATGTCGGAGGCGGCGACGGGCACGCCGGCCGGCAGGCCCTCCATGATGGCGACCAGTTCGGGGCCGTGCGATTCGCCGGCCGTGAGCACGCGGAGCATGGCCCTAGTCTCCCACGAGCGCATCGCGCATCGCGGCGAGGACGGCAGGCTCGTCGGGGAGGACCGCGTCCGGCTCGCCGTGCACGAAGACCCGCACCTGGAGCAGCGCCTGATGCAGCAGCATCCCCCGGCCCGACACCGCCGCCTGGCCCGCCGCCTCCCAGGACTGCGCGAGCGGCGTCGGCCAGTGCCCGTAGACGACGTCGACGAGGAGTCCGCCGGCGGCGGCGAGCGGCCGCGCCACCGGCCCGAGATCGGTGCCGCCGGGCAGCGTCGCCACGGTGACCTCGACCGGCGACGGGGCGGCACGCTCGAACGGCGCGGCGACGACCTCGGCGCCGAGCGCGGCGCCGAGGTCGAGGAGCGGGGCGGCCGCGGCGGGACGCCGGGCGACCACCTCGATGCGGCGGGCGCCGAGTTCGACGAGCGCGACCACTGCCGAGGTCGCGGTGGCCCCCGCGCCGAGCACGCGCGCGGCGGAGACGCCGGTGACGCCCTGCTCCGCCAGGGCGCGCACGAGGCCGCCGACGTCGGTGTTGAACCCGCGCCGCCCGTTAGGTGAGAGCAGGAGGGTGTTCACGGCGCCCGTCGCGGTGGCGTGGGCATCACGCGTGAGCGACGCCCGCGCAGCAGCGGCCTTCAACGGCATCGTGAGCGACAGCCCGCGCCACGAGGCATCCAGGCCCGCCAGTGCGGCCTCGAAGGCATCCTCGCCGACGCGGCGCCGGCCGTACTGCCACTCCAGGCCGAGCACGGCGTACGCCGCGGCGTGCAGGCGCGGCGACAGGCTGTGGGCGATCGGGTCGCCCCACACCGCCAGGTGCGTGCCGGTCAGCATCCCGCGTCGGGATTGTCGCGGCACCAGGAGATCCACTGGTCCACGGCGCGCTGATGGTCATCGGCGTTCGTGGTGAACACCGTCTCGCCGGTGTCGAGGTTCACCGTCACGAAGAACAGCCACGGCCCCTCTGCGGGCGACATGGCGGCGTCGATCGCGAGGTCGCCCGGATTGGCGATGGGCCCCACCGGCAGGCCGTCGATGACATAGGTGTTCCACGGGTTGTCGTCGAACTGCGCCTCCCCCGACGTGCTCGCCGACCCGGCGTGCAGCTCGCCGTACCCGAACTGCGCGGTCGAGTCCATCTGGAGCTTCATGCCCTGGTCGAGCCGGTTCTGGATGACGCGGGAGACCTTGTAGAAGTCGTCCTCGAAGCGGGCCTCGCGCTGGATGATGGAGGCGACGGTCAGCACGCGCTGGCGGTCGGCCTCGGGGACGCCCGCCTGGTCGAGCGACTGGACGGTGCGGGCCACCATCCGCGCGATGATGTCCGTGGCCGTCACGCCCTCATCGAACGTGTAGGTCGCGGGGAAGAGCCATCCCTCCAGCGAGTCGGCGGGCACGCCGTAGGCGGCCGGGTCGAGGACGGCCGCCTGGAAGTCCTCGATGGGCATCGCCAGCTGCTCGGCGAGGCGGGTCAGCGTCTGTGCGACGGTGAGACCCTCGCGCAGCTGCGCGGTGTTCTCCATCTTGTTCGCCGGGTCGGCCAGCGCCTCCAGGACCGCGGCGGAGGTCATCTGCAGCTGCAGCCGGTAGACGCCCGGCTGGAAGGTGAAGTCGATGTCGTTGTCGATCATGTAGTCGTACAGCGCGTCGGGGGTCTTCGTGACCCCGGCGTCGTAGAGCTTCTGCGAGACCGGCCCGCCGGTGTCGCCGCTGGCGATCGTGATCGTCGTCTCGCCGTTGGCCGTCCCGGCCTCGAAGTCCTTCGGCTCCTCCCAGCCCATGAGCGCGCGGATCTGCTCCTCGTAGGTGTTCCACACCCACAGGCCGCCCGCGGCGACCCCGCCCAGGAGCACCAGCACCACGCCGAGCGCGATCCAGCCGCCGATGCGCCGGCGCTTCTTCGGACGTCGCGGTGTGCTTCCGCCCGATCCGTCACCACCCGAGGCGTCGAACAGGTCGTCGAGGGTCCCGGGTGCCGGAGCCGAGGTCGACGTCGGGGTCCGGGTCGGCGCGGGCTCGCGCGCGGCGACGCTCTCACGCGGCGCCTCGGTCTGCGCCGTGCCTGCTCGCTCGGCGACGGGCGGGGCGACGGCGGCGTCGCCCTGGTCCTGCGCGCGCGCCGCGCGGGCGGCGCGCCGAGAGGTCGGCGGGAGAGCGGGCTCGGGCTCGGGGGCGCGGCGGGCGTCGGGGAGCTGGCCGTAGAGATCCGCGAACGGGTCGTCGAACGGCGACGGGTTTTCGGGCATGTCAGGCGGGCTCCTGTCCCGGAAGTACAGCGGTTCCGGCCGGGCTGCCGGAACGTCTCTCGACATCGAGCGCCTGCTGCAGGAGGACCACGGCGGCGACTTGGTCCACAATGCTACGAGATTCCCGGGTCTTGCGTCCGGCTGCGCGCAGCGCGCCCTGCGCGCTGACCGTGCTGAGCCGCTCGTCCACGAGGCGCACCGGCACCTCCGCGAGGCTCGCCGCGAGGGCCGCGGCGAACTCCCGTGCGTCGGTGGTGGAGGGGGTGTCAGCGCCGCTGAGGCTCACCGGGAGCCCGACGAACACCTCGATCGCCTCGTACTCCGCAGCGATCTCGCGGAGGCGTGTCACGCTGGCATCCGTCCGCGGCACCGTCTCCACCGGCACGGCGAGGAGGCCGTCGGGGTCGCTGCGCGCGACCCCGACCCTGGCCTTCCCGACATCGATGCCGAGACGGACGCCGCGGCGGGCCAGACTCACTCGCCCGCTGCCCGCAGCGCCGACACGACGGCCTCCAGCGCCGAGGGCAGCGCCGCCGCATCCGTCCCGCCGCCCTGGGCGACGTCGTCGCGTCCGCCGCCGCCGCCGCCGAGCGCAGCCGCGGCCGCCTTGGCGAGCGCGCCGGCCTTCGCCCCGGCACGGCGCGCGGCGTCGTTGGTGGCGACGACGACCGTCGCCCGCTCCCCCAGCTGTGCGCCCAGGGCCACGACCGCGGGCACGTCGCCGAGGCGGTCGCGCACCTGGAGGGCGAGGGTGCGCACGTCGTCGGCGGATGCCGCGGTGCCGAGCGACTGCGCCACGACCCGCACTGCACCGGCGTCGACGGCCGTCGCGGCGAGCTCCGGGGCACGGTCGGCGAGGGCACGGGCCTCGAACTGCGCGATGCGCTTCTCGGCGGCCTTGAGGTTCGCCGTCAGCTCCGCGATGCGGGCGGGCAACTGGTCGCGCGGTGTCTTCAGCGACGAGGTCAGCTGCGACACGATGGCCCGCTCGGCGGCGAGGTCGCGGAACGCGTCGAGTCCGACGAGGGCTTCCACGCGCCGGTTGGACGCACCCACCGACGACTCGCCCACGAGGTTGATGAGGCCGATCTCCGCGCTGGAGCCGACGTGGGTCCCCGCACACAGCTCGCGCGACCACGGGCCGCCGATGTCGACCATCCGCACGGTGTCGCCGTACTTCTCCCCGAACAGTGCCATGGCGCCCAGCTCCCGCGCCTGATCCAGCGGCAGGACGCGCGTGGTGACCTCGAGGTTGTCGCGCACCGCGTTGTTGGCGATCTCCTCGATCTCGCTGCGGGTCTCGGGCGACAGCGCCGAGCTCCACGAGAAGTCGAAGCGGAGGTAGCCCGCGCGGTTGAGTGAACCCGCCTGCGTGGCGGAGCGGCCGAGCGTGTCGCGCAGGGCCGCGTGGACGAGGTGGGTCGCCGAGTGCGCCTGCCGCGCGGCGCGGCGGTTGACGGCGTCGACCACCGTGGTGGCCGGTTCGCCGACGGCGACCTCCCCCGTCGTGACCTCGACGGTGTGGCTGACGAGCCCGGGCACGGGCTTCTGCACGTCCAGGACGTCGAGCTCGTACCCCGGTCCGACGATCACGCCCTTGTCGGCGACCTGACCGCCGGACTCGGCGTAGAGAGCGGTCTCTGCGAGGATGACCTCGGCGACCTGGCCGGCCGCGGCGCGGTCCACCGACACGCCGTCGACGAGGATGCCGAGCACCCGGGTGGGCGTCTCCAGGTCGGTGTAGCCGGTGAACACGGTCTCGCCGAGGGCGCGGAACTCGCGGTAGACGCTGTGATCGGCCAGCGCGCGCTTGCGCGACTTCGCGTCGGCCTTCGCGCGGGAGCGCTGCTCCTGCATCAGCGTGTCGAACGCGCCGCGGTCGACGGAGAGCCCGGCTTCCTCCGCGATCTCGAGGGTGAGATCGATGGGGAACCCGTACGTGTCGTGCAGCAGGAACGCCTCGGAGCCGGACAGCTGCGTGCCTCCGGTGCGCTTGGTGTCCTCGACGGCGAGGTCGAGGATCGTCGATCCCGACGCGAGCGTGCGCAGGAACGTCTCCTCCTCGGCGAAGGCGTACTGCGAGATGCGCTGCCAGTCCGTCTCGACCACGGGGTAGGCCGACTTCATCGCGTCGCGCGACGCGGCGAACAGCTCGGGGAAGGTCGCGCCCTCCACGCCCAGGAGGCGCATGGCGCGGATGCTGCGGCGCATGAGCCGGCGGAGGATGTAGCCCCGGCCGTCGTTGGCGGGCGTGACGCCGTCCGAGAGCAGCATCAGCGACGAGCGGACGTGGTCGGCGATGACGCGGAAGCGCACGTCGTCCTCGTGCACGGCGCCGTACGTCCGCCCCGACAGCTCCACGGCGCGGTCGAGCACCGGACGCACCTGGTCGGTCTCGTACATGTTGTCGACGCCCTGCTTGATGAAGGCGACGCGCTCCAGGCCCATCCCGGTGTCGATGTTCTTCGCGGGCAGATCGCCCACGATGTCGAAGTCGATCTTGGAGCGGACGTTCGTGATCGCGTACTGCATGAACACGAGGTTCCAGATCTCGGTGAAGCGGTTGTCGTCCACCGCCGGTCCGCCGTCGCGGCCGTAGGCCGGGCCGCGGTCGAAGTAGATCTCGGAGCACGGGCCGGCGGGGCCGGGCTGCCCGGTCGACCAGTAGTTGTCCTCGCGCCCGAGGCGCTGGATGCGGTGCTCGGGCAGGCCCGCGATCTTCTGCCACAGGGCCGCGGCCTCATCGTCGTCCTGGTAGACGGTGACCCACAGGTCCTTCTCCTCGAAGCCGAGTCCGCCGTCCCGCTCGGCGGTGGTCAGGAGCTCCCACGCGTAGGAGATCGCCCCCTCCTTGAAGTAGTCGCCGAACGACCAGTTGCCGAGCATCTGGAAGAACGTGCCGTGCCGGGCGGTGTGCCCGACCTCCTCGATGTCGTTGGTGCGGATGCACTTCTGCACGTCCGCCGCGCGCGGGTAGGGCGCCGGGACGACGCCCGTGAGATAGGGGATGAACGGCACCATCCCGGCGACCGTGAACAGCAGCGACGGGTCGTCGGTGACCAGGGAGGCCGACGGGACGATGGTGTGGTCGTTCTTCTCGAAGTAGTCGAGGTAGCGCTGGGCGATCTCAGCGGTCTTCATGCGGCGGATCTTTCGCGGGGCACGGGGCACCGACCCGGGATCGGGCCGGTGTGCGGGAACGGGTCAGTCGGTGGTGGTCGGGGCGGCGTCGGGCGCGGCATCCGCGGGGTCGGCCACGCGCGCCTCCTCCTCGCGGTCGGCCCGGGCGGTGCGGTCGGGGAGCTCGGTGATGCGCGCGTCGATCTGGGCGAGCACCTCGTGCCCGCGCGGGTTCTTGTCGACCAGATGCGCGGCGACCACGCCTCCGGCCAGGCCCAGCACGAACCACAGCAGGCTTCTCACGATCGCACTCCTCGGGGTCGGCGCCGCGAACGCGGCATTCCTCATCGTAGGCGGAAACGCCGGAAGGGCGCCGGGAACCCCGACGCCCTTCCGGAACGAAACCGCTTATCGCGCGGCGTAGTACTCGACGACGAGCTGCACGTCACACGTGACGGGCACCTCGGCGCGCTTGGGGCGACGCACCAGGCGCGCGTGCAGCTTGTCGAGCTCGACCTCGAGGTAGCCCGGGACGGGGGGCAGCACGTCGGCGTGCCCACCGGCGGCGGCGACCTGGAACGGCTCGATGGCCTCGCTCTTGGCCTTGACGTGGATGAGCTGACCCGGCTTCACGCGGAACGACGGGCGGTCCACGAGCTGGCCGTCCACGAGGATGTGACGGTGCACGACGAGCTGGCGGGCCTGCGCGGTGGTGCGGGCGAAGCCGGCGCGCAGCACGAGCGCGTCCAGGCGCATCTCGAGCAGCTCGACCAGGTTCTCACCGGTCAGGCCGTCGGTGCGGCGGGCCTCGTTGAAGGCGATGCGCAGCTGCTTCTCGCGGATGCCGTACTGCTCGCGCAGACGCTGCTTCTCACGCAGGCGGACGGCGTAGTCGCTGTCCTGCTTGCGCTTGGTGCGGCCGTGCTCGCCCGGAGCGTAGGGACGCTTCTCGAGGTACTTGGCTGCCTTGGGGGTGAGCGCGACGCCGAGCGCGCGCGAGAGACGGACCTTGCGACGGTCCTGGGACTTCGTAGCCACGAAGTGTTCCTTCCGAGAACGCGGCCGTGTCTTTCACGGCTCGCGGACGTATCCCCCGCTCTTCGCCCGAACTGGACTGCACGCCGGAGCACGCCAGACGGTCTGTGTCGGAAGAGGGAGATGCCCGAAAACCCGGTTTCGAGCCGATCCAGCCTATCAGACCCGCTCCCCCGCACCATATTGCGGCGTGAGCGCGGCCCCGGGCGCATAACGGTGCGGGTGAACTGAAGGGGCGAACGGAAGCGACGCTCCCCCGCACCGTATTGCGGCGTGAGTGCGGCCCCGGGCGCACAACGGTGCGGGTGAGCAGAAGGGGTGAACGGAAGCGACGCCCCCCCGCACCATACTGCGGCGTGAGCGCGGCCCCGGGCGCACAACGGTGCGGGTGAACGGAGGGAGGTGCTCCCCCGCAGGAGGGTCATCCCTCCAGGATGCGGCGGATCTTCTCCAGGCGCGCGGCGACGTCGCGCTCGGCACCGTGCTGCGTCGGCTCGTAGTAGCGACGGCCGCGCAGCTCATCGGGCAGATACTGCTGCGCCACGATGCCGACGTCGCTGTCGTGCGCGTACTTGTAGCCCTTGCCGTGCCCGAGGCGCTTGGCCCCCGGGTAGTGCGCGTCGCGCAGGTGCACCGGCACGCGGCCGAACCCGCCCGCCCGAACATCGGCGATCGCAGCGTTGATGGCGGTGTAGGCGGCGTTGGACTTCGCCGTCGTGGCGAGGTAGGCGGTCGCCTCGGCGAGCGGGATCCGCCCCTCCGGCATGCCGATGAAGGCCACCGCATCCGCCGCCGCCACCGCGATCTGCAGCGCCTGGGGGTCGGCGAGGCCGATGTCCTCCGCCGCGGAGATCACGAGCCGCCGGGCGATGAAGCGCGGGTCTTCTCCCGCCTCGATCATGCGGGCGAGGTAGTGGATCGCGGCGTCGACGTCGGACCCACGGATGGACTTGATGAAGGCGCTGATGACGTCGTAGTGCTCGTCGCCCTGCCGGTCGTAACGCAGCAGCGCGCGGTCGACGGCCTGCGCTATGTGCTCCGCCGTGATCGTCGGGACGGCGTCGTCGGCCGCGTCGTCGGCGGCGACGGATGCGGCGGCTTCGAGCGCGGTGAGGGCCCGCCGGGCGTCGCCCGAGGCCAGGCGGACGAGGGCGGCGCGGGCCTCCTCCTCGAGGATCACCGCGCCCGCCAGTCCGCGGGGGTCGGTGACGGCGCGGTCGACGAGCAGGCCGAGGTCATCGTCGCCGAGAGGCTTGAGGGTGAGCAGCAGCGAGCGCGACAGCAGCGGCGAGATGACGCTGAAGGACGGGTTCTCGGTGGTCGCGGCGATGAGCACGACCCAGCCGTTCTCGACGCCCGGCAGCAGCGCGTCCTGCTGCGCCTTGGTGAACCGGTGGATCTCGTCGAGGAACAGGATGGTGGACTGGCCGTACAGGTCGCGCTGATTCAGCGCCTCCTGCATCACCTCGCGGACATCCTTCACGCCGGCGGTGATGGCGGACAGCTCGACGAAGCGGCGGCCGGAGGAGCGTGCGATCGCCTGCGCGAGCGTGGTCTTGCCGGTGCCCGGCGGACCCCACAGGATCACCGACACCGACGATGCCGTCGGCGATGCATCGGCGGTGGCCAGGGCGACGAGGGGCGACCCGCGCCGGAGCAGGTGCCCCTGCCCGGCCACTTCGTCCAGCGAGGTCGGCCGCATCCGCACGGCGAGCGGGGTGGAGCCCGAGAACAGGGCGGCGGATGCGGTCACCCGACAAGGCTAGCCGGGGCGACGGACGCGGCGGGCCGGGGGCTTTTGCCCCGCGCGACTGAGCCTGCGTAGGATCATCGCGCCTGCATCCGCGGGCCGGACGGCTCGCGTTGCGCGGGCGGAGGAGGATGCCGTGGCCACGGCCGGCAGAGGACGCGAGGACCGCGAGGCGCGCGAGCGCGCACGGGTCTACGCGGCACGTCAGCAGCTGCACAGCGATCAGGGCAGGCGCCGCCGCCGCGACAACCTCCTCGCGGGTGTGATCGGCGGACTGGTGATCCTCGGTGCGATCGGCGCGCAGACGCTGTACTTCACCACCGGACCCGGCGCGCCCGAGCCCGCCCCGACCTCGTCCACCGGGCCGAGCCCGTCCGGGTCGCCGGATCCGCTGCCGACCGAGTCGGCGCCGGTGCCCACCCCCACCGACCCGGCGTCGGACCCGAGCCCCACCACCACGCCCTGACCTGCGTCGGGGACGAGCGACGTACTAGGCTCGAACCGTCCCTGACCGTAGGCGGCCCGAGCCGCGATGAGGTGCTTCCCGTGACTGCCGACGCCGACACTTCCGACACGACCCCCGCCGACGACGCCCCCTGGGGTCGCGTCGACGACGACGGGACGGTGTCCGTCCGCGAGGGCGAAGACTGGCGCGTCGTGGGCCAGTTCCCCGACGGTTCGCCCGAGGAGGCGCTCGCCTACTTCGAGCGCAAGTACGCCGATCTCGCCGGCGAGGTGACGCTGCTGGAGGTGCGCGCGCGTCGCGGCGGCGCGTCCGCGTCCGACCTGCGCTCGACCGCCACCACCCTGCAGGGACGCATCGCCGATGCCGCCGCCGTGGGCGACCTGGGGCGCCTGCGCGAGCGGCTCGACGCGCTCGTCGGCACCCTCGCCGAGGCCACCGAGGCCGAGACCGCCGCGCAGAAGGAGGCCGTCGAGGCGGCCGTGCGCGAGCGCACCGCCATCGTCGAGGCCGCCGAGGCACTGGCCGCCCGCGACCCGCAGACCGTGCAGTGGAAGCAGGCGTCCACCGAGATGTCGGCGCTGTTCGACCGCTGGCAGGCGCACCAGAACGACGGCCCCCGCCTTCCCCGCGCCGCCTCGCAGCAGCTGTGGCGCCGCTTCCGCGACGCCCGCGCGACCGTGGACCGTCACCGTCGCGAGTTCTACGCCGGACTCGACCAGACCCACAAGGCCGCACGCGACGTGAAGACGCGCCTGGTCGAGCGTGCCGAGGCCCTCGCGCCGCGCGGCGAGGACGGCATCGGCGCCTACCGCGATCTGCTCGACGAGTGGAAGGCCGCCGGTCGCGCCGGCAAGAAGGTCGACGACGCGCTCTGGGCCCGTTTCAAGGCCGCTGGAGACGCCCTCTACGGCGCCCGCGCGACGCGCGAGGCCGCCGACGTGGAGGCCTCCCGCGAGAAGATCGACGCCAAGCGCGCGCTGCTGGCCGAGGCGGCGCCGATCCTCGACGAGCGCGACCTCGCCCGCGCACGGAGTCTCCTCACCGCCATCCAGCGGCGGTGGGATGAGATCGGGCGCGTGCACCCGCGCGAGACCGAGCGGAGCCTGGACGACGATCTCCGCAAGATCGAGCAGAGCGTGCGGACGCGCGAGGACGCCGACTGGAAGCGCAACAACCCCGAGACCAAGGCCCGCGCGAACGACATGACGCGCCAGCTCACCGACGCGATCGAGAAGCTCGAGACCGAGGTCGTCGAGGCCGAGGCGCGGGGCGATGCCGCGGCCGCGGCCGCGGCCCGCGACGCGCTCGAGGCGCGCCGCACGTGGCTGCGCGCCGTCGGCGGCTGAGCGCCTCCTCCCCCGGCGCCGCGCGCGCGGTGTTCTCCACAGCTCGGGACCGCAGCCGGCAGGAGGGCCGCGGCGCGGGGAGACTGCAGGGATGGCCTCGCCGTTCGTCTACCTCCCCGGTCGTGTCCTCTCCGGCGCCGAGCTGCATGCGGCCTGCCTCGACGGCGACCTCGTCGCCCTCGGCGAGGCCTTCGTCCCCGCCGACATGGTGGAGACGCCCGCGCTCCGGGCGGCGAGCCTGGTCGGCGTGCTCGGGACGGATCTAGCCGCCACCCACCTCACCGCCGCGTGGATCCGGGGCGGTGTGGACATCCCGCCCCACCGCTTGACCGTGCAGCGGGCGGTGCCGCGACGCCTGCACCACATCATCGACCGTCGCCTGCACTATCGCGATCGAGAGGTCGACCCCGACGACCTCGAGGTGCTCGGCGGCGTGGCCGTCACGACCCCGGGCCGGACGATCGCCGATCTCGTCCGGATGCCCGGAGAGGGCTACCTCGACGCCGTGGCGGAGTGGGCGGCCCGGGATGCGACGGTGATCGCCGCGGGCCGGGCGTGGCTCACCGGCATCGCGCGGCTCCCCCACGGCCGGCGCGCGGACGCCGTCCTCGCGAGGATTCAGGAGGAGGTGACGCGGTAGACGTCGTAGACCGCGTCGATGCGCCGCACCGCATTGAGGACGCGGTCCAGATGCACGGTGTCGCCCATCTCGAAGACGAAGCGGCTGAGTGCGAGGCGGTCGTTCGTCGTGGAGACCGAGGCCGACAGGATGTTCACGTGATGCTCGCTGAGCACGCGCGTGACATCGCTGAGGAGGCCGGAGCGGTCCAGCGCCTCCACCTGGATCTGCACCAGGAAGACGCTCTTGGAGGTCGGCGCCCACTCGACGTCGATGAGGCGCTCGGGGTCGGAGCGCAGGGCCTCGACGTTCGTGCAGTCCGCGCGGTGGACGGACACGCCGCTCCCGCGCGTGACGAAGCCCACAATGGGGTCACCCGGAACCGGGGTGCAGCACTTGGCGAGCTTGACGAGGATGTCGGGCGCCCCGCGCACGAGCACACCCGAGTCGCCGCTGCGCGGCGCACGGCTGCGCCCGACCTGCGGCAGATCGATCGGCCCGGTCGTGGCGTCGTTGGCGCTCACCAGCGCCGAGACCTTTTCGATCACCGACTGCGTCGAGACGTGCCCTTCGCCCACGGCCGCATACAGCGCGGAGACGTCCTCGTACCGCATCTGCCGGGCCACCTCGGTGAAGGAGTCCTGACTCATCAGGCGTTGCAGGGGCAGATTCTGGCGGCGCATCGCGCGGGCGATCGCGTCCTTCCCCTGCTCGATCGCCTCCTCGCGTCGCTCCTTCGTGAACCAGCCGCGGATCTTGTTGCGCGCGCGGGTGCTCTTGACGAAGGTGAGCCAGTCCTGGCTGGGTCCGGCATCCGGGTTCTTCGAGGTGAAGACCTCGACGACGTCGCCGCTCTTGAGCTCGGACTCCAGCGGGACGAGACGGCCGTTGACCTTGGCGCCCATCGTCCGGTGGCCGATCTCGGTGTGCACGGCGTAGGCGAAGTCGACCGGGGTGGCCCCGGCGGGAAGCCCGATCACACGGCCCTTCGGCGTGAACACGTAGACCTCTTTGGCGCCGATCTCGAAGCGCAGCGCATCGAGGAACTCGCCGGGGTCGGCCGTCTCCGCCTGCCAGTCCGAGATGTGCGCGAGCCAGGCCATGTCGGCGTCCATGGACTTCGCGTCGGCCTTGCCGCCGTTCATCCGCTCCTTGTACTTCCAGTGGGCCGCGACGCCGTACTCGGCCTGCTGGTGCATCTCGTGCGTGCGGATCTGGATCTCCACGGTGCGGCCGCCGGGGCCGATCACCGTGGTGTGCAGCGACTGGTAGAGGTTGAACTTCGGGGTGGCGATGTAGTCCTTG
>CAZBZR010000044.1:19689-20086 GCA_964496445.1 uncultured Microbacterium sp.
CCCCGAGGACGGCGTAGCAGTCGCGCACCGTGCCGACGAGGACGCGGATGCCGATGAGGTCGTAGATGTCGTCGAACTCGCGGCCGCGCACGACCATCTTCTGGTACACCGAGTACAGCTGCTTGGGGCGGCCCATGACCCGACCCCGGATGCGCAGCTCCCGCAGATCCGCGTCGACGGCGCCGATGACGTTCTGCACGTACTGCTCGCGCTGGGGCGTGCGCTGCGTGACGAGACTGTCGATCTCGGCGTAGAGCTTCGGGTGCAGCACCGCGAACGAGAGATCTTCGAGTTCGCTCTTGACCGCCTGGATGCCGAGGCGGTTGGCCAGCGGCGCGTAGATCTCGCGGGTCTCGGTCGCCTTCTTCGCGGCCTTCTCAGGCGGCCCGACGCCCCC
>CAZBZR010000045.1:0-15075 GCA_964496445.1 uncultured Microbacterium sp.
CACTCTGCCTCCAAACATAGGGATGACCTCAGCCTAGGAACGAGGCGCGGCCGCCCCGAATCGGTTGTCCGATCCTACGAATCGGACGTCGGCACGTCGTCGGCGGCGTTGACGGATTCCACAAAGGCATCCGCGATCAACTGTGCGGTTTCCGCAATCTGCCACGGGCGGGCCCCGAGCTCGCGCAGCGCCTGACCGATCTCGGCGGCCGATTCCTCCAGGGGCGGAGCCCAGGCGACGCGGCGGAGGAACTCCGGTGTCAGGAGGTTCTCGGTGGGCATGCCCAGCTCCGCGGCGCGCTCCTCCACCGCGGGGCGTGCAGCTCGCAGGCGCGCATCCGCCTCGGGATTGCGATCGGCCCACGCCCGCGGCGGCGGGAGCGCGTCGCTCGGCACCCGATCGGCGGGGAGCTGCGTGCTGGCGCGTCCCTCCACGATCGCGTTCCACCAGCGATCGAGCTGGGAGCGGCTGGCACGTCCGGTGAAGTCCTTCAGCGCGGCCAGCTCCTGCTTGCTCTGCGGGTCGGCCAGGACTGCGGCGACGAGGGAGCGGTCGGGCACCAGGCGGCCGGGGGAGACGTCCTGCTCCCGCGCGAAGTCCTCGCGGGCCTGCCACAGTGCCCGGGCGACGGCGAGGCCGCGACGCCCGCGGACGGTGTGCAGCCCGCTGAGGCGGCGCCACGGGTCCTCGCGGGCGGGCTTGGGGGCCCGCTCCAGCACGGCGGCGAACTCCTCGGCGGCGAAGGCGGTCTTCCCCTGCTCCGCGAGCTGCGCCGCCAGCGCGTCCCGGACGTCGACGAGGTGCACCACATCCAGCGCGGCATACTCCAGCCACGCCTGCGGGAGCGGGCGCGTCGACCAGTCGGCGGCGGAGTGGGCCTTCGCCAGGCTGATGCCCAGGGTGGACTCCACGACAGCTCCGAGACCCACGCGCTCGTGCCCGAGCAGGCGCGCGGCGAGCTCGGTGTCGAACATGGTCGTGGGCGAGAGTCCCCGCTCCCGCAAGGAGGGGAGATCCTGGCTGGCGGCGTGGAAGACCCATTCGTCGGCGCCGATCGCCTCCTGGAGCGGGGCGAAGTCGTCGATTCCGACCGGATCGAGCAGGAAGACTCCCGCGCCGCGGCGGAAAACCTGGATGAGGTAGGCCCGCTGGGAGTAGCGGAAGCCGGACGCGCGCTCGACGTCGACGGCCACCGGTCCGCTGCCGGCAGCCAGGGCGCGCACCGCATCGGCGAAGCCCTCGTCATCGGCGATGACGACGTACTCAGTCACGGGCCGACCTCCGCGAGCCGAGGGTCACGATCTGCTCCGACCCGGGCGGGAGCCCGGCCAGCATGCAGACGAGCTCGGCCCACGCCTCCACGTGCGGGGCGAACGGCGAGCGGGGTGTCCACGACGCCCGCAGCTCGATCTGGGCGCCGTCGCCCTGGACGGCGAGGGAGCCGAAGCCCTTGGAGAGCGTCTTGGTCGCCGTGCCCGACGCCGCGCTGTAGCCGGCTCCCCGCGCCGCGAGCGCGTCGATGAGCCAGGACCACGCCACGTCGGCCAGGAGCGGGTCGGTGCCGATCTCGGTCTCCAACGGCGCCTGCGCGAAGCACACGATGCGCCAGGGCCCGCCCCACGGCTCGGGCTCGTCGGGATCGTGGAGCAGGATGAACCGCCCGGTGCCGTAGGGCGAATCCAACCCGGTGCCGTCGGGGCGGACGTCACCCGCCAGGGCGAGGGCCTCAGGGGCCAGCCCTGTCGGAGCCGGGATCTCCCGCACCGCGAAGTCGTCGCGGAAGCCGACCGCCCGCAGCTCCGCCGCCGCCGAGCCGAAGGGCGTAGGCACGGCGGAAGGAAGGTCGGTCACGGCGACAGACTAGAGTGAGGGGTCGATGAACGGCTCCAGGCACGCCGCAACGTCCGGCGCTTCACCACGCTCTGCCGGCGCGGTGCGCACCGCGCTCGCGGTGCTGACCGTTTCGCTCGCGGCCGTCGTCGCGGCGATCGGCGCCATCTCCCTCCGGGTCGCCCGGCGCGTCGTCACCCCCGCCACGCGGGTGCCCGACACCCGCATCGTCGATCTCGACACCGGTGCCCAGACGATCACGCTGGAGCGCACCGCCGACACCCGCCTGCCCGGGCGCTACGGGCTGTTCACCGCCGGCACGGTGCCGTACGTCAAGCTCGGCTCGGTGCTCGCAGAGGATGAGCGCACGGTCAAGCGCAAGCTGCTCACCCATGTCGCCCCGGGCGCCCGGCTCGCTCCCGACGCAGCGTTCAGCGGGTGGTACTACGACCGTCCGGAAGACCTCCAGCTGCCCTATCGCAGCGAGCTGATCGGCGCCGGCGTGGGTCCCTGTCCGGCCTGGGTCTTCCCGGCGGCCACCGACACCGACCTGTGGGTCGTCCAGGTGCACGGGCG
The DNA here is from genome assembly GCA_964496445.1 of uncultured Microbacterium sp. GTDB lineage: Bacteria > Actinomycetota > Actinomycetes > Actinomycetales > Microbacteriaceae > Microbacterium. The sequence continues at coordinate 2,407 of CAZBZR010000045.1, forward strand.
CGGGACGACACGGGCCGAGGCGCTGCGAGCGGTGCCGCTGTTCCGCTCCCTCGGGTACACGTCGCTGCTGGTGTCCTACCGCAACGACGGCGAGGCGCCCCGCAGCCGCAACGGCACCTACACGCTGGGCGCGACGGAGTGGCGCGACGTCGATGCCGCGATCGGCTACGCCCGGCGGGCCGGTGCGCGGCGGATCATCGTGATGGGCTGGTCGATGGGAGGCGCCATCGCCCTCCAGGTGGAGCTGAATTCCCCCCATCGTGACGCCATCGTGGGGCTCATCCTCGACTCACCCGTCGTGGACTGGCGCGTCGTGCTGGATTACCAGGCCCGCCTCCTGCACCTGCCGGCGCCGGTCACGGGCCTGGCGATCGGGGCCCTGGGCTCCGACTGGGCGTCGCAGGTCACGCGCACGGGCGGGGCGATCCCGTTCGACCGCCTCGACGGCGTCGCCCGGTCCGCGGAGCTGCGCCATCCGATCCTGCTGCTCCACAGCGACGACGACGGCTTCGTCCCCTCCGACGCGTCGCACGAGCTCGCCGCCGCCCGCCCGGATCTCGTCGAGATGCAGACGTTCGCCGTCGCGCGCCACACCAAGCTGTGGAACTACGACCAGGAGCGCTGGTCGAACGCGATCCGCACGTGGCTGCGGGCGCGCGGGCTCACCGTCGAGGACGCAGCCGCAGATAGCTGAACCCGGCGTCGTCGACGAGCACCCCTGCGACGAAGGTCGGGACCGGACGGGTGACCGGCAGCACCGGATGCGCCGCCGGCTCGATGGCCGGCGCGACGGTGAGACAGTACTCGTCGATGACGTCGGCATCCGCGAACTGCGCGGCGAGCGACGGGCCTCCCTCGCACACGATGCGCGTGAGGCCCCGCTCGCGCAGGGCCGCGACGATCGCCGCGGGCGCGAGGTCTCCGGACCCCGAGACAGCGATGACCTCCGCGGCGTGGAGGCCGGAACGCTGGCGCACCTCCGCCGCCGCGGCGGCCGGGCACACGAGCAGCACACGGCCGCCGGCCTCGCCGAGCCGGTGCCCGTCCAAGGCGCCCGAGCGGGTGACGATCGCCAGCGCCGCCGACCGAGGGATCACGTACCCCTCCGCCCGCACCGAGGCCGCTCCCACCACCACGACGTCGGCGGCGCGGCGGATGACGCCGAGCACCGCGCGATCGGTCGCGCTCGTGAGGGTGTCGCTCGTGCCGTCCGCACCGGCGGCCGAGCCGGTGGGCGTCGTGATCATGTTCAGCCGCACGTACGCGGCATCCGGGAGCGCATAGATCTCGCCGAGACGCGCGCGGCCGTCCTCCGCGTGGAGGTCGATGGCGTCGCCAGGGACCGGGAGGATCTCGCGCACGCGCATGTCAGGCCGCGCGCTTGGCGCGCACCTGACGCTTCGCGCGCATCAGCATCCCGGTCATCCCGGCGATCCGCAGCGGGCTGACCGCCCGCGTGAGACCGATGCTCTGCGGGAAGTCGTCGGGGATGGCCAGCACCTCATCGGCACTCAACCCGGTGAGGCCCTGGACCAGGATGCTGGCGAAGCCGCGGGTCGTGGGCGCCTCCGCGGGCGCGGTGGCGTGCATGGCGACGCGGTCGTCGTCATCGACGTCGACGATGATGAAGACGGGGGATTGGCACTCGGCGACCCGCTCGGCCAGTTCGGGGTGGCCCTCATACTGCGCAGGCACGGCGGGCAGCTCCTGGGAGAACTCCAGGAGCAGCTGGAGTCGCTCCGGCTCGGCGAGCTCGAGGAACTCGTCGCGGATCTCGGCCAGGCGCGGAGGGAGGGCGGATTCGGTCATCCCCGCCATCCTCCCACGCGCAGGCCCGGCGACGCCGGTCAGCGCAGGGCGCCCGGCTCCGATCCGGTGACGATGGGGACGCGCACGGCGCTGCCCCACTCGGTCCACGAACCGTCGTAGTTGCGCACATCCGAGAAGCCCAGGAGGTGGCGGAGGACGAACCAGGTGTGGCTGGAACGCTCGCCGATGCGGCAGTACGCCACGATCGCATCGTCGTCCTTCAAGCCGGCACCGTCGCGGTAGATCGCCTCCAGCTCGGCGCGCGACTTGAACCCGCCGTCCTCGGCCACGGCACGGGCCCACGGCACGTTCTGCGCCGTGGGGATGTGGCCGGCGCGGAGGGCGCCCTCCTCCGGATAGGCGGGGGCGGTGGTCCGCTCGCCGGAGTACTCCTCGGGGGAGCGCACGTCCACGAGGGGGTTGCCGAGGTGGGCGAGGACGTCCTCCTTGTACGCGCGGATGACCGAGTCGTCGCGCTCGACGACCGGATAGTCGGTGCGCTCGCGGACGGTGGCCTCGGTGGTGAGCGGACGCCCTTCGGCGATCCACTTGTCACGACCGCCGTCGAGGAGGCGGACGTCCTCGTGCCCGAAGAGCGAGAACACCCACAGCGCGTAGGCGGCCCACCAGTTGTTCTTGTCGCCGTAGATCACGACGGTGTCATCGCGGGAGATCCCCTTGCGGCTGAGGAGGTCGGCGAACCCGGCGCCGTCCACGTAGTCGCGCACGACCGGATCGTTCAGCTCGGTGTGCCAGTCCACCTTCACCGCGCCGGGGATGTGCCCGGTCTCGTAGAGCAGCACGTCCTCGTCGGATTCGACCACGACGAGACCCGGCGTGCCGAGGCGCTCCTGCAGCCATTCGCCGGTGACGAGACGGCCGGGGGCGGCGTACTCGGCGAACTTCTCGGACGTGGTGTCGTACTCGACGGTCATCGGTGCTCCTCGGTCGGGTGGGGGTCGGGATCGGCGTAGGGTGGACACCGCCCCCTACGACCCTAGATGCGCCCCGGGGCGTGCGCACCGGCATCGTAAGAAGGCGACACAGGCACAGATGAGCGCGACAGGCACCTCGACCGGGATCGTCCACCTCGCCGAGCGCGCGCCCGAGGTCACCGGCACCGAGATGGTCGCAGCCCTCGTCCCGCCGCCGCAGTTCGACGGCGCCACCTTCGACTCCTACCGTGCCGATCCGGAGTACCCGTCCCAGCAGGACGCCAAGGAGAAGCTCCTCGTCTTCTCCGGCCATGGCCCGGCCGCCCCGCGCGGGGGAGGGCTCTTCCGCCGCGCCAAGCGCGCGCCGGAAGCGAAGCCCGGCGTGTACCTCGACGGCGGGTTCGGGGTCGGGAAAACCCACCTCCTCGCGGCGATCTACCACGCGATGCCCGCGCGCCGGAAGTACTTCGGCTCGTTCATCGAGTACACCGCGCTGGTGGGAGCGCTCGGCTACCAGAACACCGTCGAGCTCTTCCGCGGGGCCGATCTGCTGTGCATCGACGAGTTCGAGCTGGACGATCCGGGCGACACGATGGTGATGACCCGGCTGCTCGGCGAGCTCGTCGCCTCGGGGACCCGCCTGGCCGCCACCTCGAACACGCCGCCCAATGCGCTGGGCGAGGGTCGCTTCGCCGCACAGGACTTCCTCCGGGAGATCCACGCGATGGCCGCGAGCTTCGAGACGCTCCGCATCGACGGGACCGATTACCGCCAGCGGGCGATCGACGGCGACGCTCTGGTACGCACCGCGGCCGAGTACGCCGCCGACATCGAGGCCGCCGCATCCGGGGGCGTCGCCTCCGATGACGGATTCGGCGACCTCGTGGCCCACCTCGCCCGCGTGCACCCGTCGCGCTACATCCGCCTGATCGACGGCGTCGACCTCATCGGGCTGCGGGACGTGACGAGCTTCGACGACCAGTCCGCGGCGCTGCGGTTCGTCGCCTTCGTCGATCGCGCGTACGACGCCCAGCTCCCCATCCGCGCCACCGGAGTGCCCCTGAACGAGGTGTTCCGCGCCGACATGCTCGCCGGCGGATACCGCAAGAAGTACCTCCGCGCCATCTCGCGCCTGGTCGCCCTCACGCATTCCTGAATCCGCGCCTGGCCGGCGCGTCGATCGGTCAAGGATTCGTGTGATCCTCGCGGCGGCGCGAAACACGATGTTTACCTCGACGCCCCGCTCGTAACAGGCACGAAACAGGGCGCGTGGGGCGACGGAAACCCGGTGTCGGAACACTGGGGGCACCCGAGACGTCCGCTACCCGAATGCGGCGGACAGGAGGGTCCTCTGAGTAACACGACACATGGATGAGGAATCTCATGGACAGCGGAAATCTCGCCTGGGCCGTCGCCGCAACGGCGCTGGTTCTCTTCATGACGCCCGGCGTGGCGTTCTTCTACGGCGGTCTGGTCAAGGCAAAGAGCGTCGTCAGCATGATGATGATGAGCTTCGGCGCGCTCGGCCTGGTCAGCGTGCTGTGGATCCTCTACGGCTTCAACATGAGCGCCGTCGAGAGCACGTGGGCGTTCGCGGGCAACCCGTTCGCCGACCTCGGCCTCGGCTCGCTCGATGACAACGGCCTCGTCGGCGCCGCCTACGGCGCGACCTTCGCCATCATCACCGTCGCGCTGATCTCCGGCGCGATCGCCGACCGCGCGAAGTTCGGCTCGTGGATGATCTTCGCGGGCCTGTGGGCCACGGTCGTCTACTTCCCGGTCGCCGCGTGGGTCTGGGGCGGCGGCTGGATCATGGGCCTCGGTGAGACCTTCGGGTTCTCCACGAGCGTCATCGACTACGCCGGTGGTACCGCCGTGCACATCAACGCCGGTGCGGCGGCCCTGGCCCTCGCCCTGGTGCTCGGCAAGCGCGTGAACTTCCAGAAGGGCGCGCACAAGCCCCACAACGTGCCGCTGGTGATGCTGGGCGCCGCGATCCTGTGGTTCGGGTGGTTCGGCTTCAACGCCGGCGCCGAGGGCACCTTCGGCCTGCTCGGGACCGAGGACTCCTCGGTCGGCCTCATCATCGTCAACACGATCGGTGCGACGGCCGCGGCCGTCATCGGCTGGATGATCATCGAAAAGGTCAAGGACGGCAAGGCCACCTCGGTGGGCGCCGCATCCGGTGCCGTCGCGGGCCTCGTCGCCATCACCCCCGCGTGCGCCAACCTGACGCCGGGCTGGGCGCTCCTCCTCGGTATCCTCACCGGTGCCGTCTGCGCCCTGGCCGTCGAGCTCAAGTGGAAGTGGGGCTTCGACGACTCGCTGGACGTCGTGGGCATCCACCTCGTCGGCGGCCTCATCGGCACCATCTTCCTCGGCTTCTTCGCCACCGAGACCGGCCTGTTCCTCGGCGGCGGCGCCGAGCAGCTGGTCCTCCAGGTGATCGCGGCCCTGGGCGTGCTGATCTACTCCTTCGTGGTCGCCTACATCCTGGGCTTCGCGATCGAGAAGACGCTCGGCTTCCGCATCAAGAACGAGGACGAGATCGCCGGTGTGGACACCACGGTCCACGGCGAAGAGGGCTACGCCATCGTGGAGTGAGATCCTCCCGCCGAAGGGGCGTCGCGGTCATCCGCGGCGCCCCTTCCGCGTGTCCGGCGTCCCTAGGGTGGGAGTCATGGCCTCCCGGATCCTGTCACTGCTCACCCGTCTGGTGCGGCGCCCCGCGAGCCCTCGCCGGGGCACGCCCGACCCGGTGACCGGGACGGCCACGGTGCGCGTCCCCCCGCCCGCCGCGCACGAACTCGTCATCGCCTACGCGCCCCGCGCCGACGGCGATCCGGATGCCGGAGAGATCGTGTGGACGTGGGTGCCGTACGCCGAGGGGGACGGGCGGGGCAAGGACCGCCCCGTGCTCGTCCTGGCGCCGCATACGCGCGACCGCGTCTACGCGGTGCGCCTCACGAGCACTCCGCACGATTCCGGCGACTACGTCGCCCTCGGCGCGGGGGAGTGGGATGCGCGGGGGCGTGCCTCGTGGGTGGACCTGCGGACGCTGTACAGCGTGCACCGTGACGGCATGCGCCGAGAGGCGGCGGCCCTGGACCGCACCCGCTTCGGCCGGGTGGCCGCGGCGCTGCGGGCCCGCTACGGCTGGCGCACCGCGTGATCCGAATCCGGCGACGCCCGATGCGCCGGCGTCCGCGCGCGCTGGATTCGGACCTGGGCGGCGGATTCGGATGCTTCGGCCGGGCTGATCCGAATCCGCTGGCATCATCCGAATCCGAGGAATGAGAAAACCCCGGTCGTGCGAAGGACCGGGGTGGGGATGGTGGGCGATACCAGACTCGAACTGATGACCTCTTCCGTGTGAAGGAAGCGCGCTACCAACTGCGCCAATCGCCCGTCGGCCCCGCGGGGCCTCCATGATCCTACCGGATGCGCGGGGTGACGCCGAACCGCTCGCGCAGACACGCGCGGGTCGCCGCCGGTTTGGACACCGGCGGGGTATCGGATAGAGTCATGGATGCGCCCGGGAAGCCGGGAGCATGCGGATGTAGCGCAGTTGGTAGCGCATCACCTTGCCAAGGTGAGGGTCGCGAGTTCGAGTCTCGTCATCCGCTCGAGTGCGGGGATCGCCATCCGGAGAAATCCGAAAGCCGATCACGACACGTGGGTCGAACCACACACGGTGGCGTGGCCGAGCGGCTAGGCACCGGCCTGCAAAGCCGTTTACACGGGTTCGAATCCCGTCGCCACCTCCACTCGACAACAGAACAAGCCTTTCAGGCGCGATTGGCGCAGCGGTAGCGCGCTTCCCTGACACGGAAGAGGTCACTGGTTCGATCCCAGTATCGCGCACCACCTGAAACCCCCGGTTTACCGGGGGTTTCGTACATTCACCTCCGTGCCGCGCACCGCGCGAATAGGGTAGCCGGCATGCGCGCGACATCGGCCGGGGCTCCGCTTCTGCTCGCGGTCATTCTCGCGGCCACCGGATGCTCCGCCACCGACAGCGACGCCGCGCAAGAGTGCGCGGCGGCCGTCCGTGCGCTCGCGGACGCACCCGAGGACGCGACGAATGAGATCTTCGACCCGCTCCTGCGAGCCAGCCTGGACGCCTGCACAGCGGAGGACTGGCTCATCGCCATCGCCGAGCAACCGGTGCAGATGGTCCGCGAGGACGGTGAGCCGGCGACACCCGAGCTGTTGGGGCGCACCTGCGTCCGCTTCCCCGACACCGCGGCGTGCGCGCGCTGACGTCATCGAGCCGCCGCCGTGAGCCCCGGGTGGGCACGGTCAGTACCCCGAGCCTCTCATCGCCGGTAGGCGGCAACGAGAATCTCCCCGCGGATGACGACGAACACGTCCAGGATCGCGTCGACGGCGCGGCGGTTCACTGAGGTGAGCGACACGTCGTAGGGGCCGAGGGGGCGGAGCTTTCCGGTGCGCACCCGCACCACCTCCCACCCCACGGCGCGCAGCAGACGATCCTTGCGGAGGTCGGCCTGCTCGCGCCGGCCGACGTGCTCGAGCCCGTGACGCCCGATGCTGTCGTACTCGACGGCGATGCGCAGCTCCGGCACCACGACGTCGGGCCACACCTCGCTGTGCTCGAAGAAGGGCTGGGCGGTCCGCACCGCGGTGGGAGCCGGATCGAAGGTGAGCCCCTCGTGCAGCGCCGCACGCAGGCGAGCCTCGACGGCGGATGCGGGTGCCGGCGCGCACCGGCTCACGAACGGCGTCCCCGGCGCGACGTCGGGCGTCTTCGTGCACAGCTTCCGTTGACGTCGGGTGGTGGGGCGCGCCGTGGCCGGCGCGGGTGGGTGGGCGAGGATGCTGCACTCGGGGCACCACGCCGAGCGCCGGCGCACGCGGCCCGGGCGCCGGCGCTGCTCGGCCGGGGTCGCGGCGAAGCGATGTCCCGCGTCGCACTCCCAGCACAGCAGCACGTCGGCGGCTGGCGGGATCTGGGTGAGGGTGATGCCGGCGTTCAGCTCGGGGTGGTACTGCCGGATGAGCATCGGGTAGGCCTCCCATGCCTGCCGGTAGGTGCCCACGGGGTAGGGGACCGCGGTGCCCTTGGAGAACTGCCGCCGCGCCCACCACAGCTCCACCCGCCCGCTCACCCCGTGAGGCTACGACTCCCCACCCCCACGGACCGTGCCGGCCCGCTAGCCTGGGGCGCACGCGGACGTCACGCTGGGGGGCGTGCTCCGGAGGACGGCGCCGTCCTCGCAGGAGGTGTCCACGAGAGGCCGGGGGGTCGTCATGGACGTTGCACTGTGGATCGTGGGCGGGATGACCGCGCTCGTGTTCCTCGTCGCCGGGGCGGTGGCGCTCGTCGCACCGCGTCGCTGGCTGGCTGCTCACGGCATGCGCTGGGCGGGCGCGGCCCCCGCCCTCCTCGTGCGCCTGGTGGCGCTCCTGGAGCTCCTCGGCGGCGGCATCATCGCGATCGCGCTCGTGCTCCAGGGCGCGCTCGCCCCGCTGGCCTGGACGGTGATGGCGTGGTGCGCGGGCGGCCTCGTGGTCGTCGCGGTCGTCTTCGTGGTCATCCAGATGCGGCGGCGCGACGGTGTCGCGCGCACGGCCGCCGTCGGTGCGCTGGCGCTGACCACGGCCATCCTGGCCGCCGTCGCCGGCAGCGCCTGGCCAGGCGGAGTGACGGCGCCGACCGTCGCCGTCCCGGACAACCCGTTGTGGAAGGGCGACACCAAGCCCGACCCGGTGCCCGCCGAGAACGTGGTGCTGAGCCTTCCGAAGGACATGTACCGGCACAGGGACGCTCCTACCGAGTGGTGGTGGCACATCGGTACCCTGCGCGCCGGCGACCGCATGTTCGGGTTCGAGATCAACGCCGCGAGCTTCGTCGGTTCGGGCTATGCGATCACGCAGATGTCCGTGAGCGACGTCGAGGCCGAGCAGCACTACGAGCACACCCAGGTGTACCTCGCCAAGCCCATCGGCGCCTTCGACGTGTCGCAGTGGGCCGAAGGCGACCCGAGCAAGGACTGGTACGCGCGGCTGGGCGACGCGGACGGTGGCGTGGGCGGATTCGTCGTCACCGAGACCGGCAACGGGTACACCGAGGCCCCCACGGTCACCATCGAAGGCGACGGATCCGGCGCCTCCGGGATGGCGATCCTCGACGATGACGGCAGCGTGGCGCAGGTCGTGGTGCTGCAGTCGGGCTCCGGCTACACCGCAGAGCCCACCGTCACCCTCCGTGGCGGCGGCGGATCCGGCGCGCAGGTCGTGGCCACCCGCAACGCCGTGCACATGACGGCGCCGCAAGAGGACCCCACGCAGAACATCGAGGTCACGGCGGTCTTCACGGATGCCGAGACCCGGGCCGAGGTGTCGTTCGACCTGACCTTCTCCCAGCAGGGTCGCCCATTCTTCGTGTTCGGCACGGGGCTGGAGCCGAGCGCGACGAAGCAGTCGCTCACCGAGGACAACTACTACTTCTCCTACACCCGCCTGGCCGCCTCCGGCACGATCACGGTGGACGGCACGGAATTCGAGGTCTCCGGCACGACATGGATGGACCACGAATACGGGTACTTCGGCGGCAACACCTCCGACACCCGCGTGCGCTGGCTGCTGCAGGACCTGCAGCTGGACAACGGCTACACGATCTCCAACGCCGGCATCATCGGCGAGGGGTATCACCCGGAGATCGACGTGAGCGTCGAGGCGTACGCCACGATCCAGGATGCCGACGGCGAGCTGTACTACGTCGCGAGCACGATCACCCCCGTCGGGGAGCTGTGGACGAGTCCGAAGACCGACCGGAGCTATGCGCGGCAATTCCGCGTGGAGATCCCGTCCTTCGACGCCGACTTCCTCGTCACGACGCGGCTCGAGGATCAGGAGTTCGCTGTGCCGGGGGGCTCGATCTACGAGGGGACCTCCGAGGTCACCGGCCGGATCCTCGGCGAGGACGTGTCCGGCGACGCGTGGATCGAACAGGCGTTCTGAACACCGTTCTCCCGCGTCGACGCGAAACGCCCGCCGGTGCGCGGGCCGAGCGCCCGGCATCGCTATCCTCACCGCACACCCGCCGCGAAGGAGCCGCCGTGAGCGCCGAACCCGTGCACACCCGATCGCCCTGGATCCTGGGGCTGCTGCCCTTCGGCGGCGTGATCGCCTTCGTCATCGCCGAGATCGTCATGGTGCTCACCACCGGCACGGACGATCTGCTGCGGTGGACGACGATGAACGCGGTCATCTACCTCATCGGTTCGGCGGCACTGGGCGCGGCCGTCGCGCACATCTTCTTCGGCCCGCCGATCGCCCGGTCGATCGGGTGGCAGCCGGGCCCGTTCCAGTTCGAAGTCGGTGCCGCCAACGCCGCCATCGGCGTGAGCGCGATCGTCATGGGAGCCGCGTTCGATCCGGACACCTGGCTGGGCCCGATCCTCGCCGCACTGGTGTTCCTCGGCCTCGCCGGCGTCGGGCACATCCGCGACGACGCCCACGGGGTCAGGAGCGGTCCGGCGTTGACCCCGATCAGGAGCGCCGCGAGGCGGTCGCCGCCGCCGGCCGCGCCCTCCAGGGCGAGGAACGCCGGCAGGTTGTTGACGAGGTTCGCGGCCACCGCGCCGGAGGCGGCGAGCTGCCAGATGCTGCCGTCGCCGTCTCCCGCCACTGCACGCGTGAGCGCCGCGAGGCCGAGCGCGTCGGCGGCTCCGACGACGAGGAACAGTCCGCCGGCGAACACCAGCAGCGACCACGGGATGAGACCAGGGCGGAGAACCCGCGGCGCGCGCCATGCGGTGACCGCCGCGAGGACGAGCGCCGCCGCGACCGCGGGGATCCACGGCGGCAGCCCGCTGACGAGCAGGGGGAGGAGCACGGCGACGGTCCACGCCGCCGCGCGCAGCAGCACGGGGTCGGCGACGTCGGCCGGTGGCGCGGGGCGGTGCCGGCGTGGCATCCGGGGCAGGAAAAGGGCAGTGAGCACGCCGGCCGACACCAGGATCGCCGTCAGCGCCGCCGGCCCGAGCACGGCGAGGAACCGCCACGGATCGGTGAGGTCGGCGCGTTCGGCCGCGAGGAGGTTCGTGAGGTTCGACACCGGCAGCACGAGCGACGCGGTGTTCGCCAGCATCACCGTGACGAAGGCGAACGGCACCGGGTCCAGTCCGTGGCGTCGAGCCATCGCGACCACGACGGGCGTGAGCAGGACGGCGGTGGCGTCCAGGGACAGGAAGGCGGTCGTGGTGATCGCCAGGGCCAACACGAGGAGCCACAGCACCGCCGTCCGCCCGCGGGCGAGGGCCGCGAGCCGCGCCGCCACGACGTCGAACATCCCCGCGGATGCGGCGAGCTCCGCCACCACCGTGGCCGCGACGACGAAGAGCAGGATCGGCCAGACGCGTTCCGCGATGCCGCCTACCTCGACAGGGGAGAGCACCCCCACCGCCACCGCGATCAGCCCGGCGACACACAGCGCCGCACCGGCGATCCCCAACCTCACCCGACCATTCTCCCCACCCGCGACGGCGCCGCGCGCCGACCGGGTTCCCGCGGGCCGGTAGCCTAGGTGCGAGCCATCCCAGGAGTGTTCCCTTGACTGACGTCGCCCCTCCGTCTGACGTGTCCTACCCGGCCGACGGATTCGCCCTCTTCCCCGACCGATCCGTCGTCGCGCTGCGCGTGAACGGCGAGCTGAAAGACCTCGCCACCACGGTCGGCGAGACCGACACGGTCGAGCCCGTGAACGTCGGCAGCCCCGACGGGCTGGCGACCCTCCGGCACTCGACGGCGCACGTCCTGGCCCAGGCCGTGCAGCGGATCAACCCGCAGGCGAACCTCGGCATCGGTCCGCCCATCACCGACGGGTTCTACTACGACTTCGGGGTGGACGAGCCGTTCACTCCCGACGACGTCAAGGCGATCAAGAAGGAGATGGAGCGGATGGTCCGCGAAGGCCAGCGGTTCGTGCGCCGGGTCGTCACCGATGACGAGGCGCGCGCCGAACTGGCCGACCAGCCGGTCAAGCTCGAGCTCATCGGGCTCAAGGGCGGCAACGCCGGAGAGGGCGCCGACGTCGAGGTGGGCGGGGGAGAACTCACCATCTACGACAACGTCTCCCGCGACGGCGAGACGGTCTGGAAGGACCTGTGCCGCGGGCCCCACGTGCCGAGCACCCGCATGATCGGCAACGGCTGGGACCTCACCCGCATCGCCGGCGCCTACTGGCGCGGCAGCGAGAAGAACCCGCAGCTGCAGCGCATCTACGGCACGGCGTGGCCGACCAAGGACGAACTGCGTGCGTACCAGCAGCGCCTCGAGGAGGCGGCCAAGCGCGACCACCGCAAGCTCGGCAAGGAGCTCGACCTCTTCTCCTTCCCCGACGAGATCGGCTCCGGGCTTTCGGTGTGGCACCCGAAGGGCGGGCTCGTACGGGGGGAGATGGAGCAGCACGCGCGTCGGCGTCACATCGAGGGCGGGTACACGTACGTCTACACGCCGCACATCTCGAAGCAGGACCTGTTCCTCCAGTCCAACCACCTCGTCACCTACAAGGAGGGCATGTTCCCGCCCATCCGGCTGGATGAGGAGCGCGACGCCGCCGGCGAGGTGACCAAGCAGGGCGTGGACTACTACCTCAAGCCCATGAACTGCCCGATGCACATCCTCATCTACAAGGAGCGGGCGCGCAGCTACCGCGATCTGCCGATGCGTCTGGCCGAGAACGGCACCGTCTACCGCAACGAGCTGTCCGGGGCCCTCCACGGCCTGACCCGCGTGCGCGGCTTCACCCAGGACGACTCGCATCTGTTCGTCACGCCCGACCAGCTCGAGGCCGAGGCGACGCGCGTGCTGGAGTTCGTGCTGTCGATGCTGCGCGACTTCGGGCTGGACGACTTCGAGCTGGAGCTGTCGCTGCGCGACGACGAGAAGGACAAGT
>CAZBZR010000045.1:15085-17737 GCA_964496445.1 uncultured Microbacterium sp.
GGCAGGAGACGTGGGTCGGGGCGGAGGAGTTCTGGGAGTACTCCACCAATGCGCTCCGCAACGTCGCGGTGGCCAGCGGTCTCAAGCTCACGGAGGTGCCGGGCGAAGCGGCGTTCTACGGGCCCAAGATCGACCTGAAGACGAAGGATGCCATCGGTCGCACGTGGCAGCTGTCCACCGTCCAGGTGGACGTCAACCTGCCCGAGCGGTTCGAGCTGGAGTACACCGGTCCCGACGGCGAGAAGCATCGGCCGATCATGATCCACCGCGCCCTGTTCGGGTCGATCGAGCGCTTCTTCGCGATCCTGCTCGAGCACTACGCCGGGGCGTTCCCGGTGTGGCTGTCGCCGGTCCAGGCGGTGGGCATCCCCGTGGCCGAGGAGTACGCCGACTATCTCGACGCTTTCTTCGCGCGGCTGCGCGCCGAGGGCGTGCGCGCCGAGGTCGACCACTCCTCTGACCGGATGCAGAAGAAGATCCGCACGCACACCACCCAGAAGGTGCCGTTCCAGATCATCGCGGGAGAACAGGACCGCGCCGGCGGCACGGTGTCGTTCCGGTTCCGCGACGGATCGCAGACCAACGGCATTCCGCTCGAGGATGCGGTGGCCCGCATCCGCCGCGCGATCGACGACCACGCCCTCGTGAACACCGCGGAGGACTTCGGTGCCTGACGCGGACGCCGGCGACCCGCAGCTCATCGATGCGGCGACCCTCGCCGGCGTCCCGGACGAGTTCCAGCGGCTGTGGACGCCGCACCGGATGGCCTACATCCAGGCCGGGCCCGAGCCGCTGGTGGAGGCGTGCCCGTTCGACGAGGCGCCCCGCAAGAGCGACGAAGACGGCCTGATCGTCCATCGCGGCGACACCGCCTACGCGCTGCTGAACCTGTTCCCCTACAACTCGGGACACCTCCTGGTCTGCCCGTACCGGCACATTGCGACCTACGACGAGGCCACGCCGGAGGAGGTGACCGAGATCGGCGCGATCACGCAGACGGCGATGCGGGTGCTGCGCACCGTGTCGCGGTGCGACGGCTTCAACATCGGGATGAACCAGGGAGCGGTCGCCGGAGCCGGCGTCGCCGCGCACCTGCACCAGCACATCGTGCCCCGCTGGGCGACGGACGCGAACTTCTTCCCGATCATCGCCAAGACCAAGGCCCTCCCGCAGCTCCTCGGCGACGTGCGCGCGGCCATCGCCGACGCCTGGCCCGACGCCTGACGCCGCTGTGGACACGGCCGCGCTCGCCTCGCCGGGGCGCGTAGCGTGGCACGCATGACCCCCCGGCGCCCCGTCCTCCTCGCCTCCGCGCTGCTCTTCGGCGCCGCCCTCGCCCTCGCGGCCTGCGCGCCCGCCGCGCGCGAGCGTCCCGCCGACGCGGAACCATCGCCGGCGGCGAGCACTCCGCCGCCCTCGGATGCGGCGGAGGACGCCAGTGCCGAGGCCGACGTGCTCGCCGAGCGGGATGCCTTCTTCGCCCAGCAGGGCCGGCCGCAGGAGGGGGCGCTGCCCACCCCGCAGACGCCCGCGCAGGAGGAGTTCCTCGCCCAGCAGCGCGCGTACGTCCAGTCGCAGGGCGGCTCGTGGGACGAGTTCTACGACGGCGTGGCGCTGGCGGTCACCCTCGACGCGTGCGAGACCTCGATCCTCAACGCCCACGCCGTCACGACGGAGACGGCCCAGGCGCACATCGCCAGCTCTCCGCTGATCGCGCAGATCGCCGGCGGCGACCCCGCGGCCACGCAGGGGCTCGCGAGCATCATGGTCTTCGGCACCGGCTTCGTGTGCCCCGAGGACGCGCCGCAGTGGGAGGCGGCCTACGCGGCGCTCTACGGCTGACGCTCAGCGCACCTGGCGCACGGTGAACTGCAGCCGCGGGTGCGCGTACGCCTCCTGCGACTCCACGAGCTGCAGCTCGCGCTCACCGGAATCGAGCGTGTTCTGCAGCAGGTCGAACACGCTCGAGGCGGTGCGGGCGAGGGCGTCCGCCGCATCCCGCGTGCGCCCGTAGTGCGCCGTGAACAGCGCCGCAGTGACGTCGCCCGAGCCGTTCGCCTTCATCGGCAGGAGCGGGGTCTGCACGATCCACGCGCCGGCGTCGTCGGCGACGAGCATCTCGATCGTCCCCTCCTCGCGGTCGGGACGCTCGACGCTCGTGACGAGGACCGTGCCGGGGCCCATCGCGCGGGCAGCATCGACCGAGTCGAGCGTGGAGTCCAGCGTGTCGGGCTCGGTGCCGGTGAGGAACCCGAGCTCGAATTGGTTCGGGGTGATGATGTCCGCCACGGGCACGACCCGCTCACGCAGGAGCTCGGGGATCGCCGGGGCGACGAAGCATCCCGACTTCGCATTGCCCATCACCGGGTCGCACGCGTACAGCGCCGCCGGGTTGGCCGCCTTCACGCGGCGGACGGCGTCGACGATGACGTCGCCGATGCCCTCGCTGCCCTGGTAGCCGGAGAGGACCGCGTCGATCTGGGGGAACACGCCCCGCTCCTCGACCCCCGTGAGCACCTCGGCGACGTCGGCGGGCGGGATGAGCGGGCCGCGCCATGCGCCGTAGCCGGTGTGGTTGGAGAAGTTCACAGTGGAGACGGGCAGCACCGCGACACCGATGCGCTGCAGCGGAAACACCGCGGCGGAGTTGCC
>CAZBZR010000045.1:17747-19422 GCA_964496445.1 uncultured Microbacterium sp.
GGACTGGATCGACAGGATCTTCACGCTTCCAACTTTCCTTCGGACAGCGCCGCGGCGCGCACCGCGGCGGCGAGATCGCGGGCGAGCTGCGCCGCGAGGGTGTCATCGAGATCGTGCACGGTGAGCCGCAGATGGGTGCTGCGGCGTTCGGGATCGAGGGAGAACTCATCCCCGGTGCGCGCCAGCCATCCGCGGCGCATCAGCTGCTCCGACACCGCCCGGGCGCTCCTGCCCGTGTCGACCCAGACGTTGATCCCGTCGGGCGCTGCGGCGGGCAGTCCGACGTCGGCCAGCCGTCGGGCGAAGGCGGCGTTGCGCGCGGCATAGTGGTCGGCGGCCCGAGCGATGGCCTGCCGCGCGGCATCGTCGGTCAACTGCGCGTGGGTCAGGCGCTGAAGCAGGTGACTCACCCACGTCGTCCCGGGCCGCAGCCGCAGCGCGAGGCGGTCGGCGGTCTCGGGATCGGTGGCGGTCACCGCCAAACACATGTCGGGGCCGAGGAACTTCGACACCGATCGCACGAGCGCCCATCTCCGGTGCGTCGCCGAGATGAGCGAGGTGTACGGATGCGGCGACAGCATCGAGAAGTGGTCGTCCTCGATGAGGAGGACGTAGGGGTGGTCGACGAGCGCCGCGCGCAGCTGCGCGGCACGGGCGGGGGAGAGCCGCACGCCGGTCGGATTCTGCGCGCGAGGCGTGCAGACGACGGCTCGGACGCCCGCGGCCAGGGCCGCGTACAGGCCCGAGACGGTCATGCCCTCGTCATCCACGGGCACGGCCACGGCGCGGTACCCGCCGGTACGGACGGTCTGCAGGGCCGAGAGGAAGCACGGATCCTCGAGTGCCACCGCGTCATCGCGCGTGAGGGCCTGCGACAGGAGGCGCTCCAGCGCGTCGACGGCGCCATTGGTCACCGTGATGCGCAGGTCGGCGGGCTCGAGGTCGGCACCGAGCCACGCGCGGGAGAACTCCTCGAGCTCGGCGTCCACAACCGGCTCTCCGTAGAGCACCGGCCGCGCCGCGATGCGGCTGAGCGCAGGGGCGAGATCGGGGATGAGAGCGGGATCCGGGTTGCCGGTGCCGACGTCGCGGAGCACGGTGTCGGCGGCAAAGCCTTCCTGCGGGAGCGCAGCAGGATCGGCGATGCGGGTGCCGCCGCGTCCGCGGGTGACGGCGATGCCCGCGCCGACCAGCTGCCGGTAGGCGGCGACGGCGGTGTTGCGGTTCACGCCGAGCTCTGCCGCCAGGGCGCGCACCGAGGGAAGCGGGTCGCCGGCGCGCAGCTCGCCGCGTTCGCGGAGCGCGCGGATGCTCTCGGCGATCTCCGCCGCGGAGGTCCCGGCGATCGGTGCGTTCATCCCGTCGATTCTATGTGGCGGATCATGGTAGTTTCTGGCCTATGTCAAACGAAGCCGTGTCTGCCACTGGAACCGCCCGCGTGAAGCGTGGCCTCGCCGAGATGCTCAAGGGCGGCGTCATCATGGACGTCGTCACGGCCGAGCAGGCTCGTATCGCCGAGGATGCCGGTGCGGTCGCGGTGATGGCGCTCGAGCGCGTGCCCGCCGACATCCGGGCACAGGGTGGTGTCGCCCGCATGAGCGACCCCGACCTGATCGACGACATCATCGCCGCGGTCTCCATCCCCGTCATGGCCAAGGCGCGCATCGGCCACTTC
>CAZBZR010000046.1:0-19355 GCA_964496445.1 uncultured Microbacterium sp.
CCAGAGTGGGGAATTTCGATGAGCAGAACCGAGGAATTTCAGTGAGCGCCGTCACGGGCACGGGGCTGTTGAGGGGGCTCATCGTGTGGTCATTCCGTCATAGCCGCTAGATTCACGAGCATGAACCGAGCAGCCAAGGTCACCACGGCCGTCGTCGCCAGCGCGGCGGCCGTCGTGGGGATCGGTTTCGCCGCAGCAGCCGTCACGTCGGGCATCGGCTTCGCACCGGACGCAACCGCGGCTGGCGACTCGACCGACACCGAGGGCACGAAGAACAAGACGAGCGTCGTGGCCGCCGAGCCGGAGTCCGCGGTCGTCGCTGACGAAGCACTGTGCGCCTCCCGCGCCCACATTCCGTGGGTGCAGAGCGAGTTCCCGGCGCTGGTCGGCACGCTGGTCGACAACGGCCCGACGGAGCTCGCCGACGGGCAGGTAGGCTACGACGCCGAAGGACAGATCGCGACCTACACGGTGCAGCCCGGCGACGCCGGCGAGTCGATCGGTAACCGCTTCTGCATCGACTTCCTCTCCCTGGCGAGCTACAACGGCCGCAACGGACCGAAGGTGATCCAGCCCGGCGATGTCCTCGTGCTGCGCCCGACCAAGGAAGACTGGGCTGAGCGCTCCGCCGCACTCGTCGCCGCCTACGATGCCGCCGTCGCCGCGTGGGGACGTTCATTGCCAACTGGCTACACGTGGCCCACTGCTACGGACCGGATAGCCAGCGTGGAGAGCGCGCCGCGGACGGTCGCCTACGACTGGCTCTGCGCGACCGCTGACGCCGCCGCACGCGGCGACGCTGCTGCTGCGGCTGCGCTCGTTGAGCACCGCAATGCCCTCGTAGTTGAGTTCGCCGACGTCGGCGCGGACATCGACGAGGGCGACTTCCGCACACTCCAGCGGCGCTTCGCAATACCTGTCGAGATGCGCCCGTAGCTGCCCTCATTCAACGGTCGGGCCTTCAGCCTGTGGACCCGCCCGCCGGAGCTGTACGCGCCGCCTGACCCTCAACCACAGGAAACGGGATAGCAATAACAGCACACCACGGGAGTTGATCGGCGCCGTGCCGAGATCATCGGCCGGCGCGCGTCGTGGGTCCTGATCGCGAAGGTCGTGGCGTTCGGTAGTGTCACGTCAGGACTCAGCGATCAGAAGGGGCGGACATTGAGGTGAACTGGCGCGGAGTCGTGTTCATTTCTTGCTGCTTCCTCTTGACCGTTCTGTTTCTCTCCGTCGCTCACTATTCGGACGAGCTCGCGTTCCTAGTGGACTATCTGCCAGCTTCTGTCGGCAGCGACGGTCTCCTCTGGCAAGTTCAGACGACCTTCCTGTCCGTCGGGTTCGCAGGACTTGCAATCGCCGCACAACTATTCGTCGAGGCTCCGCTCGCTGTGGGAGCATCTCGAGGTCGAGTGCTCGACTACATCTGGGCCGGCTGGTTCGTTGGCGTCGGTCTTGCGGCGAACTCCGCCATCGCCGTCGAGACAATCTGGCTGTCGAGCGAGATTGGACTCCTCGGGGTGACGTTCACGTGGTTTGCGCTGACGATCGTCCTCCTCGTGCTTTCAACTGTCAGGCTCACCAGGCTGTTCGGGCATCCGTCGCTGCTGGATGCCGTTGTCAGACAGTCGCTCGTGGAGACCATCTCTAGCCGCCTGCTCGAAGTCTCAACTAGATACGCGGGAGCGACGAAGGGCCTTGAGAGTTTGCTCGCGCCGACGCGGGCGATCGGCGCTCCGCGAGGGTGGACTCTCCGCGTACAGGTTTCCGAGGCGGGGCGAATCGTCCGTGCGGTAAGGCCCAAAGCGGTCCGACAGGCGCTTGCGGCGATGGCGCCCCGCGCAACGGCGCTCGCCTCTACCGAGGGTGAAAGTGCGACCGAGTACGTTCCGCCCCAGATCACGCTGGACATCGATCCGGGAGACCGCGTCCGCCCAGGGGACATCGCATTCCGGGTATCGACGACCCAGGCACTCGATGAGATGACCGGCGCCCGGGTCAGTCGACTCCTTCAATCCAGCATCGAGTTTGAGCCTCAGGATTCCGTATCAGCCCTCGAGGAGATTGACCGCGACATCGCGAACCTCAAGGACGCGATCGGTACTAACCTCCGCGCCGGGGCTTTCGCGACTGCCGAGCGCGCGGTCGAGCTACTCGGACAAGTGGTCCGCGGAGTGTGGATTGCGGATGCGACTCCGACGAACTCGTCGCGGCGAGCGACCTACAGGCGGCGCGACTGGTTGTTCCGCAGCTTCGCGGAGGTGGAGCAAGATGCGCTGCTCTCCGCGCGTGCCGCCGGCATCTTTGTGAGTTCAGCGATGAGTCGCGCCATCGAGGCGCCCCGAACTGGGATCAGCGACTACGTCGACGATTGTCTTCGGAGCTTCACACGGATCTGGTCGGCCCTGCTGCACGACGGCCGACCCGAGTATGACGCGGTCCTATCCAGAATCCTTGTCTGTGTTCAGAATCTTGCTGCCTACGCCTTTCCGGTGGCCGACGAACGCGATGATCTTCAGGCACACGGCGTCTGGGCGATGGTGGATCTCGTCAAGCTCGCGGTCGATGCCGGTGCGACGAAATCGGCTGAAAATGCGGCGGAAGAGCTGGCGCAACTGTTCCGATTCGATCGAAAGGGTACTGGTCGTTCCCACGTCCTGGCAGGCCAGTTGGTGCTCGCCGGATGGCTGGATTTCCTGAACGCACGGGACGGCCAGGGAGCGCCGAGCTACGTCAACCTACGAGCTCTCGTGACTCCTCAGGGAAACCGGGCTGAGATCGTCCTGGCGCGTTCGTTCGCCGAAAGGAACGTCGCTCCATTCACGCAATGGGACTGGTGGGAAATGGAGACCGGAGGCTCGACTCGCGTACGAACGGTCCAGCTTCCGGACTTCATCGATCGCGCTGAGGTTGCAGCGCTCGCGCAAAACTTCGGAGCCTTGCCGCCCGCAGTCGACCAGGAAAGAGCGTCCGAATACAACCGATTCCTTCGTGTCCTGGCCGAGACGGACCGCGACTTGACCCCCCATGAGAACGACCTACAAGAAGCCCTCCAGGAGCAAATCGCGAGGTGGAATGAGTCGGAGGCGGCCGGGCTCGCCGCGGAACCCCTCTCCGAGACCCGGATAGATGTGATCCGGGCCTCCCTTCGCGACAGCCTCAACCAGCAGACCACTCTCGCCACGCTCATCCCAGTCACTGACACCGCCCCCGACTCGGCAGACAAGTCACGCCCGATCCTCGGGATGAATCTTCAAGTCCCGCGAGAGTTCCTCGTCGACGAGGTTTTCAATGACACCTACGCCGATCCAACAGGGTTTGGTGAGATCATCGCGCGAGGCTTTACGGATGGCGAAGACCAGCGAGCCATCGACGTCCTTCGCAGTCTTCAAACGGACACTCTGAATCCCGAGGCCGCGGTTATCCGGCAATCGATCCATGCGCTGGGCGATGACGCCAAGCATTATGTGCTGCTAACCCCCTTCGGTGGGCTCGATGACCTGGATGACTGGTACTCAAGTGACTTCCGACGCGAGCTTGACGCCGTGACGCACATAGAAACCGGGATGCTCGACAACGAGGCGATACTGTTCGACCGGCGCAGTTCGCTGTTCGCAATCCGACGACCCGAGGACAAAGACGGACTTTCAAGGGTGGAGGGTACGTCGATCGCCCTCGGCGTGTTCGAGGACGTCGATGACGCCCTTGAACCTCAAGTGCGAGTTGAAGCTGGCGAGTACTTTGTTGTTTGGGCCGGCGATGCGGCGCGGATCGTTAGGTTCGTCGCGGCGTGATGGCGAAACGGGACGTGGACTCTCGGTGAGGCGATGTCCCGCGTCCGCAAGCGGGCTCTCATGCCTGCGTTGAGGGTGCCCCTTGGGTTACCCATGCGCAGAACCATCAAGCCGGAAGTCGGGGCGCAAGGGCAACAAACGCGGCCGGTGTTCGTCTACTGCTCCGAGGCAGCGTTGCAGAAGTCATCGTTGATTTTGATGACCAACGCGATGGTCAGTCGCATCGCGCTGATGTATGTCGCGAAGTGTTCGTCCTCGCTGTCACGGTTCGCCTGCGACCCATGGAGGTACTTGTTCCGCAGTCGGGGGCCGTTGCTGAAGTCCACGGAATTGAGCATGTAGTTGAAGTAGCTGGCCTCGGCGTCTGTGAGCAACGAGGAACGGCGCGTGATCCAACCTTTGGCAACCATCACGTCGGCTTGTGCGCGTCCCGCCTCGGAGAGGCGGTAATAGCTTGCCGCCTCCGTTGAGAACAGGGCCGCGAGGATCTGGAACTGCTCCGCGTTGATGATGCGAACGCGGGTTCCTGTGTCTCGGACGATGCCTCGTTCGATTAGGAAGTCGATGCTCGGCCGCTGGTAGTCCTCGAAGTCTTGGTAGGCGACCTCCTTCTCGACGAGAAGCCTGGCGGCAGTGTCCGACTGCAGGTCCTCGTTGATGTAGGCCAGCGAGGACTGGTCGGAGAACAGTAGGTGGATGATGGCGTTGAGATCGTCGTTGCTCGTCGGGTAGAGATACTTGCCGGCGAGGAGGCTGGGGATCTCTTTGTATCGAACTTGTTCGGATGCCACTTCCAGCAGGTCGCGGTCGAGTTCGCCTTCGCGGACGTACTGGGTGAATTGGTTCGCGGCGCTCTCCATCTCCACGAACAGGTGTCTGACGCGTTGGAGGTACGTTGCCCGGCGGTCTGACGCGGTGAATGAGAAGCCCTTCGCCCCGAACTCCTTGGCGAGATACTCCTCGAAGAACCACGCGATCACGCGCTCCAGTTCGAGGTCCTTCGAGTCGAGGAAGAATTGATAGAGGCGCGTCTGGAGCATCGTGCGCATGTCTGTCGACTGGAACTCTGCACCGACTTTGTACTCGTGCTTTCCGGGGGTGCCCATGATGCGCTCCATGACCCCGAGTTGCGCAGGGTATGAGGGGAGGACTAGGAGCGCCTGGTGATCGGCGAAGCCGAACAGGTGTTGGAAGTTGTTGAGGATGCTGGGGTTGTCGCAGGTTTCTTCCAGCCATCGCCTGCTGTATGTGTAGCGGGCCATCCACCCGTCGGTGGTGTCGATCTCGGACGTCACAGGTCCGTCTTGGGTGTCGGAGATGCTGACGTCGCATCCAGTCTTGAGGCCCTTGTTCTCAACGAAGAACGCCGCGGTGATCTCCTCCGACCGTCGCTTTGCGCGGAGCTTGAGTTTCGCGTCGACTCCTGCCTGAGGAGTGTCCTGGGCAGTCGCGATGAGCCCGATGTAGTTCGGGTTGGCGTCGTCGCTGTCTATGTACTTCTCGAGAAGCTCTCGGGCGCCGGCCGGCGTCAGGCTCAACGGGAGATGAACTTCTTCCCGCAGGTCGGCTTGCAAGTGTTTTCGGATGACGTGTTCTGCGCCACGCGGCGCAGAACGCAGCTCGTCCAGTAGTTCGATGTCGTACGCCTCGACGAGTTTCTTGCTCGCGAGCATTTCGCCCAGGTGAACACCCGTGGCTGCCAGCGCCGGTAGCGCCGTGGTGCTGGGGACGCGCTGAAACACCTTGTTCCTGCCAAGCAGGTCTAGGAGGTCCGCGTGGTATTCGTGACTGACGTCACGGACGGCATCCGCGAAGTGGGCTTCGTCAATCGCGGAGAAGTGGCGCGCGACTGCGCTTCGGAGTTCCGGGATCCGCGCACTCGCTCGGTTTCGCTGCTGCTCGCTGTAGCCCGCGGGGAAGGATCCGTGTTCGAGGTACTGCTGCACATTGTGAAGTTCAAGCACGTCCATTGTGCTTACAGGCACCGCGTGAGAGTTGAACCGCTCAACTAGCTCGGCAACCCGCGGGAAGTGCAACCCCGTTGCCATGTCGTTCGCTCCGTAGAACCGCACGCGGCGAACCTCCGCGACCTCGTCTCTCACTCTTACCTCTTTCCCTCCCCGGCAAGCACAGTATGAGGGACGCATCGGACAGCGGCTGCGACGAAATCGAACGCAGAGACTTTGTCATCGGCTGCGGAGGTCGCGCCCGCGCGATTCCCGGTCTTTGGGCGTTCGGACGTACATGCCAGTAGCCACGGCGGAGCAGGCGGAGCATCGACGTTCTGAAAACCGGCACGCGACGATGCCCGATGCGCGGGCGATGATTGCCGCGGCCTGTGAGGGCTTACGCTCCTCGCGCGGTCTCCGGATCGCGAGCCACTGGCGGCTCGTCGACGAAGTCCTCATCTCGCCGCAGGCGGCGCTCGAGTGCGCGTACACGAAGCAGCCTGACCACCGTGACCGGCCCATTGACCACGAACTTCAGTGCGTTCCACAGACACACCAGGACGAGCACGTTGATCCAGCCCGACGCGCCTCCGGCGACCCACTGGGCGAGCGCGGCCGCGATCACGATGTACCCAACCGCGAGAAGCATCGCCGGCACGCCCCACTTGAGCCCGCGACGGGTGCGTGTGGCGCGGATGAGGATGTTCGTCGGCATGGTCCGCTGGAAGAACGCGTAGATGCGACTCACGAAGACGATCAGCAGTTGGAACATCGGCCAGGCCTCTCCTTCCGGCGTGAGGCTTGCGTTGGGGCTCAGGCTACGCCCGCCCCTCCCCCACAGGTAGCGCCGCCCGTTACAGGCCGTGGACAGCGCGAGGCCGAGTATGCGACTGACGCGACTGTGCAGGAGCGTCGACGCGCGACAGTCGGATCGCACGATCCCGTGCCACGGCTGCGGCCGCAGCATCCATTCGCCTGTTCGGGGAGTTGGCGGGAGCACCGAGCGCGTCATCCTCGAAAACGCCATACCGGTCGCGATAGGCCGCGACGATGCGAGCGTGACTGCGCCAATCGGTCGCCAACCGCGGGTCACCCGGAACACGCCCCAGCGACGCGATCCAGCTCGCCCCCAACACGAGCGCGGATTCAACGAGCGCCGACGCACGCTCCTCCATGAGGTGAGCCCGTTCGTCGAGAGCGCGTCGCATCTCGGCATCCATCTCACCCCGCGCGAAGGGGATGAGGCCGACGATCAAGCGGCGGCCACTCCCCCGCGAACTGCCGCTCGACGGCTGAGAGAGCACGCGCTCGAGACGTTCATGGAGCACGGCCGCGGCATCCTGAGCGTCTTCGAATCCCCGCGCCGCAGCGATACGCGGCAGCAGAGTCTCGACGTTGTGACCGAGCGCCTCGGCTCGCCGAAGGCCCGAGGTCAGCGCACCGAATGCGTCCGACGCGACCACTGCCTCGGCCAGTCCGCCCGGCAGCCCGCACTCGTAAACGAGACCGGCCCACCGCGCCCGTTGTGCGGATGCCGCGATCGTGTCGTACTCCGCGGCCAGCTGCGCAATCGATCCCCAGCTCTCCTGCTCGGCAGCAGTCGCCTCGTGCGCCGACAGCTCGGCGCCGATATGGCCGAGAACTTCGACGAGGATGTCGCGGGCGGTCGCATCGGGACGCTCGCCAGGATGCCGCTCGGAATGGTTCTCATCGGGACGAGACACGACCACATACGCCGTATTCGATGCTCTCCCCCGCGTCATCGCGACGTACAGGTTCTCGCGCGTCGTGCCGGGCTCGACCACGGCGTGCGCGGTGTCCGTCGTGATCCCCTGCGCCCGGTAGGCGGTCACCGCGTAGCCGAGGTCGACATACTCAGCCACGTACGCCGCGGGCAGCGTGATCGGCCGCCCGCCGACCCGATCAGCGTTCCGCACCCGCAGGGAGCCGTCGTGTCGAACGGCCAGGACTTTCCACCGTGCCCCGTTGCGCACCCACTCCGGCCCAGACCGCAGGCGACGATCGTTCTTGCGCGTGATGACGATGTCACCGACGGATGCCGCGGCTTCGTCTCGCAGCGAAGCTTCGGCGGTCGCATCTACGGCGCCACCGAGGATGAGTTCGGCGCGCGCCCGCTGGTTGAGGGCCGCGACCGCGTCTCCGGTCTCGGCCACGAGCACGGACGACGCCCCTGCGACGACGTCGCGGAGCCAGGCACGATACGCAGCATCCGTCATCGCATCGGCCTCTCCCCCGACGATCCGGTCGTGCTCGCCGTACGCGTCGAGCGCTTGCGGCCGCCCGTCGCGAAGGTCTAGGGATGCGTCCTTCTCCCACACGTTCCGGAAGCGATGCACGTCGGCGAGTTCGGGAGCGTCGGAGCGCACCTCAACCAGCATCCTGAACGCGCCACCGGCATCCACGGACTGCAGCTGCGCCCAGTCCCCCACCAGGAGCACTTTCGCACCCGCCTTCGTTGCGGCGGCGCAGATGCGATCGAGGGTCAACGTGCCGGCGAGAGATGCCTCGTCGATGATGACGAGTTGCCCGCGACGGAGGCTCGCACGGCCTTGGCCATTCTCGTACAGCCACTTGGCGGTGTTCTCTGTCGCGATCCTGAGGTCGGCGGCGAGTTCACGTGCCGCGGCCGCGGACGGTGCGAGCCCCACGACCGAGCCACGGCCATGCTCGTGCTCCCACGCGAGCCGCAGCGCGTGCATCGCCGTGGTCTTGCCTGCACCGGCCGGCCCAACGAGCAGATCGACGCAACGCGCGGAGGTTGCGATCGATTGAAGTGCCGCACGTTGGTCCTCTGCGAGGTGAAGTCCGTGATTGCGGCGTGCGCGTTCGGCGCGCTCGAGGGTTGCTGCGCTGACGACCGGCCCGATTGTTGCGTGGGATATAGCAAGCAGTCGCTCTTCTGCGTCGAGCAGCGCAATCGACGAGTAGCGTTCAGCGCTCCTGGGTCGAAACACGCTCGTGCCGTCGGCACGCCGAAACTCAGCAGGCGACAACGCGAGCTCCGGTGGCGTGAGTCGCACGGAGCGCTCCTGCTCGGCATCCGTGATCATGCCGACGATCGCCTCGCGGTCCGCGGTGGTGGCGAAGCGCCATCCCATCGTCTGGCGTGCAGTCTCGGCGTATAGGTTCCAGCGCGTCCACGTCGAGCGTCGTTCGCTCGCCGCCTCCACCACGCGCACGGCCAGTTGATTCAGGATGCTGCGCGGGACGGCATCCGCGCGCAGCAGGCTCGGAGCGTCCATCGCCCGCAAGGCACTGCGTGCCCATGCGGTCGCGTCTCGGCCGAGCAGCCGCCCAGCGCGATTGCGCCACTCGTCGGTGAGTTCCGCGAGCGACCGCAGTTGCTTCTCGGGCCGCGTGGCCAACGTCGCCTGCTGGCGCAGCCGGATGACGGTGACCTTCGACGGCGCGCGACCGTGCTCCGCGATGTACTCGTCGATGAGCCGGTTCTTCTCGATGTCGATGTGCCGCGAGCGCGATGAGAACTCGGCGACGAGCGACTCGGGAACGGGTGCGATCGCCCACACGGGATTGCGATCGGCTTCGCGCTCGCGCCGCTCCCACTCGACGCCCAGTGTGCGCGTCATGTGATCTGCAAACATCGCGGTGTGCAGTTCGGAGAGCGCAACAGTCGCCGCGTGCAGCGGACGCCCGTCGAGCGATCGCCACTTGCCGTCGAACAGCGTGCGCACCTTGTTGCTCACCACCACGTGCGTGTGCAACTGCGGATCGCCCGCGCGCGAGTCGAAATGGTCGAAGGCCGCGGCGATCAGTCCCGCGACCTCCACCTGTGCGACAGCGCCGTCACGCCCCGCTTCACCAGCGCGCGTCGCGGCGAGTTCACGCTCCATGAACGCGAGCACATCCTCGATCGCTTTGTCGTGGGCGTTCGCGATCGTGGCTTGGGTATTTGCGTCGGCGATCGCCCAGAGTACCGATGCCGATTCTGGGAGCGAGAAGGTGAAGTCGTAGCCTGCGACGGCGCGACGCTGAGCCGACACTGAGGTGTCTGCCCGTGATGGAGCCGCATTGCCTGCAGGTGGTGATGCATACTCTGGGTATGCCCGCCCAAGCGGAGCGCCAGTGCCGGGGTCCCGCCCCATCCCCAGCAGCAGCTCGAGCTGCGCCTCGGACACCCGCGATTGGGCGGCAATCTTGCCCTCCGCGACCGTTGGCAGGCCGCTGCCGAGCCAACGACCCGGCGGGGTGCCGGCCTCCGTGCCAGGTACTCCGAGAAGGCTCGAAAGCGCCCTACGGCGACTTGGCGAAGTGTCCAGTAAACGACTACTAAACATTCAAACTCCCTGTTCAGGGAGTGAAGTTTCGGTGCTTTACCGGGAGTTTTGGTGGACCTGAGGGGACTCGAACCCCTGACCCCCTGCATGCCATGCAGGTGCGCTACCAGCTGCGCCACAGGCCCGGATGCTGCCTCACGAGGCAACCCCCCAAGACTACTACATCCGACGCGGTGCCTCGAACCAGGGCGGGTGTCCGTGGGGCGCAGTAACGTGCCCTCCGGAAAGGAGCGCAGATGCCCTCGCTCGGAAACATCGTGATCTACGCCGAGCACCCGCCGCGGCTGGCGCGGTTCTGGTCGGACGTGTTCGGATACCCCTACAGCGAGTTCGCCGGGGAGCTGCGCGACATGATGCTCGCCAGCGGACTGACCGACGACGACCTCGCCCACCGCGGGCTCGCGGAAGACCCGGCGGGCCGCGGTCCCCGGTTCTTCTTCCACCACGCCGACGGGCCCAAGACGCAGCGCAACCGCGTGCACATCGACGTCACCGCCGATCGTCCCGAAGGACAGCAGCACCTCGCTGCGGAGGCCCTCGACGCCGAGAAGGACCGTCTCGTGGCGCTCGGCGCGCAGGTCGTCCGCCTCGTCGAGCAGAGCTGGGGTCCGTGGCCGGAGCGGTACTGGCAGCTGCGCGACCCCGAGGGGAACGAGTTCTGCCTGCAGTGACTACTCGGCGTGCGCGGGCAGGTCGATGGGGACGGTGGGGCAGTCCTTCCACAGCCGCTCCAGGCCGTAGAACACCCGCTCCTGCTCGTGGAAGACGTGCACCACGATGTCGCCGAAGTCCAGCAGGATCCAGCGCGACTCCTGACGGCCCTCGCGACGCAGCCGCTTGACGCCGGCCTCGAGCAGCTTCTCCTCGACCTCGTCGGCGATCGCCGCGACGTTGCGCTCGTTGCGCCCGGTCACGAGCAGGAAGATGTCCACGAGCGGAAGCGGCTCGGACACGTCGAGGGCGACGAGGTCTTCGCCGCCCTTGGCGTCGGCGGCGCGCGCAGCGATCTGCAGCTGCTCGCGGGCGGAGGGGGATGCGGTCATCAGAAGACTCCGGTCGTCACGGCGAAGATGAGCACCCCCACGACTGCGAGTGCGAGCACTCCGGCCGTGATCACCAAAGCCAGCATGAGCTTGTTGCCCTTCTCGGGCGCGGGGGGACGGATGATCTCCTCCCCCGAGTGCCGTGCGGTGCTGATGGCAGCACTGGCGGCGATGGGTGTGGGCGACGAGGCCGGGGGAAGCTCGCCGTCGATGAGCGTCGCGTCGATCTCTTTGCCGTCCGTCGTCCCGTGCGCCGACCCGGCGGAGCCGAAACCGGCGGGCAGGTCGAACGACCCGGTGATCAGCACCTCGCCGGTGGCGGTGAGGGGACCGAGCGGGGCGGCGGTGGGCGACTGAGAGAGGATCAGCGCGTTGGGCGTGGCGATCGATCCCGTGGAGGACGAGCCGCGCGCGATGAGGGAGTCGAAGGAGGCGGGGAGGGTGACCGGCGGCGTCTGACCGCTGAGGAGCTCGGAGCCGAGCTCGGGGTTCACGACGAGCGGCTCCTGGTCGGACTCGTCCTCCGTGGCATCCGGGAGGATCTCGGCGAGGTCGGCACCGGCCGGCTCCTCGGAGTCGACATCGGTCTCCGCAGCCTCGATCTCCGCGTCGATCTCCGCGGCGACCGGATCAGCGGCAACAGGCTCAGCGGCAACAGGGTCAACCGCGACGGGCTCAGCGACGGCGGGCACCACGGTCTCGGACGGGCCGGGGATCGCATCGGGCTGGATCACGGGGACGGATGCGGTGCGGATCCGCTCCTGCGCGCGGGCCTGGCGGCGGGTGAGCGGGGCGACGCCCAGATCGACGGCGGCATCGGGGACGGGAGGCGCGGCGATCACCGCGGGCTCGGCGGGCCGGGCGAACGGCGCCGGCGACTCCGGGGCGTCCGCCTCGACCTCCGGGGCCTCGGCCTCCGGCTCGGAATGCTCCTCGGCCTCCGCGGCGGGCGCGGCGTCGACGTCGACGCCCTCGGCCGCTTCGGCCTCGGCCTGCGCGGCGGCAGCCTCGGCGGCCTCCTG
Source organism: uncultured Microbacterium sp. (assembly GCA_964496445.1). Lineage (GTDB taxonomy): Bacteria > Actinomycetota > Actinomycetes > Actinomycetales > Microbacteriaceae > Microbacterium. The sequence continues at coordinate 12,125 of CAZBZR010000046.1, forward strand.
CTCCGCGGCGGCAGCCTCGGCGGCGGCGGCCTGCTCGGCGGGGGTGATGACCGGGTTCGCCCCCGTGGCGCGGATCTCGCGCAGCCGGCGGCGGGTCAGCGGAGTCGCGTCGGGCTGATCTGGTGTGCTCATGCCTTGCTCCGATAGAGGTGGTGCTTTGCGATGTACTGGACGACCCCGTCGGGGACGAGGTACCACACGGGGTGCCCGCGGTGCACGCGATCCCGGCAGTCGGTCGAGGAGATCGCGAGGGCGGGGATCTCGAGCAGGCTGACGTCCTCGGTGGGCAGCCCCTCGGTGCTCAGGATGTGACCGGGGCGTGACACCGCGACGAAGTGCGCGAGGTCCCACAACTCATCATGGTCCCTCCAACTGAGAATCTGCGCCACCGCGTCGGCACCGGTGATGAAGAACAGCTCGGCGTCGGGACGCTGCGCCTTCAGGTCACGCAGCGTGTCGATGGTGTACGTGATGCCGCCACGGTCGATGTCGACGCGGCTGACGGTGAACTGCGGGTTGGAGGCCGTGGCGATCACCGTCATGAGATAACGGTGCTCGCTCGGGCTGACGTCCTGCTTGTGCCACGGCTGCCCGGTGGGCACGAACACGACCTCGTCCAGACCGAAGCTCTGCGCCACCTCGCTCGCGGCGACGAGGTGGCCATGGTGGATGGGATCGAACGTCCCACCCATGACCCCGATCCGCGGAGCGCGCTCCCCCGACATCCAGTGGGCCTAGTGGCCGTGCCCTTCGTGCTGGGGCGCGGGGTGCGTGCGCGCGTAGGCCTCGGCCTTGTGCGCGTGGCGGTTGGCGACGTTGCGGTACGACAGGGTGACGAGCCCGAGCGCGGTGAAGACGGCAAGCGCGACCGCTCCGTACCAGAAGGTCTCGAGCGCCACGTTGCCGTGGTGCTCCGCCTCCTCGGCGGCGAGGGCGATCAGCGTGGCGACGGTGGTCATCGGGTCTCCGTTTCCGTGGGGCGCGGCGCGCCCTGCCATTTTAGTCCGGTCATGCGCGGATCTGCCCGCCGCCGCGCGCCAGCCACTTGGAGCTGGTCAGTTCGGCCAGGCCCATCGGCCCGCGCGCATGAAGCTTCTGCGTCGAGATGCCCACCTCGGCTCCGAAGCCGAACTCACCGCCGTCGGTGAAGCGCGTCGAGGCGTTCACCATGACGACCGCGGAATCGACCTCGGCGAGGAAGCGCTCGGCGTTGGCCGGGTCCTCGGTCACGATCGACTCGGTGTGGTGCGTGGAGTACTGCCGGATGTGGTCGAGGGCGTCGTCGAGGTCGTCGACGACCCGCACCGCCAGATCCAGGCTGAGGTACTCCGTCGCCCAGTCCTCCTCGGTCGCCGGCACCGCATCCGGATGCAGCTGCACGACGGCGGCGTCGCCGTGGACGGTGACCCCGGCCGCCGAGAGGGCGTCGAGCACGCCGGGGAGCACGCGCTCGGCAGCGTCGCGGTGCACCAGCACCGTCTCCACGGCGTTGCAGACGCTCGGCCGCTGGGTCTTCGCATTGACGACGATCTCGCGCGCCCAGTCCGCCCGCGCGCTGGCGTCCAGCACGATGTGCACGACCCCGGCGCCGGTCTCGATCACGGGAACCTGCGACTGAGTGACCACGGTCTCGATCAGCTGCGCGCTCCCCCGCGGGACGAGCACGTCGATGACCCCCCGCGCCTGCATGAGCTCCCGGGCGCCGTCGCGCCCGAACTCGTCGACGGTCTGGACCGCCTCCGGGTCGATCCCCTCCTCCGCCAGTGCCGCGCGCATGCTCGCGACGAGCGCCGCGTTGCTGCGTTCGGCCGCGGTGCCGCCGCGGAGCACGACGGCGTTGCCGGAGCGCAGCGCGAGGGCTGCGATGTCGACGGTGACGTTGGGGCGGGCTTCGTAGATCGACCCCACCACGCCGAACGGCACCGCCACCTTCTGCAGCGCGAGGCCATTGGGGAGGGTCCGCTCGTCCAGTACGCGGCCGACGGGATCGGGCAGCTCCGCGACCTCTCGGACGGCGGTCGCCAGCGCCCGCACGCGGGTCTCGTCGAGGCGGAGGCGGTCCAGGAGCGCGTCGCCGAGGGCGTCGCGTCGACCGCGCTCGAGGTCTTCGGCGTTGGCGGCGACGATGGCGGCCGAATCGGCCTCGAGCCGGTCGGCAATGGCCCGCAGGGCCCGTGTCTTCGTCGGCGCGTCCAGCAGCGCGATCGTGCGCGCCGCATCACGTGCGCGCAGCATCCGATCCCGGGCGGAGAGGGCGACGGTGGTCATCCGGCCAGTCTATCGACGGGGCACGGTGCCGACCGGACCGGTCGGTGTCGGCCGCTCGGCGGCCGGGTCGGGCGCGAACCACGTCCCGATGTCGTCGCCGCGCAGTGCCTCGGCCACGAGGTCGGCGCTCGTGACGAGCACGCCGACGCCGGATGCTGCGGCGAGGCGCGCGGCGGATACCTTGGTCGCTGCGCCGCCGGTGCCGACGCTGTTGACCACGACGGTGCCGAACTCGAAGCCGTGCAGATCGTCATCGTGCGCCACCGTGTGGATCGGGACCGATCCGGGGTCACCCGGCGGCCGGGTGTACAGGCTCTCGATGTCGCTGAGCAGGATCAGCGCGTCGGCGCCGATCAGCTGGGCGACGAGGGCGGCGAGGCGATCGTTGTCGCCGAAGCGGATCTCGTGCGTGGCGACGGTGTCGTTCTCGTTGACGATCGGGAGGATCCGCAGCCCCAGGAGTCGCTCCATGGCTCGGCGCGCGTTCGAGCGCGGGGTCGCGTGCTCCAGATCACCGGCGGTCAGGAGCACCTGCCCGGCGAGAAGCTCGAAGCGGTCGAGCGAGGTCTGGTACCGCCACATCAGGACGTTCTGACCCACCGCGGCGGCGGCCTGCTGAGTGGCGAGGTCGGTCGGACGGCCCGCCAGATCGAGCAGGGGCAGCGCCGTCGCGATGGCCCCCGAGGACACCAGCACGATCTCGGTGCCGCGCGCATGCGCGTCCGCGAGCGCGGCGACGATGGTGTCGATGCGGTGCGCGTGGTCGCCGCTGATCGAGGACGATCCGACTTTGACCACGACGCGGTGCGCGTGCGGGATGTCTGCGCGGGCGTGCGCCGTCATCGTCCCTCGTCGGTGCGCTCGGCGAGACGCTCCGCCTCCAGCTCTGCACGGGCGTCGGCCTTGGCATCCATGCGCTCGTGATACCGCTCACGGCGCTCGGAGGTGGTGCGTCGTCCGCCCTGGTCCAGCCGCGGGTCGGTGCCGCGCGGGGCGGTCATGAGCTCCGCCGCCGAGCTCATCGACGGCTGCCAGTCGAACACGACGCCGTCGCCCTCGCCGATGACGACCGTGGCACCGGGGGTGGCCCCCTCCCGGAAAAGCTGATCCTCGACGCCGAGGCGCTCCAGGCGGTCGGCGAGGTAGCCGACGGCCTCGTCGTTCTGGAAGTCGGTCTGCTGCACCCAGCGCACCGGCTTGTCGCCGAGGATGCGGTAGACGGGGCCGTAGGTGCCGCCCTCGACACGCACGGAGAACTCGCGCTCGGCGCCCTTCGGGCGGATGACGATGCGCTCGGCGGGGCGGTCCTGGAGGGCCGCGGCGCGCGCCTGCTCGATGATGTCGCCGAGAGCGAAGGTGAGCTCACGCAGACCCGAGCGGGCCACGGTGGAGATCTCGAACACGCGGAACCCGCGGGCTTCCAGATCCGGCCGCACGAGATCGGCGAGGTCCTTGGCCTCCGGGACGTCGGTCTTGTTCAGGGCGACGATCTGCGGCCGATCCAGCAGCGGCACCTGCCCCTCCGGCACGGGATAGGCGGCGAGCTCGGCGAGGATCACGTCCAAGTCGGTGAGCGGGTCCCGACCGGGGTCGAGCGTCGCGCAGTCCAGCACGTGCACGAGCGCGGTGCAGCGCTCGACGTGACGGAGGAACTCCAGTCCGAGCCCCCGGCCCTCGCTCGCGCCCTCGATGAGGCCGGGCACGTCGGCGACCGTGTACCGCACATCGCCGGCCTGGACCACGCCGAGGTTCGGATGCAGCGTGGTGAAGGGATAGTCGGCGATCTTCGGCCGCGCGGCGGAGACCGCCGCGATCAGGCTGGACTTGCCCGCCGACGGGAAGCCCACGAGGGCGACGTCGGCGACGGTCTTCAGCTCGAGGAGGACGTCGCCCTCCCAACCGGGCGTTCCCAGCAGCGCGAAGCCGGGGGCCTTGCGCTTGGGCGAGGCCAGCGCGGCGTTGCCGAGCCCGCCCTGACCGCCGGGGGCCACGACGAAGCGCATGCCGGGCTCGATGAGGTCGACGAGGGTGTCGCCGTTCGGGTCCTTGACGACGGTGCCGACGGGGACGGGGAGATCGAGCGACTCGCCCATCGCGCCGGAGCGGTGATCGCCCATCCCGAATCCGCCGTTGCCCGCCGAGCGGTGCGGCGAGTGGTGGTAGGACAGCAGCGTCGTGACCTGCGGGTCGGCGACGAGCACGATGTCACCGCCGTGGCCGCCGTTGCCGCCGTCGGGCCCCGCGAGGGGCTTGAACTTCTCGCGGCGGACCGAGACGCAGCCGTTGCCGCCCTTGCCCGCGCGCAGGTGCAGCGTCACTCGGTCGACGAACGTGACCATGGCGTTCCCTTCGTGCGGATGAAATGGACGAAGGGGGCGGGCAGATGCCCACCCCCTTCGGAAGGTCTTGCGGTCGGAGCCGGCAAGACCGGAAGATCACTCCGCGGCAGCGACGATGTTGACGACCTTGCGGCCGCCCTTGCTGCCGAACTGCACGGCGCCGGCGGCGAGAGCGAACAGCGTGTCGTCTCCGCCGCGGCCGACGTTCGCGCCGGGGTGGAAGTGCGTGCCGCGCTGGCGGACGATGATCTCGCCCGCGTTGACGACCTGGCCGCCGAAGCGCTTCACGCCCAGTCGCTGTGCGTTGGAGTCACGACCGTTACGGGTGGAGCTTGCGCCCTTCTTGTGTGCCATCTCTGCGTCTCCCTGGCTTACTTGATGCCGGTGATCTTGACGCGCGTGAGGTCCTGGCGGTGGCCCTGGCGCTTCTTGTAGCCGGTCTTGTTCTTGAACTTCTGGATCACGATCTTCGGACCGCGCTCCTCGCCGAGCACCTCGGCGGTGACGGTCACCTTCGCGAGCTTGTCGGCGTCGGTCGTGACCGACTCGCCGTCGACGAACAGCACGGCGGGCAGCTGGATGCTCTCGCCGACCTTCGCCTGCTGGCGGTCCAGGACGACGATGGTGCCGACCTCGACCTTCTCCTGCCGGCCACCGGCGCGCACAACTGCGTAAACCACTTCACACCTGTTTCGTTCGGGAGCGCACGGCTCCGGTTGTCTGAGAACGGAAGTCTCGGTGCCATCGCCCCGCTCCGTCGGGAGCTGCCGGGCTGCGCGACGTACGAGTCGACGCGGCGCACCAAGGATCGAGTTTACCCGATGCCGTCTCCCCTGGCAAAGCGAGCGGGTCGCGTGTCGCGGGAGCACGCTTAGGATCGCACGCGTGGCGATTCTCATCGACGATCCGAGGTGGCCGGCGCACGGCCGGCTCTGGGCCCACCTCGTCAGCGACAGGGACCTGAGCGAGCTCCACGCCTTCGCGGAGGCCAACGGCATCCCCCGGCGCGGATTCGACCTCGATCACTACGACGTGCCCGCCGACGCGCACGCCCGGCTCGTCGCGGCCGGGGCCGTGCCCGTGAGCGGGCACGACCTGGTGCGCCGACTCATCGCCTCCGGCCTCCGCGTCCGCGCGCGGGACCGCAGGCGATGAGGCTCAGGCCTCTTCGGTCGGTCCCGCCTGCACCGGCGTGCCGCTGAGAGCGGCCGTCGTCACGCGCCGGCGCGAGCGCCCTTGACCCGGGGCCTTCGGCTCCGGGAGAGCGTTGAGGACCGAGTCCAGCAGCATGTCCTTCTCGGTCTTCGGGGTCTTCGCCGCGCTCTCCCGCTTCTTGCGGGTCTTGCGCGGCGGCTCGACGGCGGCCTCGACCGCTTCGACGACCGCGGCGGCGGCAGCATCCTCGTCACCGGCAGCGGCCGAGTGGATGGTGGATGCGGCGATCTGGGCGAGCGCGGATTTCACGCCCTCCGTGATGACGTGCGTCCCGCCCGAGGGCGATCCGCCGTTGCCGCCGTTGCCGTTCCCCCCGCCGGAGTTGCCGTTGCGGCCACGCCGGCCGGAGGCAGGCCCGTTGCCGCCGTTGCCACCGCCGCCGTTGCCGCGGTGCTTGAGGACGGGGTCGTGGTGCACGATGACGCCGCGTCCGGCGCACACCTCGCACGCCTCGCTGAAGGTCTCCAGCAGCCCCAGGCCCAGCTTCTTCCGCGTCATCTGCACGAGACCGAGCGAGGTCACCTCGGCAACCTGATGCTTCGTGCGGTCGCGGCTCAGGCACTCGACGAGGCGGCGCAGCACGAGGTCACGGTTGGACTCGAGCACCATGTCGATGAAGTCGACGACGATGATCCCGCCGATGTCGCGCAGTCGCAGCTGGCGGACGATCTCCTCCGCCGCCTCCAGGTTGTTCTTGGTGACCGTCTCCTCCAGGTTGCCGCCGGAGCCGACGAACTTGCCCGTGTTGACGTCGATCACGGTCATCGCCTCGGTGCGATCGATCACGAGCGACCCGCCGGAGGGGAGCCACACCTTGCGGTCCAGCGCCTTCTCGATCTGCTCCGTGATGCGGAAGTCGTCGAACGGGTCGCCGTCCCCGGTGTAGGTCTCCACGCGCTCGAGGAGGTCGGGGGCCACCGAGGCGAGGTAGGACGTGATCGTGGCGTGGGCCTCCTCGCCCTGGATCATCATCTTCGTGAAGTCCTCGTTGAAGACGTCACGCACGATCTTGACGAGGAGGTCGGGCTCGGAGTGCAGCAGGGCGGGTGCCTGCTGCGTCTCGACCATGCGGCTGATGTGCTCCCACTGGGAGGTGAGGCGCTGCACGTCGCGCGTCAGCTGGTCTTCGGTGGCGCCCTCGGCGGCCGTGCGGACGATCACGCCCGACGACTCCGGGAGCACCTCTTTCAGGATCTTCTTCAGCCGCGCGCGCTCGGTGTCGGGGAGCTTGCGGGAGATGCCGTTCATGGCGCCGCCCGGCACGTAGACGAGGTAGCGCCCGGGCAGCGAGATCTGACTCGTCAGGCGTGCGCCCTTGTGGCCGACGGGGTCCTTCGTGACCTGGACGAGCACCCGGTCGCCGGACTTCAGTGCGAGCTCGATGCGACGCGGCTGGTTGCCGGTCTCGA
>CAZBZR010000047.1:0-18756 GCA_964496445.1 uncultured Microbacterium sp.
GGTCACGCGGAAGCCCAGGGACTGCAGGAAGTTCACCGCGCGCGGCACGTCGGGGGTCACCTGGTTGAAGTGGTCCAGGCGCACGAGCTCGCCCGGGGTGTGCAGGTCGTAGCGCCACGACAGCCGCTCGACGTGCTCGGTGGCGAAGAAGAACTCGTACGGGAAGCCGAGCGGATCCTCCACGCGCACCGAATCGCCGACGCCCTTCGTGAAGCCGCCGGCCCGGCGCTCCACGCGGCAGCCGAGCTCGCGGTAGAAGGCCTCCGCGCGGTCGAGGTCCTCGGCCGCGCGCACGCGGTACGAGAAGGCCGCGACCGCCGCGATCGGGCCGCGGCGCAGCACGAGGTTGTGGTGGATGAACTCCTCGGTCGTGCGGAGGTAGACGGCATCGGCGTCCTCCGCCGTGACGTACAGGCCCAGCACGTCGACGTAGAACGCGCGCGAGGCGGCGAGGTCGGTGACGACGAGCTCCATGTACGCGCAGCGCAGGATGTCCGGCGGCGCGGCCGCGGGCGTGGGGATGGGATCGGTCGCGTGGATCGGCGCCTCCTGCGAGACGAAGAATCCGGAGGAGGTCCGCGTGCCGCGACGGCGGTCGGTCATCTCAGTGGCCCTTTCCGAACGTGGGGTTGTGGACGGCGCCGAGGGTGATGTGCACCGCCTGCTGATCGGTGTAGAAGTCGATCGAGCGGTAGCCGCCCTCATGGCCGAGTCCCGACGCCTTCACGCCCCCGAAGGGGGTGCGGAGGTCACGGACGTTGTTGGAGTTCAGCCACACCATGCCCGCCTCGATCGCACCGGCGACGTTGTGGGCGCGCTTCAGGTCGTTCGTCCACACGTAGGCGGCCAGGCCGTACGCGGTGTCGTTGGCCAGGGCCACGGCCTCCTCGTCGGTGTCGAACGGGGTGATCGCCACGACGGGGCCGAAGATCTCCTCCTGGAAGATGCGCGCGTCGGCGGCGACGTCGGCGAAGACCGTCGGGGCGACGAAGTTGCCCGTCTCGAAGCCCTCGGCGCGTCCGCCGCCGGCGACCAGGCGCCCCTCGCCCTTGCCGATCTCGATGTAGGACATGACCTTCGCGAAATGCTCCGGATGCACCAGCGCGCCCACCTCGGTCGCCGGGTCGTGCGGGAGCCCGACCCGCACGCGCCGCGCCTGGGCGGCGTAGCGCTCGACGAACTCGTCGTACACCGCGCGCTGCACCAGGATGCGGCTGCCGGCGGTGCAGCGCTCGCCGTTGAGGGAGAAGACGCCGAAGATCGTCGCGTCGATCGCCGCGTCGAGGTCGGCGTCGGCGAAGACCACCGCCGGGCTCTTCCCGCCGAGCTCCATCGACAGTCCCTTGAGGTGGGGAGCGGCGTTGGCGAAGATCACCTGACCGGTGCGGCTCTCGCCGGTGAAGGAGAGGAGAGGGACCTCCGGATGCCGCACCAGGGCGTCGCCGGCCTCCTCGCCGAGGCCGTGGACGAGGTTGAACACCCCGGGCGGGAGCCCGGCCTCCTCGAAGATGCCCGCCCACAGCGACGCCGACAGCGGCGTGAACTCGGCCGGCTTGAGGACGACGGTGTTGCCGGTGGCCAGCGCCGGCGCGAGCTTCCACGACTCCAGCATGAACGGCGTGTTCCACGGCGTGATGAGGCCGGCCACGCCGATCGGCTTGCGGTTGACGTAGTTGATCTGGCGCCCCGGCACCTTGAAGGTGTCGTCGGCCTGGGCGACGATCAGGTCGGCGAAGAAGCGGAAGTTCTCCGCCGCCCGCCGGGCCTGGCCGAGGGCCTGCGTGATCGGCAGGCCGGAGTCGAACGACTCCCACTCGGCCAGTCGCGCATCCCGCTCCTCGACGAGGTCGGCGACGCGGTGGAGCACGCGCGAGCGCTCACGCGGCAGCATCCGGGGCCAGGGCCCCTCGGTGAACGCGCGGCGGGCGGCGGCCACGGCGCGGTCGACGTCGGCGGGACCGCCGGCGGCGGCCTGCACATACACCTCGTTGGTGACGGGATCCAGGACGTCGAAGGTGGCGCCGTCGAGGGCGTCCACCTCGGCGCCGTCGATGTAGTGGCGGATGCGGTCGGGCAGCCCCGCCGGGATGTGCGCGTCGGTCATCGCGATGCTCCTTCGTCAGGTCGCCGGCAGGCCCAGCGCCTCGCCGGGGTGCTCGGAGGTGAGGTAGGCGTCGAGGGTGGCCGAGCGGTGGCGGCGCGCGGACCGCTCGATCTCGTCGGGGGAGGCGCCGGCGGCCAGCAGCTGCAGCAGCTCCTCGTGCTCGCGCACCGACTCGGCGGCGCGTCCGGGCACGAAGCTGAACGTGGAGTCCCGGAGGTGCCCGAGGCGCGCCCATTCGGCGCGGACGAGCTCGAGCAGGCGCGTGTTGGCGCAGCGTCCGAACAGCACCTCGTGGAACTCGTGGTTCAGCGCGGTGAAGGCGCGCGGATCGAAGTGCGTGAGGCTCTCGGCCATGCGGTCGTTGACGGCACGGGCGCGTGCGATGTCGTCGGCGTCCAGCGCGCGGGAGGACAGCGCCGTGGCGGCGCCCTCCAGGAGCGCGAGCGCCTGCATGCTGAAGCGGTACTGCGCGTCGTCGACCATCGACACGCGCGCCCCCACGTTGCGCTCGAACGTGACGAGCCCCTCCGCCTCGAGCTGGCGGATGGCCTCGCGCACCGGGACGACGCTCATGTCGAGGTCGGCGGCGAGGGCGCCGAGCACGAGCCGGTAGCCGGGGGTGAACTCCTGCCGGCGGATGCGGTCCTTGATCCAGGCGTAGGCCTGCTGCGACTTGCTCGCCGTCGCCGTCGCCGTCGCCGTCGTCGGATCGGTCGCGGTCATCGCTGCGCCTCGAAGCGCGCGCGCCACGCCGCGTTCATCGGGAAGAGGTCCTTCACCGGGTGCCCCGCCGCCACCTGCGCGGCCACGAACGCATCCTTCTCCTCCTGCGCGGCCGCGGCGGCGGCCACCTCGGCGGCGAGGGCGCGGGGGAGGACGATCACGCCGTCGGCGTCGCCGACGATCACGTCGCCGGGCTCGACGGTCGTGCCGCCGCATCCGACGGCGACATCCGCCTCCCACGGGACGTGCTTGCGGCCGAGGACGGCGGGGTGGGCGCCGGCGGCGTAGACCGGCAGCCCGACGGCTGCCACCGCGTCCCAGTCGCGCACCCCGCCGTCGGTGACGATCCCTGCCGCCCCCTGGGCGGCCGCGCGGATGGCGAGGATGTCGCCGAGGGTGCCGGAACCGGTCTCGCCGCGTGCCTCGATGACGAGCACGTCGCCCTCCTCGAGGGCGTCGAACGCGCGCTTCTGCGCGTTGTACCCGCCGCCGCGCTGAGCGAAGAGGTCTTCGCGCAGCGGCACGAAGCGCAGCGTCCGGGCGACGCCGACGAGCCGGGTGCCCGGATGCATCGGCCGGATGCCGTCGATCGTGACGTGGTGGAGGCCGCGCGAGCGCAGCTGCGAGGAGAGCGTCGCCACGCCCACGGCGGTCAGCTGCGCCCGCAGTTCGGGGGACAGCCCCGCCGCGGGGAGCCCGGCGGCCTCGCGCGAGCCCCACGCCTCGGCGCGCTGGAGGTCGTCGACGGCGGGGAGCGACCCGAGCGCCGGGTCGAACGCGTGGGCGCCCGCCACGACGGTCGTCACGAGCCGTCCCGAGCTGGCGGCGCCGGCGTCGACCTGCACCTCGACGCGCTGACCCGGGACGACCACGCGCGAGCCGGCGGGCGTGCCGGTGAGGATGACGTCGCCGGGCTCCAGGGTGAAGTGCTGCGAGAGGTCGGCCACGAGCTGGGTGAGGGGGAAGAGGAGCCCGGCGGTGGTGTCATCCTGCACGAGCTCCCCGTCGACCCAGGTGCGCAGCCGCAGCGCGGCCGGGTCGATCCCCGCGGCGTCGATGAGCGCGGGCCCGAGCGGCGTGAAGCCGTCGCCGCCCTTCGAGCGCAGGTTGGAGCCCTTGTCGTTGGCGCGCAGGTCGTACAGGCCGAAGTCGTTCGCCGCGGTGACCGCGGCCACGTGCCCCCACGCCTCCTCCTGGCGCACGTACCGCGCGGCGGTGCCGATGACCAGGGCGATCTCGCCCTCGAAGGCGAGCAGCTCCGTGCCGTGGGGGCGCTCGACGGTGCCGCCGGTCGCGGCCAGGGAGCTGGAGGGCTTCAGGAAGTACGACGGGTGCGCGGGGCGCCGGCCGCGCTGGTCGGCGCGGGAGGCGTAGGCGAGGTGCACCGCGATGACCTTGCCGGGGCGCGCGCCCAGTGCGGCGAATCGCGGATCGACCTCGGTCGCAGACATCCGGAGCTCCCTTGCTCGAAGGTGTATGCGAAATCGTATACGATGCCCGCGGACGGAGCAAGGGGTGCAGGATGACGCGGCGGCGGGTCAGCCGACGCGCGCGACCTCCTGCCAGAACGGTGCGATGACGGCGCCGCTGATGCGGAGGTCCACGAGGAGGAAGGGGCGGTCGGCCGCCGGCCGCGCGGTCCACGCGGTGAGCGCGTCGAGGTCGGCCACCGTGCGCACGACGAGTCCTTCGGCGCCGAACCCGCGGGCGACGGCGGCGAAGTCCACCTCGGGGATGAGCATCGGCTCCGGGGCCAGGCCCTTGCGGCCGTAGTTGAGAACCTCGGCGCCGTACTGCGCGTCATTCCACACCACGGCGATGCCCCGCCCGCCGGCGACGCGGATCGCGGTCTCGAGGTCGGCGAGGGCCATGAGCCCGCCGCCGTCCCCGGTGATGAGCACGACGGTCGAGTCGGGGCGGGCGACGGCCGCGCCGGGCACGCTGGGGAAGCCCAGGCCGATCGACTGGTATGCGGTCCCGACCATGATCATGCGGTCGGGCGAGGCGACGTCCCAGTACATGTTCGCCCAGCCCATGAAGTGCCCGCCGTCGGAGACGACGATGCGGTCGGCGGGGAGGAGCTCGGCCAGGCGCGCCGCGGCGGTCCGCGGGTCCATGCGGCCGTCGGGTCCGACGGCGTCGCCGGCCTCCTGCTGCCGCGCGGCGGCGACGTCGACCCGCTCGCGCCATCCCGACGGCGCTGCGCCTCGGGCGCGCAGGTGATCGAGGATCGCGCCGGCGACCTCGGCGGCGTCGCCGCGGACGAACCCGCCCACGTTCGGATGCGTCGCGGTCTCGGCGAGGTCGACCTGGAAGACGCGCGTGCCCGGCGCGAACAGCTCGCCGAAGCGCATCGTGAACTGGTTCAGGGCCGCACCGAAGACCACGGCGACGTCGGCCTCGTGCACGAGGGCCATCGCGCCGGGCGCGCCGAAGCCGCCGGCGACGCCGAGGTCGTAGCGGGAGTCCGGGAACAGGCCCCGCCCGAGCGCCGTGGTGGTGGTGAGGGCGCCGGATGCCGCGGCGAGCTCGCCCAGGACCTCGCCGGCGCCGGCCAGCCACGCGCCGCGCCCGCCGAGGAGCACGGGGCGCTCGGCATCCGCGAGTGCGGCGGCGATCGCCGCCACGACGCCGTCCGCGAAGGGCGTCCGCGCCGGGAGCAGCGACACCGGTTCGGCCGGGGTCGCGGCGGGGATGGGGCCCGCGTCGCGGGTGGCGAGGTCGTAGGGGATCGCGAGGACGACGGGCACCCGGTAGGAGTGCGCATGCTCGAGGGCGATCGTGACGGTGGCGGCGGCATCGCGGTGCCCCACGCTGTAGGTGCGGGCTCCCACGCCGTCGGCCAGCGCGATCTGGTCGACGCCCCACGGGCGCGCCCCCCACGTGGGCTCGTCGCCGACGAGGAGCACCAGGGGCGTCCGCGCCTGCACGGCCTCGGCCAGGGCCGTGAGCGCGTTGGTGAACCCGGCGCCGTACGTGGCGGTGGCCGCGGCGATGCGCCCGGACGCGCGGTAGTGAGCGTCGGCGGCGGCGACGCCGGCGGCTTCGTGGCGCACCGCGACGAAGCGGGCGGGGGTGTCGCGCTCGAGGGCGTCGAGGAAGTACGCGTTGCCGTTGCCCATCACCCCGAAGACGGTGTCGAGGTGGCGGGCGAGGGTGGCGGCGACGTGGGCGGAGACCGAGGGCATGACGGATGTCCTTCGAGACGGAACGGAGAGCGGCCGTATGTGTCTCGCGCGTCGCGCGGCGTGCCCTTTTTTCGAGCACCGACGCCTCCCCGGCGCCGGACGGCATCGAGTATGGCATACCCGTCCGCGGGGGCGGTCAGTCGCCGAGGGCCTCCTGCACGCGCGCGGCGGCGCGGATCAACCGGGCGGCGATCTCGGCGTCCGGATGCGGGGACACGACGTACACGACGGCGATCGCGGCGGCCGCGCGGCCGCGGACGGGAAGCGGCACGGCGACCGAGCGGAAGGTCGGGACCACCTCGTCGTGACTGGTCGCCCAGCCGCGCGCGGCGGCGTCGGCCACCTCGGCGGCCACGTGGGGGTCGGCACCGGCCGGCCACGCGGAGCGGGGCAGCTGGGTGAGCAGCGCGCGCCCCGGAGCGCCGCGCGTGAGGGCATGCCGTGCGCCCGGTCGGTGCGCGACCGCGGCGATCGCGGCCGGCGGTTCGACGCTCGTCAGCGTCACGCACTCGTCGCCGTCGCGGACGACGAGGAAGCACGTCATGCCGAGCTCTCCGGCCACGGCGGTGAGCTCCGGCAGCGCCTCGGCCCGGAGATCGGCGGCGACGCCGGCGGCGAGGGCGGCCAGCCGCGCGCCCAGCTGCACGCGGCCGCCGCCGTCGCGCGAGACCAGGCCGTGGTCCTCGAGGGTCCGCAGCAGCCGGTACGCGACCGAGCGGTGCACCTCCAGCCGTGCCGCGAGCTCGTCGATCCGCAGCGGCGCGGCGGCATCGGCGAGCTCCTCGAGGATGCGGATGCCGCGGCTGAGGGTCTGCGAGGCCGGGCCCGCGGTCGCTCCCGTCACGATGCCTCCTTGCCCGGCCGCCCGGGCGGGGTTAGCCTGTGCTCGATAGTAGAACAGTGTGTTCGAATATGGAACACACCTGTTTCCGTGCTCGACGACGATGTCGAAGGAGTGCCATGCAGTTCCACCACACCGGCTACGTCTCGGGCGATCCCCGCGTCCTCCCCGCCGCCGGCTCGGGCGTGGATCGCCCCGACCTCCTCCCCGACGAGGTCGACGTGCTCATCGTCGGATCAGGCCCCGCCGGGATGCTCCTGGCCGCCCAGCTCTCGCAGTTCCCGACCGTGACGACGCGCATCATCGAGCGGCGGGCGGGTCGCCTGCCCCTCGGGCAGGCCGACGGCATCCAGCCCCGCAGCGTCGAGACCTTCCAGGCGTTCGGCTTCGCCGAGCGGATCACGGCCGAGGCCTACAACATCGCCTACATGAACTTCTGGGGTCCCGATCCAGAGCATCCCGAGCGGATCGTGCGCATCACCCGCACCGAGGACTACGGACTGAAGATCAGCGAGTTCCCGCACCTCATCGTCAACCAGGCGCGCGTGCTGGACTACTTCGCCGAGGCCGCCGCGCACGGGCCCGCCCGCATCCGCCCCGACTACGGCGTCGAGTTCGTCTCCCTCACCCGCGAGGGCGGGCCGCGCCCGCTCGCGGTGCGCGTCCGCCACGTCGCGGGGGAGCGCGAGGGCACCGAGCAGGTGGTGCGCGCGGCTTACGTCGCCGGATGCGACGGGGCGCGCAGCGCCGTGCGCGAGGCGATCGGCCGCCGGCATGTCGGGACCGCGGCGCAGCACGCGTGGGGCGTCATGGACGTGCTCGTGAACACCGACTTCCCCGACTGGCGCACCAAGTGCGCGATCAACGCGCAGGCGGGGAACATCCTGCACATCCCGCGGGAGGGCGGCTACCTCAGCCGCATGTACATCGATCTCGGCGAGGTGACCGCCGACGACGACCATCGCGTGCGCCAGACCCCGATCGAGGAGATCATCCGCCGCGCCAACGCGATCCTGCATCCGTACACCCTCGACGTGAAGCAGGTCGCCTGGCACAGCGTCTACGAGGTGGGCCACCGCGTGACCGATCGCTTCGACGACGACCCCGACGACCCGCGCGTCTTCCTCACCGGCGACGCGTGCCACACCCACAGCGCGAAGGCCGGGCAGGGCATGAACGTGTCGATGCAGGACGGGTTCAACCTCGGCTGGAAGCTCGGCCATGTGCTCACGGGCCTCGCGCCGGGCCGGCTCCTGCAGACCTACTCCGCCGAACGGCAGCCCGTCGCCCAGCAGCTGATCGACTTCGACCGCGAGTGGTCTTCGCTCATGGCGCGAAAGCCCGGCGAGATCACCGATCCGCAGGAGCTCGCGACCTACTATCTGGCGACGGCGGAGTTCCCCTCCGGCTTCATGACGCAGTACGGGCCCTCGACGATCGTCGCCGCGGCGCCGCGGCAGGATCTCGCGCCCGGCTTCCCGGTGGGCAAGCGCTTCCACTCGGTCGGGGTCACCCGGGTGGCCGACGGCAACGCCGTGCACCTCGGGCATCATGCCCGCGCGGACGGACGCTGGCGGCTGTACGCCTTCGCCGACCGCGACGGCGCCGCCCTCGCCGCGTGGGCCGGGTGGCTCGCCGGCCCCGACGGCCCGGTCGCCCGTCACACGCCCGCCGGAGCCGACGTCGACGCGCTCTTCGATGCGAAGGTGATCTACCCCGGGCGGTACGACGAGGTCGAGCTCGCCGACGTGCCGGCGATCTTCCGTCCCCAGTCCGGTCCGCTGGGGCTCACCGACTGGGAGAAGGTGTTCGCCGCGGCCCCGTCGACGTGGAACGCCGCCGACATCTTCGCCGAGCGCGGCATCGGCGATGCGGGCGCCGTCGTCGTGGTGCGCCCCGACCAGTACGTCGCTCACGTGCTGCCGCTGGAGGCGACCGCCGAGCTCGCGGACTTCTTCGCCGCGGTGTTCGGGCTCGGCGCGTCCGCGCGCCCGCAGTGGACGTGACGGCGAGCGAAGGCGCGTCGGTGTACGCCGCGTCTATGGGCGCATCCGCGGGTGCGCGGCACAATGGGCCCACGCCGCACGAGAAAGAGGAACGATGACGAACGCGCGCGAAACCGACCTGCTCGCCTCCGTGCCCGACGGGCTGTTCATCGGAGGGCGCTGGCGGCCCGCCGAGGGCGGCAAGACCCTCGACGTGCGCGACCCCGCGACCGGGGCGGTGGTGCGCTCGATCGCCGATGCCTCCGTCGCCGACGGCGAGGCGGCCATGGATGCCGCCGCCGAGGCCTTCCCCGCGTGGGCCGCCACCCCCGTGCGCGAGCGCGCCGAGATCCTCCGCCGCGCGTTCGACCTCCTCCAGGCCCGCAAGGAGGACATCGCTCTCCTGATGACCCTGGAGATGGGAAAGCCCCTCGCCGAGGCGCGCGGGGAGGTCGCCTACGGCGGGGAGTTCCTGCGCTGGTTCAGCGAGGAGGCCGCCCACGTGCAGGGGCGCTACGGCGCGAATCCCGAGGGCACCGGCCGGATGATCGTGACGCAGCATCCGGTGGGACCCTGCTTCCTCATCACGCCGTGGAACTTCCCCCTCGCGATGGCCACCCGCAAGATCGCCCCGGCGCTCGCCGCCGGGTGCACCGTCGTGGTCAAGCCGGCCTCGCTCACGCCCCTGACCACCCTGTTCTTCGTGCAGCTGCTGGAGGAGGCGGGGGTTCCCGCCGGCGTGGTCAACGTTCTCACGACGACCTCGACGGGGCCCGTCTCCGAGCGCGTCATCCGCGACCCGCGGCTGCGCAAGCTGTCGTTCACCGGCTCGACGCCGGTCGGGCAGAAGCTCCTCGAGCAGGCGGCGGGAGGGGTCCTCCGCACCTCGATGGAGCTCGGCGGCAACGCGCCGTTCGTGATCTTCGACGACGCCGACCTCGACAAGGCCGTGGAGGGCGCGCTCGCGGCGAAGTTCCGCAACATCGGCCAGGCGTGCACGGCCGCGAACCGGTTCATCGTCCACCGCTCCGTCGTGGACGCGTTCACGCAGCGCGTGACCGAGCGGGTCGCGGCGATGCGCATCGGCCGCGGCACCGAGGACGGGGTGCAGATCGGGCCGCTCATCGATGACCGCGCGGTCGCGAAGGCCGAGGCGCTCGTGGGCGACGCGGTCTCGCGCGGAGCCACGGTCACCACCGGCGGAGAGGCGCTCGAGGGCCCGGGCACCTTCTACGCACCCACCGTCGTCGCCGATGTGCAGCCGGGCAGCGACATCCTCCGCGAGGAGATCTTCGGGCCGGTCCTGGCGATCGTGCCGTTCGACACCGAGGACGACGCCGTGCGGCTCGCGAACGACACCGAGTACGGGCTGGTGTCGTACGTGTTCACCGAGAGCCTGGCCCGCGGACAGCGCATGATCGAGCGCCTGGAGACGGGGATGATGGGCCTGAACGTGGGCGTCGTGTCCAACGCCGCCGCGCCCTTCGGCGGGTGGAAGATGTCGGGCCTCGGGCGTGAGGGCGGTGCCGAGGGCATCCACGAGTACCTCCAGACCAAGTACACGCTGACCCCCAACCCCTTCTCCTGACCCCCCACCCGGTCGAGTTGCCACAAAGCGTCGGATTTCCGCCCGGAAACCGACGCTTTGTGGCGAGTCGACGGGCGGATGTCAGCGCACGGCGCCGACCGTCAGGCCGCCGACGAGCCAGCGCTGCAGGAACACCGCCACGGCGAACACCGGCAGCACGCCGATCACGGAGGCCGCGGCGATGCGCCCGTAGTGCGGCGTACGGTCGCCGTAGAACAGCGACAGCACGACCGGGAGGGTCTGCGCGTCGGGGCTCTGGGTGAGGAAGGTCGCGAGGAGGAACTCGTTGTAGTTCATCACCGCGATGATGATGCCGATCGCGATGAGCGCGGGGGCGAGGAGCGGCGTCACCACCGACACGAGGAGGCGGACGGAGCCGGCGCCGTCGATGCGGGCCGCCTCCTCGATCTCGATCGGCAGGCGCCGCACGAAGCCCTCGAGGAGCCAGATCGCCACGGGGATGTTCACCAGCGCGTAGACGAGGGTCAGGCCGAGCAGGGTGTTGTTCAGGCCCGCGACGCGCAGCAGCGTGAACAGCGGCACGACGGCGACGATGGGCGGCAGCAGCCACGGGCTCATGAGGGTCGCCGCGAGGGTCTTCCCGCCCGTGCGGTAGCGGACGATCGACCACGCCGCCGGCAGCGCGGCTGCCAGGGTCAGCGCGGCCCCGCCGAGCGCGGCGACCAGCGAGTTGCCGATGCCGCGGAGAAGGTCCGATCCGGCGAGCACGTCGCCCCAGTTCGACCACTGCGGATCGGCGGGGACGAGCACGCCCTGCCCGGTCTCGTCGCGCCCCATGAGCGAGACGGAGACGAGGTACAGCAACGGCACGGTGAAGAAGAGCACGAGCGCCGACAGCACCACCGTGGCGAGGACCCCGCGATGATCCCGCCGCGGACGGGAGCGGGGAAGGATGCGGATGTCACTCATGATTCGCTGCGAGCCTCCGGGTCACGGCGACGACGGGAAGGGTGACGACGGTGACCACCACCGCGAGAAGCAGGGTGATCGCGGCGGCGCGCCCGACGTCGAACTCGCGCAGCGCCGCCTGGTAGATGACGTACGACGTGAGGGTGGTCGACTGGCCGGGCCCGCCGGAGGTCATCATGAACACGAGGTCGAAGACCTTGAAGGCCAGGACGAGGCGGATGAAGAAGGCCGCCGCCACGACGCCGGCGATCGCGGGAAGGGTGACCGAGGAGAACAGCCGCCAGCCGTGCGCACCGTCCAGGCGCGCGGCCTCGATGACCTCGGGGTCCTGCGCGAGGAGCGCGGTGAAGACGAGCAGCGCCACCAGCGGCGTCCACTGCCAGATGTCGGCGACGGCGATGCCGGGCAGCGCCCACAGCGTCGAGGACAGCGGGGCGACGGCATCCCGCGGCAGGCCGACGGCGCCGAGAAGCACCGCCAGCAGGCCGCCGCCGGGCTGGTAGACGAGCTTCCACAGAGTCCCGGCGACCACCGGCGGGGTCATCAGCGGCAGCAGGAGCAGCGTCATCAGGAGCGACCCGCGTCGCACCGCGCCGTGGAGCGCGAGCGCCGCAGCGACCCCGAGGAGGAGGCTGGCGAGGGCGACGGCCACGGCGTAGGCCACCGAGCGCACGAGAGAGGCGACCACGTCGGCGTCGGCGAGGACGTCGAGGAACGTCTGGGCACCCACGAACTCCTGGAACGGGCGGCCGAGCGAGGACTCGGTCACGGATGCGGCAACGATGAAGACGAGCGGATAGACCCCGAGGACGACGAGGGCGAGCACGCTCGGGGCCACGAACAGGCGCCGCGCCCGGGCCGGCCCACGAGGGGACCGTCCCGGGCGCGAGGGGGCGTCAGCCAAGGAGCTTCTCCCACTCCGCCTGCGTCGCGTCCAGGGCCTCTTCTGCCGTCACCTCACCGGCGACGAGCTTGGCCAGCTCGTCGGTGAGCACCTCTGCGGCCTGCGTGGCGTTCTTCCCGGTCGGCCAGGCGAGCGCACCGTCCAGCGTCGCGCGGTTCACGCGCTGCAGGTCGGGGTACTTCTGCCCGTACTCGTCGCTCTCCAGCGACGAGATGCGGTTGGGGTCGATACCGGTCTGCGGGTCGGCGACGAGCAGCTCCTCGTTCACCTCGCTGGAGGCGGCCCACTGGATGAAGTCGCGGGCGAGATCGGTCTTGTCGGTGTTGGCGGCGACCACCCAGGTGAACCCCGCCACGAGCGATGCGCGCGGCTGGGTGTTCTCGCCGCCGACGGGCAGCAGCGACGCCGTCCAGTGGTCGGCGACGGTGGAGTCGGGGTTGATCTGCGACCCGACGCCGAGGTCGGTCCAGTTCTCGATGAAGGCGGCGTTTCCGGCGTACCACGCCGAGTTCCCCTCGCCGAAGGCCGTCTGCGCCGGGGTCGGGTAGGCGGAGTCGAGCGCGTCGGCGAGCGACTGGGCGGCCGCGACGGCTTCGGGGGAGTTGATGACCGGCTTTCCGTCCTCGTCGACGAACTCCCCGCCGAAGCCGGCGAGGCGGTTGGCGAAGCTGGCGCCGAGGATGAGCGGCGACTTCTGGCCGAAGATCACGTTGCCGTACACGCCCGCTCCGCCCTCGGCGGCGGTGACCGCGGCGGATGCCGCGTCGTACTCCTCCCACGTGGTGGGAGGGGCGGCGATGCCGTTGCGGGCGAGGATCTCGTCATTGGAGAAGAGCACGTGCGTGTCGCCGTCGAAGGGCAGACCCCAGCGCTTGCCGTCGAAGAGGGTGTAGGCGTCGTAGATCGACGGGATGAAATCGTCGGTGTCCAGCTCCGGGGTCTCCTCGATCCACTCGGTGAGGTCCTGGATCGCGCCGTCGCTGGCGAGGTCGCCGATCGAGACGTACCAGGGCGCGGCCACGTCGATGGTGTTCGCCCCCGACTGCTGGTCCAGCGCCAGGGTGTTGCCGATCTCGTCGTAGGGGACGATGACGGGGTCGATCCGCACGCCCGTCTCGGCCTCGTAGCGCTCGGCCAGCAAGTCGGCGGCCCCCTCGTGCGAGGTGATGAGGAGCACCGTCAGCGACGGGGCCTCGCCGCCGCCGGAGGCGGAGGCGCCGGCGGCGCAGGAGGTCAGGGTGACGGCGGTCAGGGCGCCGACGGCGGCGACGGTCAGGCGGCGCGGGATGGCAGCGGACATCGGAAGGGCCTCTCGGTTTCGGGATGCGGCCAGGGCGACGGCCGCGCTGCGTCATTGTTCGCCCGCCGGCCGCCCGGCCGCATCCGGTGCCGTCACATGAGGACGCGGGGCGTCACGCACGAGGACACATGACGCCGGATGACGACGTGTGACGGCCGCCCGGGGCCCGCCCTCACGGCGTTGCTAGCTTTCCGGGGCGGGGGCGCCGCCGGGCCTGCCCGCTCCACACGGAAGGATCTCCATGGCATCGCGCATCATCCTCAACGCGTTCGAGATGAGCTGCGTGACCCACCAGGCGCCGGGTCTCTGGCGCCATCCCGACAACCGCGCGGACGAGTACCACCGCCTGTCGTACTGGACCGACCTCGCGCAGCTCCTGGAGCACGGCACGTTCGACGCGATGTTCATCGCCGACGTCGTCGGCGTCTACGACGTGTACCGCGACTCCGCGGCGCCCGCCCTCCGCGACGCGGCGCAGGTCCCCGTCGGCGACCCGCTCATCCCGATCTCCGCCATGGCGGCGGTCACCGACCACCTGGGCTTCGGCGTGACCATCGCGTCCACATACGCGCAGCCGTATGCGCTCGCGCGCACCCTCACGACCCTCGACCATCTCACCGACGGACGCATCGGCTGGAACGTCGTGACGTCGTATCTCGACAGCGCCGCGCGCAACCTGGGGCTGGGCGCGCAGATCGCCCACGATGACCGCTACGGCATCGCCGACGAGTTCCTCGACGTCACCTACAAGCTGTGGGAGGGGTCGTGGGAGGAGGATGCGGTGCGCCGCGATCGCGCAGCCGGCGTGTTCACCGATCCCGCCAAGGTGCACCCGATCGCCCACCGCGGCGAGCACTTCGAGGTTCCCGGCATCCACCTCGGCGAGCCCTCGCCGCAGCGCACACCGGTGATCTTCCAGGCCGGAGCCTCCCCGCGGGGCCAGGAGTTCGCGGCACGGCACGGTGAGGCGGTGTTCATCAACGGCCTGACCCCCGAGCTGACCCGGCGCACCACCGACGCCATCCGCGCGAAGGCGGCCGCGATCGGTCGGCCCGCCGAGTCGGTGAAGATCCTCACCCTCGCCACCGTCATCGTCGCCGAGACCGACGAGGAGGCGCAGGCGAAGTACGCCGATTACCGGCAGTACGTCTCGCTGGAGGGGGCGCTGGCCCTGTACGGCGGCTGGTCGGGCATCGATCTGTCGGCCCTGGACCCCGACGAGCCGCTCGCCTACGTCGACACGGATGCGGCCCGCTCCGCGCTGTCGATCTTCACCAAGGCCGACCCCACCCGGGAATGGACGCCGCGCGACATCGCCGAGTACGTCGGCATCGGCGGCATCGGTGCGGTCCTCGTCGGCAGCGCCGCCACCGTGGCCGACGAACTGGAGCGGTGGGTGGACGTGGCCGGCATCGACGGGTTCAACCTCGCCTACGTGATCTCGCCCGGCACCTTCGCCGACGTGGTCACCCACCTCATGCCGGAACTGCGCCGCCGGGGCAGGGTCTGGGACCGCTACCCGGAGGGGACGCTCCGCGAGCGGCTCTCCGGCAGCCCCGTCGTCCCCGCGTGGCATCCCGCACACGCCTACCGCGGCGCCTTCGCCGCCGCGCCGAGCGCCGCCGACGGCGAGCGGCGCACCCCTGTCACCACCGCCGCCGCATCCGGAGGAGAACGATGACCACCACCGACACCGCCGCCCGCACCCACTGGAGCGGCGTCGCCGACACCGCAGAGCGCGCCCGCTGGGACGCCGTCGCCGAGACGGTCGCCGCACGGCTCGGCGCCGACGCGCTGGAGCGCGACCGCGCCAACGCGCAGCCCTTCGCCGAGAAGGCGCTGCTGCAGGAGTCGGGCCTGACCACGCTGCTCGACCCGGCCGAGTACGGCGGCGGCGGAGGCCACTGGGAGAGCGCGGTGCGCGCGGTGCGCATCCTCGCCCGGCGCGACGCCTCGATCGCGCAGCTCCTGGGCTACCACTACATCAACTCCGCCAACATCGCGCTGATCGCCCCCGCCGCCGAGCGCGAGCGGTGGTACCGCGCGTCGATCGCCGGGCGGTGGCTGTGGGGCGACTCGGTGAACCCGGTCGATCCGAACCTCACCCTCACCGTGGACGGCGACGGCTACCGTCTCGCCGGTTTCAAGCGCTTCTCGACGGGGTCGGGCGTCGGCGAGGCTCTCCTGGTCAATGCCGTCGTCCGCGGGGGCGCCCACGACGGCGAGCTCGCCTACCTCGTCCTGCCGTTCGGCCACGAGGGCGTCGAGCTCGTGGACGACTGGGATCACCTCGGCCAGCGGCTCTCGGCCAGCAACACCGTGCGCTACCACGACGTGCGGGTCGACCCGCCGCACGTCCTCGGATTCGGCACCGATGAGCCGCTGCAGAGCTTCGTCACGCCCGGCATCCAGCTCGTGTTCGCCAACCTCTACCTGGGGATCGCCGAGGGCGCGCTCGCCCAGGCGCGGGAGCTCACCGTCGCGCGCGCCAACTCGTGGTTCCTCTCCGGCGTGGACACCTACGCCGAAGACCCGTTCGTGCGGCGGCTGTACGGCGAGCTCCTCTCGCGCGTGGCGGCGGTGGAGGCCCTCGCCGACGTGGTGGGCCGCGCCTTCGACACGGCCATCGGCCGCGGCGCGGAGGTCACCCCTGCCGACCGGGCCGACCTCGCCTTCCGCGTCGCGCAGCTGAAGGTGGTCTCCAGCGACACCGCCGTCGACGTCGCCCACCGCGTGTTCGAGGCGACCGGGGCGAGCTCGACCGCGACGAAGGTCGGGCTGGACCTGCACTGGCGCAACGTCCGCACCCATTCGCTCCACGACCCGGTCGACTACAAGAAGCTCGAGGTGGGGGCCCGTTTCCTCACCGGCGTCGTGCAGCCGATCTCCCTCTACACGTGAGCGCCGCCGACGCCCTCTGGGCGGAGCTGCCGGCGGAGATCGCGGCGCGGTTCCGGCCCGTCGTCGACGACATCCGTGACGGGGCCGGGGCGCGCGATCGGGAGCGGCGGCTGCCCCACGACGAGGTCGGCGCGCTCCGCGCCGCGGGCCTCGGCGCGGCCCGGCTCCCGCGTGAGCGCGGCGGACTGGGCCTGGACTGGCCGCAGTTCGGCCGGCTGCTGATCGCGGTGTCCGCCGCCGACCCGAACGTGGCGCAGATCCTCCGCGGTCACATCGCGCTCGTCGAGCACGCCCTCACGACCGCGGACGAGGGCTTCCGCGCGCGGTGGCTCGCGCGCATCGCCGCGGGGGAGATCACCGGCAACGCGTGGAGCGAGGCCGCCGGGTCGACGCACGCGCGCGCCGGCACTGAGCTCCACGCGCATCCCGACGGCACGCTGCGCGTGCGCGGGCGGAAGTTCTACACCACCGGGAGCCTCTTCGCGGAGTGGACGGATGCGGTGGCCCATCGCGTGTCGGATGGACGCGACGTCGCGGTGCTCGTCCGGCTCGACCAGCCCGGCGTCGCGGTGAGCGACGACTGGGACGGCTTCGGGCAGCGGCTGACCGGCACGGGCACGATCGTCTTCGACGACGCCGTCGCCGACCCCGCCGACGTGGTGCCGGTGCCCGAGCGCGTGGCATACCAGACGGCGCTGTACCAGTTCGTGCTGCTGGCGGTGCTGGCCGGCATCGCCCGCGCGGCCGTCGAAGACACGGCATCCGCGCTGCGAGCCCGCGCCCGGTCCTACTCGCACGGCACCGCCGCGCGCGCGGCCGACGATCCGCAGATCCTGGGGCTCGTCGGTGAGCAGTCGGCGCTCGCGTTCGCCGTGGAGCGGACGGCGCTCGCCGTCGCGGACGACCTCGAGCGCGCCCACGCGGCCGCCCGCGCGGCGCTGGCGGCGCCGGGGGCCGCCGCCGAGGAGGCCGTGCGCCGGGCGGCGGGGATCGCGGAGATCCGCGCTGCGCAGGCGCAGTCCTTCGTCACGCGTACGGTGACGCAGATCACCTCACGGATCTTCGACGCGCTCGGTGCGTCGGCGACGGCGCGGACGGCGGGGCTGGACCGGCACTGGCGCAACGCCCGGACGGTCTCCAGCCACAATCCCGTGCTGTTCAAGGACCGCTGGATCGGCGAATGGGAGGTGCACGGCGTCCTGCCGCAGCCGCTGTGGGCGGTCGGGACCCCGGCCTGACGCGTCTTCGCGGCCGGCTGACCTACGTGCCGGCGTGGCGGTCGAGGAACTCGAACACCTCGGTGTCGTCGACGCCCGGGAAATCCCCCCGCGGCAGCGGCGAGAACATGTGCATGTGCACGCGCGCGCTCGGCCAGGCCTTGCCGCCCCAGCGCTCGGCGGCATCGGTGGGCGGGCGCCGGCAGCACGACTCGTCGGGGCATCGCGACTGCGCGCGCTGCGGCGTCTCGCGCCCGCGGAACCACCGCGCGTCGTCGAAGGGCACCCCGACGGTGATGGAGAAGTCGCCCTCGGAGGTGGTGCCGGTCTGCGTCGAGCACCAGTACGTCCCGGCCGGGGTGTCGGTGTACTGATAGTGCTCGGTGGTGCGGTTCTGCTCGGAGAACGCCCGCCGCGCGGCGAACCGGCGACACGCCATCTGGCCCTCGACCGACCCGGTGACATCCACCGGCAGCGGGAGATCGTCGTTCTCGTACACGCGCGAGATCGCACCGGAGCCGTCGACGCGCAGGAAGTGCATCCGGATGCCCAGGTGCACCGTCGCGAGATTGGTCAGGCGCATCCCGGCGGCCTCGTGGGTCACCCCGAACGCATCGCGGAAGTCTTCCACGGCGAGGTTGCGGTCTTTCTTGGCCTGCTGCAGGAACGCCACCGAGTTCGTCTCGGGCATGAGGCAGCAGGCGGCGTAGTAGTTGATCTCCAGGCGCTGCTGGAGGAAGTCGGCGTAGTCGCTCGGACGCTTGTGGCCGAGCAGGCGGTGCGCCATCGCCTGCAGCGCCATCGACCGCAGGCCGTGGCCGCCGGGGATCGAGGCGGGCGGCAGGTAGATGCGGCCGTTCTCGAGGTCGGTCACCGAGCGCGCCGAGTGCGGCAGGTCGTTGACGTAGAGCAGTTCGAAACCCAGCTGCTCCGCCATGATGCTCACCGTGCGGTGGGTGAGCGCGCCGGCGGTGTGCCCCGCGGCCTTCAGCTGCTTCTCGGCGAGCTTCTCGATGTCGCGGGTGGCACCGGGAGGCGCAACAGGCGTGTCATTCGTGCAAGAAAGCGAACTGGT
>CAZBZR010000048.1:0-10890 GCA_964496445.1 uncultured Microbacterium sp.
GCAGCTGCTGGTCCTGGAGAGCCAGGACCCCGTCCGCGACATCATCATGTACATCAACTCGCCCGGCGGCTCCTTCACGGCCATGACCGCGATCTACGACACCATGCAGTACGTGTCGCCACAGATCCAGACGGTCGTGCTCGGCCAGGCGGCTTCGGCCGCCGCGGTGCTCCTCGCCGCCGGTGCGCCCGGCAAGCGTCTCGCGCTGCCGAACGCCCGCATCCTCATCCACCAGCCTGCGGTGGGCGAGGCCGGCCACGGTCAGGCGTCGGACATCGAGATCCAGGCCGCGGAGATCATGCGCATGCGCACGTGGCTCGAGGACACGCTGGCCGCGCACTCGAACCGCTCCGCCGAGCAGGTGAACAAGGACATCGACCGCGACAAGATCCTCTCCGCCGAGGAGGCCGTGACGTACGGCCTGGTGGACCAGGTGCTCACGACCCGCAAGCGCACGCCTGCGGCGCTGACGAAGTAGGTCGCACCCGAAGCCCCCGCCCTCCTGGGCGGGGGCTTCGCCGTTCCCGCCGAAGGCGTGTCGCAATACGCACCGATGTCGCGGACAGCGGTTAGGCTCGATACACCCCGGGGGGAGGCTTCCCCCCTACCGCACGAGGAGGAGCCGGATGGCACGCATCGGTGAGAGCGCCGACCTGTTCAAGTGCTCCTTCTGCGGAAAGAGCCAGAAGCAGGTCCAGCAGCTGATCGCCGGGCCGGGTGTGTACATCTGCGACGAATGCGTCGAGCTGTGCAACGAGATCATCGAGGAGCGGATGGCGGAGTCCTCCGCCGGCACCGTCTCGGAGTTCGCCCTGCCCAAGCCCCGCGAGATCTTCTCGTTCCTGGAGGAGTACGTCGTCGGCCAGGAGCCCGCCAAGCGCGCCCTCGCCGTCGCGGTGTACAACCACTACAAGCGCATCCGCGCCCACGGCACCCTCCAGCCGGCCGAGCAGCGCGCCGACGAGGTCGACATCGCCAAGAGCAACATCCTCCTGCTCGGCCCGACCGGCTGCGGGAAGACCTACCTCGCGCAGACCCTCGCCAAGCGCCTCAACGTGCCGTTCGCGGTGGCGGATGCGACGGCCCTGACCGAGGCGGGCTATGTCGGCGAAGACGTGGAGAACATCCTCCTCAAGCTCTTGCAGGCCGCCGATTTCGACACCAAGCGCGCCGAGACGGGCATCATCTACATCGACGAGGTCGACAAGATCGCCCGCAAGGCCGAGAACCCCTCGATCACGCGCGACGTCTCGGGTGAGGGCGTGCAGCAGGCGCTGCTGAAGATCCTCGAGGGCACGGTCGCCTCCGTCCCCCCGCAGGGCGGTCGCAAGCATCCCCACCAGGAGTTCATCCAGATCGACACGACGAACGTCCTGTTCATCGTCGCGGGCGCGTTCGCGGGCCTGGAGGAGATCATCTCCTCGCGCGTCGGAAAGCACGGCGTCGGGTTCGGCGCGCCTCTCCACGACAAGGGCGAAGACCTCAACCTCTTCAGCGAGGTGCTCCCCGAAGACCTGCACAAGTTCGGTCTCATCCCGGAGTTCATCGGCCGGCTCCCGGTCGTCGCCTCCGTCTCGCCGCTGGACCAGGACGCGCTCATGGAGATCCTCACGGAGCCCAAGAACGCCCTGGTCAAGCAGTATCAGCGGATGTTCGAGCTCGACGGAGTGCAGCTGGAGTTCGAGGACGAGGCGCTCCGCGCGATCGCCGACCTCGCCGTCGCCCGCAAGACCGGAGCCCGGGGCCTCCGCGCCATCCTGGAAGACGTG
Source organism: uncultured Microbacterium sp. (assembly GCA_964496445.1). Classification (GTDB taxonomy): domain Bacteria; phylum Actinomycetota; class Actinomycetes; order Actinomycetales; family Microbacteriaceae; genus Microbacterium. The sequence continues at coordinate 1,770 of CAZBZR010000048.1, forward strand.
CTCGGGCCGATCATGTTCGACATCCCCTCCGCGGAGGACGTCGCGAAGGTGGTCATCACGCGCGCCGCCGTCTCCGAGGGCGCCGCCCCCACGCTCGTGCTCGCGGCGCAGAAGCGCAAGAGCGCCTGACCGACGTCGGAGGCCGGCGGTAACGTGCCGGCATGACCCCCGAACCGTTCCGCCTCGCCGTTCCCGATGACGTCCTCGACGACCTCCGCGGGCGGCTGAGGCGCACGCGGCTGCTACCCGATTCCCCGCGCGCTCCGCGCTCCGGCATGAGCGCGGACTACCTCGCCGAGCTCGTCGCCTCGTGGGAGCGGTTCGACTGGCGGGCCCAGGAGAGCCGGCTGAACGCCTATCCGCAGTACACCGCCGACATCGACGGTGCGCGCGTGCACTTCGTCCATCGTCCGGCCGTCGCCGCGGACGCGCCCGCGCTGCTCATCATGCACGGCTGGCCGCACACCTTCGCGCTGCAGCTGGACTTCGCCGACGCGTTGCCCGACTTCCACGTCGTGCTGCCGAGCTTCCCCGGCTTCGGGTTCTCCTCGCCGTACGCCTCCGCGCTGATGAACGAGCGCCAGCTGGCCGACACCATGCACACACTGATGACCGAGGTCCTGGGTTACGAGCGGTACGTGACGTATGGCGAGGATGTCTCGGCGAACGTCAACGAGCTGCTGGCGGCGACGCACGCCGAGGCGGTGCAGGCGATCATCGCCACCCACGCCCATTTCGGCACACCCGCCGAGCGGGCCGCCTCGGACGACCCCGAGGTGGCCGCGTTCTTCGCGCGACTGGCCCGCGACCACCAGGTCGATGGGGCGTACGGGCACGTCCAGGCCACCCGTCCCGACCTCTTGGCGGTGGCCCTCAACGACTCGCCCGCGGGGCTGCTCGCGTGGCTCGTCGAGAAGCTCGTGGAGTGGGCCGACATCCCTGCCGGCGATCCGCGCGCGATCGAGGGCAGCATCTCGCGCGACCGCCTGCTCACCGACGTGATGATCTACTGGGTGACCCAGTCGATCGGCACGTCCTTCCGCACGTACTACGAGGGGGCCGACACCCCCGCCCCGATCCCGCCGGTCACCGTGCCGGCGGCAGTGTTCATCCAGCGTCACGAGGCCGACTATCCCGAGAGCCTCGCGCGTGGCTTCTACCGTGACCTGCGCGTGTTCGAGCGCCTCGAGCACGGCGGGCACTTCACCGTCGCGGAGGAGCCCGCGGCGATGGCAGAGCGTGTGCGAACGTTCGTCGCGAGCCTGCGCGGGGTCAGTCGGTGAGGCCCCGCCGCTCCAGGAGCGGATGCACCTGCGCATCCCGGCCACGGAAGTCGCGGTAGGCCTCGAGCGGATCCTTCGATCCGCCGACCCCGAGGAGCCGCGCACGGAAGCGGTCGCCGTTCTCGCGGGTGAGACCGCCGTTCTCGCGGAACCACTCGACCGTGTCGGCGTCGAGCACCTCGCTCCAGATGTAGGAGTAGTACCCGGCGCTGTACCCGCCGGAGAAGATGTGCGCGAAGTACGTCGAGGCGTAGCGGGTGGGGACGGCGGGGTTGTCGAGGCCGATGTCGGCCAGTGCCGCCGCCTCGAAGTCCGTCACGTCCGGCTCCGCAGCCGCCTCCTGCGCCGACAGGCCGTGCCACGCCTGGTCGATCCAGGATGCGGCCAGGTATTCGCTGGTCGCGAAGCCCTGGTTGAAGGCCTCGGAGGCGTGGAGCCGCTCGACGACGTCGCGGGGGAGCGGCTCGCCGGGGCCGACGGGTCGGGCGTAGTTGTCGAGGATCTCCGGCCAGAAGATCCAGATCTCGGTGACCTGGCTGGGGAACTCGACGAAATCGCGGTAGACGGCGGTGCCGCCGAAGTGCGGATACGTCACTCGGGCGAAGAGGCCGTGCAGTGCGTGACCGAACTCGTGGAAGAGGGTCGTGACCTCGTCGAGGGTGAGGAGGGTGGGCGTGCCCGGCGCGGGCTTGACGACATTGAGGTTGTTCACGACCACCGGCGCGCCGCCGTGCAGGTCGGATTGCACGACGATGGAGTTCATCCACGCGCCGCCGCGCTTGGTGTCGCGCGTGTAGAGGTCGAGGACGAACAGGCCGAGCGCCGTCCCGTCGGCTTCCGTCACCTCGAACACGCGGGCGTCGGGGTGATAGGCGGTGAGGTCGCTGCGCTCCTGGATGCGGATGCCGTAGAGCCGCTCGGCCGCATAGAACACGCCGTCGCGCAGCACCCGCTCGGCCTCGAACCACGCGCGCAGGGCGCCGCGGTCGAGATCGTACTCGGCGGCGCGCACCTTCTCGGTGTAGAAGGCCCAGTCATGGGGCTCCAGCGGGAAGGGCGACGCCTCGCCGTCGATGAGGCGCTGCAGGGCGGCCTGCTCGCGCCGCGCGTTGCGCGCCGCGGGTACGGCGAGACGCCGGAGCATCTCGGCGACCGCTTCAGGAGACCCGGCGGTCTGGTCGCCGGTGACATAGGCGGCATGGCTCGGATATCCGAGCAGCTCTGCACGCTCGGCGCGGAGGCGGACGATCTCGGCGAGGACGGGACGGTTGTCGTGGTCGTTGTCCCGGCGCCCCCGCGCGCGCGAGGCCTCGAGGATCCGACGCCTGCTCTCGCGGCGGGTGAGGCTCGACAGGTAGGGGTGTCCCGTGAAGAGGGTGAGCGAGACCAGGAAGGATCCCTCGAGGCCGCGTTCGGTCGCGGCCTGCGCCGCGGCGGACAGCTCGCCCGCCGACAGCCCGTCCAGCTCATCGGCGTCGGAGAAGATCACGGCGAGATCATTCGTGTCGGCGAGGAGGTTCTTCTCGAAGGTGGTCGTCAGCGTCGACAGGCGCTGGTTGAGGGCGCGGAGCCGCTCCTTCGCGTTCTCGTCCAGTCCGGCGCCTGCCCGTGCCATCTCGGTGTGGCGGCGCTCGACCAGGTACCGCTGCTCCGGCGTCAGCTCGAGGCTGTCCCGTGCCTGGAAGAGTGCGGTGACCCGCGCGAACAGGGCGCTGTCGAGGACGATCGCGTCGGTGTGAGCGGCCATCAGCGGGGCGAGCGTCTCCTCGATCTCCTGGATCTCCGCCGTCGCGTCGGCCGAGGCGACGGTGTAGAACGTGCGCGCCACCCGCCCCAGCTCCGCCTCGCTGTCCTCCAGTGCCCGCAGCGTGTTGTCGAAGGTCGGTGCGTCCTCGCTCGCGGTGATGGCGGTAACGGCGTCCCGCTGCTCCCGCATCGCCTCCTCGAACGCCGGCAGGTAGTCCTCGCTGCGGATGGCCGCGTAGTCGGGGAGACCGTAGGGGAGAGGGGACGGATCGAGGAGCGGGGAAGGGGATGCCATGTCGTCAGCGTAAACGGGGGGAGCGCGGGGGAGCACAATTCGCAAAGAAATACTTGCAAAGAGTCCACTGCAAAGATAGCTTTGCAATATGAGCACCGCAGACGAGCAGGAGCGCCCCAACCGCGTGCTCGACGCCGGCGCGCTGCGGGCCCTCGCCCACCCGCTCCGCGTGCAGATCTTCGACATCCTGAGCCAGTACGGGCCGCAGACGGCCAGCTCGTTGGCCGCCCTGACGGGGGAGTCGTCCGGCTCGACGAGCTATCACCTGCGGGCTCTCGCTCGGCAGAACCTCATCCGCGAGGTCGCCGACCGCGGCAACGGCCGGGATCGCTGGTGGGAGCGCCCGCGTGGCGGTATCGAAATGTCCAACCCCGACGTCGCGCGTACCCCCGCCGGTCGGGCGAGCATGCAGGTCGTGCTCACCGAGACGCTCAACCGCCGCCATCAGCAGCTGATGCACTGGGCCGCCACTGCGATGGACGACGAGCCGGAGCAGTGGCGGAACGGGGCGATGATCTCGACCGGCACCGCCCGGCTCACCCCCGCCCAGATGGAGGCGCTCAGCCGGCGTCTCCAGGACATCATCGACGAGACCGTCGATGCCTACCGCGACCAGCAGGGCGAGGACGTCCGGCCGGTCACCATCCGCTCCGACGTGTTCCCGCTGCCTCTGGAAGGACGCTGACATGACCGCCCTCGTCGGCCCCGCCCTCGCCCCCGCTCGCTCCGTCGACCGGTTGCTGCTCGCTGCCGCACACCGGCTGGAGGCGCTGGCGGTCGCCCGCATCCGCCGGCGTGCCGCGCGCATCCCCATGATGCGCGCCCACGACGCCGCGGCAGAGCAGGCACGCGACCGCGGATGCGCGGTGCATCAGGGACTGCTGCCGCGATGACCGATGCGCGACCCTCCGGCGCGCGTCGGCTGGGTCGGAGCCGGTCTAGCCGAACTCGTCCTCGTCGTCCTTGTGCACCACGACCTCGCCGTCGCGATCGATCGTGACGATGACGCCGGTGTCCAGCTCCGCCACGGGTCGACCCTCCAGCCACGTCAGGGTCCACCGGGGAGCCGGCTGGTGGGCGAGCTGCTCGGCGGAGAGCAGGCGCTCCACCGCCGCGATCTGGCCGTGAAGGGCCTCGGGGACGGCGGCGGGGGGAGTGTCGCCGAGGGTCCAGCGGGTTCCGAGCTGCATCAGTCCTCCAGGGGTGCCAGACGGATCTCGCCGACGGCGGTCGCCTCGGCGTCGACGAACGTGATCTCCGCGATGCGGCCGACCGCCCGCAGGTCGCCCTCGGCCAGGCGCAGGGCGTCGGCCGCGGGCGTGTGCAGGGTGAGGGAGGCGATGGGGGTCTTCTGCGAGACCTTCGCCTCGGTCTTGGCACGGCGGATGCCGATGAGCGCTTCGCTCACCGCGACGAGGACGGCGGGGTCGCCGTCGATCTCCTGCGGCTCCGGCCACGCCGCCCGGTGCACCGAGCCGTCGTTGAACCACGACCAGGACTCCTCGGCCGCGAAGGACAGCACCGGCGCGAAGAGGCGGAGGAGAGTGGACAGCGCCGTGCGCAGGGCCAGCGCCGCCGAGGCCTGGCCGGGGTCGGCCTGGTCGTAGGCGCGCTCCTTGACCAGTTCGAGATAGTCGTCGCAGAACGTCCAGAAGAACGACTCGGTCAGCTCCAGTGCACGGGCGTGGTCGAAGTTCTCGAACGCGCGGGTCGCGTCGCGCACCACGCGGTCGAGGGTGGCCAGCATCGACGCATCCAGGGCGTGGGTGACCGCCGCGCCCTCGGGCACTGGGAAGGACAGGACGAACTTCGCCGCGTTCAGCAGCTTGATCGCGAGGCGCCGGCCGATCTTGACCTGCGTGGGGTTCTGCGGGTCGAAGGCGGCGTCCGCGCCCAGGCGGCTGGAGGCGGCCCAGTAGCGCACCGCATCCGTGCCGTGGGCCTCGAGGATGTCGGCGGGGGTGACGACGTTGCCCTTGGACTTCGACATCTTCTTGCGGTCGGGGTCGACGATGAAGCCGGAGATCGCCGCATCCGTCCACGGTGCGCGGCCGTCTTCCAGCACGCTGCGCAGCATCGTGGAGAACAGCCACGTGCGGATGATGTCCTGCCCCTGCGGGCGCACGTCGAAGGGCGCCACGAGGTTCCAGAGCTCCTCGTCGCGCTGCCAGCCGCCGGCCAGCTGCGGCGTCAGCGACGAGGTCGCCCACGTGTCGAAGATGTCGCGCTCGGCGTCGAACCCGCCCGGAACGCCGCGCTGATCCTCGGTGTAGCCGTCGGGGACGTCGGTGGTGGGATCCACCGGGAGGCGGGCGAGGTCGGGGGTGAGGACGCGGTCGTAGTCGCGGTCCCCGTTCTCGTCCAGGCCGTACCACACCGGGATGGGCACGCCGAAGAAGCGCTGTCGCGAGACGAGCCAGTCGCCGGTGAGGCCGTTGGTCCAGTTCTCGTAGCGCACGCGCATGAAGTCGGGGTGCCATCCCATGGTGCGGCCCATCTCGATGAGTCGCTCGCGCAGGGCGGCGTCGCGCGCGCCGTTTCGGAGGTACCACTGCCGCGTGGAGACGATCTCCAGCGGCCGATCGCCCTTTTCGTAGAACTTGACCGGGTGGGTGAACGGCGGGGAGACCTCGAGCAGCTCGCCCGACTCCTGCAGCAGCTCGACGATGCGCTTCTTCGCGCTGAAGACGGTCTTGCCGGCCAGTTCGGCGTACGCCGCCCTCGCCGCATCCGTCACCAGCACCTCGGGGGCGTCGGGGAGGACGCGGCCGTCCTGACCGAGGATGGTGCGGTTGGGCAGGTCCAGCTCGCGCCACCAGATGATGTCGGTGACGTCGCCGAATGTGCAGATCATGGCGATGCCGGTGCCCTTGTCGGGCTGGGCGAGGGGATGCGCGAGCACCGGCACCTCGACGTCGAACAGCGGCGTGCGCACGGTCGAGCCGAAGTACGGCTGGTAGCGCTCGTCGTCGGGGTTGGCGACGAGGGCGACGCACGCGGGGAGGAGTTCGGGGCGGGTGGTCTCGATGAGGATGTCGCCCGTGCCGTCGCTCTTGTGGAAGGCGACCCGGTGGTACGCGGCCTGCTGATCGCGGTCTTCGAGCTCCGCCTGTGCGATCGCGGAGCGGAAGTCGATGTCCCACAGCGTCGGCGCGAGGGCCTGGTAGGCCTCGCCGCGCTCGAGGTTGCGCAGGAACGCGAGCTGGCTGGTGCGGATGGTGTCATCCGAGATCGTGCGGTAGGTCTGGGTCCAGTCGACCGAGAGCCCGAGGGTGCGGAAGAGGTTCTCGAACTGCTTCTCGTCCTCGAGGGTCAGCTCTTCGCACAGCTCGATGAAGTTGCGGCGACTGATCGGCACCTGATCGGCGGGCTTCAGGCTCTTCGCGTCGCCGCGGAAGGGCGGCGTGAAGTCGGGGTCGTAGGCGAGCGAGGTGTCGCAGCGCACGCCGTAGTAGTTCTGCACGCGGCGCTCGGTGGGCAGGCCGTTGTCGTCCCAGCCCATCGGGTAGAAGACCGTCTTTCCCCGCATCCGCTCGAAGCGCACCTTGACGTCGGTGTGCGTGTAGCTGAAGACGTGCCCGATGTGGAGGCTCCCGGATGCGGTGGGGGGCGGGGTGTCCACGGAGAAGACCCCGGCGCGGCCGGACGCGGCTGCGCGGGCGCGATCGAAGAGGTACGTGCCCTGGGCGGCCCAGGCCGCGTCCCACTTCGGCTCGAGGCCTTCCAGGGCGGGCTTGTCGGGAATTCGCGCGTCGGCCATGGGGTCTCCTCGATATGTGCGGCACCGTGTGTGCGTGCCTGAGTGTGGGACCCCGCGATTCTACCCGCCCCGCCCCCGCCGCTCGCCCGCACTGCTCGCCCGCACCATGTCGCGCGTGAACCATCGCTCACCCGCACCATTGCGTCCCCTCGGCGGCGCCGAAGCAGCGAAATGGTGCGGGTGAGCGGGGTGGGGCAGGGCGGGGCGGGGGAGAGCGGGGTTAGACGCGGGCGGTGGCGGTTTCGGGGGCGACGGCGATCTCGGGCTCGGGACGGCGGCGCGATGCCGCCCACGCCGCGACGAGGGTCACCGCGGACATGACCGCCAGGACGATCCCCGGATGCCACCACGCGAACCCGGTCGCCTCGCCCAGCGCGAAGGTGAGCACGGGCACGAACCCGCTCACGGTGGCCGCGATGGCGTACGAGACCGACAGCGCCGAGTAGCGGAACGAGTCGGGGAACAGGTCGTTCATCAGCCCGCCCAGCGCCGCCCACGACATCGTCGGCAGGATGCCGCCGACGATCATCGTCGCCACGAGGATCGGGAAGGTCGCGAACTGCAGGAGGAAGTACATCGGGAAGGTGATCAGGAGCGTTCCGAGCGCACCCCATGCCACTACGCGGGCCGAGCCGGCGCGCGTGGCGAGCCATCCGAACGTCGGCACCGTGATCAGCTGCAGCAGCCCGCCGATGGTCGTGGCGATCAGGAGGTCCTGGTAGGAGAAGCCGAGCTGGGTGACGCCGTAGTTGATCGTGTAGGTGTTCATCAGCGAGTACGACCCGATGCCGAGGAGGGCGGCGCCCACCGCGATGACGATGGCGACGGGGCGCCGGGCGAACATCGTCACGAACGGCACCCGCTCGCGGCGCTCCTGGGCGACGACGCCGCGGAACACCGGAGTCTCATCGATCGACACGCGGAGGTAGAGCGAGATGAGCAGCAGCGGGAACGCCAGCAGGAACGGGATCCGCCATCCCCACGCCGCGAGCTCCTCCGCCGGGAGGACCGCGGTGAGCACGAGGAAGGCCACGGCCGACAGGATCGATCCCACCGGCGACCCCAGCTGCGGGATGGCGGCGTAGAACGCGCGCTTGACGGGGCCGGCGTGCTCGGTGGCGAGGAGGAGCGACCCGCCCCCCTCCCGGCCGAGCGAGAGGCCCTGTGCGATGCGCAGCAGCACGAGCAGGACCGCGGCGAACCAGCCCGCCTGCGCGAACGTCGGCAGCACGCCGATGAGGCCGGTGGCCACGCCCATGATGCCGACGGTCCACAGCAGCGTCGCGCGGCGCCCGAGGCGATCGCCCATGTAGCCGAAGATGACGGCGCCGATCGGGCGCACGACGAACGCGACGGCGATCGTGGTGAAGCCGGCCAGGGTGCCCCCGGCCGTTCCCAGCGGCTCGAAGAAGAGCGGGCCGATGAAGTACGCCGAGAAGTACGCGTAGACGTAGAAGTCGAAGGATTCCAGCGAGGTTCCCACCATCGACGCCCACGAGACGCGGCGTGCGGGGGAGGAGGAGGCGGAGACGGGCGATGCGGTGGTCACGAGTGTCCATCATGCCGCGCATTTCGTCCTTGTTGGACCGAGTCCGGAAAACCGGCGTGGCGGAACGGGCCGTCGGCCGCTCGCGGCGGCCGCTTTGGCCGTAGAATCGGAGGACGAGCATCGATCCGGCCATCACCGGGGAGCTCTCGGAAGAACGGGGCGGCGCCCTCAGTAGAACCGAGCGGGGCAGGCCCGTCACAGCCGCAGTGAGAGTGGGTCCCCGTCGCGGGGGCCACGCGGGGTGGTACCGCGGTCCGCAAGGGTCGTCCTCGCAGGGAATCCGACACCTGCTGGAGTGACATGACCTACCCGAAGTCCTCGTTCGGCCCCGCCGCCGACCCCGTCGTGCCGAGCCCGCGGTTCCCCGGGATCGAGGAGGACACCCTCGCCTTCTGGGCCGCCGACGACACCTTCCGCGCCTCCATCGCGCAGCGCGAGGGTGCCGCGGAGTGGGTGTTCTACGACGGCCCGCCCTTCGCCCACGGCCT
>CAZBZR010000048.1:10900-12591 GCA_964496445.1 uncultured Microbacterium sp.
CCCCACTACGGCCACCTCCTCACCGGGTACGCCAAGGACGTCTTCCCGCGGTTCCAGACGATGCGGGGCAAGAAGGTCGACCGCGTGTTCGGGTGGGACACCCACGGCCTTCCCGCCGAACTCGAAGCGATGAAGCAGCTCGGGATCACGGAGAAGGAGGAGATCGAGCGGATGGGGGTCGCGACCTTCAACGCGAAGGCCCGCTCCTCCGTCCTGGAGTACACCCGCGAATGGCAGGACTACGTCACCCGGCAGGCTCGCTGGGTCGACTTCGACCGCGGCTACAAGACGCTGGACACGACCTACATGGAGTCGGTGCTGTGGGCGTTCCGCTCGCTCTACGACAAGGGCCTCGCCTACGAGGGCTACCGTGTGCTCCCGTACTGCTGGCGTGACGAGACCCCACTGTCCAGCCACGAGCTGCGGATGGACGACGACGTCTACAAGATGCGCCAGGACCCGTCGGTGACCGTGACGTTCCCCCTCGTGGGTGCCAAGGCCGAGGCGATGGGCCTCACCGGCGTCCGGGCGCTGGCCTGGACGACGACCCCGTGGACGCTGCCGACCAACCTGGCGCTGGCCGTGGGCCCCGGCATCCGGTACGTCGTCGTCCCCGGCGGCCCGAACGGCGCCGCCGACGTGCACCGCAGCCCGGACGGTGAGCCCGACCTCGCCATCGAGGCCACCGCGCACCGGTATCTCCTCGCCGAGGAGCTCCTCCCCGGCTACGCGAAGGATCTCGGCTACGCCTCCGCCGAGGAGGCCGCGGCGGCCGTGCAGACCATCGTGGTCGGCGCGGACCTCGCCGGCGTCGCCTACGACCGGCTCTTCGACTACTACGCCGACGCCGAGACCTGGGGGACGGGCGATGCCTGGCACATCCTCGTCGACGACTACGTCACCACCACCGACGGCACCGGCATCGTCCACCAGGCCCCCGCCTACGGCGAGGACGACAAGCGACTCGCCGATGCCGCGGGGCTTCCCACGATCCTCTCCCTCGACGACGGCGGCCGCTTCCTTCCGGCCGTCTCCGACGTCGCCGGGATGCTGTGGATGGAGGCCAACACGCCGCTCATCCGGCTGCTGCGCCAGGGCGGCCGCCTGCTGCGGCAGGCCAGCTACGAGCACTCGTATCCGCACTGCTGGCGGTGCCGGAACCCCCTCATCTACAAGGCCGTCTCCAGCTGGTTCGTGCGCGTCACCGACATCAAGGACCGGCTGATCGCGAACAACGCCGAGATCACGTGGGTTCCCGAGAACGTCAAGGACGGGCAGTTCGGAAAGTGGCTCGAGGGGGCCCGCGACTGGTCGATCAGCCGCAACCGCTACTGGGGGTCGCCGATCCCGGTGTGGAAGAGCGATGACCCGGCCTACCCGCGCGTGGACGTCTACGGCTCGCTGGCGGAGATGGAGCGCGACTTCGGCCGTCTGCCGCGCAACGGCCAGGGCGAGGTCGACCTCCACCGTCCCTACATCGACGAGTTGACGCGCCCCAACCCCGACGACCCGACCGGGCGCAGCACGATGCGGCGCATCGAGGACGTGCTGGACCGCGCGCTCGCGCCTACCACCGGCGCGCTGGCCGGCCTGCACGAGGCGATGCGCTACGCGGCCTTGGGCGGCGGCAAACGCGTGCGCCCGCTGCTCGCGTATGCCGCCGGCGAGGTTACCGGCGCCGACCCTGACCG
>CAZBZR010000048.1:12601-18578 GCA_964496445.1 uncultured Microbacterium sp.
CTCCGGCTCGATGCCGTTCGCGCAGGTGCACTACCCGTTCGAGAACGCCGACTGGTTCGACCAGCACGCCCCCGCCGACTTCATCGTGGAGTACATCGGGCAGACGCGCGGCTGGTTCTACGTCATGCACGTGCTCTCGACGGCCCTGTTCGATCGGCCCGCCTTCACGGGCGTGTCGTGCCACGGGATCGTGCTCGGCAGCGACGGGCAGAAGATGTCCAAGTCGCTGCGCAACTACCCGGATGTGCGCGAGGTGTTCGACCGCGACGGCTCCGATGCGATGCGGTGGTTCCTCATGTCCAGCTCGGTGCTGCGCGGCGGGAACCTCGTCGTGACGGAGGAGGGCATCCGCTCGGGCGTGCGGGAGTTCCTCCTGCCGCTGTGGAACGCGTGGTACTTCTTCGCGACCTACGCCAACGCGTCGCGCTCCGCCGACGGCACCGCGGAGGGGTACGAGGCCCGCTGGCGCACCGACTCGGCAGACGTCCTCGACCGTTACATCCTGGCGCTCACCGGTGACCTCGTCCGCGACGTCGCCGCCGATCTCGAGGGTCTCGATTCCACCACGGCGGCGGAGCGTCTGCGCGACTTCGCCGAGATCCTCACCAACTGGTACATCCGTCGCTCGCGCGACCGGTTCTGGCTGGGCGTGCGCCCGGGGGATGAGGCCTCCACGCAGGCCTTCGACACGCTCTACACGGTGCTGGAGACGCTCACGCGCGTCGCCGCACCGCTCCTGCCGCTCGTCACGGAGCAGGTGTGGCAGGGTCTGACCGCCGGACGGAGCGTGCACCTGACGGACTGGCCGGATGCTGCCGCGTTCGACCCGGCCGCCGACCTCCGCGTCGCCATGGACGCGGTGCGGGAGGTCTCCTCGGTGGCCAACGGTCTCCGCAAGCGCGAGGGCAAGCGCGTGCGGCTCCCGCTGCCGCGCCTGACCGTCGTCGCGCCGCGTGCGCGGGAGCTGGAGCGCTTCGAGGACATCCTGCGCGACGAGCTGAACGTCAAACGTGTGGACTTCGTCGAGTTGACGCCGTTCACCGCCGCGGAGTACGGCATCACGCATCGCCTCACCGTCAACGCGCGGGCCGCGGGTCCTCGTCTGGGGAAGGCGGTGCAGCAGGCGATCGCCGCCGCGCGGTCGGGCCAGTGGCGCGAGGTCGACGGGGTGGTGATCGCCGGCGACATCGCGCTCGTTCCTGGCGAGTACGACCTCGTCGTGGAGACGGCGGGCCGACCCGCCGGCGAGGCGCTGGCGACGCTCGGCGACGGGTTTGTGCTGCTCGATACCACCACGAACGAGGCGCTGGAGGCGGAAGGGCTTGCCCGCGACGTGATCCGCGCGGTGCAGGACACGCGCAAGGCTGCCGGATTCGACGTGAGCGACCGCATCCGGCTGCACCTGCTGTTCGCCGACGAGGCGGACGCCGCGGGCGTGCGCACGGCGTTCGACGTGGCCGATGTCGCGGGGGAGACCCTCGCGCTGCAGTCCCAGATCCTCGTGGCGGGGACCGACGTGCCCGAGCCGCCCGCCCCCGGTGACGACACCTGGTGGACGGCGGAGTTCGGCGCCGAGCCCGAGTACGTCGGTGCCGTGCCGGCCGGGACGTACGCCAACGCCGGCGCCTTCTGGGTGGCCGTCGGGCGTCTGGAGGGGAAGTCATGAGCGACCGTACGCGCGCCGACGCCGTCTACGCGGCACTCCTGCAGCGTCAGGGCGAGCAGTGGGTGCAGCCCCGCGTGGAGCGCACCCGTCGTGTGCTGGAGCTGCTGGACGATCCGCAGCGCACCTATCGCGTGATCCACGTCACCGGGACCAACGGCAAGACCTCCACGAGCCGGATCATCGAGAGCCTCGTGCGATCCCTGGGTCTGCGCACCGGGCTGTTCACAAGCCCGCATCTGGAGCGGTTCACCGAACGGATCATGATCGACGGCGAGCCGGCCTCCGACGCCGCGGTCGCCGACGCATGGGAGGAGATCACGCCCTTCGTCGACCTCGTCGACGCCGAGCTCGCCGCTGCCGGGGACGCGCCGCTGACGTTCTTCGAGCTGCTGACGGTGCTCGGGTTCGTCGTGGCCGCCGATGCCCCCGTCGACGTCCTCGTGCTGGAGGTCGGCATGGGCGGGGAGTGGGACGCCACGAACACCGCCGACGGCGACGTCGCGGTGTTCACTCCGATCGACCTGGACCACGCCGACCGGCTCGGCGGCACCATCGCCGAGATCGCGCGCGTGAAGTCGGGCATCATCAAGGAGGGCGCCGCCGTGGTGTCGGCGCGGCAGGATCCCGCGGCGGCCGCGGTGCTCGCCGAGGCGGCCGCGGCTCGCGGGGCGACCCTCGCCCGCGAGGGCGAGGAGTTCGCCCTCGCCGACCAGCGGCTGGCCGTGGGCGGGCAGCTCCTGGGCGTCCGCGGGCTCGCCGGGGAGTACGCCGATCTCTACCTGCCGCTGTACGGCGCCCATCAGGGGGCGAACGCCGCCCTCGCGATCGCCGCCGTCGAATCGCTCATCGGCGGCGCGTCGCAGGCGCTGCCCGGCGACGTCGTCGCCGACGGGCTGGGTGCGGTCACCTCGCCCGGGCGGCTGCAGCTGGTGGGGACCCACCCCACCGTCCTGGTGGATGCCGCGCACAACCCCCACGGCGCACGCGCCCTGGTCGCGGCGCTGCGTGCGTCGTTCGACGTCGACGCGTGGGGTGTGGTGCTGGGAGTTCTCGGTGACAAGGATGCGGCGGGCATCGTCGCGGCCCTCGCGCCGGTCGCCGCCCACGTGTTCGCGACGGCGCCCGATTCCGAGCGCGCCGCCGACCCCGACGCGATCGCCGACCTCGCCGAGGCCCACGAGCTCGCGGTCACGGTGCACCCGTCGCTGGAGGATGCCGCCGACGCCGCGCGCGCGTGGGCGGCCGCGGCCGACCGCCGTGCGGTCGTGATCGCGGGGTCGGTGGTGCTCGCCGGCGAGGCGCTGCGTGCCGCCGAGGTCGAGGGATGGAAGGACGGGTGGCAGGCATGAGCCCGCGGGAACGCCGCCGCCGCGGTGCGGCAGAGGCCCTGGGATCGGTGGTGCTCGGTTTCGAGTCGGTCGTCGTCTTCCTGGGCGGGCTCGTGATCTTCGGCCTGCGCGTGCTCCCCGACGGCGTCGCCGACTGGTGGGGAGTCGTCGCCGGGAGCGTCCTGGCGGTGCTGATGATCCTCACCGCCGGCCTGCTGCGGCACAGGTGGGGGATCGCGGTCGGCTGGGTGCTGCAGGTCGTGCTGGCCCTCGGCGCGATCGTGCTTCCTGCGCTCATCGTCGTCGCGCTCATTTTCGGCGGCATGTGGGCGTATGCGACGATCAAGGGGGCGGCTCTGGACCGGCGCAACGCGCAGCTGGCCGCCGCCTCGCAGACGTCGAACGGAGAGTGACCATGGCCACCGAAGAGACCCTCGTCCTGGTGAAGCCGGACGGTGTGGCCCGCGGCCTGACCGGGGCGATCCTCGCCCGCATCGAGGCGAAGGGCTACGCCCTCGTCGACATCCGGCTGGTCGAGCCCGATCGCGCCACCCTCGAGCGGCACTACGCCGAGCACGAGGGGAAGCCCTTCTACGAGCCGCTGCTGGAGTTCATGATGTCCGGTCCGTCGGTGGCCATCCGCCTCGCCGGAAACCGCGTCATCGAGGGCTTCCGTTCGCTGGCGGGGACGACCGACCCGACCACCGCCGCGCCCGGCACCATCCGCGGCGACCTGGGCCGCGACTGGGGGCTCGCCGTGCAGCAGAATCTCGTGCATGGCAGCGACAGCGCCGAATCCGCCCAGCGCGAGCTGGGCATCTGGTTCCCCTGAATCAGGGACGCACCGTGAACGTGACCTCGGCGGCCGCGCAGCTCGCGCCGTCGGGGCACACCGCGTAGTCCCAGAAGTTGGAGATGTGGGCCACCGCGGCGCCCGGCCGGATCGTCGGAGGCACGGTGATGCTGACGGCGAACGTGCCGTCCGCGGCGGGCCGGACGAAGGCGCGCGAGAGCGGGATCGTCTCGCCCGCCGGCTGGATGCGCACCTCCCACCGCGCCCCCTCCGGCAGGTCGACCGGGCACCCTCGCACCGTCTCGACGGTGACGATGCGGCCGGGGCGCGGATCGTCCGGAGTGACGGAGAGCTCGGGCACGCAGACCGCCGCCGTCGGGGCATCGCACGCGGCGAGCGGGCTCAGTGCGCACACGAGGAGTATGCCCGCCGCCGCCCGCGTGCTGCGCACGTCAGAACGACCCGATCACGTCCAGGCGCAGCTGCGCGATGACCGCGATGACGGCGTAGCTGGCGACCGCCAGGAGCGGCAGCCATCCCATGAGCGCATCGGCGATGCGGCGGAGGCCGGGGGAGGCCGGGATCGCGCCGATGCGGACGGCGTGGAGCAGCACGGCGTAGAACGAGGGGATCGCGACGACCCACGTCACCATGCACCACGGACACAGCGTCCCCAGGGCGAAGATGCTCTGCGCGATGAGCCACACCACGAACCCGAACGCCGCAGCCATGCCCGCGGTGAACAGCCACCAGAACCAGCGCACGAAGCGGGCGCCGGCGAGCAGGCCCACTCCCACGACGATCGGCGCCATCCAGCCCACGAGACCCAGCAGCGGGTTGGGGAAGCCGAGGACGCTGCCCTGCCACGAGTCGAGGTTCTTCCCGCACTGGATCAGCACGCTGAAGTCGCACGACGCCGACGCGGTCGGGTCGGCGAGGAGGTGCAGACGCTCCATCGTCAGGGAGAAGGCCGCCCACTCGCCGACGACGCCAGCGATCACCAGCCACACGGCCAGTGCGGTGGGGCGGGATGCGGAAGCCGGCGAGGTCACGCTCGGATTATGACATCGCCCCCTTTGCCGTACCTGCGCGCGCGGCCGGGGAAAACGCCGGGTCGCACCGATGACTGCGCCACGCCCCGGGAAGTGCGATAATGGTTGCGATGCAGTGCGGCCGCGCCGCAGCGACATCACAGCAGACTTCGGGCGATGGACGCCCTCGCAGTACGCGCTTCGGGCCGACTGCAGACCGAGAATTCGTGGCACCGCCGGGTGCGGCGCCGCAAGAGATCCGGGCGACGCGCGGTGTCGCCCCGCAGGGAGTACGCCAGAGATGGCCGATGCAACAGAAGACCAGCAGGAGAACCGGGACGCCGCCGTCGAGGAGACCGCGGCTGTGACCGACGCGGTGGAGATCGTGGAAGGCGACGCGGGAGCGCCCGCCGCCTCCGCAGAGCCGCAGCCGGCGGCGACGGCGGCCCCCGAGGCCGAGACGCCCGCGGCCGCGGCGGAGACCCCCGACGCGGAGACGTCGGAGGCAGACGCCCCGACCGAGGCGGATGCCGCGCCTGAGCCGGATGCCGCGCCCGAGCCGGAGGCACCCGCGGGCCCGCCGACGGCGGTGTCGCTGGGCCTCCTCCCGGAGACCTTCGTGTCGGCGGTCAGCACGACGCTGCATTTCTACGCCCCCGAGGTCATCCCCCTTCCCGCCCTCCCGGTGGCCGAGGAGGAGCCCCCCGCATCCTCGTCGCGCCGGCGCAACCGCCGTCGTGGCGGCGGCGACGACGCCGAGCCCGGGGCGCCGCGCCAGCGCGCGGTCGAGTACGTCACCGAGCCGCAGCGCATCAAGGGTTCCACGCGTCTGGAGGCGAAGAAGCAGCGCCGCCGCGACGGCCGGGAGGCCGGTCGTCGTCGGCCCGTCGTCACGGAGGCCGAGTTCCTCGCGCGCCGCGAGGCCGTCGATCGCGTCATGGTCGTCCGCTCCAAGCAGGGCCGCGTGCAGATCGGCGTGCTGGAGGACAACGTGCTCGTCGAGCACTACGTCGCGCGCAACCAGGACGCCTCGCTCATCGGGAACGTCTACCTCGGTCGCGTCCAGAACGTGCTCCCGAGCATGGAGGCGGCGTTCGTCGACATCGGTCGCGGCCGCAACGCCGTGCTCTACTCCGGCGAGGTGGACTGGGACGCCGTC
>CAZBZR010000049.1:0-13046 GCA_964496445.1 uncultured Microbacterium sp.
TGGTCGCCCTGGCCAGCCCGAAGTCGCCGATCTTGATGCGGCCGTCCTCGGAGAGGAGCACGTTCTCGGGTTTGACGTCGCGGTGTACGATGCCGGCGCGGTGCGCCGCCGCCAGCCCCGAGAGCACCGCATCCATGATCGTGATGGTCTGCGGCACGGTCAGGCGCCGATGCTCGCGCAGCAGCTCGCGCAGCGTGATCCCGGGGAGGTACTCCATGACCAGGTAGGCCATGTCGCCGTCCTGGCCCTGATCGAACACGTTCACGACATGCGGGTCGGCGAGGCGCGCCGCCGCGCGGGCCTCCTGGATGAAGCGGCTCTGGAACACCGCATCGTCGGAGAGGTGGCCGTGCATCACCTTCAGCGCGATGCGGCGCTCGAGTCGCAGATCGGTGGCGACGTACACGGTCGCCATGCCGCCGCGCGCGATGCGCGCGCGCACCCGGTATCGGCCGTCGACGAGACGTCCGATCAGCGGGTCGGCCTGCTGCCTCGTGTTCACGCTCAGAGTCTACGGAGCGGGCGAGGCGTCCCCGGGGAGCGGCTCACCCCGTTACGCACCTCTCTTGCCGGCGTCAGCCGAGCACCGAGACCCAGGTCGTCGCCTGCTGCTCCCACTGCGCGTAGCGGTCGGGGAAGGCCGAGATCTGCACGGCCTGGGCGGCGTCGGCGAACGCCATGCCCTCCCAGCCCGGGATGTCGAGGAGGCCGCGGGTGAGCGAGCCGTTGGGGTCGCCGGCGCCCCCGAAGAAGGCGCGCGCGGAGCGCGCCGGATCGAGGATCTCGGCGGCCGAGCCCCATCCCGTGCTGGGGCGCTGCTGGAAGAGGCCGAGCGAATCGCGGTCGCCCCAGTCGAGGTTGCGCAGCCATGACTCGACCATGGCGGTGCCCAGGGCGATCGCGATGCCGCGGTCGGGGACGCCGAGCTCGCGCCCCACGCCGATGATCAGCCGCGCGTTCGCGATCTGCTCGGCATCCAGCCCCAGGTCGGCGGGCGCCGCCGGGGCCGGTGCGGGAGCGGCCGCTGCGGCCAGCGTCGCGCCGGGGACGAGGAGCGTCTGGCCCGGATAGATGATCGACGACCACCCGAGCCCGTTGGCCTCCAGCACGGCGGCCGTGCTCAGTCCGTGCGCACGGGCGATGGCGCTGACCGTGTCGCCGGCGCTGACGGTGTGCGCGACGGCCGCCGGCGCCGGCGGAGGCACGGGCGCCGGTGCCGGGGCAGCCGCGAGGCGGAGGACCTGACCGGGGTGGATGATGCTCGACCAGTCCAGTCCGTTGGCGGCGAGCACGTCGGCCGTTGCCAGACCGTGGCGGGCGGCGATCGCGCTCACCGTGTCGCCAGGTTGCACGACGTGCTCAGCGGCAGCCGACAGCGCCCATCGATCCGGGGCGGGAGGCAGTGGCGTCGGGCCCGTGCGCGGCGGCGCGGGCGGTTCGGCGGCGTGAGCCGGGGAGGAGGTCAGGGCCAGCGCGAAGGATCCGGCCAGCGCGAGCGGCAGGCCGGCGGTCTTCGAGCGGGCGCGGGGGGATCGCCCGGGAAGTCGCATGGGGGGATGCTCCGTTTCTCGTGCCGTCACGCTGTCACGGATGGGGACGGGTGTCAACCAACGTGACGACTGTGACGACTGTGACGGATGTGGCGGGGCGATTCCCGCGCGGGCACCGTCGAGCGGATGCGTCACCCGAACGGGAGAGCCACCCCCGGCGGATGAGATAGTTGAGCGGTGAGTGCAACCCCCGCCTTCGAGACCGCCTGGCTGACCCTCCCCGACCTCGCCGAGGAGCTCGGCGAGAGCGTGAGCCGCGTGCGACGCCTTCTCGACGATCGGCATCTCGTCGGCTCGCGTCGCGACGGCGTGCTCAAGGTGCCGGCCGCGTTCGTGGTCGACAGTCAGCCGCTGAGCTCGCTGCGCGGCACGCTGTTCGTCCTGCACGATGCCGGCTTCACCGACGACGAGGCGATCGACTGGCTGCTCGCCACGGACGACACGATCGGCGTGCCGCCGCTGGAGGCGCTGCGGGCCGGGCGCAAGAGCGAGGTGCGCCGGGTCGCGCAGACGCTCGCCTGATCAGGCCGAGCGCGTCGTCGCCGCACGGGCGAGGTCGCGCAGCTCGCCCACGGCGGCGTTGTCCAGGCGCGCGCCGCTGAGCGCGCGATCGGCCTCGTGGGCGTACTCGGCGATGAGCGCCTCGGTGCGCGCGAGCGCGCCGGTGTCGACGATGGTCTGCTGCAGGGAGGCGATCTGATCGCCGTCCAGCGCGGGGTCGCCGAGCATCTCGTCGAAGATGCGACGTGCTCCGGCCGGCAGATGCTCCCGGGCGTAGGCGACGAGCACGGTGCGCTTGCCCTCTCGCAGGTCGTCGCCGGAGGGCTTGCCGGTGACCGCGGCGTCGCCGAAGACGCCCAGCACATCGTCGCGCAGCTGGAAGGCCATGCCGAGCGGATGGCCGAAGCGCGAGAGCGCCTCGGTCTGCGCAGCATCCGCGCCGGCGAGGGCGGCGCCGATGAGGAGTGGCTGCTGGATGCTGTAGCGCGCCGACTTCAGCGATGCCACCCTCAGCGCGCGCTCGGCGTGGGTGGCGTCGGGCTCGCGCGTGAAGGCCGACTCCTCCGCCACGTCCAGGAACTGTCCCAGCGTGACGTCGCGGCGCATCGTGGCATAGGCGGCACGCGTGGCCGCGGCGCGCTCGGCGGGGGAGGAGGCGAGCCCCTCCTCGAACAGGTCGTCGCTCCACGCCACCAGCAGGTCGCCGAGGAGCACGGCGCTGGAGCGCCCGAAGGCCGCGGCGTCGCCGTGCCACTCCCGCGCGCCGTGTGCCGCTTCGAGTGCGCGGTGGGCCGACGGGCGACCGCGACGGGTGTCGGAGTTGTCGATGATGTCGTCGTGGACGAGGGCGGCGGCGTGGAAGATCTCCAGCGCCGCGGCCGCGGACACGACGTCGGCGGCGGGCGTGGCGGCTCCGCCGGCGACGGCGCGCCATCCGCTCAGCAGGAACCGGGCGCGCAGCCGCTTTCCGCCGCGCAGCACGTCGGCGGCGGCAGCGATGAACAGAGCGGATTCCGCTCCCCACGATGCCGTCTCGCTCCGGCGGTCGGCGACGAAGGTGTCCAGTCGCTGGGAAACAACCGCAATGGGCTCCGGGGAGGCTGACACGGGCCTAGCCTAGTAACAGACCGCGCGCGTAGAATCAGACGCCACGAATCATCCCCAGGGGGTTTCATGCCACTCTCCGAACAGGAGCAGCGCCTGCTGGATGAGATGGAGCGCCATCTCATGCGCAACGACGCAGATGTCGTCACTGCGCCCGGGCGCGCGCTGAGCTACCGCAACATCGTCTACGGGACGCTGCTCGTGCTCGCCGGCCTGGGGGGTCTCATCTTCGGCGTGACCATCGGGATGAATGCGCTGGGCCTCGTGCTCGGCGTCGCCGGTTTCGTGATCATGCTCGGCGGGGTCATCCTCGCGCTGACACCGCTGCGCGGCTCCGCGCCGGCACCGACCTCCGCGCGGCCGACGGCCTCGGCGTCCGGCCGCTCCGGCGCCTCCTTCATGGACCGGATGAACGACCGCTGGGATCGCCGCCAGGACGGCCGCTGATCCGCCGCTGACCCGGCACCGCCGGGAACGACGAGAAGCACCGACTCTTCGGAGTCGGTGCTTTTTTGTGCTCCCGGACACATGCCGGGGCGCTTCGGGGAGCATTTCGTCCACAAATCGATGGTGAAGTGGAGGAGAGTGGAGTAAAGTGGAGACACTTCGCAGGGCCGGGACGAAGGGGGTGCACGGATGCTGCTCGGCACGCACACCCCCAAGCTCGACGACAAGGGCCGGGTCATCCTCCCCGCGAAGTTCCGTGACGACCTCGGCGCCGGCGTCGTGGTCACCCGCGGCCAGGAGCGCTGCCTGTACGTCTTCAGCGAGGCGGAGTTCGAACGGGTGCACGAGCGCATCCGTGAGGCGCCGCTGAGCAACAAGCAGGCCCGCGACTTCCTGCGCATGTTCCTCTCGGGGGCGAGCGCGGAAAAGCCCGACAGCCAGAACCGCATCACGCTCCCGCCGGCGCTGCGGGCGTACGCCGGGCTGGAGAAGGAACTGGTGGTCACGGGGGTCGGCGCACACGCCGAGATCTGGAACGCCGACGCGTGGAACGCCTACGCGGAGAGCAACGAAGACACGTACTCGGACATGGAGCAGGAGGTGATCCCCGGTCTGTTCTGATCCTCGGCTGTGATTCCCAGCCGCTCGCCCTGACGCACTTCCCCGGCGCCAGGTCGACGCGGATGGGGATCAGAGCACCGGATCCCGAGACCGCCGCATCATGACCTCCTCCGACATCCACATCCCGGTCCTCCTCGAGCGCTGCGTCGAGCTGCTCGCCCCGGCGCTCGAGCGCCCCGGCGCCGGCTTCGTCGACGCGACGCTCGGCATGGGCGGCCACTCGGCCGCGTTCCTCGAGCGCCTCCCCGGCATCCGTCAGATCGGCCTGGATCGCGACACCGACGCGCTGCGCATCGCGGGGGAGCGGCTGGCGCCCTTCGGCGACCGCGTCACCCTGCGCCACACCGTCTACGACGGCATCGCCGACGCCGTGCACTCCGCGGGGGTCGACCGGGTCGACGGCATCCTCTTCGACCTCGGCGTCTCCTCGCTGCAGCTGGACATGGCCGACCGCGGCTTCGCCTACGCCAAGGACGCGCCGCTGGATATGCGCATGGACCAGTCCGGCGGCATCACCGCTGCGGATGTCCTCGCCACCTACGGCGAGGGCGACCTCCGGCGGATCTTCGAGCGCTACGGCGAGGAGAAGCTCGCGGGGCGCTACGCCCGCGCCATCCTGGCGGCCCGTGCCGAGGCGCCCATCGAGCGCTCCGGACGCCTCGTGCAGATCCTCTCCGACGCCACCCCCGCCGCCCTGGCGCACTCCGGCCACCCCGCCAAGCGCGTCTTCCAGGCGCTGCGCATCGAGGTCAACGGCGAGCTGGCCGCTCTCGAGCGCGCTCTCCCCGCCGCGCTGGACCTCCTCCGCGTCGGGGGCCGGATCGTGGTGCTCTCCTACCAGTCGCTCGAGGACCGCTTCGTCAAGCGCCTCCTCGCCGAAGCGAGCGCATCCACCGCGCCGGCGGGTCTGCCCGTCGAACTCCCCGAGCACGCCCCCGCCTTCCGCCTGCTCGTCAAGGGCGCGGAGCTGGCGGACGAGGACGAGCGTGCCCGCAACCCCCGTGCCACCCCGGTGCGCCTGCGCGCCGCCGAACGGATCCGGGAGGCGGCATGACCGATCTCGCCCGCGCCCTCCCACAGCGTCGTCCGGTCGCACCGGACCGCCGCCTCCGGGTCGTCGAAGAGCCCGAGCGCCGGCGCCGGCCCAAGCTCGCGTACGGCATCGTCGCCGTGGCCGGAGCCGTCGCCATCGCCCTCGCACAGATGGGCCTGTCGATCCTCACCACCCAGGGCACCTACGAGGTCGCCGCGCTCACACAGCAGCAGCGCGACCTGACCTACGAGAAGCAGATCCTGTACGACGACGTCGCGGGACTCAGCTCGCCGCAGTATCTCGCCGCCAATGCGGCCGCCCTCGGCATGGTCATCAACGAGGCGCCCTCGTACCTGCGGCTGAGCGACGGCGCGATCATCGGTGCGAGCCAGGCCGCCGCGGGCACCTCTGCCGTCGACGCCATGAACCGCGGCGCCGTGCAGAACGCCCTCATCACGGACACGCCGCTGGTCACCGCGCCCGACGCCACGATCGCCGGCCAGCCGCTGACGGAGACCGACACCGCCACCGACACCGCCGCGCAGACGGGTTCGGCGACACCCCCGCCGATCACCGACGGACTGCCGACGCCCGCGACACGATAGCTCCATGACCACCCGCAGCACGAGAAGCCCGCGTCGCCGCACGGTCATCGCTCTCGCGGTGGTCCTCGCGGTGCTCGTCGGCTTCGTCGTGCGCCTTGTGGACATCCAGGTGGTCAGTGCGCGCGAGCACATCGCCGATTCCCTCGCCCTCGGCTTCGGCGCCGAGCGCAAGCTCTACGGCGCCCGCGGCGCCATCGTGGATGCGACCGGGGCGACGCTGGCCGGCAGCATCCTGCGCTATGACGGCGTGCTGGACCCGAAGCTCGCCCAGAACGGCGTGGTGCGCACCGACTCCGACGGCCAGCGCGTGGAGGTGTCGTGGCCCGAGGTCGCGGGCCAGATCGCCGCGATCACCGGCCAGGATGCCGCGGAGGTGACCGCGATCGTCACGACCGCGCTCGCGGAGAACGCCGAGAACCGCTTCGCCTACCTCAAGCGCGGCTTGAGCACGGAGCAGTACCGCGCCCTCGCCGATCTGGGGATCCCCTTCCTCACGTTCGATCCTCACCCGGCGCGGACCTACCCCGACGGCGCCGTCGCCGGGAACCTCGTGGGATTCATGGGCACCGACGGGCCGCTGGCCGGCCTCGAGCAGGTGGCCGACGACTGCCTCCACGCCGAGGACGGCGTGCTGCGGTTCGAGCGCGGCAAGGACGGCGTCATCATCCCGGGCACCGCGGTGGAGGAGCCCGCCGTGGACGGCGGGACGCTGCAGCTGACCATCGACCGCGATCTGCAGTGGTACCTCCAGCAGCTCATCGCGGAGCAGGCTCAGAACATGGGCGCGCTGTCGGGCACGATCACGGTGGTCGAGGTGGACACCGGCAAGGTGCGGGCGATGGCGGAGTGGCCGAGCGTGGACCCGAACAACGTCGACGCCTCGGCCGCGGAGGACCGCTACAGCCGCATCTTCTCGGGATCGTTCGAGCCCGGGTCGACGTTCAAGGCGCTCACCGCTGCGATCGCCATCGACGCGGGCGGCGCGAACCCCGGCAGCGTCGTGAGCGCGGCCTCGCGCGAGGTCATGCCCAACGGCGCACGCGTGAACGATCCCTTCGTGCACCCGGTGAACAGCTACACGCTGGCCGGCGTGCTCATCGATTCCTCCAACGTCGGCATCTCCAAGTTCGGCGATCTCGTCTCGGCGCAGACGAGGTTCGACTACCTGCAGAGCTTCGGGATCGGCTCGGGCAGCGCGATCGACTTCATGGGCGACCAGAAGGCCAGCGGCGAACTGCGCGACCCGTCGACGTGGGACAACCAGACGTACTACAACACCAACTTCGGGCAGGGCCTGACCACGACCGTCCCCGAACTGGTCAACGCCTATCAGACGCTCGCCAACGGCGGCGTGCGGATGCCGCTGTCGCTGGTGGAGGGCTGCACTGCCGCGGACGGCACCGTGACGGATGTCCCCGACGCCACCGGTCAGCGCGTGGTGAGCGAGAGCACCGCGACCGATGTGTCGCTGATGCTCGAGAACGTCGCGACGCAAGGGACGCTCGCCAAGCAGATCGCCGTTCCCGGCTATCGCCTGGCCGTGAAGACCGGCACCGGCGAGAAGCCGGACCTCGTCAACGGCGGGTACAAGGCGGGGGCGTTCTTCACCACGATGATCGGCTACGCGCCCGCCGACGACCCGCAGTTCGTCGTCGCGGTGACGCTCGACGAGCCATCGACGGTAAAGTCGTCTGCGGCCAATGCCCCCGCGTTCCAGAAGGCGATGACGCAGGTCTTGAAGACCTATCGCGTCCTGCCTTCCGGCACGGACACCCCCGAACTGCCCAAGTTCGGCTGACGCGCGGCCGGAACACCATGATCTCCCTCACCCTCGCCCAGCTCGCCGATGCCGTCCACGGCGACCTCCGGCTCGCCGCATCCGACACGCCCGACACCGTCGTGTCCGGGGCGGTCGACACCGACTCCCGCCTCATCGAGCCCGGCGGCGTCTTCGTCGCGAAGCCCGGGGAGACCACCGACGGGCACGCGTTCGTCGCCGCCGCCGTCGAGCGCGGTGCCGCGCTCGCGCTCGTGGAGCGCCCGGTGGAGGTCGCCGTGACCCAGATCGTCGTGGCGGACGCGGTCGCCGCCCTGGCCGATCTCGCGCGCGAGGTGGTCGCCCGCGTCCGCGCCGGGGGGCGACTCCACATCGTCGGCATCACCGGGTCCAACGGCAAGACGACGACGAAGAACCTCCTCGCCCGCATCCTCGAGGGCGAGGGCGAGACCGTCGCGCCGCGCGCATCCTTCAACAACGAGGTCGGGGCGCCCCTCACGATGCTCCGCGTGACGGAGTCCACGCGCTTCCTGGTGAGCGAGTTCGGCGCCAGCGGCCCGGGAGAGATCGCGCGCCTCGCGGGGCTCGTGACCCCCGATGTCGGCGTCGTGCTCATGGTCGGGATGGCCCACGCCGGCGGTTTCGGCGGCATCGAGGCCACCTTCGCCGCCAAGAGCGAGCTGGTCCGCGCCGTGCGTGGAGGCGGGCTCGCGGTGCTCAACGCCGACGATCCCCGCGTCAGCGCGATGGCCCCGATCGCTGCCGAGGGCGACGTCGCGGTGCGCTGGTTCGGGCGCGGCGACCGGGCCGAGGTGCGCGCCACCGACGTCGAGGTCACCGCCGACGGCACCCGCGCCGAGCTCGTCGTCGACGGCGAGCGCCTCACGCTCCGTCTCCAGGTGCTCGGCGAGCATCACGTCATGAACGCCCTCGCCGCCCTCGCGGCGGCCACGGCTCTCGGCGTGCCGGCGGCCGACGCCGTCGGGCGACTGGAGACGGTGGAGATCGCCGAGCGGTGGCGGATGCAGCCGATGGGGTCCGAGCGCGTGCGCATCCTCACCGACGCCTACAACGCCAGCCCCGACTCGATGGCCGCGGCGCTGCGCACCCTCGCGCAGATCACCCGCCCCGGTGAGCGCACCGTCGCCGTGCTGGGCGCGATGAGCGAGCTGGGGGAGTACTCCGACGACGAGCACGACCGCATCGGCCTGCTCGCGGTGCGGCTGAACATCCAGCGCATCGTCGTGGTCGGTGCCGCAGCGCGCCGCATGTACCTCGAGGCGATCGCCCAGGGCTCGTGGGACGGCGAGGCCGTCTTCTTCCCCGACGCCGACGCGGCCTTCGCCTACCTCAGTGACGAACTGCGCGACGGCGACCGCGTGCTGGTGAAGTCGTCCAACTCCGCGGGGCTGAGGTTCCTCGGGGATCGTCTGGGAGAATCGTTCTCGTGAGATCCCTCCTGACTGCCGCGGCGATCTCGCTGGCCTTCACGCTCTTCCTCACCCCCGTCTTCCTGCGGCTGTTCCGCAAGTGGGGCTGGGGTCAGGTGATCCGCACCCCCGAAGACATCCGCAATCCCTCGCACGGGGCCAAGCGCGGCACGCCCACGATGGGCGGCACGATCTTCATCGTCGGCACCATCCTCGGGTACCTCGTCGGATCGTTCACCGGCAACAATCCGCCCACCATCTCGGGGCTGCTCGTGCTGTGGATGATGGTCGGATTCGGGGTGGTCGGGTTCATCGACGACTACATGAAGGTGCGCTCGCAGCGCAGCCTCGGCCTCAGCGGCTGGCGGAAGATCGTCGGCCAGGTGCTGGTCACGGTGCCCTTCGGCATCGTCGCGCTGAACTTCCCGAACCGGGCCGGGCAGACCCCCGCCTCGGAGTACATCTCGGTGTTCCGCGACATCCCGCTGCTGAGCTTCTTCCTCCTCGGCCCCATCCTCGGGTGGCTGCTCTACCTCGCCTGGGTGTCGCTGATCGGGGTGGCCACCTCCAACGCGGTCAATCTCACCGACGGGCTGGACGGGCTGGCCGCCGGCGCGGGGATCTTCGTCACCGGCGCCTACAGCCTCATCGCCTTCTGGCAGGTGCAGCAGGTGTGCACCGACGTCGCCGAGGCCGTGCAGCCCGCCTGCTACGGCACGCGCGACCCGTTCGACCTGGCCATCGTCTCGGCCGCGTTCGTGGGCGCCCTCGTCGGGTTCCTCTGGTGGAACGCCCCCAAGGCGAAGGTGTTCATGGGCGACGTCGGGTCGATGGCCATCGGCGGCGTGATCGCGGCGCTGGCGATCCTGACGCGCACGGAGCTCCTCCTCATCCTCGTCGCCGGCGTCTACGTCATCGCCCCCGGATCGGTCATCCTCCAGCGCGCGTACTTCAAGATGACCCGGGGCAAGCGGCTGTTCCTGATGAGTCCGCTGCACCACCACCTCGAGCTGCGCGGGTGGTCGGAGGTCACGATCGTCGTGCGGATGTGGATCATCGCCGGTCTGCTGGCCGTGTCGGGCGTCGGCTTCTTCTACGTCGAATGGCTCTCGCGCGCATGAGCGCGCCGCGCCTGGACACCCTCACCAGCTGGCACGCCGACTGGCGGGGCCTTCGGGTGGCGGTGCTCGGGCTGTCGATGACCGGATTCTCCGTCGCCGACACGCTCGCCGAGCTCGGCGCGGACGTGCTCGTCCTGACCGAGTCGGCGGACGAGGAGTACGCGCGCCTCCTCCCGGTGATCGGCGTGCGGGACTGGACCGGGTCGCTGCAGAGCGTCCCCGACGAGCTCGTCGCCTTCGACCCCGAGGTGGTCATCGCCTCGCCCGGCTTCGCCCCGGCGCATCCGGTGATCGCGTGGACGCGCGTGCGGGGGATCGCGCTGTGGGGCGACGTCGAGCTCGCGTGGCGCGTGCGCGACAAGGTCGTCCGCGCCGACGGGACGCCGGCCGAGTGGGTCTTCGTCACCGGCACGAACGGCAAGACCACCACGACGCGCCTGGCCGCCTCGATGATGGTGGCCGGCGGGCTGCGGGCGGCCCCCTGCGGCAACATCGGCGTGCCGGTGCTCGACGCGGTGCGCGATCCCGGCGGGTTCGACGTTCTCGTCGTCGAGCTCTCCAGCCATCAGCTGTGGTACCTCGGACTGAACGACGGGGCCGGCTCGCCGTCGCCGCACGCGGCCGTGTGCCTGAACCTCGCCGACGACCACCTCGAGTGGCACGGCAGCCCCGACGCGTACCGCGACGCCAAGGCGGTCGTCTACCGACACACGCGCGTGGCGTGCGTCTACAACAAGGCCGACGTCGCGACCCGCACGATGGTCGAGGACGCCGACGTCATCGAGGGTGCCCGCGCGATCGGCTTCGACCTCGGCGTGCCCGGTCCGAGCGACCTCGGCGTCGTCGACGGCATCCTGGTGGACCGCGCGTTCCTCGCCGAGCGCTCCTCGTCGGCGCTGGAGCTCACCACCGTCGCCGACCTCGCCGCGCGCGGGCTCGCCGCGCCCCACATCGTCGCGAACATCCTCGCCGCCGCCGCTCTCGCGCGGTCGCTCGAGGTCGCGCCCACCGCCGTCCGGGACGCGCTGGATTCCTTCACCCTCGATCCGCACCGCATCCAGGTCGTCGCCGTCGCCGGCGGCATCACCTGGATCGACGACTCGAAGGCGACGAACCCGCACGCCGCAGCATCCTCGCTCGCGGCGTTCCCGGGAGCCGTGTGGGTCGTCGGGGGCCTGCTGAAGGGCGTGGACATCGGCCCGCTCGTGGCCCGGCGCGGGCCCGGGACCAAGGCGGCCATCGTGATCGGCGCGGACCGCAGCGACGTCGTCGCCGCGTTCGCGCGACACGCGCCCGGCGTGCCGGTGTTCGAGGTCGATGCCGCCGAGACTGAGAACGTCATGGCGCAGGTCGTCGACCTGGCGTCGGACGTCGCCCGCGACGGGGATGTGGTCCTCCTCGCACCGGCGGCGGCGTCCTTCGACCAGTTCGCGTCCTACGCCGACCGTGGCCGGCGCTTCGCCGACGCGGTGAGGGAGCGGACCGGCGTCACGCCGGACACGGACGAAGGGGGAGCGCATGACGACGACGACCCCCCCGACGCGACCCGCTGACCCGGCCGAGCCCGAGCGCGGCGGACTCGCCGCGAAGGTGTCGCTGGGTCGCGTCTTCGCTCCGGTGCCGAGCGAGTTCCTGCTCATCGCCTCCACCGCGCTGCTGCTGACCGGATTCGGCCTGGTGATGGTGCTCTCGGCCACCTCGGCGATGGACGGGGCGCAGAATCCGTTCGAGCACGTCATCAAGCAGGGCGTGTTCGCCGTCCTCGGCATCCCGCTGATGTTCGTGGCCAGCCGCTTCCCGGTGAGCTTCTGGCGCCGGATCGCGTGGCCCGTGCTGATCGCCGCGACGGCGTTCCAGCTGCTCGTGTTCACGCCGCTGGGCGTGGAGTCGTACGGGAACCGCAACTGGATCTCGATCGCCGGCATGCAGTTCCAGCCGTCGGAGTTCCTCAAGCTCGCCCTCGCGCTGTGGATGGGCGCCGTGCTGTACCGCAAGCGCACCCTGCTGCGCTCGTGGACCCACGTCTTCATCCCTGTCGTCCCGGTCGCCGGTGCGGTGGTGGCGACGGTGCTGGCCGGACACGACCTCGGCACCGCGATGGTGCTCGTGCTCATCGTGCTGGCGGCGCTGTTCTTCTCCGGCGTGCGGCTGCGGATGTTCATCCTTCCCGCCCTGGCGGCCATCGCCCTGGTCGTGGGAATGGCGATCACGAGCCCCAACCGCATGGCGCGCATCATGAACCTCTTCGACGCCGACACCGCCGCGTGCTACTACGACACCTGCTATCAGTCGCTGCACGGCATCTGGGGTCTGGCGGCCGGCGGCGTGTTCGGCCTCGGGCTCGGAAACTCCAAGGAGAAGTACGACTGGCTCCCTGCGGCCGCCAACGACTACATCTTCGCCATCGTGGGGGAGGAGCTCGGGCTCATCGGCTGCGCGGTCGTGCTCGTGCTGTTCGCGCTGTTCGCCGTCGGTGCGTTCCACATCGTCCGCAAGACCCACGACTCGTTCGTGCGCATCGTCGCCGGCGGCATCACGATCTGGATCGTCGGACAGGCCCTCATCAACATCGGCGTGGTCCTCCGGGTCTTCCCCGTGCTGGGCGTGCCGCTGCCCTTCATGTCGCAGGGCGGCACGAGCCTGCTGTCGGTCCTGCTGGCGTGCGGCGTGCTTCTGTCGTTCGCGCGCACCCTCCCCGTCCGCGTGCGCTGACCCGCCCGGGCCGTCCTCCCGGGCCGTCCGGCTTCCGGCATCCGGCTTCCGGCGTGCCGAACTCCTCAAGGCTGAGCGGGTTTGGGCGGCCTCGGCCGGGTTCGGGGCCGGATGCGGCGGGCCTTGAGGAGTTCGGGCGGGCGGA
>CAZBZR010000049.1:13146-17854 GCA_964496445.1 uncultured Microbacterium sp.
CTCGGCCGGGTTCGGGGCCGGATGCGGCGGGCCTTGAGGAGTTCGGGCGGGCGGAGGCCGATCAGCCCGCCCCGACGGCCAGCCCCGCCCGGCCGTCCGGGCCGTCCGGGCCGTCCGGCATCAGGCATCCGGCCTCCCGAACTCCTCAAGACGAGGCGGCTTGGGCCGGTCTCGGCCGGGTTCCGGGCCGGATGCGGCGGCCCTTGAGGAGTTCGGGCGGGCAGGGCGGGGCGGATTAGGGTCGAGGGGTGACGACCTACCTCCTCGCCGGCGGCGGCACGGCCGGCCACGTCAACCCGCTCCTGGCGGTGGCCGATGCCCTCCGCGAGCGCGATCCCGACGCGGGCGTGCTCGTCCTCGGCACGCGCGAGGGCCTGGAATCGCGCCTCGTGCCGCTGCGCGGCTACGAGCTGCTCATCGTCGACAAGGTGCCGTTCCCGCGGCGGGTCGATCGTGCCGCGGCCGGCTTCCCGTCGCGATTCCGCCGCGCCATCAGCCAGGTCCGCGCCCATATCAGGCAGCACGGCGTCGACGTCGTCGTCGGCTTCGGCGGTTACGCCTCCGCACCGGCCTACGTCGCGGCGCGCCGCGAACGGGTGCCGGTCGTCGTCCACGAGGCCAACGCCAAGCCGGGCCTGGCGAATGTCCTCGGCGCCCGCGGCGCGGCGCGGGTCGGGGTCGCCTTCGCGGGCACCCCCCTGCGGGGAGCGCGGGTGGTGGGGATGCCGCTGCGCCGAGAGGTCGTCGACCTCGACCGCGAGGCGCGGCGCGCGGAGGCGGCCGCGCACTTCGGCCTGGATCCGGAGCGGCCCACGCTCCTCGTCTTCGGCGGATCCCTCGGCGCGCAGCGGCTGAACGAGGCCTTCGCCGGAGCGTGGCGCGACGTGCTCGCCAGCGGCTGGCAGCTGCTGCACGTCACGGGGGAGCGCAGCGACCTGGCCGCCCCCGGCGCCCCGGGCTACGCCCTGGCGCGCTACGTCGATCGCATGGACCTCGCCTTCGCCCTGGCCGACCTCATCGTCTCGCGCGCCGGCGCGGCGACGGTCAGCGAGATCAGCGCACTCGGGATCCCGGCGGTGTACGTGCCGTATGCGGTCGGCAACGGCGAGCAGAGCAGCAACGCCGCATCCGCCGTCGCCGCGGGTGCCGCGCGCCTCATCCCCGACGCCGCCTTCACCGCCGACACGGTGCGCGCGCAGATCGTGCCCCTTCTCGGCGACGCCGAGGCCCGCTCGGCGATGCGCGTCGCCGCAGCGGGGGCGGGCACGCGCCGGGGCACCCAGAACGTCCTCGCCCTCATCGACGAGGCCCTCGCGCGCTGACCCGGTCCCCCCGCGCGCCGGGACCGGGGGGCGGATGCGGCGACCTAGGATTGTCGGGTCATGATTCGTCCCGACCTGAGCCTGCCCATCCCCGAGCGCATCGAGGCCGCCCACTTCATCGGCATCGGCGGGTCCGGCATGTCGGGGCTGGCGCGGATGTTCCTGGAGCGCGGCATCCGCGTCTCCGGCTCCGACCGCGCCGACAGCCCCGCACTGCGTGAGCTGGCCGCACTCGGCGCGACCGTGCACGTCGGCCACGACGCCGCGCATCTGGGCGCGGCCGACACCGTGGTGCACACCGGCGCGATCTGGCCGGAGAACCCCGAGTTCGTCACCGCCAAGGAGCGCGGCCTCGCGGTGATCCACCGATCGCAGGCGCTGCACTGGCTCATCGGCGGGCGGCGCCTGGTCGCGGTGGCCGGCGCGCACGGCAAGACCACGTCGACGGGGATGATCGTGACGGGCCTGCGCGGGCTCGGCGAAGACCCGACGTTCGTCAACGGCGGCGTGATCGCGGCCTACGGCACCTCCAGCGCCACCGGCTCCGACGAGCTCTTCGTGATCGAGGCCGACGAGTCGGACGGCACGTTCCTGCTGTACGACACCTCGATCGCCCTCATCACCAACGTCGACCCCGACCACCTCGATCACTACGGCTCGTTCGACGCCTTCGACGCTGCTTTCGCCCGCTTCGCCGACGGCGCGCGCGAGGCGGTCGTCATCTCCGCCGACGACGCCGGTGCCCAGCGCGTGCGCGCACGCCTGGCGCATCCCCGCGTGGTGACCTTCGGTCTGGCCGCGGACGCCGACATCCGGGTGAGCGACATCCGCACCGACGGCCCCGTCTCCTTCACGGTGGCGGACGGCGAGGCCGCCGCCGAGGTGCGCCTCGCGGTGCCCGGCGCCCACAACGCCGTGAACGCGGCGGGCGCGATCGCGGTGCTGCGCACGCTCGGATTCGACCTCGCCGCCGCCGCGCGCGCGGTCGAGGACTTCGGCGGGACGGCCCGCCGGTTCGAGCTGCACGGCGTCCGCCGCGGGGTGAGCGTGTACGACGACTACGCCCACCACCCGACCGAGGTCGCCGCCGCCCTGGCCGCCGCCCGCACCGTCGTCGGCGAGGGCCGCATCATCGCGCTGCACCAGCCGCACACCTATTCGCGCACGCAGGCGATGTACCGCGAGTTCGCCGAGGTCCTGGAGTCCGCCGCCGACCACACCGTCGTGCTCGATGTCTACGGGGCCCGCGAAGACCCGGTGCCCGGGGTCACCGGTGCGCTCGTGAGCGAGGCCTTCGCCGATCCCGGCGCCGTGCACTTCGTGGCCGACTGGCAGCAGGCCGCGGACTACACCGCGTCGGTGGCGCGGGCGGGCGACTACGTGATCACCCTCGGCTGCGGCAACGTCAACCTCATCGTGCCGCAGGTGCTCGAGGCCCTCGAGCGCAGCGACGCCGGGGAGTGACCCGGATGCGCCGGCCGTCTCCGCTGCCGCCGCCGCCCGCGCGCGCCGACGGCGGCGACGAGCCTGCGGCGCGTC
Organism: uncultured Microbacterium sp.; assembly: GCA_964496445.1. Classification (GTDB taxonomy): domain Bacteria; phylum Actinomycetota; class Actinomycetes; order Actinomycetales; family Microbacteriaceae; genus Microbacterium. The sequence continues at coordinate 16,008 of CAZBZR010000049.1, forward strand.
CGGCGCCCGTCATCCCGCTCGACCCTGTCGATCGCACCGCCATCCGCACCGCCGAGCCGTCCGCCCTCTCCGGCAGCGAGGCGGGCGCCGCGGACCCTCGGCTGACGGAGGTCGCGCCGGGCGAGGCCGGCGGGCTGGGGCTCCGGGACGTCTGGCGGGCCTCGCGGGCGCGGCGCCGCGCGCTGCGCGCGGAGGTGCGTCGTTTCACCGCCCGCCAGCGTCGTCGCCGGATGCTGTGGCTCGGCGGGCTCGGCGCCGTACTGCTGCTCGTCCTCGGCACGGTCGGCGCGGCCTACAGTCCGCTGTTCGCCGTCGAGCGGATCGAGGTCGCCGGCACGTCGGCGCTGGATGCTGCGGCAGTCGCGGCCGCCCTCGACGGCCAGCGGGGCACGCCGCTGCCGCTGGTGGACTCCAGCGCGGTCAAGGCGGCCCTCGTGCAGTTCCCCCTGGTGGAGTCGTACACGCTGGAGGCCCGGCCGCCACACGATCTCGTCGTCCGGATCGTCGAGCGCACACCGATCGGCGCGCTCCGCTCCGCCGCGGGGTACACCGTCGTCGACGCTGCCGGCGTCGCCCTGTCGACCACGGCGACCGCCCCGGCCGGGCAGCCGCTCCTGACGGTGACCGGGGGCACGCAATCGCGGGCGTTCCGCGCCGCGGGCACCGTCATGCGCGCCCTCCCCGCCGACATCCGCGCGCAGGTGACCGAGGTCTCGGCGACCACCTCCGACGACGTCACGCTGACCCTCGGCGCGGCCAACGCGACCGTCGTGTGGGGCTCGGCCGAAGACTCGGCGCAGAAGGCGTTCAACCTGGCGCGGATGATGCAGACCCGCCCGCCGGCCGACGTCAGCACGTACGACGTGTCCTCTCCCGACGTCGTCGTGGTGCGCTGAGGACGGATCTGCGACGCGATGTCGCGACACGCCCACGCGACTACGGAGCGAGGCGCCCGTGCCACCTACGTTCGGATCAGGAATTGCATACCGAGCAATTCTTTAACCCTCTAGATGAGGTTTAAAGTTTCGGGTTCGACAACGGAGGCCGGCATGAGCCAGAACCAGAACTACCTCGCCGTGATCAAGGTCGTCGGTGTCGGCGGGGGCGGCGTGAACGCCGTCAACCGCATGATCGAACTCGGTCTGCGCGGCGTGGAGTTCATCGCGATCAACACCGACGCCCAGGCGCTGCTCATGAGCGACGCCGACGTCAAGCTCGACGTCGGGCGCGAGCTCACGCGCGGGCTCGGCGCGGGCGCCGACCCCGAGGTCGGCCGCCGGGCGGCGGAAGACCACGCGGAGGAGATCGAGGAGGCCCTCGCGGGCGCCGACATGGTCTTCGTCACCGCGGGCGAGGGCGGCGGCACGGGCACGGGTGGCGCGCCCGTGGTGGCGCGCATCGCGAAGTCGATCGGCGCGCTGACCATCGGTGTCGTGACCAAGCCGTTCTCCTTCGAGGGGCGTCGCCGCCAGAGCCAGGCCGAGGCAGGCGTGTCGAAGCTGAAGGAGGAGGTCGACACCCTCATCGTGGTCCCCAACGACCGCCTCCTGGAGATCAGCGTCCGCGGCATCTCGATGATCGAGGCGTTCGCCACCGCCGCCCAGGTGCTCCTGGCCGGTGTGCAGGGCATCACCGACCTCATCACGACGCCTGGTCTCATCAACCTCGACTTCGCCGATGTGAAGTCGGTCATGCAGGGCGCGGGATCCGCGCTCATGGGCATCGGATCGGCGCGCGGCGCCGATCGCGCGATCAAGGCCGCCGAGCTGGCCGTCGAGTCGCCGCTGCTCGAGGCCTCCATCGAGGGCGCCCACGGCGTGCTGCTGTCGATCCAGGGCGGTTCGAAC
>CAZBZR010000050.1:0-17147 GCA_964496445.1 uncultured Microbacterium sp.
TCCGTCCAATCTCCGCCAAGCATGCTCAAGCTTCACGATTTTTGCAACAGAGCCCTTAAATCAGCCAAAAGGTAACCTGGCCGCTTAGAGTCCAGTGCAGCTTCTGAGCTGCGTACCACCCGAGACGAATGAACTGAACAGCATTGACACTACGGCCATAAGTTACCGCTCAAGAACAACGGCGAGCCCTTGGCCGACGCCGATGCAGATCGCGGCGACTGCGACTCCTCCGCCGCGGCGCTTGAGCTCGTGGGCGGCGTGACCGATGATCCGGCCGCCTGAGGCGCCGAGGGGGTGACCGATGGCGATGGCGCCGCCGTGGATGTTGAGCTTCTCCGGGTCGAAGTCGGGCCAGCCTTTGAGGCAGGCCAGGGACTGTGAGGCGAAGGCTTCGTTCAGCTCGACGAGGTCAACGTCCGCCCAGGTCCGTCCCGCGCGCGCCAGCGCCTTGTTCGCGGCCTCGATCGGCGCGATCGGGAAGATGTCCGGGTCGACGCCGTGGGCGGCACGTCCGGTAATCCGCGCGAGCGGTTCGGCGTCGAGGGCGTCCTCGGCGCCGAGCAGCACCGCGGAAGCACCGTCGTTGATCGAGGACGAGTTCCCGGCCGTCACGGTACCGTCGGCGGCGAACAGCGCTTTGAGACCGGCGAGCTTCTCAACGGTGCTGCCGTCGCGGATGCCCTCATCGCGCGCCATCTCAGCGCCGGGCACCTGCACGATCTCGGCGTCGTAGCGGCCCTCCGCCCACGCTTTCGCGGCGAGCTCATGCGAGCGGACCGAGAACGCGTCCTGTGCTTCACGGGTGATCCCCCACTCCTGGGCGATCTTCTCCGCGGACTCGCCGTTGGAGATGGTCCAATGCTTGGGCAGGGCCCGGTTTACCATGCGCCACCCGATGGAAGTGTTCCAGAGCGTCTGGTTGCCGACCGCCGGCCAGGGCTTCGGGGACTTCTCGAGAACGAAGGGCGCACGGGACATGGACTCCACGCCGCCGGCGAGGATCAGCTCTGCATCCCCCGACTCGATCGCCCGGGAACCCTGGATCACGGCCTCCACGGACGATGCGCAAAGCCGGTTGACGGTGACGCCCGTGACCGAGGAGGGGAAGCCCGCGAGGAGGGCGCCGAAACGGGCGACGTTGCGGTTGTCCTCACCGGCCTGGTTCGCGTCTCCAAAGATCACGTCTTCAATACGTGCGGGATCGACGCCGGTGCGCTCGACGGCGGCTTTCATGACGACCGCGGCGAGGTCGTCAGGGCGGATCCCGGAGAGCGCACCGGCGGCGCGTCCGAAAGGGGTGCGGACGGCATCGTAGATGAACGTCGAGGTCATGGGGTGAACCGTGGTCTTTCTGTGAGTAAGGTGGGTCAGGCTGCGGAGCGCCTGGAGTGATACGCGGCACGGAACTCGTCAGGGACGGTCCCGGCGCCGGTAGCAAGGTCGGCGGCGAGCTCGCCGAGCAGCGGAGCGAACTTCGCACCACGGCCGGAGCAGGCGGACAGGACGACGATGCCTTCGGCCTCGTCAATCAGAAAGTCGCTGCTGGGCGTGCTGGTGAACATGCACGTCGCTTCCGCGTAGGAATCCGGTTCGACACCGGGCACCCATTCCTTGACGTAGTCGCGAGCTCGTTGCCTGGCCTCCGGCCGGATCTGGCCGGTGCGGTCGAAGATGCTCGGGATTACGGTTCCGCCATTGAAGTGCGCGATCTTGAGGCCGTGGTATCCGGCGTCGCGGCCGCCTGGCAGACCGTAGATGTCGACCGTCTCGTTCTCGTGCATGAACGTCGGCCAAGCCGGATAGGGTGCGCCGGAAGCGCCGGCGTCGTGGTAGGGGAAGTGGAACGCCTGCTCCTCACGCACTTCGAAAGACGGCAGTGAGTGGATGAACCCGGCAGGCAGAGCGAGCGAGTCCAGAAGGGTTGGAAGCCACGGGCCGGCCGCGACGACCACTTTCTCGCCTTCGACGACGTCGCCGACCGTGGATTCGACGCGGAAGCCGCCGGTGCGCCGCTCGATAGAGCTGACGGTCCAGTTCGTGAGCAGTCTGACCCGCCCGGTTGCGGCGGCCAGGCGAACGAACGCCTCGACCGTGTTGCGGGCATCAAGCACTCCAGCGCCGGGGTGATAGAGTACCGCGCCGTCGAAGCCGTACTGCGGCCAGCGCGAGCCCGCCTCCGCCTCTGGCAGTAGCTCATGCTCGACACCCAGCGCGTCCAGGACACGGGCGAGGCCGACGGGATCGTTCACCGCGCCATGGTCGAGGGCGCCGGTGGGTTCGATCAGACGTGCACCGTTCTCCCGTTCGAGTTCGTCCCACAGCGGCTTGGAACGGATAACGAGCCCTGTGTAGAGCTCGCTCGGGTAGGCGTAGCGAAAGATCCGCGCGGAGCCGTGCGAACTGCCGTACGGGTTGGCTGGTGCCGACCGCTCCAGCAGGGTCACGTCTTGCCCGCGTTGGGCGAGACGCCACGCGGTGGCGGCGCCGGCGAGTCCTGCGCCTATGACGATGTACTCGCCCATCTCGCTCCGTCCTTACCGCTTGAACGCGGAGACCCCAGTGATCTCGCGGCCCACGATCAGGGACTGGATGAAATCGGTGCCCTCGTAGGTGTGGACGACTTCCATGTCCGTGAGATGGCGGGCGACGTGGTTCTCGAGCAGCAAGCCGTTGCCGCCGAGCAGGTCGCGGGAATCGCGGCATAGCTGCCGCGCTTTATCGCCAGTGAACATCTTCGCGAGCGAGGCCTGCTCGTTGCTTAGGCGGCCTTCGTTCTGCAGGGCGCCGGCACGGAAGCAGACCAGCTGCATCGCTGTAAGGTCAGCGAGCATGTTGGCGAGCTTGTTCTGGACGAGTTGGTAGTGTGAGATCGGGCTGCCGAACTGGACGCGCTCGGACGCGTACTGCACTGCCGCCTCGTAGGCGGCGGTCGCGTGTCCCAACGATTCCCAGGCGACGGTGCTGCGGGTGCGGTTGAGCACCGCCCCGACATCGCGGAACGACTGAGACTTTTCGAGTTTGTTCTCGGCGGGGATCCGAAGGTCTTCGAAGGTGATTTGCGCCTGCTGGATCGCGCGCTTGGCGATCTTCCCTTGGATGGCTTCCGCGTGGTATCCGGACGGGTAACTGCCGTCCTCGTTCTTCTCCAGGATGAACGCCTTGACCTTGTCGTCGGCGGTGTCGCGCGCCCAGATGATGACGAGATCTGCGACGTGGCCGAGGCCGATCCACCGCTTCGAGCCATTGAGAACGTAGTGGTCGCCGTCGAGGCGGGCGCTGGATTCAAGAGCCACGGAGTCGGAACCGTGATCGGGTTCCGTCAGCGCGAACGCGCCGAGCTTCTCGAGCTTCGCCATCTGGGTCAGCCAGCGCTGCTTCTGTTCGTCGCTGCCGAGTAGGTTGATCGTCCCCATCGCGAGGCCGGAGTGCACGGCGTTGAACGTGTTGATGCTCCCGTCACCGCGGGAGAGCTCCATGGCGACCAGTCCCGCCTGCAACCGGGTCAGGCCTGGGCAGCCGTACCCTTCGATCGCGGTGCCGATGATGCCAAGCTCCCCGAACTTCGGGAGGATCTGGTACGGGAAGTCCGCCTGTTCCCAGTACTCGTTGATGATCGGGGTGACCTCAGAATCGACGAAGGCTCGCACCTTCGCGACGAGCGCGCGATCCTCCTCACCGAGGTAGTCCTCGACGCCGTAGAAATCCACGTTGACGCCTGACCTGTTGAGTGCACTCATGCTGTTGCTTCCTTTGCTGAGATCGATGCGAGCGGCGAGGAGCCCGCGAGCCAGCGCCGCACCAGCTCGGTATCTGCGCCTAGCTCGGGGGGCGCCTTGTCGTAGGTCGCCGGGGTCTGTGAGAAGGTGATGGGGTTGCGGATCCCGGACAGAGAGTCATCCCCGGATCCGGCTTGAATGATCGGATCCAGGCCGATGCGCTCGGCGAACTGGACACCGGCTGCGACGTCCTGGATCGGCGCGCACGGGATCCCCGCTGCGGTGAGCCGTTCGAACCACTCCGTGGCGGTCGCATGCGAGAGCGCGGCTTCGAGTAGCGGACGCAGATCGAGTCGGTTGCGGCTGCGGTCGGGCGCGAACGCGAAGCGCGGATCCTCGACGAGTTCAGGCGTGCCGAGCTCCCGGCAGAGCACCCGGAACTGCCTGTCGTTGCCGATCGCGAGCACGATCTCCCCGTCTCCGGTGGCGATCGGCTCGTAAGGGTAGATGCTCGGATGCTCGTTGCCCATGCGGGTCGGAACGACGCCTGCGATGGCGTAAGCGCCGGTCTGGTTCACCAGGCCCGACAGTGCCGAGCTCATCAGATTGACCTCCACCCGCTGCCCTTCACCGGTCACTCGCCGGTGGTTGAGGGCGGCGAGGATACCGATGCAGGCGTGCATACCCGTGAACACATCGACGACCGCGACGCCGGCACGGAACGGCTCGGTCTCCGGCGCCCCGGTGAGACTCATGAGCCCGGAGGCAGCCTGGACGAGCAGGTCGTATCCAGGAAGGCTCGCCCCGCCCGCGGTACCGAACCCGGTGATCGAGGTGAAAATCACGTCCGGGTTCTGAGCCGCCACGCTCTGATAGTCCAGCCCGAACTTCTCGAGACCGCCGGGCTTGAAGTTCTCGATTACGACGTCCGCGCGAGCTGCGAGCTCGCGTGCGGTCGCGAGATCCCCGGGGTCGCTGAAGTCCAGTTCGATCGACAGCTTGTTCCGGTTGATCGAGAGGTAGTAAGTCGACTTGCCCTCATGCTCCGGCGGCATCCAAGCACGGGTCTCGTCCCCGATCGGACTCTCGACCTTGATGACGGTCGCCCCCATGTCCGCCAGCAGCATAGTGCAGTAGGGCCCGGCCAGCACCCTGCCGAAGTCAGCGATGATGGTGCCGCTCAACGGCCCCTGCCCCGAACGCGCGAGTAGTTCTTCAAGTCTGTTGTGATCTTCCACCGTCTACCTCGGGACCGTTCTTCCGTTGAACCGTTTTCGATGTTTTCACCTTGTCAGGCGCGATTAGTGCACGTCAAATACCTATTTTCACGTTATTGATACCTTCAGCACATATGTCCCTCTCCAATCGTTCGTCGCACTGAGACCTAAAATGAAGCAAATACGACACGATATATGATCCTCGTGCTATCATTGGCGAGTGGAAATTCAGGACCTCAGAGCATTCGTCGCCGTCGCGGAAGAACTGCACTTCGGGCGAGCGGCCGAACGCCTCCATTTGGCGCAGCCTCCGGTAAGCCGCACCATAAAGGCACTGGAGAAGGAACTGGGCGCGGAGCTGTTCCACCGCACGACGCGCTCCGTGGAGGTCACTGCGGCCGGGGAGGCTCTGCTCGGCCCGGCCCGCCGCATTCTCAACGAACTCAAGCATGCCGCGCACGATGTGCGCGCCGCTCAGAGCGGCGAACTCGGGCATGTCGGTATCGCCTTCGCTGGCGCCTCCACACAGATTCTCGTCGGCCAGCTCTCCCGCGCTGCGCGTCTCAAACATCCAGACCTATCCCTCGAGCTCTCCAGCCAGAACTTCGCCCAGCCCGCCATCAACCGGCTCCTGAACGATGAGGCGGACATCTCCATTGGCCGCTGGGACTACGTCCCAGCCGGCATCAGAACCCGCACTCTGATCAACGAGCAACTCGTCGTCGCCGTCCCGAAGACCCACACCTTGGCCGGCGCTGACTCGGTCCACATGGATCAGCTCTCCGCCGACTACTTCGTGACGCTCCCCCTGCAGCCCGGATCAGTACTTACAGACCGGCTGCTCCGACTCAGCCACGCTGCCGGCTTCGACCCCCTCATCGCGCAGGTCGCCCCCGACACCTGGACGGCGCTGTCACTCGTCGCAGCCGAGGTCGGCATTCATCTCACGATCTCATCGGTCGCAGAGAACACCCACACCGACGGGTTCTCCTTCCTCCCGGTCGCAGACCCATTCGACGAGGTGCTCCTGCGCATGGCCTGGCGCGCCGATTCGCGGAACCCCGCACTCGCCACGGTGCTGGCACTCGCCGACGAAGTCCTGTAGGCGCCGCCAGCTGTACTGCGCGCATACCCAACTGCCTCACCGGTCGGCGGCCGCCTCGATTCCTCTGAGCTAATCGATCTGGATGGTCGTGGGCGCTTCGCCGGAGAAGTCGAGCTTCGGGACGGACTCACTGAGACCCGGCGTCTCGGTAGCGGCGATGGTCAGCCAAATGCAGCCGACGAGTCAGGTCGAGGGCTCCAGCGACGTCCACAGCCAGACCGTGAGCGCGAACCCGATCAGCGGGCAGACCAGGTGCAGCAGGACGCCTCCCTTCGCGCGGTTCCCCGTCCTGTCTTTCCGGAGGAACTCGTCCTTGATGGCTGACAGGTTTACCATCGCGAACGCCGCGAGGGCGCCGAAGCTGATCATAAACTCCGCCGTATTCAAGTCGAGTACCAGGCTGGCCAGTGCGAACACCGACACGACGATCACTACGACAAACGGTGTGCTGAACCGGGGTGCAGCTTGGTGAGCGGCCGGGGCAGCACACCGTCGCGCCCCACAGCGATTAGCAACCGCGAAACGGATGCCTGCCCGGTCATTGCGCTGCCGAAGCAACTCACCACATATATGGCGATGAAGAACGCGGCGAACGGCGCGCCGCCGAGCACCCTGACGAGGCTGACGCCGACCGCTTCCACTTCGTCAGCAGAGAGGGCCTGCCAGTTGGGCGACCACGCCAGGGCGCCCGACCAGGAAACCAGCACGAACAGCAGGCCGCCCAGCAGCGTCGAGCCGACGATCGCTCGCGGGATGTCGCGGCGGGTGTTCCGCGCCTCCTCCGCGAGGGTGGAGACGGCAACGAAGCCCAGGAACCAGAGTGAGAGGATCGCAGCTCCTGAGGCGATCCCACCGATACCGCGCTGCCCGAAGGTGAAAGGCTCGAGGAGTCTCACCAAGGTGTCCCCGCGCAGCGTCTTCTTGAACGCGAGAACCATGAGCACGACCACCAGCAGCACCGATAGGGCGATCACGATGAAGTTGACCCGGTTCACCAGGGAGATGCCGAGCAGGTTCAAGGTGAACACAATCAGTAGCGTCGCCATCGTAAACGCCCATTTGGCACGGCGGGGAACTGCGAATACAGATAGATGCCGATGACCAGGAAGTTGATCATCGGGATGAAGAGGTAGTCGAGCAGGATCACCAAGCCGGTGAGGAGCTCGACGAGCCCGCCGAAGGCTTGCTAGGTGTAGGTATACGTGGCGCCCGCGACCGGGTACTTCCGAGCGAGGGTGGGGTAGCTGGCAGCGGTGAAGGGCATCGCGATGATCGCGAGGATGTAGGCGGTGGGGAGATGCCCGTCGGTCACCTGGTTCACGACACCGTATGTCGTGAATACGACCGCGATGATCATGTAGGTGACGCCGAAGAAGGTCAGCCCGACGGGGCCGAGGGTGCCGCAGAAATGCGGATGCGACGTAGCTGACATGCGATGACCCCTCTGTCGACGATGCGGGCGATCGGAGCGCGACGGCACGGTCGGGGCGCTTAGGCTGGGGGATCAGCAGCGTCCGGAGCACGATACCAGAGGAGAGATCGTCGAATGCGTCCTGTGCTTCTCGGGGCAGGCGGCGGGAGACAAGCTCGTGGAGTTTGATGGCGCCATCCAGGTAGCGGTCGATGAGCGCCGGGATGTCTGAGGAGTATTTCGTGACATTGCCCCCTCATGTTGGATCAGTACTCACGGATCGGTTCATGCGGTTGTGCCCCCCAATTGGTTTTGAACACATGGCAACCCGGATCACACCCGACACCTGGACGACCCTTTCGCTCGTCGCGACTAAAGCGGGCGCGCACCTCACGATATTCTCTGTCGCGGAGAACACCCACACCGATGAGTTCTCATGCTTGCCGGTCGTGGATCCCTTCAAGGAGGTGTTTCTTCGAATGGCTTGACGTTCGGAATCTCGGAGCTCCGCACTGAAGACGGTTCTGGCCTTGGCTAAGGAGGTGCTCTAGGGGAATGCCGAGGACGTGCTCCACGGGGAACAGAGACCCACTGAATCATGGGACCGCATTCCTCTACCAATACATTATGTCGGCGAGCGCATAAATATTGATGTTATTGGTATTTGTAGGAAGATGAATTGCTGTGGCAGTCTGGGAGCCGCACAGACATTGCCTGTGTTCATGCGTGTTCCTTATTCAGTGGTGGAGCCTCCCTGTCCGGGAGGACATCGGGTCGTGCCGGCTGTCTTCCCCGCAGGGCAGCCACCTGGCTTATCTGCCGTGTACGGTGTCGAGGGCGTCGCGGATGCCGCGCACGATGGTGCGGATCTCCTCGGCCGTGACGATGAAGGGCGGGGAGATCTGGAGGATGTTGTTCGGGAGGTTCCGCAGGTGCACGCCGCGACCTTCGAGGACGGCGACAACGTCGAGCCCGGAGACGCCGTCGGCGAGGTCGACGCCGCCCATGAGTCCGATGTGCCGTACGTCTTTCACGCCGGGGTGGTGGCGGAGCTGTTCGAGTTCCTCGACGAGGACCGGTTCGAGCTCGCGGACGCGGCCGAGGAGGTTCTCGCGCTCGATGATCTCGAGGTTCTTGAGTGCGACAGCCGCGACGGTCGCGTGGCCGGAGTAGGTGAGGCCCTGGTGGAAGATGGGCGCGTCGTTTCCTGCGTAGAACTGGCTGGATACGCTGGGGGCGACGATGACGCCGCCCAGGGGCAGGTAGCCGGAGGTGATGCCTTTCGCGAAAGTGATCATGTCGGGTTCGAGATTGAAGCGCTCGGACGCCGTCCAGGTGCCTAGACGACCGAAGGCGGTGACGACTTCGTCGGCAATGACGAGGAAACCGAACTCTTTCGCGAGTTCCTTGATCCGCTCGAAGTAGCCGGCCGGGGGCGGAACGAGACCGCCGACGCCCATGACGGGTTCGGCGATGAACGCGGCGATCTTCTCTCCGCCGTGTTCGCGGATGGTGCGCTCGGCGGCGTCGATGTCCCACTGATCGACGAGCAGTGTCTCCGGGATGAGGGTGCCGGGGCCGAAGCCGTCGCTGTTGAAGGAGAGGCCTGCGACGCTGGTACCGTAGGCGTGGAGACCGTGATAGCCGTCCTGACGGGATACGACGGTGAGCTTCTCCGGCTGTCCCTGGAGCTGCTGGTGACGGCGTGCGAGTTTGAGTGCCAAGTCGACGGAATCGGATCCGCCGCTGGTGAAGATGACCTTGGCGTCGTCGAACGGGGCGAGCGTCGCGATCTTGTTCGCAAGTTCGAGTGCCGGCTCGTTCACGTACCGGCCGAAGATGTGCCAGGTCTCGAGGGTGCGTATCTGCTCGGCGGCGGCCTGTGCGATCTCGTCCCGGCCGTGGCCGATGTTGGCGTACCAGAGGCCGCCGGCGGCGTCGAGGAGACGGTCCCCGTCCGCAGTGGTGATGTAGGCGCCGTCGCCTTTGACGATGACGGTCTGCGGGTTCGAGAGCACGGTCGGCATGTGCGCCTGGGCGCTCCACAGGGCGTTGGTCTGGGGCATCTGCATCCTCCTGGGATCGTGTGTGTGGTTCGGGCCAGCCGTTGGGGTGCGGCGCGTGACCCAAGCGTTCAGCTGTAGTCGAAGAAGCCTGTGCCGCTCTTGCGCCCGAGCTCTCCGGCAGCGACCTTGTCGCGCAGGATCTGCGGGGGTGCGAAGCGCTCGCCAAGCGTGGAGGCGAGGTACTCCGCGATGCCGAGCCGCACGTCCAGACCGACGAGGTCGGTGGTTTTGAGCGGGCCGGTGGCGTGCCGGTACCCGAGCACCATCGCCGCATCGATGTCCTCGGCCGAAGCGACGCCCTCTTCGAGCATCCGCATCGCTTCGAGTGCGAGGGCGACGCCGAGCCGGGAGCTCGCGAAGCCGGGTGCGTCATGCACGACGACGGGGGTCTTCCGCAGCCCCTCGGTCCACTCTCGCGCTGCGGCGACGAGGCCGACGCCGGTCTGCTCGCCGACGACGACCTCGATCAGGGTGGAGGCGGGAACCGGGTTGAAGAAGTGCAGCCCGAGGAAGCGGGACGGGTGGGAGAGTTCTGCGGCGAGCTTCGTGACCGACAGCGACGACGTGTTCGTCGCGATCGCGGTGGTCTCGGTGACGCGCCCCTCGATCGCGCGGAGGGTGTTCACTTTGAGCTCGAAGTCCTCTGGGACCGCCTCGATCACGAGGTTTGCTTCTCTCAGGAGCTCGTAGTCCTCGGACACGGCGAGGCGCCCTAGGAGCACGTCGAGGGCGGGGGCCGCGGGATCCTTCGCGACCGCTTTCTGCGCGATGTCATCGAGCCGCGCCCGGGCGGCGTCCACCGACGCGGCATCGCGTTCGAGCACGGTGACCTGCGATCCGCCGATGGCGAGGCTGAGCGCGATGCCCGCCCCCATCCGTCCGCCTCCGACGACGGCGATGTGATTCGGCAATGCCATGGGTTCAGCGTCCTTTCCGCGCGTTGCGCTTCAGCAGAAAATCATCCATGCGCCGGGTCTTCTCCGGGGATTCGAAGAGCAACGCTTGCGCAAGGTTGTCGATGACCGGGTGCGCCGCCCGCGGCGCGTGGATCACCTGCTTGGTCACCTGGATCGCCAACGGGTCGAAACCGCCGATACGGTCCGCGAGCGCGTTCGCCCGGTCCAGGAGCTCGTCCGGCTCGCAGACTTCGCCGACCAGCCGAATCGATAGCGCCTCGTCTGCGGTGAGGACGCGGCCGGCGAGCAGGATCTCTTTCGCGACGGGCTCGCCCACGAGCTCGACGAGCCGCCAGCATGCCCCCGCGGCGGCTATGATGCCGAGGTTGGGTTCGGGGTTGCCGATCTTCACCCGCGTCGTCGCGATCCGGAAGTCGGCGGCGTAGGCGAGCTCGGCGCCGCCGCCGAGGGCATAGCCGTCGATCGCGGCGATCACCGGCATCGGCAGGGCAGCAATCCGCGCGAAGATGCTCGAGTTGATCCCGCGCAGGGCGTCATGACGGCGCCGGTCGCGCAGCTGGGAGATGTCCGCGCCGGAGGCGAAAATGCCGCCCTTGTCGGTGCGGGTTCCCGTCAGGATGAGGATGCGCGGTTCGCGCTCGAGCTGGTCGCAGACCTCGTGGAGATCATCCACCATGGCCTGGTCGATCGAGTTCAGTGTCTGAGGCCGGTTCAATCGCACGATCGTGCGATCGCCGTTGTGCTCGGCCGTGAGCGTTTCCACCAAGCCCCACCTCTTTCGGATCGCGTCCAGGCACACTCAGTCCTGGTGCATGTCATGTTCCAGCTTGGTGCGAAATCCAATAACACACAAATACCTAATAGATCCTATTTCATGACACTATCGTCATAAAATCTCACATGGACTCCACTGGGCGCGGTAGAGCATTATTAATGCCAGCGCATGAGCGGGGGCGGATTTGGTATTGGACGCGACATGAATAGTGAGCAACAGTGATAGTCGAGGATCCGTGCGCACTGGTGCGCGCGGAGTTCCGCGATCACACACCGAACAATGAAGGAGCGTCGTCGCACATGGGTGTCTACACGACAGTGAATCCTGCAACCGGCGAGCAGCTGGCCGAGTTCCCCGAGATCACCAACAAGGAGGCACGGGAGGCTCTCGATCGCGCCGCGGAAGCCTATCCGCAGTGGCGGGATCGCGGGCTGCAAGAGCGGGTCGCCCTGGTCAAGCGCATCGCCGCGCTCCACCGCGAACAGCGGGAAGAACTGGCTGCGCTCATCACGCTCGAGATGGGCAAGCCCATCGTCCAGGCGCGTGGCGAGGTCGATCTCGTCGCGAACATCTACGACTATTATGCGGACCGCGCCGAGCAGTTCCTCGCGGACGAGGTGCTCGACATCTCCGGCCCCGGCACCGCCATCGTGAAGACCGAACCGGTCGGCGTCCTGGTCGGTATCATGCCGTGGAACTACCCCTATTACCAGGTGGCACGGTTCGCGGCCCCGAACCTGATCCTGGGCAACACGATCCTGCTCAAGCACGCGCGCAATTGCCCGCAGTCCGCCCTCGCTATCGAGCGGGTGTTCCGCGAGGCGGGGCTGCCCGATGGCGTCTACGCGAACGTGTTCGCCAACAACGGTCAGATCGCCGAGATGATCGCCGATCCGCGCGTGCAGGGCGTCTCTCTCACCGGTTCCGAGCGGGCGGGCTCAGCGGTCGGCGAGGTCGCCGGGCGGCATATGAAGAAGTACGTGCTGGAGCTCGGTGGATCCGACCCGTTCATCGTGCTCGACGACGCCGACCTCGACGCGGCAGCCGCCGCAGCCGCGGTCGGTCGCTTCGCCAACGGCGGGCAGGCCTGCACCGCGTCCAAGCGCTTCATCGTCCTGGACGCGGTGTACGACGCGTTCCTCGAGAAGTTCATCGAGCAGAGCCGCGCGTACGCCACAGGCGATCCGTCGTCGGACGAGACGAAGCTCGGCCCGCTCTCCTCCACCGCCGCCCGCCACGATCTCGTCGAGCTGGTCGACGACGCCATCGACCGCGGCGCGAAAGTCCACCTGGGCGGGGAGGCCCCCGACGCACCGGGCGCCTACTATCCGGCGACCGTGCTGTCAGGCGTGACCAAAGACATGCGCGCCTACGCAGAGGAACTATTCGGCCCGGCCGCGGTCGTGCACCGCGCCGCGTCCGAAGAGGAAGCGGTCCAGATCGCCAACGACTCCCCGTTCGGTCTAGGCGGCACGGTCTTCTCGGGCGACCTGGAACGGGCGCAACGGGTCGCCGACCGGATCGAGACGGGCATGGTCTGGATCAACAGCACGAGCAAGACAGCCCCGGATCTCCCGTTCGGCGGGGTCAAGGCCTCGGGCGTCGGCCGCGAGCTCGCGCATTACGGCATCAACGAGTTTGCCAACAAGAAGCTCGTCCGCGTCCCTGAGGCCACGAAATAGTACGCCGCGTGGCGGAGTGCACCACCGGAGCGATTCGAGGGATACACTCCGCCACTTCGCATGCCCCATCCCCATGCCCAGGCTGCACTCACAAGAAGTAACCTCGGGCAGGGCTCGGATCTCTTAGCCGATGGGGCCGGGCGTGCCGTACGCGCAGCATGAGCGGCATTCCGAGTCGCTTCATTTGACGTGCGTTCCGAGACCGTGTTCAGGGCCCCGCGGGTACATGACGTGCCGAGGACGACCTTTGGGCACCCGAAAGGCGAGACCGCGCACGCAGCGTTCGAAGAGGCGCCGGAGTTGACGGGTCACCTGGTCCTCGAAGCCTCCGTGGTTGACATCGGCGAACCAGCAAGTGGGCTGGCGAGCGGGCGAGAAGCTAGTCGACGGGTCGAACAGCATGAATCCTCGCGCGCATGTTCGTTCATACCGATGCGATAAAGAACATCCGTATTTCGGTGGTACCGGTGATCGCTGTGTCGAGCGATGCGACCCGAGAATCGGATTAACGTCTTGGCCGATCGGCCCCAATGGTTGCTCGCTACGATTGCCGCAGTCAGGAGCGCCGGGTAGACCGAAACCGCCTCTAGCCTAGGGCGGGCTGATCCCAGATCGGCAGCAACGTGCCAATGTCGCGGCGCTGCGCCTCCCAGAGGAGTTCGGTCGCCCAAGCGACGTCTTCGGCCGGGATCCCGCCGATGGAGAAGAAGGACGGCCGTGCCGGATCGTAGCCAGGTGCCCTGCCGTCGACGATGTCCCCGAACTCGGCGATGTCGGCAACGTTCAGGCGCCCGTCCAGGAGCATGTCCTGGTATTTGACACCGAGAGCCCCGAGTTGCTCGTGATACGGAGGGCTGAAGTTCGCGACGTAGGCTTCGTAGAGCGGAGTGTGGTCGACGACGTTACGAGCGCCAGTGCACAGGAACCCGGCATCGACTTGGATGTTCGAGGTCGCCGCGACATACGCACCCGGGCGCAGCCACTCCGGGTCGATGACCGGGTAGTTTGCGACGCCGGACAGACCGGTCGCGGCGACCGTGACGATGTCGGCCTCGGTGACCGCCGACCGGATCGAATCGACGATCTCCACCTCTTGGATCTGGGGGAACTCGGAGCGGACGAGTTCCTGGAAGCGCTGCGCGTTCCGGCTCGTGAGCGAACGCGCCGCGATCCGGACGCGGGCGATGGCGGGCCGTGTCACTAGGATCGCCCGGAACGCAACCTGGTTGATGAGCCCGGGGCCGATCACCGCGACCGAGTCAGCGTCCGTTCGGGCGAGGTGCAGAGTGCCGGCTCCGACGACCGCGCCCGTACGATAGGCGCTGATCAGGTTTCCCGGCATCACGGCGATCGGAGCGCCAGTCTCGGTGTCATTCAAGACCACCAGGTGCATAGACCGCGGCAGACCCTTCTCGCTGTTCTCGATATTCGAGCCATACCATTTGAGGCCAGTCGCACGATACTTCCCACCGATGTATGCAGGCATCGCCATGAAGCGGCGGTCCGAGGTATGGCGCGGCATACCGGGGAATGCCGGCTCGAGGGGGAAGTCGACCTTGATCCCATGCGAACTATGATTCGGACCACCCATGCGGTAGTCGCCGGTCGCGAGCAGCGAGAAGACCTCGCACATCGTGTCGATACAACGTGCCATGTCCGTGGCGCCGACGTCGATGATCTCGGGCTCGCTGAGGTAACGCAATCGGAGAGAAGTGTCGTGCATCGTTGCCCTTTCCTGCCCGCGGTCTCACCGCCGGGTGCCGTATTGGATATTGCGATGCTAACCTTCGATAACGTTTCCAGAACGCAAAAGAACCGCTTTTATTCAGACTAATAGCGCATGAATCTAGTGAGAACTGGTATCGAGGGACTCTTCGATTCGTTCCCCGGAGCTGGAACACTGAGGTCACCAGCTAATTTCACAACGGCTGCACGGTGCCGTGCCGCACGAGGAGAATCGATGTCCAGCACTGAGCAGGCGTCCGTCGCCGTCATCGGGATGGGCACCGTGGGTGCCATGGCCGCCTGGCAGCTGTCGAAGCTGGTGCCCGGACGCATCATCGGCATCGAGCAGTACGGCGTCGCGCACGCGTACGGCGCGTACGCCGGGGAGTCCCGCCTGTTCCGCACCGCAGCCTACGAGGGCGAGCACTATACTCCGTTGCTCGTCCGGGCGCAGCAGCTGTGGCGAGAACTCGAGCGAGAATCGGGGCAGAGCATCTACTTGCAGGTCGGAGCGCTCACGATCGCCCCCGGCGCTTCTCCGAAGATCGCTGGAACCCTCGAGGCCGCCGAGCGCTTCGTCCTCCCCCACGAGCATCTGGTGGGACGCGAGCTGCGACGTAGGTTCCCGCAGCACGACTTTGACGATGGCGACGAGGCGATCCTCGATCTCGGCGGCGGCGGCCTGCGCCCCGAGCGCGCCATTCTCACCGCAGCATCACTCGCCGAGCGCGGAGGTGCCGAGATCTGGGACGACACTCGGGTGCTCGGCATCGACGAGCAGCACGGGAGGCACCTAGTGAGCACCACCCGCGGCGACATTCTCGCCGAGAAGGTTGTCATCGCCGCCGGCCCCTGGAGCCAGCAGATCCTCCCTGAGTTGAAGACGTTCACGAAGGTGAAGAGTGTGCCGCTCACGTGGTTCATGCCGAAACGCGTAGACCAGTTCCTTCCCGAGCGGTTCCCCGTCTTCGTGCGGGACCGCGGAACCACCCACCTGTTCGGCGCCCCGAGCCTCGAAGGCTACGCCGTGAAGATCAGCCGTGCCGCGTTCCCGGACTGGCCGCTCGTCGACGACGTCGCGCAGCTGCAGCGTGAGCACACCCGGACTGAGCTCGCGCAGACCTCCGAGCTGGCGACCTGGTACTTTCCGGGCCTGCACCCGGAGCCGGTGCGCCACAGCATCCACCCGGACAGCTACACGGCCGATCTCACCCCGATTATCGACGCCTCGCCCGACGGCAGCCGCGTCGTCGTGTCCGGGCTGTCGGGACGGGGCTTCAAGTTCGCGCCCGCCCTCGGCCGTATCGCCGCTGACCTGATCCACGCAGGCGCTAGCGAACTCTACGACCCCGGCCGGTTCAGCCTCGCCGCTCACTACCGCGCGCTCGACCACTGACCACACGGGCGGACCGGGGCTCCTGCCGCTGCGCATCGCGCACGCGCCGGGAGCACAGTTCGCCATATTCATGAGAACCCCTTGAGAAGGAGAAGCACCATGCAGGAAATCACTCGCGACGTCGTCATCATCGGCGCCGGTCCCGCGGGACTCACCGCGGCGCGGCGCCTGAGCCAAACCGGGAAGACAGTCGCCGTGCTCGAAGCGCGCGACCGCGTCGGCGGCCGCACATGGTCGGACACGATCGACGGCTCCTTCCTCGAGATCGGCGGCCAGTGGATCGCGCCCGAACAAACCGCGATCCAGGATCTCGCGGCGGAACTCGGACTCGAACTCTTCCAGCGCCACCGCGACGGCGATTCGGTGTTCATCGACAAGGAGGGCAACCGCCACCGTTTCACCGGCGACTTCCCCGTCAAGCCGGAGACCCTCGAGGAAATGCGCAAGCTCCGCGCAGAACTCACCCGACTCTCCCTCGAAGTCGACCCAGCCGCCCCGTGGGAGCACCCCCGCGCCGCCGAGTACGACGAGATCACCTTCGACGCCTGGCTGCGCGCCCAGAGCGACGACGCCGAGGCGCGCCTCATCATCGGCAACTTCATCTCGGGGGCGATGCTCACCAAGCCAAAGCACTCGTTCTCCCTGCTGCAGGCTATCTTCTTCGGCGCCTCGGCCGGGTCGTTCGAGAACCTCGTGGACGAAGACATCCTCCTCGACAAGCGCGTCGTCGGCGGCATGCAGAGCGTCTCCATCCGCATTGCCGAAGAACTCGGCTCCGAAAATGTCTTCCTCGACAACCCGGTGCGCGAATTGCACTGGGAGGACACCGCCGAAGGCGCCCCCGCCACGGTCACCGCGATCACCGACCACCTCCGCGTGAGCGCCCGCCACGCGATCCTCGCGGTACCGCCGAACTTGTACTCCCGCATCCAGTACGTTCCGGCCCTCCCCCGCATCCAGCAAATCGCGCACCAGCACCACTCGATGGGCCTCGTCATCAAGGTCCACGCTTCCTATGACCGCCCATTCTGGCGCGAGCAGGGCCTCTCCGGCACCGGGTTCGGCTACTACAACGTAGTCCAGGAGGCTCTGTTGCAAAGATTGGCGGCAGTCAGAGGTAGGCTGTCGCTCTGCGCC
>CAZBZR010000051.1:0-250 GCA_964496445.1 uncultured Microbacterium sp.
GAGGTCGATCGCGCCCGAGCGGATCAGCATGTCGGCGATCTCCAGCGCCTGCTCACCGGTGTCGGGCTGCGACACCAGGAGCGCGTCGATGTCGACGCCCAGCTTGGCAGCGTAGTTCGGGTCGAGCGCGTGCTCGGCGTCGATGAAGGCGGCGATGCCGCCGGCACGCTGCGCGTTCGCGATGGCGTGGAGCGTCAGCGTGGTCTTACCCGAGGACTCCGGGCCGTAGATCTCGATGATGCGACCGCGC
>CAZBZR010000051.1:260-17024 GCA_964496445.1 uncultured Microbacterium sp.
GCCGACGCCCAGGGCGACGTCGAGGGCGATGGAACCGGTGGGGATCACTTCGACGGGGGCGCGCTCGTCGCTGCCCAGCCGCATGACCGAGCCCTTCCCGAACTGCCGGTCGATCTGGGCGAGGGCGGACTCGAGGGCCTTCTCGCGCTCGGCGGGTGATGGCATGGCATGCTCCTTCAGTTGCACGGTTCCGTCGCCTGTAGGCTGTCGCGCTCTTCTCCGGCGGAGGGGATGCTGCGACAAGGCGTGAGGTGTTCTCCGACGCCGTCCACGCTAGGAGGGGCCTCCGACATTGCGGTGGATCCCGCCGATACGGGGACAGACACGTCCTCGACACCTGCTGTGCAGGAGCTTACGACTTCATCGAACACTTCTTCGAAGACACGCCGTGAGGGGCGCGGCACACCTCGCCGGGTCAGCGCCGCTTGGGCTCGAGGCGCCCGGCGCCGTAACGGCGCTCCTCGGGCACGTCGGTCTCCTCACACAGGGCGAGCCACACGTCCCGCGGCGGCACACCGGCCTCCAGCGCATCATGCGCGGTACGGCTGCCCAGACGCGACAGGACGAGGTCGGCGACGAGGGAGGACCCCCGCGCACCGAACTCGTCGGAGATCGCGCGGTCGAATTCGGAGCGGCGCACTAGCGCAGCGACAGCTCGGGCTCGACCGAGGCGACGAGGTCGTCGGGCACGACGTCGGGGAAGGACTGCAGCCCCTCCAGCACCGACAGCCGGTCGCCCACCTCACGCATGATCGTGGAGATGGGGACGTCGAGGGCCTCCGCGACCGACGCGAGGATCTCGCTCGATGCTTCCTTCTGGCCTCGCTCGACCTCGCTGAGGTAGCCCAGAGCCACGCTCGCGCGGCTGGCGACCTGTCGGAGGGTACGGCCCTTCTGCTGACGCAGGTCGCGCAGGACTTCGCCGATCTCTTGACGTACCAGGATCATTTCGGGCCCCTCCTCACGCTTCCTCCGCCATCCCGGGGGTGCACCACGGTACAACACCGAGTGCAGCCAATCTAATCCCGCGCGCTGGGGAAAGGGTGGGAATCGCCGAATGTCACACGCCGGAAATATGATTCGCGCTCACAGCGCCACGAGCGCGCGCCGGACGGCGATCCGCGCGGCCTCGGAGCGGATCGCATCGCGGTCGCCGCGCAGCACGACGGAGTCCACCCGGGTGCCCAGCGGGGTGGACACGGCGATGTGGACGGTGCCGACCGGCTGCCCGTCGGGCGAGTCGGGTCCGGCGATGCCGGTGGTCGCGATCCCCACCTCGGCCGGCCGTCCCTCCTCGCCCAGCACGTCGCGGACGCCCTTGGCCATCTGTCGTGCCACACGCGGATGCACGGCGCCGTGCGCCTCCAGCAGTGCGGCATCCACGCCGAGCACCGAGCGCTTGACGTCGGTGGCATAGGCGACCACGCCCCCGCGGAGGACGCGCGATGCCCCGGGCACCGCCACGAGCGCGGAGACGACCAGCCCGCCGGTCAGCGACTCCGCGACCGCGATCGTCCAGCCGAGCTCGGCCACGCGGGCGATGAGCGACGCCGCGCTCTCGTGGGGGTCGCTGGCGAGCGTCTCCTCGAGGTCGTCGGGAAGCCCGTCGCTCACGCCGACCGCTTCCGCCGCGCGGCGCGCGCCTCGCTGGCGACATAGTCCAGGCCGCTGGCGATGGTGAGCACCACCGCGATCGTCATCGTGACGACGTTGACCCACCACACCACGCCGTCCCACACCGGGTCGGCCGACAGCGAGGCGAAGGGGGCGAGGGCGAGGGACAGGGCGACCGCCTGAGCGACGGTCTTCAGCTTGCCCATCCACGCGGCCGCCAGGACATGGTCGCTGACGACGACGAACCGGTAGACCGTGATCCCGATCTCGCGCACGAGCACGACGATCGTGATCCACCACGGCAGCTCGCCGAGGATGGACAGCCCGACGAACGCCACCCCGGTGAGGGCCTTGTCGGCGATCGGGTCCAGGAGCTTGCCGAGATCGGTGACGATGTCGTGACGGCGGGCGAGGTAGCCGTCGATGCCGTCGGTGGCGATCGCCACGACGAACAGCGCCGTCGCCCACCACCGCAACGCGGTGTCGGCACCGCCGTCGGCCAGCAGCAGCCACAGGAAGACCGGCGCGCACAGGATGCGCACGATCGTGATCGCATTGGGGAGCTGCCGAGGGATCGCCATCAGTCCCGTCCCGTCAGCTGCCAGGCGTCCTCGCCGCCCTCGTCGTCGACGACGGGGAGTCCGGCGAACTGCGCCTCGACCGGGTCGGCGCCGTACGCGTCGCCGTCGGCGGGCACGTCCTCGCCGCGCAGCCGGGCCAGGACGGCGGGGAGCTGCTCGGCCGTGACGAGCACGTCGCGGGCCTTGGATCCCTCGGAGGGGCCGACGATCTCGCGCGACTCCAGCAGATCCATCAGGCGACCGGCCTTGGCGAAGCCGACGCGGAGCTTGCGCTGGAGCATCGAGGTGGAGCCGAACTGGGTCGACACGACGAGCTCCGCGGCGGCCAGGAGCAGCTCCAGGTCGTCGCCGATGTCGGCGTCGATCTCCTTGCGCTCGGCCGCGGCCTGAACATCGGAGCGGTACTCCGGGCGGGCCTGCTGCGTGACGTGCGCGACGACCTTCTCGATCTCCGCCTCGCTGACCCAGGCCCCCTGCACGCGCAGCGACTTGGAGGCGCCCATCGGCAGGAACAGCCCGTCCCCCTGGCCGATGAGCCGTTCGGCGCCCGGCTGATCGAGGATGACGCGAGAGTCGGTGACGCTCGTCACGGCGAAGGCGAGGCGGGAGGGCACGTTGGCCTTGATGAGGCCCGTCACGACATCCACCGACGGGCGCTGCGTCGCGAGCACCAGGTGGATGCCGCTCGCGCGCGCGAGCTGGGTGATGCGGACGATCGAGTCCTCCACGTCGCGGGGGGCCACCATCATGAGGTCGGCGAGCTCGTCCACCACCACGAGGAGGTAGGGATACGGCTTGAGCACGCGCTCGCTGCCTGCCGGGAGCGTGATCTCCCCCGCGACGACGGCCTTGTTGAAGTCGTCGATGTGGCGGAAACCGAACGACGCGAGGTCGTCGTACCGCATGTCCATCTCCTTCACGACCCACTGCAGCGCCTCGGCGGCCTTCTTGGGGTTCGTGATGATGGGCGTGATCAGGTGCGGGACGCCGGCGTAGGCGGTGAGCTCCACGCGCTTGGGGTCAACGAGCACCATCCGCACCTCGGACGGCTTGGCCCGCATCAGCAGGCTCGTGATCATGGAGTTGACGAAGCTCGACTTTCCCGATCCTGTGGAGCCGGCCACGAGCAGGTGCGGCATCTTCGCGAGATTGGCCACGACGTAGCCGCCGCCGACGTCCTTGCCCACTCCGATCGTCATGGGGTGGGTCGAGGTCGTCGCCGCCTGCGAGCGCAGCACGTCGCCGAGCGTCACGATCTCGCGGTCGGTGTTGGGGATCTCGACGCCGATGGCGCTCTTGCCGGGGATGGGGGCGAGGATGCGCGCCTCGTTGGAGGCGACGGCGTAGGCGATGTTGTTGGTCAGCGCGGTGATGCGCTCGACCTTCACGCCCGGTCCGAGCGCGATCTCGTACTGGGTGACGGTCGGGCCCCGGGAGAAGCCGGTGACACGGGCGTCCACGCTGAACTGCGACAGCACGCTCTCGATCGCCACGACAACCGCGTCGTTGGCGGCGGAGCGCTCCTTGTGGGGCGTGCCCGCGGCCAGCGACGCGACGGAGGGCAGCCGGTAGTTCGCGGAGGGCGGGAGACCCTGGCCGTCCCCGCCGAGCCCCGAGATGCCGGGGAGGTCCTCGGCATCGTCGTCGGGGCCGTCGTCGCGCAGCGCCGTGCGGCCGGATCCGGCGAGGGCGGCCGGATCGAGCACCTCCGTCAGTGCGTCCGGCGCGGGCGGCGGGGGCAGCGGCGGCGCGAAGACCTGCTCGAACCCGCCCTCGACGGTGCCGGGCGACAGCAGCTCGGTCAGGTCCTGCGACCCGGCCGTGTCGTCGGGGTCTTCCTCGCGGCCGGTCTTGTTGCGCCGCCACCACGGCAGCGACGGCTCGGCGGCGCCGTCGTCGTCGGAGGCCTGCGGCAGACGCGCGGTGGGGCCGGTCGGCGCGGTGCGCTCGGCCCGCTCGGTGCCGAACATCCAGTCGTACAGGTCGCCCAGGCGCGCTCCGATGCGGTTGGGCGGGGTCTTGGTGAGGATGAGCACGCTCAGCACCGTCACGAGCCCGAGGACGATCCCGGCGCCCACCGGCGTGAGCAGCGTCGCGAGGGGCTCGCCCACCATCCAGCCGAACAGCCCGCCGGCGGCGCTCAGCGCCGGCAGTCCCGCGCTGGGCTGCGGGCGCGCCCCCAGCACGTGGCAGAACCCGGCGATCGTGACGACGAAGAGGGTGAAGCCGATGCCGATGCGCCCGTTGTCGTGCACCGAGGCCGGGTGGCGGAACAGCCAGCCGGCCAGCAGGAGGAGGAGCACGGGGAAGACGAACGCCTCGCGGCCGATGAGGCCGCCGACGGTGTAGGCGCTGATGGTCGCTGCCACCTCGGTGCCGATGAGGAACCACTCCACCACGGCTCCGGCGACGGCCAGCAGCACGAGGAGGAACGGGAAGCCGTCGCGGCGCTGGTCCTTCTCCAGCGTCTCGGGGCCGAAGGCGCGGAAGATCCCGCCCACGGCGTGGGCGAGGCCGAGCCACGCGCGCACGACGACGGGGGGCTTCTCGGGCTCGCCGACGTACCGCTTGGGCGCGGGCGCCGGCTTGCGCGCGGCGCCCTTGGACGACGTCGCGCGCCCGCTGGTCGATGCAGAGCTGCGGGGCATGCCTCCACGGTAGGCGCGGGGGCGGACGTTTGCCCGGATTGACGCGGGGATCGGCACCGCTCCCGCCTCCCGGATCAGCGCAGGCGCCGCACCATGGTGTCGCGGCCCGCACCCGCCGAGGTGACCGCGAACCCCTCGGAGCGGTACAGCGTCGCGGCGAAGTTCCCGCGCTCGACGCTGAGGCTGATCCGCGCGTACCCCGCCCCGCGCGCGCGGTCGCAGAGCGCGTGCAGGAGCCCCCGGCCCACGCCGTGCGCGCGCCAGATCGGGCGCACGCCGATGATCAGCTCGGGCACCCCGGTGCCCACGTAGCCGAACCCGGGGTCGGTGCGGGGGAACAACCGGTACCAGGCCGCGCCGATCGGCTCGCCGCCGGCGGTCTCGGCGATCACGCCCGCATCCCCCGGCCGCATCCAGCCTGCGAGGTAGCGCTGGTAGTCGGCGCCGGCGAGCACGTCATGGCGCGCGCGTGCGGCCCCGGGTCGCCAGTTGGCGGCCTCGACGACCATGTCGGCGAGGAACGCGCCGTCGGCCTGGCGGGCGGATCGCAGCGCGAACGCCGGTGCTCTCATCCGCCCTCCCCCGGGTGCTACGCCTCGATGACCAGCGGCACGATCATAGGACGCCGACGCAGGCGCTGGTTGACCCAGCGGCCGATCGTGCGGCGCACCACCTGCGAGAGCGCGTGGTTGTCGCGCACGCCCGACTGGGCGGCCTCGGCGAGCGCGGCGGCGATCTTGGGCTTGACGCTCTCGAACACCCCGGCATCCTCGGCGAAGCCGCGCGCGTGCACCTCGGGTCCGGTGATGATGCGACCGGTCGCGGAGTCGACCACGACGATCACGGAGATGAAGCCCTCCTCGCCCAGGATGCGGCGGTCCTTGAGGTCTGCCTCGGTGATCTCGCCGACCGACGAGCCGTCGACGTAGACGAAGCCGATGTCGAGCTGTCCGACGACCTCGGCGCGTCCGTCGCGCAGGTCCACGACGGTGCCGTTCTCGGCGAGGATCGTGCGCTCGGCGGGGATGCCGGTCTCCTGCGCGAGCCGCGCGTTCGCCATGAGGTGGCGGTACTCGCCGTGCACGGGGAGGACATTGCGGGGCTTGAGGATGTTGTAGCAGTAGAGCAGCTCGCCCGCGGCGGCGTGACCGGAGACGTGCACCTTCGCGTTGCCCTTGTGCACGACCGCGGCGCCGAGCTTGGTCAGGCCGTCGATCACGCGGGAGACCGCGTTCTCGTTGCCGGGGATGAGGCTCGAGGCGAGGATCACGGTGGCGCCCGGCCCCGGCTCGATCTCGTGGTCGTTGTTGGCCATGCGCGAGAGCACCGCCATGGGCTCGCCCTGCGAGCCGGTGGACATGTAGACGATGCGGTCGTCGGGGAGGTCGCGCGCCTTCTTGTAGTCGATCAGCACGCCCTCGGGGACGTGGAGGTAGCCGAGCTCCTCGGCGATCGCCATGTTGCGCACCATGCTCCGGCCGAGCAGGGCGACCCGACGGCCGTGGGCGGCCGCCGCATCCAGCACCTGCTGCACGCGGTGCACGTGGCTGGAGAAGCTCGCCACGATGACGCGGCGGGGCGCGGCGCCGATGACCTGATCCAGCACGGGACCGATGCTGCGCTCGGTCGGGGTGAAGCCGGGCACGTCGGCGTTGGTGGAGTCGACGAGGAAGAGATCGACGCCCTCCTCGCCCAGCCGGGCGAAGGCACGCAGATCGGTGATGCGGCCGTCCAGCGGCAGCTGGTCCATCTTGAAGTCGCCGGTGGCCAGCGCCATCCCGGCGGGCGTGCGGATCGCCACGGCCAGCGCGTCGGGGATGGAGTGGTTCACCGCCACGAACTCGAGGTCGAACGGGCCGAGGCGCTCGCGCTGGCCCTCCTTCACCGTGAGGGTGAAGGCCTTGATGCGGTGCTCCTTGAGCTTGGCCTCCACGAGGGCGAGCGTGAGCCCCGAGCCGAGCAGCGGGATGTCGCTCTTCAGCCGCAGCAGGTAGGGGACGGCGCCGATGTGGTCTTCGTGGCCGTGGGTGAGCACGACCCCGACGATGTCGTCGAGGCGGTGCTTGATGGGCTCGAAGTCGGGCAGGATCAGGTCGACGCCGGGCTGATGCTCCTCGGGGAACAGCACGCCGCAGTCGACGATGAGGAGCTTGCCCTCGTACTCGAAGACGGTCATGTTGCGCCCGACCTCACCGAGACCGCCGAGCGGGGTCACCCGCAGCGTTCCGGGAGCCAGGGGGCGGGGGTCGTGGACCGGGGTGGACATCGTCATGCTCCTCGGGATGCCGGGGCATCCGGGTTCGTGCCCGGTGACGGGCAGGTCAACGGGTGGTGCCGTGCACCTTCGGCAGCGCACCGCCGGCGGCCGCGTTGCGGTCGGGGCGGAAGTTGGAGAAGTCGGCACCGGGCACGTCGCGCACGAGCGCGAGCTCGTCCTCGATCAGCGCGGCCTCCCACTCCTCCGGGCCCACGAGGGGCAGGCGGACGCGCGGGCTGGAGATGCGCCCCAGCCCGTGCAGGACATACTTGGCCGCGACGGTGCCGGGCACGTGCGTCATCACGGCGCGCACGAGCGGCTCGAGCCGGCGGTGGGCGTCGGTGGCGGCGGCGAGGTCGCCGCGGTTCACCGCATCCACGATCGTGCGGTACGGCGCAGCGGCGATGTTCGCCGTCACGCCGATGAGGCCGCTTGCGCCGATCGACAGATGCGGCAGGACGTTGGCGTCATCCCCCGAGAAGTACATCAGGGCGGTCTGGTTGAGCCCGCGGCTCACCGCGCTGAAATCGCCCTTGGCGTCCTTGATCGCGAGGATGTTGGGGTGCTTGGCCAGACGCAGGATCGTCTCGTACCGGATGGGCACGCCGGTGCGCCCGGGGATGTCGTAGAGGATCACCGGCAGATCGGTGGCGTCGGCGACGAGCCGGAAGTGCGTGAGGATGCCGGCGTGGGTGGGCTTGTTGTGGTAAGGCGTGACGATCATGATGCCGTCGGCCCCCGCCTTCTCGCTGGCCCGGTACAGCTCGATCGCGTGGGCGGTCTCGTTGGACCCGCCGCCGGTGATGATCTTCGCGCGGCCGGCGGCGACCGACTTGCCGACCTCGACCAGGCGGAGCTTCTCGGGGTCGGTGAGCGTGCTCGTCTCCCCCGTCGTCCCGGTGACGACGATGCCGTCGGCCCCGGCGGTGATGACGTCGTCGATGTGCTTCTCGACCGCCGGCCAGTCCACCTCGCCGTCGGCCGTCATCGGAGTGACGAGCGCGACGAGCACCTGCCCGAAGGGATTGCCCGAGTGCGTCATGACTCCCAGGGTATCGGTCCGCGGCTGCCGGCCGGAGCGTGCCCCGTCATCCGCCGCCGTGGCGTCAGCGACCTCGCTCGGCGGCGCGGACGACGACCGGGTCCGGCAGGAGGCGCGACAGCGCGGTGAGCAGCTTGTACTTCGGCGACGGGATCGACACCGACCGGCCGCGCGCGAGATCACGCAGCGACGCGCTCACCACGAAGGGGGCATCGAGCCACATCCAATCGGGGATCCCCTCCTGGCCGGGCGGGAAGCCGAGCCGCTCGTGGAAGTTCGTGTGGACGAAGCCGGGACACACCGCCGTAACGGTCACGCCGCGATCGCGGTACTTCACGTTCGCCCAGCGACTGAAGCTCACCAGCCAGCCCTTGACGGCGCCGTACGTACCGCGCGGCACGAGCGCGGCGACCGAGGCGACGTTGAGGATCTTGCCGCTGCGCCGTGCCAGCATGCCCGGCAGTGCCGCGTGAGCCAAGCGCATCGGCACCTCCACGTGCAGCTGCAGGTGGCGCACCTCGTCCTCGATGTCGTTGCGCTCGAAGGCCAGCGGCAGCCCGTAGCCGGCGTTGTTGACGAGCAGATCGATCGGATGCTCCGCCGCCGTCAGTCGCGCGAGGACGCGATCGCGCTGCCGCGGCTGCAGCAGATCGGCCGGGAGCACCTCGGCGCGCACGCCCGCATCCCGGCGCAGTTCGGTGGCGAGCGCCTCCAGGGCGGTGCGGTCGCGCGCGACGAGGACCACGGCCATGCCCCGCCGCGCCAGCTGGCGTGCATACTCCGCACCGAGGCCGGAGCTGGCCCCCGTGATGAGCGCGGTCCGGGTCACGGCGTCACCTCACGGGGCCACGCGGCCGTTGGCGTTGAAGGCGGCGTGGGTGAGCGGCATGAGCTCGGTCCACAGCGCCTCCATCTTCTCCGCGCACATCTCGATCTCGCGCTGCGGGAACGACGGGAAGTGGGTGCCCTCGACCCGCGTCCGCAGCGACAGGAAGTTCATCAGCGAGCGCGCGTTCATCGTGACGTACATCGACGAGTAGATGTTCAGCGGCAGCACGATGCGCGCGACCTCGCGGGCGACGCCGGCGGCCAGCATCCGCTGGTAGGCGGTGAAGGCGAACTCGGCGGCGTCGCGCGTCGCGGTGTCGACGAGGGCGTGCTGCGCGTCGTCACCGGGGAGGAACTCGTAGGCGCCGGGCTTGCCGACCTGGACGAGGTTGCGCTCGCGGGCGGGCACGTAGAACACCGGCCGCAGCTCGCGGTAGCGGCCCGACTCCTCGTTGTAGGAGGCGATGCGGTGGCGCATGAACTCGCGGAACACGAAGATCGGCGCCTGCACGTAGAACGTCATCGAGTTGTGCTCGAAGGGCGAGCCGTGCCGGTCGCGCATGAGGTAGTTGATGAGCCCGCGGTCGCGCGCGGTCGCCTCGGTGCCGGACTGCGCGCCGTCCAGCGTCTGCTCGCCCTGCGTGGACACGCGGGCGGCGAAGAGGACGTCGGCGTCGGCGGCGCTGGAGCGCACCAGCTCGACGGTGACGTCGCTGCGGAACTCGATCTCGGGGGCGGTGTCGGCGTCGCTCACCCTGCCACCCTACTGCGCGCCGTCGACGGCCCCGTGCGCGTGCGCGACGGCTTCATGACGACGGCGGCCGTCATATCCGACCCCGGCGGCCCGCCGGCGCGCGGAGGCTGGGTAGCCTAGGACGCTGTGACGATTCCCGACGCACTGCTCATCCTCGCGATCCTGCTGGCGGCCACGCTGGCGGCGGGGTTCGTCGTGCGCCGACGCTCGGGCCGCGTGCGCCGGCACATCCCCCACGAGGTCATCCAGCCGGCGCGCCTGGGCGCCGACGGGCTGGGTGAGACGGCGACGCTCCTGCAGTTCAGCACCGAGATGTGCACGCGCTGCCCGGGCGTGCACCGGATGCTGTCGGCCGTCGCCGCCGAGCACGGGGGCGTGCGTCACCTCGACATCGACCTCACCCACCGGCCGGACATCGCCAAGCACTTCCATGTGCTGCAGACCCCGACGACCCTCATCCTCGACCGCAACGGAGCCGTGCAGTCGCGCATCGGGGGCGTCCCCGGTCGCGACGTGCTGGAGCTCGAGCTCGCGCGCCTGACCTCGGAGACCGCCCATGCCTGACTCCGTCCGCGGCATCGACCCGCGCGGTCCCCGCTTCGCCGCCGGCATCACCGCCGTGCTCCTCGCCGTCGACGTCGTGCTGGGGCTGACGGGGATCTCGACGGCGCGCTCCTTCGGCTGGTTCGCGTACCAGCCGCTGGCGGCTCAGACCTTCGGCGGCGACACGTGGGCGGTGTCGGCGGCGCCGTTGCCGGCTCGTGCCCTCGACCCGGCGTTCCTGCTCCTCCTGGGAATCGCGCTGCTGTTCCTGTGGGGCGTGCTCTCGCCGCGCACCGCGCCGTGGGGCGCACTGTACCGACGGGTCGTGCAGCCGCGGCTGGCCCCGCCGCGCGAGCTCGAAGACCCCCGTCCGCCCCGCTTCGCGCAGGGCGTGGGACTGTTCGTGAGTGCCGTCGGCCTCGTCCTGCACGTGGCGGGCGTGCCGTGGGCGCTGCCGATCGCGGCCGCCGCCGCGTTCGTGGCCGCATTCCTCAACGCCGTCTTCGGGCTGTGCCTGGGCTGCCAGCTCTACCTCCTGCTGCAGCGCGCCGGCATCCTCGGGCGCGCGCGACCCGCGGTCTGAGCGGCTAACACTCCGCGCCCGCGCTGTCGAGCCGTCCCGCCGGGGGCGACCGCGGGATAGGCTCGCGATCGAGCGCCGCGCCGGGCGGTGCGCTGTCGAGGGAGGCCCCATGTCCGTCACGAGTGAAGCCACCACCGCCTGGAAGGGCAGCCTGTTCGAGGGCTTCGGCGAGGTCTCGCTGGCCACATCCGGTGCCGGCACGTTCGATGTGAACTGGAAGGCGCGCAGCGAGGGCTCGACGTCGGTGACGACCCCCGAGGAGCTCCTCGCCGCGGCGCACTCGGCGTGCTTCAGCATGGCGCTCTCGCACGCGCTGACGCAGAACGGCACGCCTCCGGAGTCGGTGGACGCCACCGCATCCGTCAGCTTCACCCCCGGCACCGGCATCACCGGGAGCCACCTCAACGTCAATGCGGTCGTGCCGGGCATCGATGCCGAGACGTTCCAGCCGATCGTCGCCGACGCCAACGCCACCTGCCCCGTGTCGCAGGCGCTCGCGGGCATCGACATCACCCTCGAGGCGACGCTTGCCTGAACCTCGCCGCGTCGTCGTCGCCGGGGCATCGGGGCTTCTCGGGCGCGCCCTGGCGGCGAGCCTGCGCGCCGACGACGTGCGGGTGACCACGCTCGTCCGGCGCCCGCCCACGGGTCCGGACGAGGTGGAGTGGCTCACCGACGCGCGTCCGCTGGACCCGGCCATCCTGGCCGGCGCCGACGCGGTCGTGGGGCTGAACGGCGCGAGCATCGGGCGGTTCCCCTGGACGCCGGGCTACAAGAGCACGCTGCTGTGGTCCCGGCTCACCCCCACGCGCACCCTCGCGGCAGCGCTGCGGGCGCTCGGCCCGGATGCTCCGCCCTTCGTGAGCGCGTCGGCGGTGGGCTACTACGGCTCGGCGCCGGGAGCGCGCCTGACCGAGGACGCCCCGCGCGGAGCCGGGTTCCTCGCCGACCTCTGCGGCGAATGGGAAGCGGCCGCGCGCGGGGCGGGTGACCGCGTCGCGCTCCTGCGGATCGCTCCGGTCGTCCACCCCGAGGGCGTGCTCAAGCCGCTCCTGCTGCTCACCCGCCTCGGGCTGTCCGGCCCCATCGGACGCGGCACGCAGGTGTGGCCGTGGATCTCGCTCGACGACGTCGTCGGCGGCATCCGGCACGTCCTGGACCGGGGTCTCACCGGACCGGTCAACCTCAGCGGCCCGACGCGTGCGACGGCCAACGACCTGGGGTTCGCCCTCGCCCGCCGGATGAACCGGCCGTATGCGCTGCGTGCCCCGGTGTGGGGCGTGAAGCTGATCCTCGGCCGCGACGCCACCGAGGGCCTGCTGACCACGGATGCCGACGTGGCGCCGGCCGTGCTGGAGCGCACCGGGTTCGCGTTCCGCCACCCCACCGTCGACGACGCCGTCGCCGACGCCGTGCCTGCCTGAGCCCGCCCCGCCCTCCCGAGCCCGCCCTGCTCTCCCGAGCCCGCCCCGCCCTCCTGAGCGGCCGCTCTCCGGCCGAGCCGTCCCACCCGCACGGCGGGCGGAGGAGTTGTCGCGGAGGGAGGACGGGAAGGCCGCATCCGGTCCTCCCCTGCCGACACGTCCTCCGCTTACGGCGCGTCGGGGGACGAGAAGCCGGAGCCCGAGCCGCGGCGTTCGTCGGCTTCGAGGCGGATGGCGCGGCGGATGGCCTCGCGCGCGCGGCGGCGATCGGATGCCGCGTCGTAGGCGAGCCCGAGCCGGTACCAGACGCGCCAGTCGTGCGGGCTCGCCGCCGCCTCGTCGCGGTAGCGCGGGAAGACCGCGTCGCCGTCGGTACGCTCGACGCGGCCGCTCGCGCGCACCGCGACGTCGTCGTCGGGGAGCCCGCCTTCCCGCTCCAGCCTGCGGCCCAGGCGATCGGCGCGCCATCCGAACCACAGCTCCCGTCCGAGCGCCCACGCGGCCAGGACGGGCAGAGCCACCAGGGCGATCCCCAGCGCGATGCCGACCGGTTCGCCAGTCGTCAGCAGCAGCCAGGCCCGCTGGCCGACGAGCACGATGTACAGCAGCAGCACCGCCGCCATGACGGCGACGCCGATGCGCGCGCTCATGTGCCGGTCACACGGGCGACCTGACCCGCGGGGGTGTCCTCCCGCACCGGGGCGGGTTCGCGCGGGGTCCGGGTGCGCAGACCGATGTCGACGAAGGCGTCCAGCCCGATGACGACTCCGCGCGCGTCGCGGGCCGCCGGCAGGGCGAGGCGGATGCCGGGGGCGTAGGCCAGAGCGGGGTCGACGGTGTCGTGCACGATGGTGAGCGACTCGCCCGGACCGGACAGCACGACCTCCTGGCGGGCGACGACGCCGGGGCGGCGCAGGGAGTGGATCGGCACGCTCGCCACCTGCTGCCCGCGGGCGCGCTGGTCCACGTGCGGCGATTCCACCGGCCCGGGCCGGGCGGCGGCGATCAGCTCCGCGGTGCGCACCGCGGTGCCGCTGGGCGAGTCGACCTTGGTCTCGCGGTGCGACTCGACGATCTCGATGGACGGGAACAGTGCCGCCGCTGCAGCGGCGAGGGCCGTGCCGACGACGGAGCCGAGGGAGAAGTTCGGGACGAACACGGCACCGGTTCCGGCCTCCTCCACGAGCGGGCGAACCCGCGCGATGCGCTCCGCCGACCACCCCGACGTGCCGACCAGGACGTTCTGGCCGCGCGCGATCGCGGCCGTCACGACATCGATCGAGACGATCGGGCTCGACGCGTCGACGACGAGGTCGGCGCCGTCCAGCTCGTCCAGGCGCGAGGAGCGTCCCAGGCTCGCGATCACCTCGAAGTCGGGCTCGGCGTCGATCACGGCACGGATGACGCGGCCGAGCTTGCCGTTTCCGCCCACGAGAGCCACACGCGTCGTCATGCGACCAGCCTAGGTGGCCTACCCTCGGAGCATGGTCACCATCCGGCCCGTCCGCGTGGATTCCCCCGACGCCTCCGGCCTCCTGGACGAGTACTTCGCCCTGCGCGCCTCGATCTTCCCCGGCGGCGGGTACCGGATCGTGAAGCCCTCCCCGGAGGCGTTCGTCGAGCCCGACGGCGTCTTCGTGGTGCTCTACGACGGCGAGGAGCCCGCCGGGTGCGCCGGCATCCGGCGCCTCGCCCCCGGCGACCTCGGCGAGCGGTTCGAGCTCAAGCACCTCTACGTCTGCGATGCGGGGCGCGGGCGCGGGTGGGGGCGGATGCTGCTGGAAGACCTCGAGCGACGCGCCCGCGAGGCGGGTGCGGCCGAGATGGTGCTCGACACCCACCACACGCTCGACGCCGCCGGCGCTCTCTACGCCCGCGCGGGCTACACCCAGGTCGAGGCGTACAACGACAACGCCAACGCCACCCGCTGGTACGCCAAGCCGCTGCGCTGAGCCGCCTCTCCTCCCCCTGCCCTCTCCTCCCCCTGCCCCCTCCTCCCCTGAGACGCGGGCTTTCGGGCCGAGCGCGGGCCTTTCGCCACGCAATGCCCGCGCGCCGGCCGAAAGCCCGCGCGCCGGAAAAGCGCGGATGCCGCGGATCAGACGGGGCTGGGCTCGGGCAGGCCCGTGCGCAGCTCGAACGGCAGGTGCGCGAGGTCGTTGTGGGTCAGCAGGGTCCAGGGACGGCCGGGCTTCTGGGCGATGACGGTCAGCCCCGCGTGGGCCTGGTTGAGCGTCATCCAGCGCCACTCGGGGGCCTGCAGCACCTCGCGGACGAACCACGAGATCACGAAGTTGTGGGTGATGAGCAGCTCGTGCACTTCGCCGGGCTTGCGCATGAGGAACTCCGCCGTGGCATCCGCCATCTGCGCCTTGCCCGCCTCGATCTCGGCCTCGGTGACCGAGCCGAAGAACGGCTCGTAGGCGGCCGGCGTGTCCGCCGTCATGCCCGTGGGCACGCAGTCGAACAGCAGCGCCGTGGGCGTGGGAGAGACGGCGGGAAGGCGCTCGGCGACGGCCAGCGCCGTCTGCTCGGCGCGCTGCAGAGGGGAATGCCACACGGCGTCCAGCGGGACACCGGAGAGGCGATCGGCGATGGCGGCGGCCTGACGCAGCCCGCGCGGGGACAGCGGCCCGTCGGCCAGCCCGTGCTCGGCGTCGAGATGCTCGCCATGGCGCACGAGATAGATGTAGTGCGTCACGTCAGCTCGCTTCGTCGTCGGTCGGCGTGCTCGGAAGCACCCTTCCACCCTACGACAGGGCGCCGACCTCAGGCCGTGGCGCGGGCGATCTCGGCGAGGTGCGCGCGGCTCAGTCGCACACCGACCCCCTGCACGAGCTCCTCGACGTGCTCGGGGGCGTAGGCGTTGACGATGGGCGCGACGACGATCCGCTGTGAGAGCAGCCACGCGATCGACACCGCCGCGACCGGCACCGCCAGCTCGGCGGCGATCGTGTCCAGTGCCCGCAGCGTGCGGCTGCCGCGGCGGGTCAGGCTCGCCGCCAGCTGTGCGCCGCGCACCGACCGCGCCATGCGCGAGCGCGTGCGCTGGGCGCCCGCCAGGAACCCGTGCTCGAGCGCGTGCGAGGGCGTGACCGCCATCCCCTGGGCTCCGGCGACCAGGCGCAGGTCGCCGTCGAAGTCGGCGCGCCGCAGCACGTTGTACGGGACGTCGAGCACCGTGATGCGCGGGTATCCCGCCGAGGCCAGGATGCGGGCCTCCACGAGCTGCGCGGCGGTGAAGCCGTAGGCGCCGAGCGCGCGCACCTTGCCCGCCTCCACGAGCCACTCCGCCGTGGCGAGGGTGTCTTCCAGCGGCACCGACCCGTCGGACTTGGCGTCGAGATAGAGCACGTCGATGCGCTCGACGCCGAGGCGCGTCAGCGACGCCTCCACCGCACGGACGAGATTGGTCGGCCCGAGACCCGGGTTGTCGGGGTGGCGGCCGATGCGCACCGCGACGGTCATCGCGTCGCGCGTGCCGCGCGTGCGCATCCACTGGCCGAGGATGTGCTCGCTGCGTCCGGCGGAGAAGCTGTCGGCGGCGTGCAGGAGGTTCCCGCCGAGCTCCGCGTAGGTGTCGAGGATGGCGTGGCTGGCTTCGAGGTCGACGTTCCAGCCGAACTCGGCTCCGCCCAGAGCGAGCGGGAAGACCTCGAGCCCCGACTCACCGAGCGCGACCCGCACCCCCTCGCCGATGCCCGGACCCTGCACCGGGATGGGCGCGGACGGATGCTGCGCATCCTGCAGGCGCAGAGCGGACGAGGTCGGTCGTCCGACACTCGAGCCCGACATGAGCAGCCCCCGCAGAAAGGCCGGTTCCCACGGCTCCGGCTGGATGCCGCACGCCCCCGGCGCGTACTTCGAGGGTAGGGGCAGTTACCGACACGCCCGCCGATTGCGGCGGCACGGCGGTAAACATTGCATAACGCTTTGCCCGATGCGACGATGCCCGCCCCGCACAGGCGGGACGGGCATCGTCGGATCGGATCGGATCAGATCTGCGCGGTGGCCTCGGCGGCCTCATCCGCGGGCGCCTCGGCGGCCGCCTCGGCGTCGTCGAGCACCGGCTCGAGCGAGAGCTTGCCGCGGTCATCCACCTTGGTGATGCGCACGAGCAGCTTCTGGCCGACGCCGAGCACATCCTCGACGTTCTCCACGCGCTTGCCGCCGGCGAGCTTGCGGACCTCGCTGACGTGCAGCAGTCCGTCCTTGCCGGGCAGGAGCGAGATGAACGCGCCGAAGGTCGCGATCTTCACCACGGTGCCGAGGAACTGGTCGCCGACCTCGGGGTTGGTGGGGTTGGCGATCGCGTTGACCTGGGCGCGGGCGGCCTCGGCCGCGGGGCCGTCGGTCGCGCCGATGTAGACGGTGCCGTCCTCCTCGATGGAGATCTGCGCACCGGTCTCGTCCTGGATCGCGTTGATCGTCTTGCCCTTGGGGCCGATCAGCTCGCCGATCTTGTCGACCGGGATCTGCACGCTGATCAC
>CAZBZR010000052.1:0-15673 GCA_964496445.1 uncultured Microbacterium sp.
AACCTGGGAGAGGCGCTGCGCCGTATCACCGAGGGCGCCGCGATGATCCGCTCGAAGGGAGAGGCCGGTACCGGCGACGTGTCCGAGGCGACCCGGCACATCCGCACCATCACCGGCGAGATCAACGCCCTGCGCGCGAAGACGAAGGACGAGCTGTACGTCGCCGCCAAGGAGCTGCAGGCCCCCTACGACCTCGTGGCCGAGATCGCCGAGACCGGGAAGCTCCCGGTCGTGCTGTTCACGGCCGGGGGCGTGGCGACGCCCGCCGACGCCGCGATGATGATGCAGCTCGGCGCAGACGGCGTGTTCGTCGGGTCGGGCATCTTCAAGTCGGGGAACCCGGCCGAGCGGGCCGCCGCGATCGTGAAGGCCACGACGTTCTACGACGACCCGCAGGTGGTCGCCGACGTCTCGCGAGGTCTCGGCGAAGCGATGGTCGGGATCAACGTGAGCGACCTGGCGGCGCCGCACCGCTTGGCCGAGCGCGGCTGGTGAGCTCCTCCGGACGCCCGCGGGTCGGCGTCCTCGCCTTGCAGGGCGACGTGCGCGAGCATGTGCACGTGCTCGAGCACCTCGGGGCGGACGTCCGCCCCGTGCGCCGGCCGGAAGAGCTCGCGCAGGTGGACGGCCTGGTCCTCCCCGGCGGGGAATCGAGCGTCATCGACAAGCTCGCCCGCGCCTTCGGGATGCAGCAGCCGCTGCGGGAGGCGATCGCCGCGGGCCTGCCGGTCTACGGCACGTGCGCGGGCCTGATCCTCCTCGCCGACCGCCTCACCGGCGCCATCGCGGGCCAGCAGACGCTGGGCGGCCTGGACGTCACGGTCGCCCGCAACGCCTTCGGCGGGCAGGTGGAGTCGTTCGAGACCGACCTGACCGTCGAGGGCTTCGAGGGCGGACCGGTGCACGCCGCCTTCATCCGGGCTCCGCTCGTGACGGACGTCGGACCGGCCGCCCGTGCCCTGGCGAGCCTACCCACCGGGGGAGTGGTGGCCGTCGAGCAGGGGGCGATCCTGGGGACCGCGTTCCACCCGGAGGTCGCGGGCGAGACGCGGTTCCACGCGCGGTTCCTCCGCGCCGTGCGCGCGGCCGCCTGAGTGCTGTCGGCGGGGTGCGGGAGCATGGCGTCATGACCGAGTGGGTGGCGCTGCTGCGTGGCGTGAACGTCGGGGGGATCACGGTGCGCAGCGCCGAGCTGCGGGCCGTCCTGAGCGGAATGGGGCTCGCCGATGTGCAAACCGTGCTCGCCAGCGGGAACGCGACCTTCCGCACCACGGGGGACGCCGAGGGGAGGGCGGAGCTTCGGGGACGGATGGAGGCGGCCCTGCGGGAGGCGTTCCACTACGACGCGCATGTGCTGCTGCTCACGCGCGAGGAGCTCGCGCGGCCGCGGCGGCGTTCCCCTTCGACGAGAAGGACGAGAGCCGCCAGCCGTGGGTGGTGTTCTGCGCCGCCGACGCCGTCCGCGACGAACTGGTGGCGGCCGCGGAATCCGGTGATCCGGAGGTGGATCCGGTCGCGGCGGGCCCGGGCGTCGTCTACTGGAATCCGCGCAAGGGGTCGTCGACAAACTCCCCGTTCGCCCGGATCATCGCCCGCCGGCGGTACCAGGAGAGCACGACGAACCGCAATCTCCGTACCCTCCGGAGGATCCTCGGCTGAGGGGTGCGGCGGGAGCGCGGCCCCGTGACCGTAGAATCGTCTGCATGTCCGGCCACTCCAAGTGGGCGACGACCAAGCACAAGAAGGCCGTCATCGACGCGCGTCGTGCCAAGTCGTTCGCCAAGCTCATCAAGAACATCGAAGTCGCCGCCAAGCTCGGCGGCGCCGACCTCTCCGGCAACCCGACGCTGTACGACGCCGTGCAGAAGGCGAAGAAGACGTCCGTCCCGAACGACAACATCGACCGCGCCATCAAGCGCGGCGCGGGCATCGGCGGCGACGCGATCGAGTACGTCTCGATCATGTACGAAGGCTACGGACCCAACGGCGTCGCCCTGAT
The DNA here is from genome assembly GCA_964496445.1 of uncultured Microbacterium sp. GTDB lineage: Bacteria > Actinomycetota > Actinomycetes > Actinomycetales > Microbacteriaceae > Microbacterium. Next base: position 2,000 of record CAZBZR010000052.1, read on the forward strand.
GATCGAGTGTCTGACGGACAACAAGAACCGTGCGGCCGCCGAGGTGCGCACGGCGCTCTCGCGCAACGGCGGCACCCTCGCCGACCCCGGGAGCGTGGCGTACAACTTCACGCGCAAGGGCGTGATCGTTGTCGGAGGGGAGAACACCTCTGAGGACGACGTGATGATGGCGGTGCTCGATGCCGGTGCCGAGGAGGTCGAGCCCCACGGCGACGGCTACTCGGTGATCACGGAGGCATCCGACCTGGTGACGGTGCGCACGGCGCTGCAGGATGCCGGGATCGACTACGAGTCGGCGGAGGTGGAGTTCGGGCCGTCCCTGAAGGTCGAGGTCGACGCCGACACCGCCCGCAAGGTGTTCCGCCTCATCGACGCGCTCGAAGACAGCGACGACGTCCAGAACGTCTTCACCAACCTGGACCTGACCCCCGAAGTACAGGCGGAGCTCGAAGAAGACGAGTGACCCCGCCGCCCGATTCGGCGCGTCCGGGTCGGGCCTCCAGGTGCCGAGGGTGTCAGGGCAGGAGCGGGACGACCTCACGCAGGTCGACGGGGCCGATCACGAGGTCGGCACGTTCGCGCACGGCGGGTTTGGCATTGAAGGCGAGTCCGAGGCCCGCCGCAGCGAGCATCAGGAGGTCGTTGGCGCCATCGCCGATCGCGATCGTCATGGCGGGCGCCACGCCGTGATCGGCGGCCCACTCCCGCAGCGTGGCGACCTTCGCGGCGGCGTCGACGACGGCGCCCGCCACCGCGCCGGAGAGCGCGTCGCCCGACGCGTCGAGCCGGTTGGCGCGCCAGAGGTCCACGCCGAGCGCGGGGGCGATCTCGTCGAGCACTTCGTGGAACCCTCCGGAGACGACGCCGACGATGCCGCCGCGCGCGTGGACGGCCTCGATCAGCTCTCGTGCCCCCGGGGTGGGCTCGACCCGGGAGATCACGCGAGAGAAGGCGGCCACGGGGACACCGCGCAGCGCCGCGACCCGCCGGAGCAGGCTCTCGGTGAAGTCGACCTCGCCGCGCATCGCGGCCTCGGTCACGGCGGCCACCTCGGCACCGCGGCCGGCCTCGTCGGCGATCAGTTCGATGACCTCGTTGCGGATGAGAGTGGAGTCGGCGTCGAGGACGAGGAGGAACCGGGATGCGTCGGGCACGGCCTCGACCCTAGCGCGACGCGTGCCCGCCCTCCGGCGCCCGGCGCATCCGGCGACGCCCCGGCGCGGGCGACGTAGGCTCGAGGAGGATGCCGCGCTTCGGCATCCGCGCGCATCCCGAGGAGGACCCATGGCCGACGTCGAGAGCTTCACCCTGGACCACACCGCCGTGATGGCCCCCTACGTGCGTCTCATCGGCACCGAATCGGGTCCGCGGGGTGACGTCATCTCCAACTTCGACGTCCGGTTCGTCCAGCCCAACGAGGGCGAGATCCCGACGGCCGGCATCCACACGATCGAGCACATGCTCGCGAGCCTCCTGCGCGACCGCATGGACGGTCTCATCGACATCTCGCCGTTCGGGTGCCGCACGGGGTTCCACCTGATCGCGTGGGGCGAGCCCGATGTCGCAGAGCTGGTCGCGGCGCTGACCGACAGCCTGCGCTTCATCGCCGAGGAGGCGACCGAGGGCGACATCCCCGGCGTCGACGCCTTCAGCTGCGGCAACTACCGTGACCACAGCCTGCACACCGCGCGCGAATGGTCGAAGGTCGTGCTGGAGCAGGGGATCAGCCGCGACGCGTTCGCCCGCGTGCTCTGACGTCCCGCCTCACTCCTGGTAGACCCCCCGCGCGACGGCGACAACGCACAGGCCCTCGGACTCCTGGCGGTAGAAGACGTCCGACGGGTACGCCACGCCGGGCGTGACCTCCGCCGGCTCGAGCTCGATGTTGATGCTCCACTGCGGATCGAGCGCGGCGTGCTCCTCCCACGCGCCCTGCCGGTACACCTCCGGTTCGCCGGCGGATCGCCCCGCCCAGTCGGCGGATTCGCCGAGATCGACGTCCGCCCCCGGGCAGACCAGGCCCGAGGTTCCGCCGTCGGTCATGTCGCGGATGAGCTGACGGGTCACCTCCTTGACCTCGGCGCCGTCCCGGCCCCAGATGAGCACGTCGAGGGAGCACGCGGTCAGTCCCAGCATCAGCAGCGCTGCCAGCGGCAGCGCGGCGGCACGACGTCGCGTCACGCGTCGACCTGGACGCCCTTGCCCACGACGGTGATGCCGGTGTCGGTCACGGTGAACCCCCGTGCGAGATCGCGTTCGCGGTCGACGCCGACGGTGGCGCCCGGCGCCAGGGTGACGCTCTTGTCGAGGATCGCGCGATGGATGCGGGCGCCCGCGCCGACCTGGACGTAGTCGAACAGCACCGAGTCGGTGATCGTCGATCCGCCACCGGCGAGCGTCCACGGCCCGACGACACTGCGCTCCAGATGCGTCCCGGACAGCACGGAGCCGAGCGAGACGACGGAGTCGATCGCGTTGCCGATGCGACCCACGGAGTCGCGCACGAACTTCGCCGGGGGAGAGTTGACGGTCTGGGAGTAGATCGGCCAGTCGGTGTTGTACAGGTTGAACACCGGGAGCGTGGAGATGAGGTCCATGTGCGCGTCGTAGAACGACTCGATGGTTCCCACGTCGCGCCAGTACGCACGGTCGCGATCGGTCGAGCCCGGCACGTCGTTGCGCTTGAAGTCGTAGACGGCGGCCTCGCCGCGCCGCACGAAATAGGGCACGATGTCGCCGCCCATGTCGTGGTTCGAGGTGGGCGACTCGCCGTCGATCTGGACCGCCTCGATGAGCGCGTCGGCGTCGAAGATGTAGTTGCCCATCGACGCGAGCACCTCGTGCGGCGCGTCCGCGAGCCCGGTGGGGTTCTGCGGCTTCTCCAGGAAGTCGCGGATGCGGGCGTTGTCCTTCGGATCGACGTCGATGACGCCGAACTGGTTGGCCATACTGATCGGCTGGCGGATGCCGGCCACCGTGGCGCGCGCGCCGGAGGCGATGTGCGCGTCGAGCATCTGCCCGAAGTCCATGCGGTAGACGTGGTCGGCGCCGATGACCATGACGATGTCGGGCTTCTCATCGGTGAGGAGGTTCATCGACTGCAGGATCGCGTCGGCCGACCCCGAGAACCACCGCTTCCCGAGGCGCTGCTGCGCGGGGACGGAGGCGACGTACGCCCCGAGCATGGGCGACATGCGCCACGTCTGGGAGATGTGACGATCGAGGCTGTGCGACTTGTACTGCGTCAGCACGACGAGCTGGCGCAAGCCGGAGTTGATGAGGTTGGAGATCGCGAAATCGATCAGGCGGTATTGCCCGCCGAACGGCACCGCGGGCTTGGCGCGATCGGCCGTGAGGGGCATGAGACGCTTGCCCTCACCACCGGCGAGGATGATTCCGAAGACCTTCGGCGCTGCTGGCATGGACCCACCCTAGGGTGAGTGATCCGGCGCGACCAGCCTCTGCGACACCCTTGACAGCTGTACTAGCGTTCGACTCATGCGCGTGGACATCGTGACCAAGGAGTACCCGCCGGAGATCTACGGCGGAGCCGGCGTGCACGTCACCGAGCTCGTGCGCGCGCTGCGCCGCAGCCTCGACGTGCAGGTGCGCGCGTTCGGCGCCGCCCGCGACGAGGAGGGCACGACCTCCTACGGTGTGCCGGTCGAGCTGTCGGCTGCGAACGCCGCGGTGCAGACCCTCGGCACCGACCTCGAGATCGTCACGGATGTCGCCGGCGCCGACGTCGTGCACAGCCACACCTGGTACGCGAACTTCGCCGGCCACCTCGCCTCCCTCCTGCACGGCATTCCGCACGTGGTGACCGCGCACAGCCTCGAGCCGCTGCGCCCCTGGAAGGCCGAGCAGCTGGGCGGCGGATACGCGGTCTCCAGCTACATCGAGAAGACGGCCTACGAGGGTGCCGCGGCCATCGTCGCGGTGAGCGAGGGGATGCGCGCCGACATCCTGCGGAGCTATCCGGCCCTGGACCCGGCGAAGGTGCACGTCATCTACAACGGCATCGACACCGAGGCGTGGCATCGGGTGGACGACCCGGCCTTCCTGGCCGAGGCCGGCATCGACCCGACACGCCCGTCCGTGGTCTTCGTGGGACGGATCACCCGGCAGAAGGGGCTGCCCTACCTCCTGCGCGCCGCCGAGCAGCTGCCGCCCGAGGTGCAGCTCGTGCTGTGCGCGGGGGCCCCGGACACCCCGCAGATCATGGCCGAGGTCCAGGAGCTCGTCCGCGGGCTCCAGGCCACGCGCGAGGGCGTGATCTGGATCGATCGTCTCCTGCCCCGTCACGAGCTGTGCGCGATCCTCACCGCGGCGACCACGTTCGTCTGCCCCTCGGTGTACGAGCCGCTCGGCATCGTCAACCTCGAGGCGATGGCGTGCGGCGCGGCCGTGGTAGGGACGGCGACGGGCGGCATCCCGGAGGTCGTCGTCGACGGCGAAACCGGCCGGCTCGTGCCGATCGAGCAGGTGCAGGACGGCACCGGCACGCCGGTGGACCCGCAGCGCTTCGTCGACGATCTCGCCCGCGTCCTCACCGAGGTGGTGAGCGACCCCGCACGCGCGCGTGCCTACGGCGCGGCCGGTCGCCGGCGCGCCGCGGACGACTTCAGCTGGGAACGGATCGCCGATCAGACGGCCGCGCTGTACGCGGGTCTGAGCGCACCCGGCCGTTAGGCTGGGGGCATGCCTGAGGTCCTGGAGTTCTCCGACGTCGTCGTCCGCCGGAACGCCCGCGACATCGTCGCCTCGCTGGACTGGACGGTGAACGACGACGAACGCTGGGTGGTCCTTGGCCCCAACGGTGCCGGCAAGACGACGGTGCTCCAGCTGGCCGACACGCTGCTGCACCCGACGTCGGGAACCGTGACGATCCTCGGCGAGCAGCTCGGCCGCACCGACGTGTTCGAGCTGCGTCCGCGGATCGGCTTCGCCTCCTCGGCGATGGCCCGCCGCATCCCCGCGGAGGAGAGCGTCCTGGACGTCGTGCTCACCGCCGCCTACTCGGTCACCGGCCGCTGGCGCGAAGAGTACGAGGACATCGACGAGCGCCGCGCGCTGCGCGTGCTCGGGGAGTGGCGACTGGACCACCTCGCCGATCGTACGTTCGGCACGCTCTCCGACGGCGAGCAGAAGCGCGTGCAGATCGCCCGGGCCGTCATGACCGATCCCGAGCTGCTGCTGCTGGACGAGCCGACCGCCAGTCTCGACCTGGGCGCCCGCGAGGAGCTGCTGGGTCTGCTCTCCGGCTACGCCCAGGCGCCGACCACCCCGGCGATGATCATGGTCACCCACCACGTCGAGGAGATCCCTGTCGGGTTCACCCACGTGCTGCTCCTGCGCGACGGCGCCGCCGTGGCGGCGGGGCCCATCGCGCAGACGCTCACGGCGGACGCGCTGACCGCCACGTTCGGGGTCCCGATCACCCTCACCGCCGACGGTGGCCGCTACGCCGCCCGCGCGGCTTCCTGACTGCTCCGGCGACGCGGTTCTCCTCGCGCGTGAGTGACTGGTAGACTCTTCCTTTGGTGCGTGCACCGCAGACTTTGACCGTCCTGGCAAAACCCAGGGCACCTCTTCTCAAAGGACCCTCCATGAAGACTGACATCCACCCCGAGTACCGCGCCGTCGTGTTCCGCGACCTCGGCTCGGGCGAGACATTCCTCACGCGTTCGACCGTGTGGAGCGACAAGACGATCGAGCTCGACGGCGTCGAGTACCCCGTCATCGACGTCGAGATCTCGTCTGCGTCGCACCCGTTCTACACGGGCAAGCAGCGCATCATGGACTCCGCCGGTCGCGTCGAGAAGTTCAACAAGCGCTTCAAGGGCTTCGGCGGCAGCAACTGATCCGAGTCTCCTCGAAGGCCCCGCTCCGGCGGGGCCTTCGTCGTTCTCAGCGCACCGGCCAGCGGCCGTCCACCGCGTCGTCGGGGTCGATCCGGCCGATCCGCACGAAGTACTCCGTGAGACTCTCGGCCTGCGCCCGCGCCCAGGCGATCTGCCGCGTGTGGAGCTCGTCGAGGGTGGGCGGAAGCCAGGCGGCGAACCGCTCGGCGAGCGCGAGGGCGACGCGTCCGGCCGCCACGGCGTCGGCGGATGCCTCATGGGCGCCCTCCAGGCGCACCGCGTAGTGCGCCGCCACCACGGAGAGCGTGCGCTTGCCCGGGCGGTAGCGGTCGTAGCGCTTGTCGACCACGAGCGGATCGATGACGGGGGAGGGCGCGACCAGCGGCGCCACGCCGTGGCGCACCGCCTCGTGCTTAAGGAGAGAGAAGTCGTAGGCGGCGTTGTAGGCGACGACGGCGATGCCGGCGGCCAGCAGCGCGCCGAGGGCATCGACCACCTCGGTCACCACCTCCGCGGCCGGACGCCCGTCCCGGCGCGCACGCTCGGTGGTGATGCCGTGCACCGCGGTGGCGCCGGCGGGGATCGCGATGCCCGGATCGGCGAGCCAGTCGCGGGCGGTCAGCACCGCGCCGTCGGCGTCGAGCACGCCGACGTACGCCGTGACGATGCGATCATGCGTCACATCGACCCCGGTGGTCTCCAGGTCGAACACGCCGACGACGCGCGCCCACTCCGGTGCTCGGAAGAGCGGAAGCTGCTCGGGGTGCATGCCTCACACGGTATGCGCCGCATCCGACACGGCCGCGAACGCCACGCCTCGTAGACTCGAGCGGTGACCTCGCCCTACGCCGCCCTCCTGTCGCGCATCCCGGTGCGACGGCACGAGGCGATGGTGCTCGGCGGATCGACGGCGTACTGGGTCTACGGCGACGACGACGCCGAGACGACCCTGCTCGCCGTGCACGGGTTCCGCGGCGAGCACCACGGGCTGGAGCCGGTGGTCGCCCATCTCCCGGGCCGGCGCGTGGTCATGCCCGACCTGCCGGGCTTCGGTGAGACGCCTCCGGTCCCGGGGCGACGCCATGATCTCGCGCTGTACGCCGAGTGGCTGACGGCGTTCGCCGCGGCGGTGGCGCCGGGCGCGGTCGTCCTCGGCCACTCCTTCGGATCGATCGTGACGGCAGCCGCGGTCGCGGGGGGCCTGCCCACACCGGCGGTGGTGCTGGTCAACCCCATCGGCGCGCCCGCACTGGAGGGCCCGCGCGGCATCCTTACGCGCCTGGCTGTCTTCTACTACGCGGCGGGCGCACGGCTGCCGCGACCGCTCGGCGACGCGCTGCTGCGGAGTCCTCTCATCGTCCGCGCCATGAGCGTCGCGATGGCCAAGACGCGGGAGAAGAAGCTCCGCCGCTTCGTGCACGCGCAGCACGACACGTACTTCTCGCGCTTCGCCGACCGCGACGTGCTCTCCGAGGCGTTCCGCGCCTCGGTGTCCCACGACGTCCGGGCCTTCGCGCCGCGCATCGCCCAGCCGGTGCTGCTGGTCGCCGCCCAGAAGGACGACATCACACCGATCGAGGCCGAGCGCGCGCTGGCGAGGATGTTCCCCCGCGCGGAACTGGTGGAGATCCCCGACGTCGGGCACCTCATCCACTACGAGACCCCCGCGGCGGCCGCGGCGGCGATCACCCGCTTTCTCGGGCCTTCCGGCGCCGGTACGCGTTGACGTTCATGCGATTGCCGCAGTTGCCGGTGTCGCAGTAGCGCTTGGAGCCGTTGCGCGAGAAGTCGATGTACACCGACGCGCAGTCATCCGCCGCGCACACGCGTACACGGTCGTATTCGTCGGCGCGGATGACGTCGACGAAGGCCAGCGCGCTCTCGACGAGAATGCGCACGTGCAGCGGTGCGTCGGGATCGGTGGCGTGGATGTGCCACTCCTCGAACCCCTCGTGCCGGACGAGCTGGGGGAGGGCGTGCCCGTCGGCGAGCATGGCGTTGACGAGGGGCACGGCGGCGTCGCGCTCCACGCGCCACAGCTCGTGCAGGCGCTCGCGGATGCCGCGCACCTGGGCGACCTCCTCGTCGTCGCGGCGGATGCGTCCGCTGTAAGGCTGGTCGGCGAGGAAGTCATTCAGTCCAGCGACATCGGTGAGCGTGTCCTCGCCCTCCGAGGAGGTCCCGGGCAGAGTGTTGACCAGCTTCGCCGCCGCGGCGAGCGACAGGCGTGTGTCATGGATGAAAACCACATTGACTCCTGACATCCTCGTCCTCTAGTGTCACCAGTGTAATCACTCGACACTCCTGACAGGCCGCGCATGTCCGACACCCTCGTCCGTCCGGACATCCGCCACCACGCCGGATCGGGCGTGGCGCTGGGCCTGGCCTCCGCGCTGGCCTTCGCCTCGAGCGGCCCGGTCATGAAGCCGCTGCTGGATGCGGGGTGGTCACTGGGCGCCGCGCTGCTGCTGCGCATGGGCGGCGCGGCGATCCTGCTGTCACCGTGGCTGGTGGGCGCGGTCCGCCGCGACCCGGGCCTGCTCCGTCGGCACTGGCTGCTGCTGGTCGGCTGCGGTCTCACGGGCGTCGTGGGCTGTCAGCTGTTCTACTTCTCCGCCATGCAGCGGATGCCCGTGGCCGTCGCGCTTCTGGTGCAGTACCTCGCACCCGTCCTCATCGTCGGGTGGGTGTGGCTGCGCACGCGGCGCCGGCCGTCGGTCATCGTGATCCTCGGGTCGGTGCTCGCCGTGGCGGGGCTCCTCCTCGTCGTCGACCTCGCGGGAGCGTCCTTCGACCCGTGGGGACTCGCGCTCGCGCTCTGCGCGGCGGTGAGCCTCGCGGCCTATTACGCGCTGGCCGAGCACGCCACCGGCACGATCGCCCCGCTGACCCTGATCGCCGGCGGCATGGTGGTCGGGACCGCCGTCATCGCGGCCCTGTGCCTCGCCGGTGTGCTGCCCTTCGTCGCGCCCGCGGTCTCCACCGACGTGCTCGGGGCGAGTGTGCCGTGGTGGGTGTCGCTCGGCTGGGTGGTCCTCGTCGCGACGACCCTGGGCTACGGGCTGGGGATCCTCGCCGTGCCCCGTGTGGGGGCGCGGCTGGCGTCGTTCGTGGGGCTCACCGAGGTGCTGTTCGCGATGCTCTTCGCGTGGCTGCTGCTCTCCCAGGCGCCGACCCTCGTGCAGATCGTGGGCGGCGTGCTCATCCTCGGCGGAGTGGTGCTCGTGCGCGCCGACCCCCGCACCGGCCCGCGGGGCAGGACCCCTAGCGTTCCCGCCGTGCCAGCTCCATGAGCGGACCGACGCGGTAGGGGATGACCTCGCGCATCACCAGCGAGGTCTCGGTGCGCTCGACGCCCTCGATCGCGAGGATCCGCGCGTCCACGTCGAACAGGTGCGGGGTATCCCGCGTCGCCACGCGCACGACGAGATCGACGGCGCCGCTCATGCCGTGGGCCTGAACGATCTCGGGCACCTCGGCGAGTTCGGACCGGATGCGGGGGAGATCGGCCTGACGCACGGTGACCTGGATGAACGCCTCGATCGGGAAGCCCATCGCCGCCGGCGACAGGGCGCGCTCGTACGACAGCAGCACGTCCGCGCGCTCCAGTCGCGCCATCCGCGCCTGCACGGTGTTCCGCGACAGCCCGAGGCGATCGGCCAGGGCGACCACGGTGGCGCGGGGGTCGTCGGCGAGGGCGCGCAGCAGGTCGAGGTCGACGGAGTCCAGACGAGACATGATGCGCAACCTTAGCAGGTAACGCCCGGCAGATTGAAGCAACATGCTCAACCGGATTGCGAATGCTTGAGCTAGGTGCCTGGGAGACATACGGTGGCGGCAGCCGGCGAGGACGCCGGCTGCCGGACGCCGTGAGCCCCACGAGGGCCACGCGCACACTGGAGGGAAGACGATGGTGCCCACCCCCACCCCCGCCGCCGATCTGGACGTCGCCCTCGACGATGTCGCCCGGCTGCTGACCCCCGAGGGCGAGCGCCGCTCCGACGCCCTCCTCGACGCCCACCTGGACGCCGTCGACGCCGACATCCTGCGCGCGCTGTACCGCGACATGGTCTTCACGCGCCGCGTCGATGCCGAGGGCTTCGCCCTGCAGCGACAGGGTCAGCTGGGCCTGTGGCCGCCGTGCCGCGGCCAGGAGGCCGTGCAGGTCGGCACCACCCACGCGCTGCGGGCGACCGACATGATCTTCCCGAGCTACCGCGAGACCGGTGTGGTGCTCGCCCGCGGCGCCGAACCCGGCGACTTCGTCCGCGCGTGGCGCGGCGAGGAGCACGCCGCCTACGACCCCGCGCGGCTGCACATGGCGCCGATGCAGGTCATCATCGGCGCGCACTCGCTGCACGCGACCGGCTACGCGATGGGGGTCCAGCGCGACGGCGGCGACGAGGTCGCCGTGGCCTACTTCGGCGACGGCGCCACGAGCCAGGGGGACGTGAACGAAGCGCTGGTGTTCTCCGCGTCGTTCCAGGCCCCCGTGGTGTTCGTGTGCTCGAACAATCAGTGGGCGATCTCCGAGCCGGTCAGCGTCCAGTCGCGCGTGCCGCTGGCCGGCCGCGCGCCCGGCTTCGGGGTGGCGAGCCTGCGGGTGGACGGCAACGACGTGCTGGCCTGCTTCGCGGCGATGCGCTGGGCAGCCGAGCACGCACGCAACGGCGACGGCCCCGTCTTCCTGGAGGCGGTCACCTACCGGATGGGGCCGCACACCACGGCGGATGACCCCACGCGCTACCGGGACCCGGCCGAACTGGAGTTCTGGGGCAAGCGCGACCCGATCGCGCGGTTCGAGACGTATCTGCGGGCGGAGGGACTTCTGGACGACGACGCGATCGCCGCCGTGGCCGCCGACGCCGACGCCCTTGCCGCGCGGGTCCGCACCGCGTGCACGGCCTTGCGCACCCGCCCGGCCGCGGAGATGTTCGAGACGGTCTATGCCGCCCCGCACAGCGGGCTGGCCGAGCAGCAGCGGGAGTACGCGGCCTATCTCGACGGCTTCGCCGACGAGGAGGTGTCGGCATGAGCGCCGTGACCCTGGCCTCGGCCGTCAACGCCGGCCTCCGCGATGCGATGGCCGCGGACTCCCGCGTCGTGCTTCTGGGCGAGGACATCGGTCGGCTCGGCGGCGTCTTCCGCGTGACCGACGGGCTCCTCGACCGCTTCGGCGCCGAGCGCGTGATCGACACCCCGCTGGCGGAGGCCGGCATCGTCGGCGCCGCCGTAGGGCTGGCCTACCGCGGATTCCGCCCGGTCGTGGAGATCCAGTTCGACGGATTCGTCTACCCCGCCTTCGACCAGATCGTCTGCCAGGTGGCGAAGCTCCACTACCGCACGCGCGGCGCGGTGACCATGCCGCTGACGATCCGCATCCCGTGGGGCGGCGGCATCGGCGCCGCCGAGCACCACTCGGAGTCGCCGGAGGCGTACTTCGTGCACACCGCCGGGCTGCGCGTGGTCGCGGCATCCGACCCGCGCGACGCGTACGTGATGCTGCGCCAAGCCATCGCGAGCGATGATCCGGTGGTGTTCTTCGAGCCCAAGCGCCTCTACCACTCCAAGGCCGACGTCGACCTCGATCTCGACCTCGCCGATGAGCCGCCGATGGGGCTGGCTCGTGTGGTGCGCGAGGGGACGGATGTGACGGTGGTCACCTACGGCGCGCAGGTCGGCACGGCGCTGGACGCCGCGCTGGCCGCGGAGGACGAGGGGATCTCGCTCGAGGTGATCGACCTCCGCTCGCTGTCTCCGGTGGACTACGGCACCGTCACGGCCTCCGTCCGCAAGACCGGTCGTGCCGTCGTCACCCACGAGGCGGCGCGGGAGGGCGGCGTGGGCGCCGAAGTGGTCGCCAGCATCACCGAGCGCTGCTTCGACTACCTGGAGGCAGCGCCCGTGCGCGTCACCGGTCACGACATCCCCTATCCGCCGGCGAAGCTCGAACGGCATCATCTCCCCGACCTCGACCGCATCCTCGCGGCCGTGGATCGCGTACTCGAGCGGACGGAGGCGACGCGATGATCCAGGAGTTCCGTCTCCCCGACCTCGGCGAGGGCCTGACCGACGCCGAGCTCGTGCAGTGGCTGGTCGCCGAGGGCGACGTCGTGACACTGAATCAGACGCTGGCCGAGGTGGAGACCGCCAAGGCGGTGGTCGAGCTGCCCTCGCCGTTCGCCGGCGCCGTGCAGCGTCTGCACGCCGCCGCGGGCGAGACCGTCGAGGTGGGCGCGCCCTTGGTCACCTTTGCGCTGGCGGAGGAGACCCCGGATGCCCCGCCGCCCGCGCCCGACGTCGCCCCCGCGCCATCCGCCGGCCCGGACGCTCCCGCGGCGGACGACCTCCCCCCGGAGGGCCCGGGTGCCCGGCAGGCGACCCTCGTGGGGTACGGCGCCGCCGGGCGCTCGAGCACCCGGCCGGCGCGCCGTCCACGCCGGGCCGTGGCATCCCCGCCGCCGGCGCCGGCCGACCCGCACGACCGGCCGCGCTCCACGCCGCCGGTGCGTCGTCTCGCGAAGGCGCTGGGGGTGGACCTGGCGGCGATCGCCGCGCCGGGCGCGACCATCACCCGCGCCGACGTCGAGGCCGCTGCCGGTGGCCGCGCCCCCGCGTCCGCGCCGACGCCGGCCGCCGACGCCCGCGTCATCCGCCACCCGATCCGGGGGGTGCGCAAGCACACCGCCGCGGCGATGGTGCACAGCGCCTTCACGGCGCCGCACGCGTCGACGTTCGTCACGGTCGACGTGACCGAGACCACGCGCCTGTTGGCGGATCTGGCCGCGGACCGCGCGCTGGACGGTCACCGCATCGGCATCCTGGCGCTGACGGCGAAGGCGGTGTGTCTCGCGCTCGGCCGCACGCCCCTCCTCGGTGCCCGGTGGGACGAGGTGGCGCGGGATATCCTCGAGCCGACCTACGTCAACCTCGGCATCGCGGTGGCCGGAGAGCGCGGGCTCGTCGTCCCGAACGTCCGCGACGCGCACGCCCTGACCCTCGTCGACCTCGCCGACGCGATCGCGGACGTGGTCGCCGAGGCCCGCAGCGGCAGCATCCCGCCCGCGCGGCTGACCGGCGGGACCTTCACGATCACGAACGTCGGCGTCTTCGGCGTGGACGGCGGCACGCCCATCCTCAACCCGGGTGAGACGGGGATCCTCGCCCTGGGCGCCATCCGCCGCCAGCCCTGGGAGCACCGCGGCGAGATCGCGCTGCGCGACGTCACGACCCTCAGCCTGTCGTTCGATCACCGCGTGGTCGACGGTCGGGAGGCCGCCGGTTTCCTCACCGACGTCGCGGGCGTGCTGCGCGACCCCGGCCGAGCGATGCTGCTGCGCTGAGATGACGGACGTGCAGATCACCCAGGCCGAGCTGGCCGCGCGGCTGCGCGCGCGGCTGGCGGAGGTCTCCCTCGGCGGCCCGGAGGCCGCGCGCGCTCGGCACGAGGCACGCGGCAAGCTGCTCGCGCGCGACCGAGTGACGCGGCTGCTGGATGAGGGCAGCCCGTTCCTGGAGATCGCGCCGCTCGCGGCGGAGGGGATGTACGACGGCGAGGCGCCCGCGGCGGGCGTCGTCGCCGGGATCGGTCTCGTGCACGGGAGGCACGTCCTGGTCGTCGCCAACGATGCGACCGTCAAGGGCGGCGCCTACTTCCCGCTGACCGTGAAGAAGCACCTCCGCGCGCAGGAGATCGCGCTCGAGAACCGGCTGCCGTGCATCTATCTGGTCGACTCGGGTGGTGCCTTCCTGCCGATGCAGGACGAGGTCTTCCCGGACAAGGAGCACTTCGGCCGCATCTTCTTCAACC
>CAZBZR010000053.1:0-240 GCA_964496445.1 uncultured Microbacterium sp.
TTCTCGATGCCGGGCTCGAGCACGCCGATGGTGCGCTTCTTCTCGTCGACCTCGTAGTCCACCCCCACCTCGAGCGTACGGGCGAGCTTGGCGAACTCGGCGAACCAGCGGTTGGCCTCCCCGGAGGAGGGGCCGGAGATGATGAGCGGGGTCCGCGCCTCGTCGATGAGGATCGAGTCGACCTCGTCGACGATCGCGAAGAAGTGGCCGCGCTGAACGAGGTCCTCCTTGCGCCACGCC
>CAZBZR010000053.1:269-15116 GCA_964496445.1 uncultured Microbacterium sp.
TTCGTGCCGTAGGTGATGTCGGCGTTGTACTGCTCGCGGCGCACCTCGGGCGTCTGGCCCGAGACGATGACCCCGTAGGTCATGCCGAGGGCCCGGTACACGCGACCCATGAGCTCGGCCTGGTAGCCGGCGAGGAAGTCGTTGACGGTGACGACGTGCACGCCCTTGCCGGCGATCGCGTTGAGGTAGACCGGGAGTGCGGCGGTGAGGGTCTTCCCCTCACCGGTCTTCATCTCGGCGATGTTCCCGAGGTGGAGGGCGGCCCCGCCCATGACCTGCACGTCGTAGGGGCGCTGGCCGAGGGTGCGCTTGGCGGCCTCGCGGACGGCCGCGAACGCCTCGGGCATGAGCTGGTCGAGCGTCTCGCCGGCCTCGTAGCGCCGGCGCAGCTCCGCGGTCTCCCCGCGCAGCTCTTCGTCGGTGAGGTGCTCGTAGTCCTCTTCGAGGGCCGCGACGGCCTTCACGACCTGCTGCAGCCGTCGGAGGATGCGCCCCTCTCCGGCGCGGAGCAGTTTCTCGAGAGGATTGGCCACGGAGGATCTCCATCTGTCGGGTGCGGCGACGAGCGCCCGCCTGCGCGCAGGCATACCCCGCCATGTTATCCGGCCGTGACCTCCGTGGTCTCTGCGAGAACTCGATGAGACGGCGCTTGTCATGCATCCCCGGAATGCATATGCCGCGGCGTGAGCGGTGAGCGAACAGGCGTCCGCCGCACCGGCGAGGCCTCGTAGGATCGGAGAATGGCCGGATTCTGGGGCAAACGCAAGCGCGAACAGCAGGACGCCGCGGACGCGGATCTGGCGCGGCGCGCCGAAGTCGCGCTCGTGGCCGCGGACGAGCGCATCCGCCTCACCTCCGACGAGCTCGACTTCGCCGTCGCCGAGCTGGGCGATGCCGCCACCGCCGACCTGCGGGCGGCGCTGACGGCGGTGAAGACCCACATGGCCGAGGCGTTCCATCTGCATCAGCTCAACCACGACGAGATCCCCGACACCCCCGAGGAGCTGCGCACCCGCAATGCGCGGATCGTGCAGCTGTGCGAGTGGGCCGAAGACCTTCTGGAGGAGCGCACGACGGCGCTGCAGCCGGCGATCGAGCGGGTCCGGCGGGCCCCGGAGATCCTCCAGCGGGTGCGGGATGACCGCATCCGGCTGCAGGCCCGCATCGAGCCGGCCCGCGCGGCCCTGCTGCGCCTGTCGGGGCGCTACAGCGCGGCCGCGCTCGCGCAGATCGCCGGGAACCCCGATGAGGCCGCGCAGCTGCTGGATTTCGCGGCGCACTCCGCGGATGTCTCGGAGCGGCGTCGCGAGGCCGGTCAGCGCGAGCAGGCCTCGGTCGCCCTGGAGGCCGCGACCGAGGCGGTGCGCCGCGCCGATTCGCTGCTCGACGCGATGGACTCGTTCGAGATCGAGGCGCTGCGCGCCGAGTCGACCCTCGCCGCCGTGATCGATGACTCCCGCGGCGATCTCCTCGAGGCCCGGCGCGGCCCGCAGACCCCCGCGGTGCGCGCGGCGATGGCCGAGCTCGAGGCCGCGCTGGCCGGCCTGTCCGCCACCGCGGGGACCGACGACCCGTTCGGCGCGCTGTCACGCCTGCGTCCGGCGAACGCCGCGCTGGATGCCGCACGCGAGCGGGCCGCGCGACCGGTGATCCCGGAGGCCCACGTGCAGCATGCCGTGGACGACGCCGACCGGCAGATCTCGGTGGCGCGCAGCGTCATCGCCGGGCATCGCGGCTGGATCGGCGCCGACGCCCGCACGCGCCTCGCCGAGGCCGAGCGCCTCCGCGCAGAACTCCCCCTCGGGCCCGTCCCCGAGGACGACCGCGAGAAGGTCCAGGCGGTCGCCCGCCGCGCCGGCAGCCTCGCCAGCGAGGCGCTGCAGCTCGCCCAGCGCGACATCGACGCCTCCCGCCCGGAAGACGACGGCTGGGGCGGGCGCGGTGGCCGCGGCGGCATGGGCGGCGGAAACATGATGGGCGGCATGCTCGGCGGCCTCGTCATCGGGTCGCTCCTCGGCGACATGTTCGACGGCTGACCCGCCCGCATCCGCCCGCGCCCCGGGCCGTCCGTCCCTCCCGGGCCCCGGGCCGTCCGTCCCACCCCGGGCCGTCCGTCCCACCCCCCGGCCCGAACTCCTCACACTCGGCGGCGGCGGCCCTGTCTCAGCCCTGTTCGGCTCGCCGGAGGGGCCGCCGTGCGGAGTTCGGGACCCGCATCCACCCGCGCCCGGCCAGCCGGCCCCCCGCGCCCGGCCCCCGCCTCCGGCCGCCCCACCTGAGGCTGCCGGGCCTCCCGCCGCCCCAGCCGTCGTCGCTCACACCCCGCCGCGGCCGGATCGGCGCCGCATCGCCCGGCCGGCGGCATCCGCCGCTACCCGAACTCCTCACACCGTGCGGGCCGAAGCCCGAGACAGACCGGATCGGCCCGCCGCCGCGCCGGTCTTGAGGAGTTCGGCACCGACGTCCGGCACGGGCAGCCCGGGCAGACGGAAGGCCCCCGCGGGAGCGGGGGCCTTCCGGGGCGCGGCCGGACCCGGGCGCCCGGGTCCGGGCGGACGCTAGGACGCCGCGGATGCGACGGTGGGCTGCGCGAGCGTCGTCAGCGAGATGACGCCGTAGTCCCAGCCCTTGCGGCGGTACACCACGCTCGGGTGGTCGGTGTGCGCGTCGATGAACAGGAAGAAGTCGTGGCCGACGAGCTCCATGCGATCCACGGCATCCTCGACCGTCATCCACTCGGCCTCGAACCGCTTGGTGCGGATGACGACGGGGGTGTAGGGCTCCTCCTCGCCGTCGCCGCGGATGACGGGGATCTCGCCGGTCGCGACCGCCCGAAGCACCTCGACCGAGGCGGGCTCCAGGTCGATCCCCTGGAGCGAGCCGCTGCCCTTCTCGTACTTCGCCCCGCGGGGGTGGTTGCGCGCGTCGACGCGCTTGTCCTTCGCGCGGCGCAGCTGCTCCGCCATCTTGTCCACGGCGAGGTCGAGCGCGGCGAACTTGTCGCCGTCGGTGGCCTCGGCCCGGACGACCGGACCCTTGTTCGTCAGCGTGAGCTCGACGGTGTCGTCCTCCATCCGGCCGTTGTGGTACGCGCGGTGGGTGACCTTGACCTCGAGGCCCTGTGCCCGCGGACAGAGGTGTTCGATGCGAGCGGCCTTCTCCTCGACGACACTGCGGAAGCGGTCGGTGATCCCGACCCCCACGCCGACGATGTTGGTGTCCATCCGTTACCTCCTTGTTCCGGGGCCGCCCCGTGACCGGGTTCCGCGGTGCCAAGGGCGGCCATCCGTCGCCTTGTGTCCCCCCACCGTAGTCGGCGGGCGGGATGCTGTCACCTGCCTGGCGCGGAGTCGTCTCGTCGCCGAGAATCCCTCAGCGGGGTCGTGGCGACCGTGACCGCGCCGACCACGACGGCACCGGATGCGGCGAGCGCACGGGCCGCCTCGGCGAGGGTCGCGCCGGTGGTGACGACGTCGTCGACGAGGAGCACACGCGCCCCCTCGACGCCTCGCGCGCGCATGCTGCCCGCGGCGTTCCCGGCGCGCGCGAGGCGGCCGAGCGCACGCTGATCGGCGATGCGCCGCACCACGCGGAGAGCGCGCCGCGGCCGCCAGCCGGCGCGGGCGGCGAGGAGTTCGGCGACCCGGAAGCCCCGCCGTCGGAGCGCCCCCGGGGAGGTCGGGACCGGCACGACGACGAGGCCGGCCGTCGCCCAGTCGCCGGCGGCCGCGCGCAGCGCCGGCGCGAGGGCGCGGGCGAGACCGGTGCGGCCGCCCTCCTTGAGGCTGCGGATGACGCGGGCGCCGACCCCGTCGAACACCAGGGCGCTGCGGACGTCGAGCCCCCTGACGCGGCGGGTGAGGACGTCACCGGCCAGCTCCGCGCGGCACGGCGCGCACAGCGCCGTATCGGGTGCGTCGCAGCCGGCGCACTCGACGGGGAGCACCACCGCCAGCGCATCGATGAGCGCCTGCAGGACGAGCCGTCCGGCCTCCCGTGTCATCCCGCCATGCTCGCCGGCGTCTGCGGAACCAGCCGGGCCCCACCCCGGATGCGGGGAGAGCGCGGAGCGCGCGGCGGCGGTGCAGGAGGGGTCAGGGCATCCCCTGCTGCGCGGCGAGCACGCGGACGCCCGTCGCGATCTGCGCCCAGTTCGGACCCTGCCGCACGTACACCGCGCCGTCGAGGGCGGCGTGCAGGCGAGCGCTGGAGTTCCCGCCGACGACGCCGGAGACGGCATCGGGCACGGTGAGGTCGGCGCCGGGGCCGCCCACCGGCTGCTCCCGCAGCGTCATCTCCCCGCCGGAGCGCACCAGCACGCCCAGCGTCGAGTCATCCAGCCACGCGAGGTCGACCGCATCCCCGGCCGGAGCCGCGAGCACGAGCGGCTCGCCGAGCGCGAGCGCCGACCCGTCGGTGCTGCGCCGGATCCCGGCGACCCACACCTCGGTGTGCCCGCGTACGGCGACGGTCGCCGCCATCCGCGCGCCGTCGCGCGAGACCTGCATCGCGGTGATCGCCGCGGCGGCCGGCCACGCCCCCTCGACCGAGACGGCCTCGCCGTCGACGGGGCTCGCGCGGACGGCGGCGGGGGTGGTGGCGGGCACGGTCCACACCGTCGCGAAGGGATCGATCGTGGGATCGAGCAGCCCCGGCCGTTCGTCGACGACGGCGAGCGCGCCCTCTGCTGCGGCGCGCAGGGCGGTGCCGGATGCGGTGCGCACGGCGGCGACGTCGAGGTCCGGCCCGGTCTCGATGGCCACCGCGTCGACGGACTCGACGGCCTCGCCGGGGTCGGGCACGCTCTCCAGGTCCTCCCCGTCGAGGAAGCCGAAGCGTCCGTCGGCGAGCTCCACGAGCGACTGCGGATCCACCCGGGTGGAGCGCACCGGCGCCGCGCGGGCCTCCAGCGGCGTGCCGTTGACCGTCATGCGCACACCGTTGACGCGCGCGGAGGCCAGCGACGCCTCCAGCTGCGCCTGCATCTGGTCCAGCGTCGCCTGCCCGAGAGAGAGGGCCGCGGCGTTCAGCTCCACCTGCGCCACGCCGTCGGGGGCGGGCACGGCGGCCGCGTCGAAGACCACCTCCTCGGGGAAGGCGGTGCGGACGGCCCCGGCCAGCCACGGGCTCGGCGCGCCCTCGATGAGGGCGGTCGCCACGTACGTGGCGATATTGGGCTTGGGGAACCACCGCAGGTCGGGGACGAGGAACTGCCAGGACGGGTCGAAGTACTGCAGCGACACCCGCTGGTAGACGCTGGAGAACTCCTCCTCGAACAGCACCACGCCGTCCGGTGCCTGGTCGATGCGCCACTGCCCGTCCTCCTCGACCAGCGAGAAGGCGAGCGTGACCGGGCCCGAGCTCTGGGGCACGTAGGCACCGCCGGCATCGACGAGGCCGGTCGGCACCACCTCGATCGTGCTCACCCCATCGATCGGTTCGGTGGGCGCGGTGCGGTCGGCCAGCCGGTCGACGGTGACGGAGGCGCGCGGATCCCACTGCACCGCGAAGTCGGTGGTGAGGAACTGCCGCGCGATGGCCCAGCCCTCCTGCGGGCCGGACCCCGCCCGCAGGAACCCGTTGACGATCTCCTCGGGCGTGGCGCCGGGCTGCGGACCGTCGGGGACGAAGCGGATCTCGGGGTCGTCCCCGGCATCCAGCGGCGAGAGCCCGGGGTACACCGCCCCGGAGGTGGGAAGCCCCGCGCAGGCGGCGAGGAGGAGGGCGAGGGCGGCCAGCAGCGCCGCGGCGGCGCGCCTCATGCCGAGCCCTTCGGGATGTCGATGGGCTGGGTGAGCCCGAGCGCGTCGAACGAGCCCGCGTCGTCGGAGGCCTCCAGCGCGATGGGGGACGCGCCAGCGGGCTGGGAGCTGCGCCGCGGCAGGGTGAGCACGAAGTGCGACCCGCGGCCGAGCTCCGACCACACCTCCAGCCGGCCGCCGTGGAGCCTCGCGTCGCCGAGCGCGATCGACAGGCCCAGTCCCGTGCCGCCGATCGTCCGCACGCGCGAGGGGTCGGCTCGCCAGAAGCGGTCGAAGACGTGCTCGACCTCTTCGGGCCGCATCCCCAGTCCGAAGTCGCGGACGCCGAGCGCCACGGCGTTCTGATCGCTGTCGACGGTCACCACGATGGGACGCCCCTCGCCGTGCTCGATGGCGTTGCCGAGGAGGTTCCGCACGATGCGGCGGATGCGACGGGCATCCATCTCGACGAGGGAGTGGCCTCCGGGCGCCACCAGGCGCACCGACGAGCCGTGCTGCTCGGCGAGCTGGTGCATCGAGGCGATGACGTCTTCGGCGAGGTGGGCGAGACTCGTCGGCTCCCGCTCGAGCTGCACCGACCCGGCGTCGTAGCGGCTGATCTCCAGCAGGTCGGTCAGGAGCGTCTCGAACCGCTGCACCTGCGCGTGCAGGAGTTCGGCGGCACGGGCGGTGGTCGGATCGAACGCGTCCCGCTGGTCGTTGAGCATGTCGGCGGCCAGGCGGATCGTCGTCAGCGGGGTGCGGAGCTCATGCGAGACGTCCGAGACGAAGCGCTGCTGCACGAGGGAGAGCTCGGCGAGCTCGGCGATCTGGGTCTGGATGCTGTCGGCCATGGCGTTGAACGAGCGACCGAGCATCGCCAGCTCGTCGTCGCCGCGCACCGGCAGCCGCACCTCGAGGTCGCCGGAGGCGAGCTGGGCGCTGGTCTCGGCGGCCTCGCCGATCGGCACCGTCACCGAGCGCAGCACGAACCACGTAATGCCGCCGATGAGCGCCACGAGCGCCAGCCCCGACACCCACAGCGTCGCCTGCACGAAGGTGAGCGTCTGCGCCGCGCCCGAGAAGTCGTAGGCGAGGTAGAGCTCGTACGGCCCCACCCCGCGCACCTGGAGCTGCTGGCCCACCACGATGCCCGGGACGGTGCCGCCGTCGGCGCCGGTGAGGGCGGCCGACTGCCACCACTGCGTCTCGGCGTTCGAGCGTACGAGCTCACGCAGCTCGGGCGTGACGAAGCGGGAGTCGAACCCGCCGGAGTCGATGTTCTGCGGTGCGATGGGCGAGACCTCGGCGTCGATGCGATACGACGCGAAGGAGTCGGCCGCCGACTGCTGCGCGAGCGTGGACAGCGCGTTGCGCATGAGGTTCTGCACCGCCACCGGATCGTCGGTCTGGACGGCGGCGTCCAGCGTCTGCTGCGCGGCGACGGTCGCCTGCCGCGCGCCGTCGAGCACCTGCCTCAGGCGCGACTGGAACAGGTCGTTCTGGATGACCAGCGCCATCCACACGCACGCCACCAGGATCGTCACGGCGGTCAGCCCCAGCGTCACCACGATCGTGCGGAACCGCAGCGACCGGCTCCACAGTGCCGCGATGCGTCCCGGCCACGCCCGCCAGCCCTGCACCACCGTCGGCACTGCCCGCCGCGAGGCGGTCACCGGAGCGGTGGTCATCCCGGCCTGCTCACACCACCGCGCCCGCGCGGTACCCGACACCGCGGACGGTCGTGACGATGCGCGGGTTGTCGGGGTCCGTCTCGACCTTCGCGCGCAGGCGCTGCACGTGCACGTTCACCAGGCGGGTGTCGGCCTTGTAGTGATAGCCCCACACCTGCTCCAGGAGCATCTCGCGCGAGAACACCTGCTGCGGCTTGGAGGCCAGCGCCACGAGGAGCTCGAACTCCAGCGGCGTCAGCGCGATCGCCTCCTCGCCGCGGCGCACCTCGTGTGCGGCGACGTCCACGGTGAGGTCGCCGATGCGCAGCGTCTCCCCCGCCGCAGGGCTGGTCGGGCGCAGACGCGTACGGATGCGGGCGACGAGCTCCTTCGGATTGAAGGGCTTGACGATGTAGTCGTCGGCGCCGGATTCGAGGCCCTTGACGACGTCGGCGGTGTCAGTGCGCGCGGTGAGCATGATGATCGGGATGCCCGACTCCGCCCGCACGCGCGTGCACACCTCGATGCCGTCCATGCCGGGCAGCATCAGGTCGAGCAGGATGAGATCGGGGCGCTCGCGCCGCCACGCGTCCACCGCCTCGCCGCCGTCGGAGCAGAAGACCGTGTCGAACCCCTCCGTGCGCAGGACGATGCCGATCATCTCCGCCAACGCGGTGTCGTCGTCGACCACCAGGATCCGTGAAGTCATGTGCGCGTTCGTCCTTACGTCCGGCCCGCTGCGCGACGGGCGCGCGCAGTCCCCATGCGCTCCCCACAGAGTAGTCGACGCGTCGTCCCGCGCGGGTATTCGCCGGCCGGGGCGCGGGGACGGCCGGTCGCCGGAGGCCGCCGGCAGTGTGCCACGATAGGACCAGCCGACCCCCGAGGAGGGCTCCCGTGAGCGCGTACCCGGCCTGGACGCCGGCCCCCCGCCCCGGCATCGTGCCGCTGCATCCGTACGGTTTCGGCACGACCCTCGGCCGCTCGTTCACCGCGCTGCGGCACAATCCCGCGGTGCTGCTGGGGTTCGCGCTGGCCGTGCAGGCTGCCGCCTACGTGCTCCTCGTGGTCGTCGTCGGCGCCGTCGCGTTCGCGTCCTTCTCGCGACTGGACACCGTCCGCTTCGGCAGCGACGCGTTCGCGGACGTGCTGGCCGGCTCGATCGCGCTCACCGCGATCGCCACCTTCGTGCTGGGGCTCGCCGCCGGGGCGCTCGGGGTGATCGTCCAGGCCGTCGTGGTCACGGAGGTCTCCTGGGCCGTGGTGGCCGAGCGCCGGAGCCTCGGCGAGCTGTGGCGGCAGGTGCGCCCGTCGGCGTGGCGTCTGCTCGGCTACGCGTTCCTGCTGGCCGCCGCCGCCGTCGTCGCGATCGTCGTCGTGGCCGCGGTGCTCTTCGGCCTCGGCACCCTCGTGCTGCCGCTGGCGATCGTGTCGGGGATCCTCACGGTGCTCGCCGCCGTTCCCCTCACGCTGTGGCTGAACACCAAGCTCCTCCTCGTCCCCGCGGTGATCATCCTGGAGGGAAGCGGCATCCGTGCCGCGATCGCCCGGTCGTGGCGGCTCACGCGGGGACGCTTCTGGCCGACGCTCGGGGTGATCGTGACGATCTCCTTCGCCTTCGGCCTGCTCGCCCAGGTGGTGGGCGTGCCGCTGCAGCTGGTGGCCCTCGCCACCGACACGGTGACCAACCCGACCGGCGACGCCGAGGCCGGCTCGATCGTCGCCGTCCTGGTGGGCGGCGTGCTCACGCAGGTCGTCACGCTCCTCATCCAGTGCGTCGCCCTCATCGTGCAGTCGACGGCCACCGCGCTCGTCTACGTGGACTGCCGGATGCGGGCGGAGGGGCTCGACCTCGACCTCGCCGTCTACGTCGAGCGCCGCGACGCCGGGCTCCCCGACCTGGCCGACCCGTACCGCGTGCACGTCGGGCGGGCGCGGCCCGCCCCTCCCGTGCCGGTCGGGCCGCCCCCGGGGTACGCCGCACCCGCCGTCGTCCCCCCGCCGCCGTACCGGCCGCCGGCCGCCGCGCCGACGTTCCCGGTGTCCCCCGCGCCGGCGCCCGCGGCTCCGGCGCCGCCGCTCGCCGCGCCCGGGCGCACCGACTGGACCCCGCCGGGGGCGGGCGCCCCGTGACGCCGCTCCTGCCCGACGGCGACCAGGCCCGGGAATGGGCCGAGCGCGAGCTCGCCCACCCCGCGTACGACGCCGTCGAGCCGACGGCGCTGGACCGCGCCGCGCGTGCGGTGGGCGACGTCCTCCTCGGGCTGCTCGATCCCGATCTGTCCGGCGGCTGGGGGCCGCTGGCGGCGGTGCTCGCCACGGTCGCGGTGGTCGCGATCATCCTCGTCGTGGTGCTCATCTGGGGCCGTCCCCGTCGGCGGATGCGCACGCCGGACGGCCCGCCGACCGACCTGTTCGGCGCCGACGAGGTGCGGACGGCCGCGCAGCTGCGGGCGGATGCCGCGGCGGCCGCCGCGCGCGGCGCCTACGACGACGCCGTCATCCTCGGCTTCCGGGCCCTCGCGCGCGGACTCGTCGAGCGGGCGGTGGTGACGCCACTGCCGGGGACGACCGCGCGCTCGTTCGCCCGGCAGGCCGGGCGCGCCTTCCCGGATCTCGGCGGCGCACTGTCGGAGTCGGCCGCCGTCTTCGACGACGTGCGTTACCTCCGCCGCCCCGCGACCGCCGATCTTGCGACGCGCATCGCCGAGCTGGACCGCCGTGTGACGGCGCTGCGACCGGTCCACGCCGAGGTCGAGGCCCGATGAGCACGACCTCTCCCGCGGCCCTCCCGGCGCCCCGCGACGCGGCGCGGCGGCCGCGCGTGGCCCGGTGGAGCGCGATCGCCGCGGGCCTCGTCGCCGTCGCCGTCGTCGGCCTCCTCCTCGGCCAGGGCGGATGGACGCCCCGGTCCGCGCTGGATCCGGAGTCCGCGGCGCCCGAGGGCGCGCGCGCCCTCGCCCGCATCCTCCAGGACCAGGGGGTGGAGGTGGTCGTCGCGCGCGACCGCGGGACGGCCGCCACCGCGCTCGCCGCCGCTCCGGCCACCCTGGCCCTGCTCGATCCGGCGGGGGTCTCCGACGCGGCCGTCGACGAGCTCGTCGCCGGCGCCGCGCGCGTCGTCGTCCTGGAGCCGCGCGCACGCACCCTCGACCTCCTCCTCGGCGGGTCCTCTTTCGGCGACGGGTTCGCCGTCGCACCGGCCGCCGCCCGCTGCGCCGAGGCCGCCCTGCGCCCGAGCGGAGCGGTCACGATCGGCGAGCTGTACACGCCAGGCCCCGGGGTCACCGGCTGCTTCCCGGGCGAGGGCGGCTACGGGCTCCTCGTCGACGGGGACACCGCGGCGCTGGAGGCCCGGGCGGTCCTGGCGAACGACGTGCTCGCCGAGGAGGGGAACGCCGCGCTCGCCCTCGCCCTCCTCGGCTCCCTCCCGCGCGTCGTCTGGTACGTGCCGGCCGCCGGCGACGGGGACACCGCGCCGCCCACGCTCGGCGAGCTGACGCCGCCCTGGGTGACCCCGGCGCTGGTGCTCCTGCTCGTCGCCGCCGGGGCGGCGATGGTGTGGCGCGGGCGCCGCTTCGGCCCCCTCGTCGCCGAGACGCTTCCGGTCACCGTCCGCGGCACCGAGACCACCGCCGGCCGCGGGCGGCTCTATGCGCAGAGCGGCGACCGCGCCCACGCCGCCGCGCAGCTCCGCGCTGGCACGCGGGGCCGGCTGGCCGCGCTGCTGTCCCTCGGGGCGGGGGCGGCCGCATCCGAGATCGCCGACGCGGCCGCCGCGCGCATCGGCGCGCCGCCGGCGGCGGTGCGCGATCTGCTGGGAGAGCGCGCACCGCGCACCGACCACGAGCTGGTCGAGATCGACCGTCAGCTCAGAGCCGTGGAGGCCGCCGTCCGCGCGGCCCGCCACCCCGAGAGGAGAACCCCATGAGCACCACCGACGACGAGCTGCGCGAGGCGATGCACCGCGTGCGCGGCGAGATCGCCAAGGCGGTGGTCGGTCAGGACGGCACCGTCACCGGGCTCCTCATCGCGCTCCTGGCGCGCGGGCACGTGCTCCTGGAGGGCGTGCCGGGGGTCGCCAAGACGCTGCTCGTGCGCAGCTTCAGCCGCGCGCTCGGACTGGAGACCAAGCGCATCCAGTTCACCCCCGACCTCATGCCCGGGGATGTGTCGGGCTCGCTCGTGTACGACGCCCGGTCGGGCGAGTTCGAGTTCCGCCCCGGGCCGGTGTTCACCTCCGTCCTCCTCGCCGACGAGATCAACCGCACGCCGCCGAAGACCCAGGCGGCGCTCCTGGAGGCGATGGAGGAGCGGCAGGTCTCCGCCGACGGGGTCAGCCGAGCCCTCCCCGACCCCTTCCTCGTGGCCGCGACCCAGAACCCCGTCGAGCACGAGGGCACCTACTCCCTGCCCGAGGCGCAGCTGGACCGCTTCCTCCTCAAGCTCGTCGTCGACCTGCCGCCGCGGGAGACCGAGCTGGCGGTCCTCCGCCGCCACGCGGACGGATTCGACCCCCGCGCGCTGGAGGCGGCCGGGGTGGGCGCCGTCACCGACGCCGACCAGATCCGTGCCGCGCAGCAGGCCGCGGCCGCCGTGAGCGTGGCCGACGACGTGCTGGGCTACGTCGTCGACCTCGCGCGCGCGACGCGGGAGAGTCCCTCGGTGCAGCTGGGCGTGAGCCCGCGCGCGACCACGGGCCTGCTCGCGGCGGCGAAGGCCTGGGCGTGGCTGAGCGGCTACCCCGCGATCACCCCCGACCACGTCCAGACGATGCTCCTGCCGACCTGGCGCCACCGCATCCGGCTGCGGCCCGACGCGGAGATCGAGGGCGTGTCCGTGGACGCCGTGCTCGGCGCGATCGTGCAGCAGACCCGCGTGCCGATCTGACCGTGTACGTCACCGGTCGTCTCCCCCTCCTCCTCGCGCTCGGCGTTCTCCCGGTCGTCCTGCTCTCCGCCGCCGGCGTGCCGGCGGGGACGGCTGCGGGTGGCTGGGCGGCGCTGTGCCTCGTGCTGTCGGCCGCGGACGTGCTCGCCGCACCCGATCCGCGGATGCTCCGCATCGACCGGCGCCTGCCGCGGCGGGCACTCCGGGACGAGACGGTGCGCACCGAGATCGTCGTGACGAACCCGGGTGAGCGGCGCCTGCGCGGTACGCTCCGCGACGGGTGGCAGCCCACCGCGGGAGCGGGGGCCGCGCGCGTGGCGCTCGACCTCCCCGGCGGCGAGCGACGCATCCTTCCCCTCGCGCTGCGTCCGCGCCGGCGCGGCGAACTGCGCACCGCCTTCGTCGCGGTGCGCAGCGCCGGGCCCCTCGGGCTCGCCGGCCGTCAGGCGACGATCCCCGCGCCCGGGGCGCTGCGCGTGCTGCCGCCGTTCCGCGCGCGACGTCATCTGCCCTCGCGACTGGCGCGGCTGCGGGAGCTGGACGGCAACACGAGCGTGCAGGTCCGGGGCCGGGGGACGGAGTTCGACTCGCTCCGGGAGTACGTGCGCGGCGACGACGTGCGCTCGATCGACTGGCGTGCGACCGCCCGCGCGGGCACCACGATGCTGCGCACGTGGCGGCCGGAGCGCGATCGTCACGTCGTGCTGCTCGTGGACACCGGCCGCACCGCCGCCGTCCGGGTGGGCGACGGCACGCGGCTGGACGCGAGCATGGAGGCCGCCCTTCTCCTCGCCGCCCTCGCGGCGCGGGCCGGTGACCACGTGCACCTGGTCATGTTCGATCGGCTCGCGCGCGCACGGGTCACGCGCACCGACGGCGCAGCCCTCCTCCCGGCGCTCGTGGACGCCATGGCCCCCGTGGAGCCGCAGCTCCTGGACACCGACTGGGATGCCGCGTTCGCGGCGGCGCGCGCGCTCACCACTCGTCCGAGCCTCGTGGTGATCCTCACCGCGCACGAGGAGGCGGAGGCGGCCCGGAGCTTCCTCGCCGCCCTGCCGGCGCTGACCGCGCGCACCCGCGTACTGGTGGCGACCGCGGCGGACGAGTCGCGCCCCGACGAGGATCGGCGGGATCTCGCCGCGACGTATGCCGCGGCCGCGGCCGCGCGCGCGGCGCGGGACGCCGCTCGCGTGGCCGGAGCCGTCCGGCGCGCCGGCGCCGAGGTCGTCACGGCGTCCGCCGAGGATCTCCCCCCGCGCGTGGCCGACCACTATCTCTCGCTGAAGGCGGCCGGCCGGCTCTGAACCGCGCACCGGCAGGGCCGGATGCGGAAAGGCCCGCCCCCGGACGGGGACGGGCCTTTCGAGCGGACGGGCTCAGGCCAGGTCGAACCGGTCGAGCTCGGTGACCTTCCGCCACGCGGCGACGAAGTCGCGGACGAACTTCTCCTTCGCGTCGTCGCTGGCGTAGACCTCGGCGAGGGCGCGCAGCTCGGAGTTCGACGCGAACACGAGGTCGACGCGGGTGCCGACGCCCACGCGCTCGCCCGAGCCGTCCTTCGTGCCGAGGAACGCGTGCTTGCCCGGGTCCAGCGGCTTCCACGTGGTGCCGAGGTCCAGGAGCGTGACGAACACGTCGTTCGTGAGCGCGCCCGGGGTCGGTGTGAGGACGCCGTACTCCGACCCGTCCCAGTTGGCGCCGATCGCGCGCAGACCGCCGACGAGCACCGTCATCTCCGGCGCGGTCAGGGTGAGGAGGTTCGCCTTGTCCAGCAGCAGGTACTCCGCGGGAAGCGCGGCGTCGGCCGAGACGTAGTTGCGGAAGCCGTCGGCGACGGGCTCGAGGTAGGCGAAGGAGGCCTCGTCGGTCTGCTCCTGCGTCGCATCGGTGCGCCCCGGCGTGAAGGGCACCTCGATCTCGATGCCGCCCGCGCGGGCCGCCTCCTCGACGCCGGCGTTGCCCGCCAGCACGATCAGGTCGGCCAGCGAGACGCGCCTGCCGGATGCTTCGAACTCGGCCTTGACGCCCTCCAGCGCGTCCAGCACGGTGGCCAGCTGCGCGGGGTTGTTCACGGCCCAGTCCTTCTGCGGGGCCAGGCGGATGCGGGCGCCGTTGGCGCCGCCGCGCTTGTCCGAGCCACGGAAGCTCGACGCCGCCGCCCAGGTCGTGGTGACCAGCTGCGGGACGGTGAGCCCCGTCGCGAGGATCCGGCGCTTGAGCTCCGCGGCATCCGCCGCGTCGATCAGGGGGTGGTCGACGGCCGGCAGCGGGTCCTGCCAGATGAGGTCCTCCTGCGGCACCTCGGGGCCGAGGTAGCGCGCCTTCGGTCCCATGTCGCGGTGGGTGAGCTTGAACCATGCACGCGCGAACGCGTCGCCGAAGGCGACCGGGTCGTCCTTGAACTTCCGCGAGACCTTGTCGTACTCGGGGTCCATGCGCAGGGCCAGGTCGCTCGTGAGCATGCGCGGCTCGCGCTTGCCCTCGCTGTGGGCGAGGGGCACCATGTCGGCGCCCTGGCCGTCCTTCGGACGCCACTGGTGGGC
>CAZBZR010000054.1:0-14579 GCA_964496445.1 uncultured Microbacterium sp.
CTCGCTGAAGGTCGTCGACATCGGGCGCCCGGATGCGTGGGAGGTGCAGGGCCGCGGTGAGCTGGCGCTGGCGATCCTCGTGGAGAACATGCGCCGCGAGGGCTTCGAGCTGACGGTGGGCAAGCCCCAGGTGGTCACCAAGAAGATCGACGGCAAGACCTACGAGCCGTTCGAGCACCTCACCATCGACGCCCCCGAGGAGTACCTGGGCGCGATCACGCAGCTGCTGGCCAGCCGCAAGGGCCGCATGGAGTCGATGACCAACCACGGCACCGGCTGGGTGCGGATGGAGTTCATCGTCCCCTCCCGCGGGCTGATCGGCTTCCGCACCGAGTTCCTCACCACCACCCGCGGCACCGGCATCGCCAACGCCATCTCGCACGGCTACGAGCCGTGGGCGGGGCAGATCGTCACGCGCCAGAACGGCTCGATCGTCGCCGACCGCGCCGGCGTCGTCACGCCCTTCGCGATCATCGCGCTGCAGGAGCGCATGTCGTTCTTCGTCCAGCCGACCGAAGAGGTCTACGAGGGCATGGTCATCGGGGAGAACTCCCGCAACGACGACATGGACGTGAACATCACCAAGGAGAAGAAGCTCACCAACATGCGCTCCTCCACGGCCGACACGTTCGAGTCGATGACCCCGCCGCGTCAGCTCTCGCTCGAGGAGAGCCTGGAGTTCGCGCGCGAGGACGAGTGCGTCGAGGTCACGCCCGAGAAGGTGCGCATCCGCAAGGTCGTGCTCGACGCGACCGAGCGCGGCCGGGCCACGGCGCGGCAGAAGCGGCAGGACGCCAACGTCTGACCGGCGGTGTCGCCGCGCGTGGGTAGAGTCGGGCGGGTGAGCACGCCGCGCGACCCCGACGCTCGGCGCGCCGCGCGGCAGGGGATCGCCGTGGCTCTGGCCACGAGCGCCTACGGGATCTCCTTCGGAGCGCTGGCGGTGGCTTCGGGGCTCGACGTCTGGCAGACCTGCGTGCTGAGCCTGCTGATGTTCACCGGTGGGTCGCAGTTCGCCTTCGTCGGCGTGATCGGGGCAGGGGGCGTGGCCGCCGCGCCCGCCGCGATCGCCTCGGCGGCCCTCCTCGGGGTCCGAAACGCCGCCTACGCCATCCGGATGGGCCCCGTCGTCGGCGCCGGCGTCGCGCGCCGCGCCGCGGCCGCCCACTTCACCATCGACGAGTCCACCGCCGTGGCCCTCGCCCAGCCGACGCCGCGCGCGCGACGGGTCGGGTTCTGGGTCACCGGGGTCGGCATCTACGTCGGGTGGAACGTCTCGACCCTCGCGGGGGCGCTCCTGGGCGACGTCCTGGGCGATCCGCGCCAGTACGGCCTGGATGCGGCGGCCGCGGCGGCCTTCCTCGCGCTGCTGTGGCCACGGCTGCGCGGGCGGCAGGCCCTGGCCGTGGGCGCCGCCGCCGCGGTGGTCGCCACCGTCCTCACCCCCGCGCTCATGCCGGGCCTTCCCGTCATCCTCGCCGCCGTGGTGGCGATCGTCGTCGGCTGGTTCAACGGGCTCGGGACCGCCGATCGCGCCGCAGGACAGGAGCCGGACGACCTCCCCGAGCGGAAGGGGATGCCATGACCCTGTGGAACGCCATCCTGCTCGCCGCCGTGATCTGCCTCGCCGTCAAGGCGGTCGGCTACGCCGTGCCTGCCCACTGGCTCGATGCGCCCCGGCCGGCGCGCATCGCCGACCTCCTCACCGTGTCTCTGCTGGCAGCCCTCGTCGCCGTGCAGACGCTCGGGGTGGGACAGGCGATCGTGGTGGACGCGCGCATACCCGCCGTTGTGGTCGCGGCGGGACTCCTGGCCCTGCGCGCTCCCTTCCTCGTCGTGGTGCTCGCCGCCGCCGTCGTCGCGGCGCTGCTGCGGCTGTGGGGCTGGGCGGCCTGACAGCCGTGGCCGCCTAGACTGTCGCGGTGCCCCGCCTGATCGCCGCCCGCGCCGTGGAGACCGTGCTGTCGGTGGTCGTCGGCCTCGTCTACGGCACCGCCGCGACCGTCGCCCACGCCTACACCGTCGCGGGATGGCCCGTGGGGCTCGTCCTCGCCGTCGTCGGCACCGGCGCCCTCCTCGTCGCCTTCCGCGCGCTCACCGGCGATCGGTGGACGGCGCTGGCCGGCGGAGTGGGGGTGATCCTCGCGACTTTCGTCTTCAGCAACATCGGGCCGGGGGGCTCGGCCATCGTGGCGCCGGCGTCGGAGGCGACGTCGTGGATCCCGGTCACGTGGACCGTCGCGGTGCCGATCGCGGTCGCCCTGGTGGTGGCCTGGCCCGACCTGTCGGGCGTGCGGCCGATCCCGCCCGCGCACGCACGTAGACTGGACCCGTGACGTATGTGATCGCTCTTCCGTGCGTGGATGTGAAAGACCGCGCCTGCATCGACGAGTGCCCGGTCGACTGCATCTACGAAGGCGAGCGCTCGCTCTACATCCACCCCGACGAGTGCGTGGACTGCGGAGCGTGCGAGCCGGTCTGCCCCGTCGAGGCGATCTACTACGAGGACGACCTCCCCGAGGAGTGGTCGGACTACTACAAGGCGAACGTCGAGTTCTTCGACGACATCGGCTCTCCCGGCGGTGCCGCCAAGGTCGGCGTCATCGCGAAGGACCACCCCGTCATCGCCGCCCTGCCGCCGCAGGGCGAGTGAGTCCCCGCTGATGGGGGTCGCCGATCTCGCGGACTACCCGTGGGATGCCGTCGCACCCTATGCGGCCAAGGCCCGCCGGCATCCCGACGGCATCGTCGACCTCTCGATCGGGTCGCCCGTCGATCCCACGCCCGAGGTCATCGCCGCCGCCCTCGCCTCGGCGACCGATGCCCACGCCTATCCGTTGACCTCGGGGACGCCGGCCCTCCGCGAAGCGATCGCCGCGTGGTACGCGCGCCGCCGCCGTGTGCCCGGGCTCACCGCCGCGCACGTCGTCCCGACGGTCGGCTCCAAGGAGCTCGTCGCGCTCCTGCCGCTCCTGCTCGGTCTCGGCCCGGGCGACGTCGTCGTGCACCCGCGCGCCGCGTACCCGACGTATGAAGTGGGCGCCCGCCTCGTCGGCGCGACCCCGATCGCGGCGGATGACCCGGCGCAGTGGCCCGCGGACGCGCGGCTGATCTGGATCAACTCGCCCGGCAACCCCGACGGCCGGGTGCTGGATGTCGCGGCGCTGCGGGCGGCGGTGAGCCGCGCCCGCGAGATCGGCGCGGTCCTCGCCTCCGACGAGTGCTATGCCGAGCTCGGCTGGGACGGGGCATGGGAACACACCCCCGTGCCGAGCGTGCTGGACCCGGAGGTGACCGGGGGAGAGGTGAGCGGGCTCCTCTCGGCGTACTCGCTGAGCAAGCAGTCCAACCTCGCCGGCTACCGGGCCGCGTTCCTCGCCGGCGACCCCGCCCTCATCGCGCCGATCCTCACCGCGCGGCGCCACCTCGGCCTCATGCCGCCGGCACCGGTGCAGGCGGCCATGGCCGTCGCCCTCGCAGACGACGCCCACGTCGCGGCGCAGAAGGAGCGCTATCGCCGGCGGCGCGGCATCCTCAAGCCGGCGCTGGAATCCGCCGGATTCCGCATCGACTCCAGCGAGGCCGGCCTGTACCTGTGGGCGACGGAGGGCCGTGACGCATGGGAGAGCCTGGACCGCCTCGCAGACCTGGGCATCCTCGCCGGCCCCGGCACGTTCTACGGCCCGCACTTCCCCGCGCACATCCGCGTGTCGCTGACGGCCACCGACGAGCGCATCGCCGCGGCTGCGGCGCGCCTCACCGCCACCTGAGCTTTGGCGACCCCCTCCAGGGGATGGGGGTGCTTCTTGGCCGTGTCCGAGATACCCCCGCGCGCCCGATAGGCTGTAGCGGCAGGATGCGGCGGCGACCAGCCGCGGCATCCGAAGCCGGCCCGACGCGCGCGAGAGGTGCCTCCGGGTGGGCGGAAGCGACCAGGAATCGCAAGGAGGCGCAGTGAGCGACACGGGAACGCAGCAGGAGACGGCCACCCTCACCGTCGGGGGTCGGACAGCGGAGTTCCCGGTGCTCACCGGCACCGACGGCGTGCCGAGCGTGGACATCGCGACGCTGACGCGCCAGACCGGACACACCACCCTCGACTACGGTTTCGTGAACACCGCGGCGACCAAGTCGGCCATCACCTTCATCGACGGCGATGAGGGGATCCTGCGCTATCGCGGCTACCCGATCGAGCAGCTCGCCAAGAACAGCACCTACCTCGAGGTGGCGTGGCTGCTCATCTACGGCGAGCTCCCGACGGCCGACGAGCTGGCCGCCTTCGACGAGCGGATCCGCCGCCACACGCTCCTGCACGAAGACCTCAAGCGCTTCTTCTCCGCCCTCCCGCACACCGCGCACCCGATGTCGGTGCTGTCGGCGGCCACCGCGGCCCTCTCCACCTACTACGAGGGCGAGTCCGACCCGCACAACCCTGAGCACGTCGAGCTGAACACCGTGCGGATGCTGGCCAAGCTTCCGGTGATCGCCGCGTACGCGCACAAGAAGAGCGTCGGGCAGGCCTTCCTCTATCCCGACAACTCCCTCGGCTTCGTCGACAACTTCCTCAAGCTCAACTTCGGCGTGCTCAGCGAGATCTACGACGTGAACCCGGTGATGTCCCGGGCGCTGGAGCGGCTGCTCATCCTGCACGAGGACCACGAGCAGAACGCGTCCACCTCCACGGTGCGTCTGGTGGGCTCCACGGGCGCCAACCAGTTCTCCTCGATCTCTGCGGGCATCAACGCGCTCTACGGCCCGCTGCACGGCGGCGCGAACGAGGCGGTCCTGGAGATGCTCGGCCGTATCCGCGACTCCGGCGAGAGCGTCGAACGCTTCGTCGAGCGCGTGAAGAACAAGGAGGACGGCGTCAAGCTGATGGGCTTCGGCCACCGGGTGTACAAGAACTACGACCCCCGGGCCAAGCTCGTCAAGGAGTCCGCCGACGAGGTGCTGGAGGCCCTCGGCGTGAGCGACCCGCTGCTGGATCTCGCCAAGCAGCTCGAGGAGATCGCGCTCAACGACGACTACTTCAAGGAGCGTCGCCTCTACCCGAACGTCGATTTCTACACCGGCGTGATCTACAAGGCGATGGGCTTCCCCACCCGTATGTTCACGGTGCTGTTCGCCATCGGACGGCTGCCCGGCTGGCTCGCGCACTGGCGCGAGATGCAGAGCGACCCGCAGACGAAGATCGGCCGCCCCCAGCAGCTGTACACCGGAGCGCCGCGGCGCGACTACCCCGGCCAGTCCTGAGCGCATGGCGCGTCTGCTGGTCCGTCCGCCCTCGCCCCGGCTGGCCGACGGCGAGCTGACGCACCTGGAGCGCGTGCCGGTGGATGCCGCGCTCGCACGGCGCCAGTGGGAGGCCTACGTCGAGGCGTATCGCTCGCGCGGGTGGGAGATCGTCGCCGTGGACGCGGCCGACGAGCACCCTGACGGCGTCTTCGTGGAGGACGCGGTCGTCGTCTTCGGCGACCTGGCCGTGCTCTGCCGCGCGGGGGCGCCCTCCCGCCGCGGCGAGGCGGAGTCGGTGCGCGCGGCGCTCGCCCCGCTGGGGCTGGAATCGGCCGCCATCACCGCGCCCGCAACGCTCGACGGGGGCGATGTGCTGAAGGTCGGCCGCACCGTCTACGTCGGCCGTTCGGCGCGGACGGACGAGCGCGCGATCGCGCAGCTGCGCGCGCTCCTGGAGCCGCGTGGATGGCGCATCGTCGCCGTCCCCGTCACGCGCGTCCTGCATCTGAAGTCGGCCGTGACCGCCCTCCCGGACGGCACCGTGATCGGCTACCCGCCGCTGGTGGACGATCCATCGGCGTTCGACGCGTTCCTGGCGGTCCCCGAGCCGCACGGCACGGCGGTGGTCGTCCTCGACGCGCACACCGTCCTGCTCTCGGACGCCGCTCCGCTCACCGCCGAGCTGCTGCGCTCCCGCGGGCTGGAGGTCGTCACCGTCCCGGTGAGCGAGTTCGAGAAGCTCGAGGGCTGCGTGACCTGCCTGTCGGTGCGCCTGCGCGACGAGGGCTGAGGCCCGCGCTCAGGCGTGCAGCGCCTCGTTCAGGGTCACCCCGACGCCCGCGCGCGGCGTCGCCTCGACGGCGCCGGTGAGGGAGTTGCGGCGGAACAGCAGCCCGGACACTCCGGAGAGGTCGCTGCCCTTCACCCACGAGGGCGTGCGGTCATCGCCGTCGCGGACGACGATCTTGGTGCCGGCCGTGACGTACAGCCCCGCCTCGACGACGCAGTCGTCGCCGAGCGAGATGCCGATGCCGGCATTCGCCCCGAGCAGCGTGCGGGCGCCGATCGAGACGCGGTGGGTGCCGCCGCCGGAGAGGGTGCCCATGATGGAGGCGCCGCCCCCGATGTCGCTGCCGTCGC
This sequence comes from uncultured Microbacterium sp., assembly GCA_964496445.1. Taxonomy (GTDB): domain Bacteria; phylum Actinomycetota; class Actinomycetes; order Actinomycetales; family Microbacteriaceae; genus Microbacterium. The sequence goes on from CAZBZR010000054.1 coordinate 6,376, forward strand.
CGACGACGACGCCCTGCGAGATGCGTCCTTCGATCATCGAGGCCCCGAGCGTGCCGGCGTTGTAGTTGACGAAGCCCTCGTGCATGACGGTCGTGCCGGGGGACAGGTGGGCACCCAGCCGCACGCGGGACGCGTCGGCGATGCGCACGCCGCGGGGCGTGACGTAGTCGAGGAGCCGGGGGAACTTGTCCAGTCCCTGCACCTGCACGCCCTCGCGGAGGAGACGCGGGCGCAGGAGCGTGGCGTCATCGGGGTGCATGGGGCCGGCGGTGGTCCACGCCACGTTGGGGAGCCGGCCGAAGATGCCGTCGAGGTTCAGCTCGTTCGGGCGCACCAGGAGGTGCGACAGTGCGTGCAGCCGCAGGTACGCGTCGGACGTGTCGGCCGCCGCGGCGTCGAGGTCGATCTCGACCGCCACCACCTCCGTCGTCACCCCGCGCCGGGGATCCGGGGCGGCCAGCTGCTCGAGGGCGGCCGGCGGCAGGGCAGGGTCGAGCCCGCGGGGGAGGCGCCCGCGCTGCGGCTCGGGGTACCACGTGTCCAGCACCGCACCCCCGTCGGTCACCGTCGCCAGACCCCAGCCCCACACCCAACGCTCGTCGCTCATGCCTCCACGCTATCGCCGGATGCGGCGGCGCATCGCTCGGTAGGATCGGGGGATGCCCGCCCTGGATCTGACCGCCTCGTCCCTGGATCTCACCCGGGCGATCTGCGACATCGCCTCCGTCTCGGGCGACGAGCGCACGCTCGCCGACACGATCGACGCGGCGATCCGGCCGCTCGCGCATCTCGACGTCTTCCGCGACGGCGACACGATCGTCGCCCGCACGCAGCGCGGCCGCTCGCAGCGCGTCGTGATCGCCGGGCACATCGACACCGTCCCCATCAACGACAACGTCCCCACGCGCGACATCGACATCGACGGCGTGCCCTACCTGTGGGGGCGCGGCACGGTGGACATGAAGGCGGGCGTGGCGGTGCAGCTGAAGCTCGCCGCCGAGCTGACCGACCCCCGCGTCGACATCACCTGGATGTGGTATGACCACGAGGAGGTCGACGCCGACCTGAACGGGCTCACGCGGCTCGCCCGCATCCGCCCCGACCTGTTCGCGGGCGATTTCGCGATTCTCGGCGAGCCGTCCGACGGGCAGGTGGAAGGCGGGTGCAACGGCAACCTCCGCGCCGTGGTGCGCACCGCCGGGGTCCGCGCGCACAGTGCGCGCGCGTGGGTGGGGGAGAATGCCATCCACCGCGCGGCCCCCGTGCTCACGCGTCTGGCCGAGTACCGTTCGCGCGACGTCGAGGTGGAGGGCCTGGTGTACCGCGAGGGGCTGAACGCCGTGCGCATCTCCGGCGGCGTCGCCGGCAACGTCATACCGGACGCCTGCGAGGTGGAGGTGAACTACCGCTTCGCCCCGAGTCGCAGTGCGGAGGACGCCACGCGCCACGTGCGCGACGTCTTCGCCGGATTCGACGTCGAGGTCGTCGATATCGCCCCCGGCGCACGGCCCGGGCTGGATGCGCCCCTCGCGCAGGAGTTCGTCGCCGCCGTGGGCGCGGAGCCCCGGCCGAAGTACGGGTGGACGGATGTGGCGCGGTTCTCGGCGATGGGGGTGCCGGCGGTCAACTACGGCCCCGGCGACCCTCACCTCGCCCACCACGACGAGGAGCGCGTGCCGGTCTCGCAGATCGAGGATGTCGAGCGCGGTCTGCGGGCGTGGCTGAGCGCGTCCTGAGGCGGCTGCGGGCGCTGCCGGCCCCGCTGATCATCGCCCTGGCCTACCTCGCCGCGCGCGCGGTGACCACGGTGTTCCTCGTGCTCGCCGCCGACCTGTCGGGTCCGGCGTCGCGCTTCGGCGCCGACGCGACGGTGGGCGATCTCGTCCTCGGGTGGGATGCGCAGTGGTACTGGTACGTGGCGGTGTTCGGCTATCCCGCCGACCTTCCGCTCACGGCCGCCGGCCAGGTCGCCGAGAACGCGTGGGCGTTCCTGCCGGTGTATCCGTACACCGCCGCCGCCGTGGGCGCGGTGCTCGGCTCGTGGGCGGCCGGCGCCGTGGTGGTCTCCCTCGCGGCGGGCTACGGCGCGTGCGTCGCCCTGTACGCGCTGCTGCGCACCCGCGTGGACCGCACCGCCGCGCTGTGGGCGGCGGTGCTCCTGGCCGCCGGGCCCCTCGGGGCGCTGTTCCAGGTCGGCTACGCCGAGGCGCTCTTCCTGTGCCTCCTCCTGGTGGCGCTGCTCCTCCTCGTCCGGCGGCGGTTCGCGGGGATGTATCCCGTCCTGGTGGTGATGGGATTCGCGCGGCCCGGGATCCTCGCCTTCGCCCTCCTCCTCGGCCTCTACGGCATCTGGCGGTGGACCCGCCGCGCCCGCGATCCGCTGCCGGCGCGTGAGATCGTCCACATCGTCGCGCTGGGCGCCCTCGCCACGGCGGTCGGGTTCGCGTGGCAGGTGATCGCCGGGGTGGCCACGGGAGATCCCGCGGCCTATCTGAGCACCGAGCTGGCGTGGCGGCGCAACTGGATTCCGGATGCCTCGGGCGGGTTCTTCCCGTTCGAAGGCTTCGTGGCGGCGGCCGCGTTCTGGGCGCGGATGTGGGGATGGCCCGAGCCAGTCGGCTACGCGGCGCTCGTCGTGCTGGTCGTCGCTGCGGCCCTGCTCCTGCTGCGCGAGCCGCATGTGCGCCGGCTCGGCGTGGAGGTCCGCCTGTGGTCGGCCAGCTATCTGCTGTACCTCCTGGCCGTCTTCTTTCCGCAGTCCAGCACCTTCCGGCTCCTCCTCCCTCTTGCCCCGCTCACGGGAGCGCTCGCGCTGCCGCGCTCGGCATGGTGGCGGCTCGCGGTGCTCGTGGCCGGGCTCGGCGCGCAGTGGTGGTGGATCCACGAGATGTACGCCCTCGGGAACACCTACACGCGCATCCCCTGACGCGCGGGTCTCCCCCCAGAGAGGGGGGACCGCGCACGCCGCCGGGGGAGATCGCGCCGGGGGCGCCGGTGCGCACGATAAACTGGGGGGAGTTCTATGACGAAAGGGAGCCCGCGATGGCACCGATGGAGGCCGTGAAGGAGGGACGACTGATCATCGTGCGCGTCCCTCTGGAAGGCGGAGGCCGTCTGGTCGTCTCGGTGAACGACGCCGAGGCCAAGGAGCTCTACGACGTGCTCGGAGCGGTGGTCGGCGCCTGACGACGCCCCTCGCACGCGATGGCCGGTCCTTCGGGGCCGGCCATCGTCGTCTCAGCGCGGCTCGGCGATCGTGGTGAGCTGCAGCAGGCCCTCACCGGAGGTGGAGAGCGCCCCGATCACCGCGGGGGAGGACTGGGTCTCCTGGATGAGGGAGCGGTAGGCGCTCGTCAGCGGGTCGCGGCGCACCGGGTCGGCGACGGCGCCGCCGGCGAGGATGCGGGGGACGAGCACCGTTCCGCCCGCGCGCACGAGGCGCAGACCGTGCTCGACGTACTCGAGGACACCCTCCGGCTCGGCATCGACGAACACGATGTCGTAGGACGCCTCGTTCATGCGGGGCAGGACATCGGAGGCGCGCCCGGTGATGAACCGTGCCCGTGCGGCGGGGATGCGGGCCTCCGCGAAGGCGGCGCGGGCGGCGCCGAGGTGCTCGGGCTCGCTGTCGATCGTGGTGAGCGTGGCCCGCGGCGAGCCGTGGAGCAGCCACAGCCCCGACACCCCGCCGCCGGTGCCGATCTCGACGATGTTGAGGGCGCGGGCGGCAGCGGCGATCACGGCCGTCTGCGCACCCACCGGCGGGCTGATGGGGTCGGCGCCGAGTTCGAGGGCGTGTGCGCGCGCCCGCGCGATGTGCTCCGGCTCGACCGTCGCCTCGAGCACGAACCGCTGATTCGCGTCTGAACCGCTCATCCCGACCTCCGCCGCCAGCCTACGGCCCGTCCTCCCGGCTCCCGAGGAGGCGCGGCGGGTAACCTGAAGTCATGTTCAACGGGATCACGATCGAGAAGCTGCTGCTGATCGGCGTGGTCGCGACGCTCCTCATCGGACCCGAGCGGCTGCCCCGCTACGCGGAGGCCCTGACCCGCCTGATCGCCCGCGGCCGGGAGATGCTCCAGGGCGCGCGCACGCGCATGCGCGACGAGATGGGACCCGACTTCGACGAGGTCGACTGGCGCAAGCTCGACCCCCGGCAGTACGACCCGCGCCGCATCATCCGCGAGGCCCTCCTCGAGGACGCACCGGTGGCGACCGTGCGCACGGCGGCGGCCGCCGGGACGGTCGCCGCGGCAGCGGGCGCGGTCGACGCCGCGCCGCAGCCGTTCCGCGCCGGCGAGGCGCCGCCGTTCGACGCGGAGGCGACCTGATTCAGGGGAACCACAGCGGCTCGGCACCCCACAGCCGACGGCCCTCGGCGTCGAGGTCGTGCACGACCTCATCGGACCGATCGATCACGAGCGAGGCGCGCTCGGGCGAGACGTAGGCCGGCCACGCCGGCGCCCCCGGCGCATCCGGCACGCCCGTCTCGGCGAACGCGATCCACCGCTCCTGCAGGCGCGCCGCGACCGCCCGTCCGCGGTGGCGGCCGCCGAGGCGGAAGGTGATGTCCTTGGGGCCGCCGACGAGGTTGCCCCACACATAGGGGATCTCGGTGCCATGGGTGGCCCCGATCCCGAGGAGGCGCAGCATCGGCGTCGTCCAGTCGAACCGGTAGAGGTAGGTGGGGCCGAGGGCGGCATGGCCCTCGGCGATCCACACGGCCGGCATCCGGAATGCCAGGTCGCGCGACTCGGCAGGCCCTCGGGCGTGGCCGGGTAGCCCCGCGTACGCCGCGTCGATGCAGGCGTCGACCGGGATCTGCAGGTCGGGATTCTCCTCGCGGAGGTCTGCGGTCATGGCGGCGAGGGCCTCGGCGCTGACCGGCATGAGCGGCGACCTCATGTGCGTGAACAGCGACGTCTCGTCGGCATTGGTGCCGAGGAGGAGCGGCACCGCCTGCGCGCGGCCCGCCGCGAAGGCGGCGACCGGATGCTCCGGCACGACCTCGCCGTCCACGACCGGGGCGAAGGCCAGGGTGCCGGGCTCCTCCGTCGGCACGGCGGCGAACAGCTCCGCCGCCGCGGCGGTCAGGGTGTGGGCGGGCACGCTCCGCAGCGCGTCGATGTCGGGGGCGCCGACGCGGTCGGCCAGGCGCCGGGCGATGCGCGCCGCGCGCGCCTGCCCGTACACCGAGGTGGCCGGCGAGCTCTCCGCGATGGCGCGGGAGAACAGGCCCGCGGCGGCCGGCATCGTCAGGAGCGTCGTCACGATGCCGCCGCCGGCCGACTCGCCGAACACGGTCACGGCGCCGGGGTCGCCGCCGAACGCGGCGATGTTGCGCTGCACCCATCGCAGCGCCGCCAGGACGTCGTGCAGCGCCGGGTTCGCGACGAGGTCGGCCGCCAGCGCGGAGAAGTCGGCGAAGCCCAGGGCGCCGAGGCGGTACCCGACGGTCACCAGGACCACGCGTCCGGTGGCGGCGAACGCGTGCCCGTCGAAGAAGTGCTGCGCGGTGCCGCCGAAGACGTAGGCGCCGCCGTGGATCCACACCATCACGGGGAGGCCGTGCGCCTGGGCGGGCGCCCACACGTTCAGGAACAGGCAGTCTTCGGAGAACTCCTGGCCGACGGGGAAGGAGATCGCCGGATTGTGCGGCTGCACGGCCGCGGGGGCGAACGCGGTGGCTGCGGCCGGTTCCCGCCACGGCTCGGGTTCGACAGGCGCCCGCCATCGGCCGGGACCGGCGGGGGAGGCGGCGTAGCGGATGCCGCGGAAGGTCTGGACCTGCCCGTCGGAGGACCCCCGCACCGGGCCCGAGGTGGTCGGGACGATCGGGTCGGGCATGGCTCTCCTCCGGGGATGTCAGCGCGGGGTGACGCGCAGGGCACGGCCGGCGAGCCCGCGCGGCCGCGCGGCGATCTCCGCGGCGAGGGCCTCGACGGCCTGGGCGGCGGGATCGGCCGGATGGGAGACGACGACGGGCACCCCGACGTCGCCGCCCGCGCGCAGGAGCGGGCTGAGGGGCACCGAGGCCAGGAGCGGCACGCTCTCGGCCTCGCTGGAGAGCCGCTCGGCGACCTCGCCGCCGCCGCCCGCGCCGAACAGGTCGAGCACGGTGCCGTCGGGGAGCGTCATCGCCGACATGGTCTCGACGACCCCGAGGATGCGCTGTCCGGTCTGCCGGGCGACCAGGCCGCTGCGCACCGCCACGTCGGCGGCCGCCGCCTGGGGTGTCGTGACGACGAGCACCTCCGCGGACGGGAGGAGCTGGCCCACGGAGATCGCGACGTCACCGGTGCCGGGGGGCATGTCCAGGAGAAGGACGTCGAGGTCGCCGAAGTAGACGTCGGTGAGGAACTGCTGCACGGTGCGGTGCAGCATCGGCCCGCGCCATGCCACCGCCCCGGCGGCATCCTGACCCGGGCGACGGAGGAACATGCCGATCGAGACGACCTTCACGTCATAGGCGACCGGCGGCAGCATGAGATCGTCGATGCGCGTCGGGGAGGGCGGCAGCCCGTCGGCGTCGACGAGACCGAGCAGGCCCGGAATGGAGAAGCCGTGGACGTCGGCGTCGACGAGGCCGACGCGCAGGCCCCGCCGGGCGAGGGCCACGGCGAGGTTGGCCGTCACGGTCGACTTGCCCACCCCGCCCTTGCCGCTGGTGACGGCGATGACGCGCGTGAGGGAGTCGGGGCCGAAGGGCATCTCGCGGGGTGCGCGTCCGCCGCGCAGACGCTCGGTGAGCGCGCGTCGCTCGTCGGGGGTCATGACGCCCACCTCGAGCGCGACGGCGCGGATGCCCGGCACCATCTCCGCGGCGGCACGCACGTCGCGCTCGATGCGGTCGGCGGCGGGGCACCCGACGATCGTGAGGGCGATCCGGACGGTCGCGAGGTCGCCGGTCACCCGCACGTCCCGCACCATGTCCAGCTCCCCGAGCGGCCGGCGCAGCTCAGGGTCGGCGACGGCGGCGACGCTCGCGCGCACGGCGTCGGTGAGGGCGGCGTCCGTCACTGCGGCGAGGCCTCGCGATCGGCCTGGTCGAGCTCCTTGAGGAGGGCCTTGAGCTCGGTGCGCAGCGCGTCCTTGGTCAGGACGCCCTCGGTCATGTCCCGCACCGCCATCCGCAGCGCCACGATCTCGCGCGCGAGGTACTCCGTGTCGGCGAGGTTGCGCTCGGCGCGCTGGCGGTCCTGCTCGATCTGCACGCGGTCGCGGTCGTCCTGACGGTTCTGTGCGAGGAGGATCAGCGGCGCGGCGTAGGACGCCTGGAGGGAGAGCACGAGCGTCAGCACCGTGAAGCCGAACTCCTGCGAGTCGAAGCGCAGGACCTGCGGCATGAGCGTGTTCCACACGATCCAGCTGATGCAGAACACCGTGAGCCCGAGGAGGAACGCCGGCGTGCCCATGTTGCGCGCGACCCACTCGGTGAAGCGGCCGAAGCGGTCCCGCGACGGCTGCGGCGTGCGGGGGGCGAGCATCCCGGAGCGCCCGCGGGGGGCGTCGAGGGAGGCGCTCTGCCGTGTGGGCCGTGCCATCATCGCCTCCTCGGAGCGGTCGTGGGGATTCCGCCGGTGGACGGCGGCCTGCTCGTGGTGCGCGGCCGGGGATCGTCGCCGTCGTGCGAGCGCCAGTCGTCGGGCAGCAGATAGTCGAGCATGTCATCCACGCTCACCGCCCCGACGAGGCGGTGGGCGGGGTCGACGACCGGCAGCGACACCAGGTCGTAGCTGGCCAGCAGTCGCGCCACCTCCGCCGCCGACGCGGTGGCGGGCACGGGTTCGAGGGTGTCGTCGATGATCGCGCCCAGCCGCTCGTGCGGCGGGTAGCGGAGCATCCGCTGGAAGTGCACGGTGCCGAGGAGGCGCCCGGTGGGGGTCTCGTACGGCGGGAGGGTGACGAACACCGAGGCGGCCAGCGCGGGGTGCAGCTCGTGGCGACGGATGAGGGCCAGCGCCTCGGCGACGGTCGCGTCGGCGGACAGGACGATGGGCTCGGGCGTCATCAGGCCGCCGGCGGTGTCGGGGCTGTACTTCAGCAGCGCCCGCACGTCGTCGGCCTCTTCGGGCTCCATGAGGTCGAGCAGGTGCGCCGAGCGGGTCTCGGGCAGCTGGCCGAGGAGGTCGGCGGCGTCGTCGGGCTCCATCGCGTCGAGGATGTCGGCCGCGCGCTCATCGCCGAGCTGTTCGAGGATGTGC
>CAZBZR010000055.1:0-5147 GCA_964496445.1 uncultured Microbacterium sp.
CCTACGCCACCTGGTGGATCCGCCAGGCCATCACCCGCGCCATCGCCGACCAGGCCCGCACCATCCGCATCCCGGTGCACATGGTCGAGGTCATCAACAAGCTCGCACGTGTCCAGCGGCAGATGCTGCAGGACCTGGGCCGCGAGCCCACGCCCGAGGAGCTCAGCCGCGAGCTCGACATGACCCCCGAGAAGGTCATCGAGGTGCAGAAGTACGGCCGCGAGCCCATCTCGCTGCACACACCCCTCGGCGAGGACGGCGACAGCGAGTTCGGCGACCTCATCGAGGACACCGAGGCGGTCGTGCCGGCGGATGCCGTGGGCTTCACGATGCTGCAGCGTCAGCTGGAGTCGCTCCTGGACTCGCTCAGCGAGCGGGAGGCCGGCGTCATCCGGATGCGGTTCGGCGGCACGCGCGGGCGGATCCGTCAGATCGAGTCGAAGACGATGGCGAAGCTGCGTCACCCGAGCCGCTCGCAGTCGCTGCGGGACTACCTCGAGTGAGCGAGGCCAACGCCGGTAAGGCGCTGACCGTCACGGTCGACGGCGAGTCGGTCGCCCGCATCCCGATCCGCACGCGGGTCGTGATGCCGGGCGACGACCTCGACGCGTTCATCACGGAGTACACCGAGGGACTCGTGCGTCCGGGCGACATCCTCTTCGTGACGGAGAAGATCGTCGCGATCACGCAGGGACGCTCGTACCTCGTCGAAGACATCCATCCGCGGCGGCTCGCCCGCTTCCTGTCCCGCTTCGTCGTGCGGACCCCCTACGGCATCGGTCTGGGCATGCCCGAGACGATGGAGATGGCGCTGCGGGAGTGCGGGGTCCCCCGCATCCTCTTCGCCGCCGCCGTGTCGGCCGTGACCAAGGCCTTCGGCCGCAAGGGCGACTTCTACCGCATCGCCGGCGACAAGGCGCGCGCGATCGACGGCCCGACCAGCGGCACGATCCCGCCGTACAACAAGGCCGTGGTGCTCGGACCCGAGCGCCCGCGCGAGGTGGCCCGCCACCTCAAGGCGCTGATCGGCGGCGCGGCCGAGGTGGCCGTCGTCGACATCAACGACCTCGGCGGGAACATCCTCGGCTCGACGCTGGACAAGGCGGGAGAGAAGCGCCTCGTGGCCATCCTCGGCGACAACCCGCTCGGCCAGGGCCACGAGTCCACGCCGCTCGGCATCATCCGCCCCGCCTGAACCGTCGAGTCGCCAGCAAAGGTCGACTTTCGGCCGAAAATCCGACGCTTGTTGGCGACTCGACGGCCGGATGCGGCGTCAGAAGCCGATCGCGGCGCGATAGCGCGGCTTGTGACCGGTGCGGATCCCGGTGACGCTGGGTTTGTTCTCGTACACGCCCGCGCCCCAGTTGCCCTCCACGAGCACGGGGCCGTCGGGCGAGACGACGATGTCCCAGCCCACGTACTGCACCTGCGGCACCACACGCGCCACGCGATCGACGAAGGCCTTCACCTCGTCGATCATCGGCAGCTGGAAGTCCGCGATGCGGAAGCCGGAGTCGGGGTGCACCTCGTGCACGTGTCCGTGCGAGTCGTAGCCCGGTCCCACGGCGCGGCCGTTGTCGTCGAGCATCGTGTAGAAGCCACCGAACGTCATCTGGTCGCTCACGGCGCCGCGGCCGAACTTCTGCGCCATCGCCAGGATGTGGGTGCTCGTGCCGTCGAAGAAGGCGGTCACGCGCGTGGTGTTCACCGTGCCCGGGCAGACGGCGGCGAGGTCCGGATGCTGCACGATGAGCTGCTCGAGGAGGAGTTCGCCCCGCTCGAACAGTCCGCGGTGGAACTGCGCCCAGTCGCTGACCTCGGCCGCGTGGTAGCGGTGCACGCCGGTGCCGGCCTGGCCGACCGGCTCCTTCGTGACGATCGTGCCGTGTCGCTCGGTGAAGGCGCGGACGGCGTCGGCGTTGCCCTCCTCGACGACCATCCACTCCCGGCGGAGGTGGTCGCTGAAGACCCGATCGAACGCGACCTTGTCCTGGAACGTGTGCCGGAAGTCGGGGTGATCGAAGCGCTGCGAGATCTCGTTCGACACCGGATGGGTCATGTACGTCGCCCGCTCGGCGGCCGTCAGGATAGCGAAGTCGTAGTCGACGTAGTCCTGGAAGCCGACCTGCTTGAAGCCCGCCTGCCAGAGCATGTCCACGAGCACGGCGGGCGCCCACTTCCCATGCTGCGACGCCGCCTCCCGGGCGCGCGTGACGACGGAGCCGACGTCGATGCGCCGGGCACGGCCGGCGAGGTAGCGAAGGCGAGGGGCGAGGGCGAAGCCCTTTCCAGGCATGCGTTCTCCGAGGTCGGGCGGATGGGACCTGGCTAGTCTAGGTGGCGTGGATGAGCCCGACCTCGGAGGCCCCGCCGCCCGGGCGGATGATGCCGCGCCGCGGGCGCGGGTCTCGCTCGGCGCCCTCATCGCCAACCTCGAGCTCGCCCTCCTCGCCCCTCGCCCCGCAGAAGCGTCGGTGCTCGCCGCCGACGCGTGGGGTCACGGCGAGGAGTGGGTCGCCGAGATGCTTCACACCGCCGGTGTCGAGCCCGCCGCGCTCGACCCGGCCATCCTGTACGGGCTCCCCGGCGGCCACCCCGACGCCCGGCCCGTCCTGCGCCTGAGCGGCCGGGTGCTCTCCACCAAGCACCTCCGGGCGGGTGAGGGGGTCTCCTACGGCTACACCCACCGCGCGCCCGTGGACACCCGTCTCGCCCTGGTCACCGGCGGGTACGCGCAGGGGATCGTGCGGATGCTGGGCAACCGCGTGACGGTGCGGATCGGCGGCGCGCTGCGTCCGCTGATCGGGCGTGTCGCGATGGACGTGTGCGTCGTCGACATCGGGGACCTGCCGGTCCAGCGCGGCGACGAAGTGGTCTTCTTCGGAGACCCCCGCGATGAGGACCCGCCGCTGGCGGCCTGGAGCGCGGCCACGGGATGGTCTGCGGGCGAGATCGTCGCGCTCATCGGATCGCGCGCGACCCGCGAGGTGGGGGCATGACCGCCCGCCTCGTGGTCGACCTCGACGCCTTCGCGGCGAACCTCCGCCGCATCCGCGACGAGATCGCACCCGCTCGCCACATGCTCGTGGTGAAAGACGACGCGTACGGGCACGGCCTGGAGGCGATCCTCCGTCGCGCCCACGCCGAGGGCATCACCTGGTTCGGCGCGTCCGATGTCGAGACCGGGGCGCGGGTGCGCCGCATCCTCGGCCCGCACGCGCGGATCTTCGTCTGGCTCGTCGCCTCGCCCGACGACATCGCGACCGCCCGCGCCGCCGACCTCGATCTCGGCGTCGGTGACGCGCTGATCCTCGACGACATCGCCGCTGCGGCGGGCGAGGGCGCGCCGCTGCGCGTGCACCTGAAGATCGACACCGGCCTGCACCGCAACGGCATCCGCCCGGAGGAGTGGCCCGATGCGGTCGCCCGCGCGGCCGAGTTGAACAACGCCGGCGCGCTGGCGGTCGCCGGCGTCTGGAGCCACATCGCCGAGGCATCCGACGCGGAGGACGATGCCGCCCGCGCGCTGTTCCTGGAGGCGCGGGACGTCCTCGCCGGCGCCGGGATCGATCCAGAGGTCGCCCACCTCGCCGCCAGCGCGGCCGGGTTCGCCCGGCCGGAGTTCCGCGAAGACCTCGTGCGCATCGGGGCGTTCGCCTACGGCATCCGGCCGGCCGGGGGACCGGGCGAGGAGGAGCTGGGGATCGCCCCCGTCGCGCGACTCGAGGCGGATGTCGTGGCCGTCGACGGCGCGCACGCCTACGCCGGCGTGGGGAGCCTGGACGGCGTGCCGAGCTCGCTCGGCGGCGTGATCAGCGTCGGGACGCCCGCCGGCCCGCGACGCTGCGTCCGCGTCGAAGCCGAGCGGCTGGTCCTGGAGGGCTGGCCGGGAATGGCCGCCGGCGACACGGTCATCGTCTACGGAGCGAGGGCGCCGCACACGATGACGGATGTCGCGGAACGGATCGCCACGATCGGCGAGGAGATCGCGCTGCGCATCTCCCCGCGCATCGAGCGGGTGACGGGCTGAGCCCTCAGACCGACGCGGTGAGGCGCGAGGTCTCGTCGTGCCAGGAGCTCGCGATGCTCCGCAGCTTCTCCTCGTACTTGCGGCCGTGGTGGGCGCAGACCAGCAGCTCGCTGCCGTTGACCTCTGCGGCGATGTAGGCCTGGGCGCCGCACGAGTCGCACCGGTCCATTGCAGACAGGCGGTACTCGAGGACGGCGGCGTCGTCGGTCGGTGTCGAAAGCGTGGTCATCTCGGTACCCTCCTCCGTGGTGCTCGCTGAACTCGGTCAGTTCATACAACCACGCCGGCGTCGGGGGTGTGCCCGCATGGCCGGGCATTTCGCTCGGCGCGTACGCTGTGCCGCCGAGGCCGTGTGGCGGCCCGGCGGGCGGGCCGGCCGCGGTTATCGTGGGAGATTGTGACCGCTGAGTATTCCGCCCACCACCTTCAGGTGCTCGAAGGGCTCGAAGCGGTCCGCAAGCGCCCCGGCATGTACATCGGCTCGACCGACAGCCGGGGCCTCATGCACTGCCTGTGGGAGATCATCGACAACTCCGTCGACGAGGCCCTCGGCGGTCACGGCGACCGCATCGACGTGGTGCTGCACCGCGACGGCAGCGTCGAGGTGCGCGACCGTGCCCGCGGCATCCCCGTCGACATCGAGCCGCGCACCGGTCTGTCGGGCGTCGAGGTCGTCTTCACGAAGCTCCACGCCGGCGGCAAGTTCGGCGGCGGGTCGTACGCGGCGTCCGGCGGACTCCACGGCGTCGGAGCATCCGTCGTCAACGCTCTCTCCGAGCGCCTCGACGTCGAGGTCGACCGCGGCGGCAAGACCTACGCGATGTCGTTTCACCGCGGCGAACCGGGCGTCTTCGCCGGGCCGAGCCCCGACTCGCCCTTCATGCCGTTCGAGAAGAGCAGTGAGCTGCGGGTGATCGGCAAGGCCGCCCGCGGCGCGACGGGCACCCGCATCCGGTACTGGGCCGACCGGCAGATATTCACCAAGGATGCGTCTTTCGGCTTCGAGGAGCTCGAGCAGCGCGTGCGCCAGACCGCGTTCCTCGTGCCCGGACTCGAGATCGTCGTGCGCGACGAGCGCGCCGACGAGCCCGCCGAGACCTCCTACCGCTTCGACGGC
>CAZBZR010000055.1:5157-9260 GCA_964496445.1 uncultured Microbacterium sp.
CCCTCGCTCCGGACGCGGGGATCACCGACACGTGGCGGCTGACCGGCGCCGGCACCTTCACCGAGACGATCCCGGTGCTGCAGCCGAGCGGGGCGATGGTGGCCACCGAGGTGGAGCGCTCGTGCGAGGTGGATGTCGCACTGCGGTGGGGCACCGGCTACGAGACCGTCTCGCGTTCGTTCGTCAACATCATCGCCACCCCCAAGGGCGGCACCCATCAGCAGGGGTTCGAGCAGGGCCTGATGAAGGTCATCCGCGGCCAGGTGGACGCCAACGCGCGGCGGCTGAAGGTCGGCAACGACAAGCTCGAGAAGGACGACATCCTCGCCGGCCTCACGGCCGTGCTCACGGTGCGCCTGCCCGAACCGCAGTTCGAGGGGCAGACCAAGGAGATCCTCGGCACCCCGGCGGTCCGCCAGATCGTCTCGAACGTGGTCACGAAGGAGCTCAAAGAGCGCTTCGCCTCGACCAAGCGCGATGACAAGGCCCAGACCGCGCTCCTGCTGGAGAAGGCCGTCTCGGAGATGAAGGCGCGCATCTCGGCGCGCACCCACAAGGAGACGCAGCGGCGAAAGAACGCGCTGGAGTCCTCCTCGCTGCCGGTCAAGCTCGTCGACTGCCGCTCCAACGACGTCTCCGACTCGGAGCTGTTCATCGTGGAGGGCGATTCGGCCCTCGGCACCGCCAAGCTCGCTCGCAACAGCGAGTTCCAGGCGCTGCTGCCCATCCGCGGGAAGATCCTCAACGTCCAGAAGGCGTCGGTCAGCGACATGCTCTCCGACGCCGAGTGCGCCGCGATCATCCAGACGATCGGCGCCGGGTCCGGCCGCACCTTCGACCTCGATACGGCCCGCTACGGCAAGATCATCCTGATGAGCGACGCCGACGTCGACGGCGCCCACATCCGCACCCTCCTGCTGACGCTCTTCTTCCGGTACATGCGGCCGCTGGTGGAAGCCGGGCGCGTCTTCGCGGCGGTGCCGCCGCTGCACCGGGTCGTGGTGATGAATCCGGGCAGCAAGCCGAACGAGACGATCTACACCTACAGCGAGCAGGAGCTGCACGCGCTGCTGGCCAAGCTCACCAAGGCGGGCAAGCGCTGGCAAGAGCCCGTACAGCGTTACAAGGGGCTCGGCGAGATGGACGCGGACCAGCTCGCGACCACGACGATGGATCGTGCCGGACGGACGCTGCGCCGGGTGCGCGTCGAGCACGCCGAGGCCGCGGCGTCGGTGTTCGAGCTCCTCATGGGCAACGACGTCGCCCCGCGCCGCGAGTTCATCGTCGACTCGAGCGACCGGCTCGCCCGCGAGCGCCTCGACGCCTGACCCCTTTCGCCTCCCGCCCACCTCCGAGACTCAGCGCCACGGACGAGACACCGCGCGATGCGCGGATTGTCGTCCGTGGCGCTGAGTCTCGCGGGACGGGGGGCGCGGGACGGGGGGGGGGCGGGGCCCGAGCGGGGTCAGCGGGCGGCGGTGCCGAGCGCGCCGATGACGCCGTCCAGCGGCGTGCCCGACGCGTCGCGCTTGGCTCCCGGCTCGGGGAGCGTGCGCACCGAGCCGTCGGGTCCGACCGCACGCGGGTCGGACCCGACCCACGCGAGGGTGAGGGCATCCTCGCCCTTGAGGAAGCGCTGAGCGCGCACCCCGCCGGTGCCGCGGCCCTTGGCCGGGAACTCCGTGAAGGCAGACACCTTGCCGCTGCCGGGGTACGTGCCCGCCAGCGCGGTCGTGGCGCCGGCGACCGTCACCACGACGGCGTCGAAGGCGGATGCTCCCACCACGAAGAATCCGATGGCCTCCACCCCGTCGGCCAGACGCATCCCCGCCATGCCGCCCGCGGCCCGGCCCTGCGGGCGCACCGAGGATGCGTCGAAGCGCAGCAGCTGGGCATCCGCCGCGATGAACACGAGTTCGGCGCCGTCCGGGGCGGGCGCGGCGCCCACGACCCGATCGCCGTCGCGGAGCGCGATCACCGGCACATCGTGCTTGGTGCCGAGCTCGCCCGCCGAGACGCGCTTGACCACGCCCTGCGCGGTGCCGAGCGCGATGGGCGGGTCGGCGGCCAGCGAGACGATCGCGACGACGTGCTCGCCGGAGCCGAGTCCCAGGTACTGGTCGGCGCGGGTGCCTGCGGCCAGCTGCACGGCGTTGCCGGGCACCGAGGGCAGATCCACGGGGGAGAAGCGCACCAGACGCCCCGCGCTGGTGACGGCCGCGACATCGCCGCGGGTCGTGGTGTCCACCGCCGAGCGGATCGCGTCGTGCTTGGAGCGGCGTGCCGGCGGCACGATGCCCTCGTTCGGGGCGTCCGGCGTGCGCTCGGCACGGATCATCCGTCCCGTCGCGGAGAGGAACACGCGGCACGGGGCGTCGGCGATCTGAAGGTCGGCCGCGGCAGCGGCACGGGCAGAGCGCGGCTGCACCGGACCGCCGTTGAGCAGCAGCGTCCGTCGCGGCGTCCCGTGCGCCTCCGCCGTCGCCTCCAGCTCCCGCGCCACCTGGGCGCGCAGCAGCACGGGGTCGCCGAGGAGCTCGACGAGCGCGGCGATCTCGGCCTGCAGCGCGTCGCGCTCGGCCTCCAGCTCGATCCGGGAGAACTTCGTCAGGCGACGCAGGCGCAGCTCGAGGATGTACTCGGCCTGCGGCTGCGAGAGGTCGAACACGTCCATGAGGCGGCCCGGCGCCTGCTCGCCGTCGTCGGACGTGCGGATGACCTGGATGACCTCGTCGATGTCGAGGATCGCCACCAGGAGCCCCTCGACCAGATGCAGCCGCTCGCGGCGACGGGCCAGGCGGTACTCGCTCCGCCGGGTCACCACGCGGATGCGGTGGTCGAGGTAGACGCGCAGCAGGTCGCGCAGCCCGAGCGTCTGGGGCTGTCCGTCGACGAGCGCCACGTTGTTGATGCCGAAAGAGTCCTCCAGCGGCGTGAGCCGGTAGAGCTGGTCGAGCACCGCGTTCGGATCGAAGCCGGTCTTGATGCCGATCACCAGCCGGAGGCCGTGCGTGCGGTCGGTGAGATCGGTGACGTCGGCGATGCCGGTGAGCTTCTTCGCGGTGACGGCGTCCTTGATCTTCTCGATCACCCGCTCGGGGCCGACGAGATAGGGGAGCTCGGTGACCACGAGGCCCGTCCGGCGCGGGCCGAGCGACTCCACCGACACCTTCGCGCGCGTGCGGAACGTGCCGCGTCCGTTCGCGTAGGCGTCGCGGATGCCGTCCAGCCCGACGATGATGCCGCCGCCGGGGAGGTCCGGTCCGGGGACGAACTCCATGAGCTCTTCGAGGGTCGCCGCGGGGTTCTGAAGGAGATGCACGGCGGCGGCGACGACCTCGATGAGGTTGTGGGGGGCCATGTTCGTCGCCATGCCGACGGCGATGCCGGTCGTGCCGTTGACGAGGAGGTTGGGGAAGGCCGCCGGGAGCACTTCAGGCTGCTGGAACTGGCCGTCGTAGTTCGGGATGAAATCGACGACATCCTCGTCGAGATCGGCGGTCAGGGCGAGCGCGGTCGCCGCCAGCCGCGCCTCGGTGTAGCGCGGGGCGGCGGGACCGTCATCGAGCGAGCCGAAGTTGCCGTGTCCGTCCACGAGCGGCACGCGCAGGGAGAAGGGCTGGGCCAGGCGCACCAGGGCGTCGTAGATCGGGGCGTCGCCGTGGGGGTGGAGCTTTCCCATCACCTCGCCCACGACGCGGGCGCTCTTGACGTGGCCCCGATCGGGCCGCAGGCCCATCTCGGCCATCTGGTACAGGATGCGCCGCTGCACCGGCTTGAGGCCGTCGCGGGCATCCGGCAGGGCGCGCGAGTAGATCACCGAGTAGGCGTACTCGAGGAACGACCCCTGCATCTCGACGGAGAGGTCGACGTCTTCGATGCGCTCGTCGACAGGCGGGGAGGGGCGGGAAGAGGGCATGTCCGTTCGGCCTCGGGTCGGCGGTTCGGTCGCGGCGGAGCCGCCTCGACGGGGGTCGTCCGCTCTGTGCGAGACTGACCCGGATGCCTCTCAGCCTACCGGCGTACCCGCCCCGCGCCCGGAGCCTCACGGGCGTGCTGACCGATGCCTCCCAGTACGCCGACGTGCTCGAGGACATCGGGCG
>CAZBZR010000055.1:9270-14183 GCA_964496445.1 uncultured Microbacterium sp.
CGATGTGCGCGCAGCCGTCAGCGGCGACCCGTCGCCGTTCGCGCCCGCCCGGAGCGCCGTCGTCTTCGTCCTGGACGGCCTGGGCGCCGCGAACCTCGCCGCCCGCCGCGGACATGCGCGCTTCCTGTCCTCGCTGAGCTCGCGCTCGGCCGTGGCGAGGACCGTCTTCCCCTCGACGACGGCGGCCGCGCTCACGAGCCTCCTCACTGGCACCGACCCGGGCGTACACGGGATCGTCGGCTACAAGGTGCGCATCCCCGGCACCGACGAGGCCCCCAACCAGCTGCATGGCTGGGACACCCATGGGCTCGATCCCCACGTGTGGCAGCGTGCCGAGCCGCTGTTCGCCCGCGCGCACGCCGAGGGCCGGCCGGCCTTCGTCGTCTCGCGGCCCGAATATCGGGGCACCGGCTTCACGGAGGCCACCCTGCGCGGTGCGGAGAACATCGGCGTCGCTGACCTGGACGAGCGGGTGGAGACGGCCGCGCGGCTCGCGGCGGAGCATCCGGGGGCGCTGGTGTACCTCTACGCCCCCGACCTCGACAGCGTGGGGCACCGCCACGGCTGGGGGTCCGACGCGTGGTCCGAGACGCTCGAGCGCGTGGATGCGGCGGCCCAGCGGTTCGCCGGCGCGCTGGCACCCGGCGTCGGCGCCGTTCTCACCGCCGACCACGGGATGGTCGACGTCCCGGCGCACCGCCGCATCCTCTATGGCGCGGACGCGGCGGTGTGGGACGGGGTGACGGTCGTCGGCGGCGAGCCGCGGATGCTGCACCTCTACGCCGATCCGGGGCGGGCTGCCGACGTGCGGGGCGCGTGGCAGGCGGCCGAGTCCGACCGGGCGTGGGTGCTCACGCGCGACGAGGCGATCGACGCGGGCCTGTTCGGAGTGGTCGACGACGCGGTGCGTCCGCGCATCGGCGACGTGCTCGTGGCCGCGCGGGCTGCCGTCGCCTACTACGACGACCGGGAGAGCGACAAGGCCTCGCAGCGCATGGTGGGCCAGCACGGTTCGCTGACCACCGAGGAGCGCATCGTGCCGCTCCTGCGCCTCGGCGCGTTCGCCTGAGTCAGCTCTCGTCGCCCCGGGCGCCGAAGACGATCTCGTCCCAGGACGGCATCGACGTGCGCCCCTTGCGGCGGCCCGAGTCCCCGGCGGCGGCCGCGTCCTCGGACGGGGCCGCGGGGCGACTGTCGTCGTAGCCGGGCTCGACCGCGTCGAAGAGCGCGACCGGCGCTGCGGTGCGCGTGGGCTCGGTGTCGGTGCCGGGGAGCGGCTCCCGCTGACCGCGGCGGCGACGCAGCGCCTCCAGCAGGTCGGCCGTCTCGGTCGAGGTGACGGTGGCATCGGGGGCGCGCTTGATGGCCGCGTCCTGAACGGCCGGCGAGGCCGGTGCGGGAAGCTCGGGCGAGTCCAGATCTGCTTCCGGCTCGACCCTGCGGGGACCGAACGCGCCGCTGTCGAAGCGCGAGTCGTCCTTCGCGGGCGGCACGTCCAGGGCGCGCAGCCGCGGGATGAGTCCCTCCGGCAGGGATCCCTGCCGCGAGAGCTGGATCGCGTCGGCGTTCTGGGGCGACAGGGTGCTGCGACGCGGGTCGAAGCCCCACCGCGCGTCGTGATCGACGGCGTTCGCGGTGAACTCCAGCTTGATCACCCAGCCGGTGGACTCCTTCCAGCTGGTCCACCGCTCGCCGGTGGCGTGGGCCTCCGCGAGTTTGGCGCGGACGGCCGCGCCGAACGTGACGTGGTCGTGCTCGAGCTCTCCGCCGAGCAGGACGGGAACCGACAGCGCCTGGCCGACGACGTGCTCGCGCTCGGCGAGCACGGGCCGCTCGAAGCGGATGACGTCCTCCAGGCGGGCGCCCATCAGCGCCGCCACCTCCTGCGCCGACAGTCCGGCCCGGATGTGGGCCTGGATCTCGCGCGGGCTCGGGCGGGGACCCCGCTCCTCGGGCGCGCGGTCGCGGCGCGCGCGACGCATCTCGCCCCGCAGCACCTCGTCGACGGCGAGCGTGAACCGTTCGCCGGACTCCGTCGCCAGGACCAGGAGGTTCTCCTCGGTGCCGATGACTTTGAGCTGCTCCATGCGAAACACCCTCTCGATCTGCTTCCGCGCCCATGCTGACACAGCCCATCCGCGGCGCCGGGAATATCGCGGGCGCGCCGCGCGTTTGCCCCGGTGCCCGCCCCCGACGGGCGTGCGTGACCACCCGTATTTGCTTATCCCGCGGCGGTCATGCAAACTATGGCCGCCCGCTCGGGCGACGGCACCTGAGATTCACCTGGAAGTAGAGACGTTCACGCATGGCCACCGATTACGACGCACCCCGCAAGACCGAGGACGACAGCGAGTCGATCGAGGCCCTGAAGGAGCGCGTACCGGACAAGTCGTCCGGGTCGATCGACGTCGAGGACGCCGACAACCCGTCGGGCTTCGAGCTGCCGGGTGCCGACCTCTCCGACATCGAGCTCGACGTCGTCGTGCTGCCGCCCCAGGAGGACGAGTTCACGTGCGTGAACTGCTTCCTCGTCAAGCACCGCTCGCAGATGGATCACGAGACCGGCTCCGGCGTCATCTGCGTGGAGTGCGCAGCCTGACCTGTTCGCGCCGGATCGCCGCCACCAGGCGGTCCGGCGTCCGGGTGGACACCACCCACGCCGTCGCAGGGTCGTCCGGGTCCACCACCGGCACCGTGACGACGCCGTCGATCCCGCCGCGCAGCAGCATCCAGGCGCGGCGATCCAGGCGTTCCCCGCGCGCCGCGCGTGCGTCCTCGCCGGTGGCCGGCTCCGGCTCGCCGAGGAGCTCCACCGGGATGTGAGCACGGCCCGCCCGCAGCTCCCCGTCGCGCACCTCGACGACGGGGGAGAGGCCGACGAGCGCGGCCACCACCCCGACTCCGACCACGATGCCGCCGATCAGGGCGACCGTGCGGTCGATCGGGGTGAGCACGAGCGCGGCCATGGGCCCGCACACGGCGGCGGCCACGAGCGCCCCCAGCGAGGGGCTGAGGCGTTCCCGGTAGGAGGTCGCGTCGCGGATGCTGCACCTTCCCATCTGCATTACCCTCGTGGGGTGACCGATACCGTCGACGTCCCCATTATCGCCGCCGCGGCCCCGGTCTACGCACACCCCGGCGACGCCGGCGCCGATCTGACCGCCGCCGAGGCCGTGCGCCTGGAGCCCGGGGAGCGGGCGCTCGTCGGCACCGGACTGCGGATCGCGCTGCCGGAGGGGTACGTGGCCTTCGTCGTGCCCCGCAGCGGCCTGGCCGCCCGGCACGGCATCACGATCGTCAACGCCCCCGGCACGGTGGACGCCGGCTACCGGGGCGAGATCAAGGTCGCGCTGTTGAACACAGACCCGCGGGAGGCGTTCGATGTCGCCGTGGGCGACCGCATCGCCCAGGTGATCGTGATGCCCGTGACGCAGGCGCGCTTCCTCCCGGTGGCCGAGCTGCCCGGCAGCGCGCGCGGCGAGGGCGGATTCGGCTCCACCGGCTACTCGAGCGAACAAGGGAACAGGGCATGAGCGAGGTCACCCCCGAAGCATCCGATCGCAAGGAAGCCCCGGCAGACCGCGCCGAGGCCGGCCCGTTCGACGAGGCCGAGGCGAACCCGGTGCGCCCCTACATCGACCTCGGCGGCGTGAAGGTCCTCCCGCGCGAAGGTCTGAACCTGCGCCTGGAGGTGGAGGAGCAGACGAAGCGGATCGTCGCCGTCGGCCTGGACTACGCCGATTCCACGCTTCAGGTGCAGCCCTTCGCCGCGCCGCGCACGTCGGGACTGTGGGCGGAGACCCGCGAGCAGATCCGTCAGCAGGTGCGCCAGCAGGGCGGCCGGGTGGAGGAGCGCGAGGGCCCTCTCGGCCCGGAGCTGCTCGCCGAGGTGCCCGTGATGATCGGCGTGGACGACGCCGGCAAGCGCCTCGCGCGGTTCGTCGGCGTCGACGGCCCCCGCTGGTTCCTCCGCGGCGTGATCGGGGGCGCCGCCACGGCGGACGCCGACGCCGCCGCGCAGATCGAAGACCTCTTCCGCTCGCTCGTGGTGGTGCGCGGCTCCGCTCCGATGCCGCCGCGCGACCTCATCCCGCTGAAGATGCCCGCCACCCCGGGGACGGCGTGAGCGGGGAGGAATCGGGCGCTCCCGAGCGCACCCCCGAGACCCCGCCGCCCGCTTCCGAAGCGCTGGGGGCCGCGCTCGGGGCAGCCGCCCGGCGCGCCGGACTGGATCCGGGCCGCGGCGGCTCGGCGGGCACGGCCGTGTGGGCGGCGATGGGCGGGTGGCGCGGCATCCTGGAGTCGGTGCTGCCGAGCCTCGCCTTCGTGGTCCTGTTCACCGTCACGGTCGATCGCGTCACCGGCCAGGGGAACCTCTGGTTGAGTCTGGGCGTCTCGGTCGGCATCGCCGTCGTCTTCACGGTGGTGCGCCTCATCCAGCGCACGCCCGCGAACGCGGCGATCGGCGGATTGCTCGCGACGGCCGCCGCCGCGGCGCTGGCGCTGTGGACCGGGCGGGGCCAGGACAACTTCGTCTTCGGGTTCTTCACCAACGGGATCTACGGGGGCGCGTTCCTCGTGTCCGCCCTCGTGGGGTGGCCGCTCATCGGCCTGGCCGTGGGCTTCCTGATGAACGAGGGCACCCGGTGGCGGCGGAGCCTGCGCAAGCGCCGGGTGTTCTTCTGGCTCTCCATCGCCTGGGCCGCGCTCTTCGCCGCACGGCTCGTCGTCCAGCTCCCGCTGTACTTCGCCGGCGATGTGACGGCGCTCGGCACCCTCAAGATCCTCATGGGCCTGCCGCTGTTCGCGCCGCTGGTGGCGGTCACGTGGCTCGCCGTCCGCACGCTCTACCCGCCGCGGCAGCCCTGATACATTTCTCTGGACACCGAGGTGGATTCCGACGAAGGGGACAA
>CAZBZR010000056.1:0-13741 GCA_964496445.1 uncultured Microbacterium sp.
GATGTCGGGGAGGTAGTTGTCGGCCTCGCGCATCCGCAGACGCAGCTCGGTGTTGGCCCGCCGTGCCTCCTCGGGCGTGGCGATGGCCTCGCGCTCGCGGCGCTGCAGCTCGCGGTGCAGCGCCAGCACCGACTCCAGCGTCTCGTCGCTGATGCCCTTCGTGACCTTGATCGGCGGGATGCCCAGCTGCCGGAACACCGACCCCGACTGGGCGCGCTCCAGCTCGATCTCCAGGGCGGCGCGGCGGTTCGGCGGCTCGGCGGAGAGGAGGTCGCCGAGTTCCGTGCCGGTCGCCGCGGCGATCTCCTGCAGGAGGGAGAGCTTCGGCTCGCGTTTGCCGTTCTCGATGAGGCTCAGCTGGCTGCCCGCGACGCCGACGCGCGCGCCCAGCTCGTCGAGGGTGAACCCGGCGGCGACGCGGTGGTGGCGGATGCGGTGGCCGAGCGTCGCGAGCTCGATGCCGGAGGAGACCATTCCTTGATGCTAGCGAAAGAATCGCAACTCTTGCTGGCGAAGATCCGCGAAATCTCGCGCGCAACGGGAGAAAGTGGAACAGGACTTCATTTCTATCGCCGACCAGAGGAGATCCCATGGCTCTCGCCGAGATCCAGACCCCCGTCACGGCCGCGACGCGCACGTCGGGCATGCACCGGTTCGGCGCCCGTCCCGACGTCGCCGGACCCGGCATGGCCGCGCTCGTGGCGTGGGTGGAGGAGATCGCCGCCCTCACCCAGCCCGACCGCATCCACTGGGTCGACGGCTCGCGCGCCGAGAACGATGCGCTCCTGCGCCTCCAGGTCGACGAGGGCAAGCTCATCAAGCTCAACCCCGAGTGGCGGCCCGGCTCCTACCTCGCCCGGTCGCACCCGAGCGACGTCGCCCGGCTGGAGTCGCGCACCTACATCGCCTCCGAGCTCGAGGAGGACGCCGGCCCCACGAACAACTGGATCGCCCCCGCCGAGATCCGCGGCACCCTGGAGGGCCTGTTCGAAGGCTCGATGCGCGGGCGCACCATGTACGTCGTGCCGTTCTCGATGGGCGCCGTCGGCGGGCCCCTCTCCCACATCGGCGTGCAGGTCACCGACAGCGCGTACTCGGTCACCTCCATCGGCATCATGACGCGCGGGGGCACCGCGGTGCTCGAGCGCATCGCCGCGGGCGACCCGTGGGTCAAGACCGTGCACTCGGTCGGTGCGCCGCTGGCCCCAGGACAGGCGGATGACACCTGGCCGTGCAACGACGAGAAGTACATCGTGCACTTCCCCGACACCCTCGAGGTGTGGTCGTTCGGCTCCGGCTACGGCGGCAACGCGATCCTCGCCAAGAAGTGCTTCGCGCTGCGGATCGCCTCGGTGATCGGCCGCGACGAGGGCTGGCTCGCCGAGCACATGCTGCTCATCCGCGTCATCGACCCCGCCGGCCGCGCGTACCACGTCGCCGCGGCGTTCCCGTCGGCGTGCGGCAAGACCAACCTCGCGATGCTGCGTCCCACGAGCCCGGGCTGGCGCGGGGAGCCCCGGGGCGACGACATCGCGTGGATCCGCCCCGGCGAGGACGGGCGCCTGTGGGCCATCAACCCCGAGGCCGGGTTCTTCGGCGTCGCCCCCGGCACCGGGGAGTCCACCAACGTCACCGCCGTGGAGACGCTGTGGGGCAACACCATCTTCACCAACGTCGCACTCCGTCCGGACGGCGACGTGTGGTGGGAGGGCCTCACGGATGACGCGCCCCCGCAGCTGACCGACTGGCAGGGCAACCCCTGGACTCCCGAGAGCGGTCGCCCCGCGGCCCACCCCAACTCGCGGTTCACCGTCGCTGCGGCCCAGTGCCCGCAGATCGCAGGGGACTGGGACGCGCCGGAGGGCGTGCCGCTGGACGCGATCCTGTTCGGCGGCCGCCGCGCCACGAACGTGCCGCTCGTGCTGGAGGCCACCGACTGGACGCACGGCGTCTTCCTCGGCTCGACCATCTCGTCCGAGCAGACCGCCGCGGCCGAGGGGACCGTGGGGGAGCTGCGCCGCGACCCGTTCGCGATGCTCCCCTTCTGCGGCTACAACATGGCCGACTACTTCGCCCACTGGCTGAAGGTGGGCCAGCAGCTGCGCTTCGACCGCGCGCCGCGCATCTTCCAGGTCAACTGGTTCCGCAAGGGCGCCGACGGTCGCTTCCTGTGGCCGGGATTCGGCGAGAACTCGCGGGTCATCGACTGGATCATCCGCCGCATCGACGGCGCGGTGCCGGCCGTGGACACCCCCATCGGCCGCATCCCGCGGGTCGAGGACCTCAACCTCGAGGGCGTCGAGGTGCCGGCCGCCGACCTGGAGGAGCTCTTCGCCGTCGACGCCACGTCATGGCTGCGGGAGGCCGACCTCACCGAGGAGTTCTACGCGACGTTCGGCGGGCGCGTCCCCGCCGCACTGAACGCCGAGCTCGCGTCGCTGCGCTACCGCCTCACGCACTGACCAGGCGTCACACCAGGAGCTGGTGCTTCGCGAGGTCGCGATACAGCGGCGTCGAGGCGACCAGCTCCGAGTGCGTGCCCTGGCCGACCACCCGGCCGTGGTCGAGCACGACGATCAGGTCGCTGTCGACGACGGTCGAGAGGCGGTGGGCGATCACCAGCAGCGTGCGGCCGGCCGCGACGGCGTCGATGGCGGCGCGCATGCGCTGCTCGTTGACGCCGTCCAGCGAAGAGGTCGACTCGTCCAGGAGCAGCACCGGTGGGGCGGCGAGGAGAGCCCGGGCGATGGCGAGACGCTGACGCTCGCCGCCGGAGAGCATGACGCCGTCCTCGCCGACCGGGGCGTCCACTCCGAGCGGGCTGCGCGCGAGCACCTCGCCGAGGTTCACCTGCTCCAGCACGCGGACGCACTCCTCGTCGGTGGCCTCGGGGGAGGCGAGGCGCAGGTTGTCGGCGATCGTGCCGGCCAGGGTCGGCGCATCCTGCTCGACGTAGCCGAACCGCGCCCGCAGCGCCGCGCGGTCCATGCTCCGCGCGTCGACGCCGTCGATGAGGATCTCGCCGCCGGTGGGGTCGTAGAAACGCTCGACGAGGGAGAGGATCGTGCTCTTGCCCGCCCCGGAGGGCCCGACGAGGGCGACGCGGGCGCCGCGGGGCACCGTGAAGGAGACCCCTCGCAGCACCTCGCGCTCCGTCTCATCCGCCGCCTCCGGCGCGCCCTGCTCGAGGTGCGCCTGGGCGCGCACGTCCCGCGCCTCCTTCTCGGCCTCGGCGCGGGCCTGCACGACGTGCTCGGGGTAGCGGAACCGCACGTCGCGGAACGCGATCGCCGGGGCCTCCGGCTGCGGGCGCGCGGGCAGCGGCGCGTCGGCGGCGGTCTCGGTGGGCAGATCGAGGATCTCCTGGATGCGGCCGAGCGCGCCCAGCGCCTGGTTGACCGAGGTGATCGCCCCGATCGCCGAGCCGAGCGGGGCGATGAGCAGGAACAGGAAGATGATGAAGGTGACCAGGCTCGCGATCTCGAGGGCGCCCGCGGCCACGCGCAGGCCGCCGATGCCGAGGACCACCAGCAGCGACACCTGCAGCGCGATGCCGGCGACCGGGACCACGAGCGCGGAGACCTTCGCGATCCGCACTCCGGCGCCGTAGGCCTCGGTGGCGAGCTCGGTCACCGCGGCGGTCTCGCGTTCGGTCGCCCCCGCGGCGCGGACGGTGCGGATGGCGCCGACGGCCCGGCCCACGGCGGCGGCGAGTTCCCCCACCTTCGTCTGCTGCGCGGTGGAGGCGACCCGGATGCGGCGGCTGAGGAGCACGACGGTGAGGAGGGAGACCCCGAGCACGAGCACGATGAGCGCGAGCAGCAGCGGGTCGATCACCGCCATCGCCGCGAGCGCGCCCACGAAGATCAGGGCGTTGCCCACCGCATCCGCGAGGCCCTGGGTGAGCACCGCGTACAGCAGCGTCGTGTCGGTGCCCACGCGCGAGACGAGGTCGCCGGTGCGGCGCGCGTCGAACTCGCTGATCGGCAGGTGCAGGATCCGCGCGATGAGCCGGCGGCGGCTGGAGTAGACCACGGCGGTGCCGGTGCGCTGCAGCAGATAGTGCTGATAGCCGGAGATGATCGAGGACGCGACGACCAGGCCCACGACGAGCCACACCAGGGGTCCGAGATCGCGGCCCTGCTGCACCCGGTCGATGAGCTGCCCGACCACGAGCGGCTGCCCGAGCGTGGCGGCGGCGCCGAGCACACTGAGCACGGCGACGATGAGAAGCACCCCGCGGTGCTCGAGGAGGAACGGCAGCAGCTGGCGGAACGTGGCGCGCGGCCCCTCGGAGGGGGTGCCTCGCCCGCGCCGCCCGCGGACGGGAATGCTCATGCTCCGACGCTACTTCACCCCCACCCTCGCCTCGCCCGCGACGAGGGTGTCGGAGACGGCGGTTAGGGTGGTGCGGTGCCAGAACCGGTGATCGCCGCGCGCGACGTGAAGAAGTCCTACCGCGTGAAGGGAGGAGCCGACGTCGTCGCCGTCGACGAACTGAGCTTCGAGGTGTCGCCGGGGGAGTCGTTCGGGCTGCTCGGTCCGAACGGCGCCGGCAAGTCCACGACGATGAAGATGATCGGCGCGGTGTCCACGCGCACCTCCGGCGACCTCAGCATCCTCGGGCTCGATCCCGACCGGTACGGCCCGGAGATCCGCTCGCGCCTGGGGGTGGTGCCGCAGGCCGACAACCTCGACGGCGAGCTCAACGCGCGCGAGAACCTCTACATCTACGGCCGCTACTTCGGCCTGCCCGGGGCGGAGTGCGCGCGCAGGGCCGACGAGCTGCTCGCCTTCGCCCAGCTCGAGGACAAGGCCAAGAGCAAGGTCGACCAGCTCTCCGGCGGCATGAAGCGGCGCCTCACCATCGCCCGCGGACTCATCAACGACCCCCGCATCCTGCTGCTGGACGAGCCGACGACGGGGCTGGACCCGCAGGCGCGCCACGTGCTGTGGGACCGCCTGTTCCGGCTGAAGGAGCGGGGCACGACGCTCGTGCTGACCACGCACTACATGGATGAGGCGGAGCAGCTGTGCGACCGGCTGATCGTCGTGGACAAGGGACGGATCATGGCGGAGGGCACCCCCGCCTCGCTCATCCGCGAGCACTCCAGCCGCGAGGTGCTGGAGCTGCGCTTCGGCTCGGACCGCAATGCCGCGGTGGCGCAGCAGCTCGCAGGCATCGGCGACCGGATCGACGTGCTCCCCGACCGCATCCTCGTCTACGCCGCCGACGGCGAGGCGGCCCTGGAGCGCGTGAGCGCCGCGGGGCTGCATCCGCTCACCTCCCTCGTGCGCCGCTCGAGCCTGGAGGACGTGTTCCTCCGCCTCACCGGACGGTCGCTGATCGAATGAGCACGCCTCCGACGGATGCACCGGCCCCGCCGACGCTCGACGACCTGCGCGCCGAGGCGATGGCGTGGGGCCGTAAGCCTCGCGCCCGCGGCTCGTGGTACGTCGCCGAACACATGGTGCGCGCGATGCGGGCCTACGGCTGGACGATCGTCGTCGGCGCGCTCGGGCAGCCGATCCTTTACCTTCTGGGGCTCGGCCTGGGGCTGGCCGCACTCATCCGCACCGACATCGACGACGGCGGCACGGCCGTGCCGTATCTCGTCTTCATCGCGCCGGCCCTGCTCATGACGGCGGCGATCGGGGTGGCGACGGAGGAGTTCACCTATCCCGTCATGGCGGGGTTCAAGTGGCGGCGCTACTTCTACGGCTTCAACGCCTCGCCGCTGTCGTCGCCGCAGATCGCCGACGGCGTGGTGCTCGGCGCGTCGGCTCGCATGTTCGTTGGCGTCGCCGCCTACTACGTCTTCATCTGGGTCTTCGGCGCCGTGCCCGACCCCGCCACGGGGTGGATCGCCATCCCGATCGGCTTGCTCGCCGGCGTCAGCTTCGGCGCCCCGCTCATGGCCTACGCCGCGACGATCGAAGACGACAAGGGGCAGTTCGCCCTCGTGCAGCGGTTCCTCTTCGTGCCGATGTTCCTCTTCTCCGGCACGTTCTATCCGCTGGCCACGCTGCCGCTGTGGCTGCAGTGGATCGGGTGGATCTCGCCGCTGTGGCACGCCACCGAGCTCGGTCGGATGCTCTCCTATGGGCCGATCGAACCGCTCCCCGCCCTCGGGCACCTCGCCTACCTCGGGGCGCTCGCCCTCGCCGGCTACCTCCTCGCGCGGCGCCTGTTCACCCGGAGGCTCGCACGATGACCGCCGTCGCCACCGAGCCCGCCGCCCGCCGTCGCGGCGGCGTCCGGGCGCTGTGGGCGGGCAATCCGCAGGCGGTCGTCCAGCGCGGCATCCTGGCGGCGCGCTCGTCGAACTGGATCGTCGTGCTGTCGGGGTTCTTCGAGCCGGTCTTCTACCTGCTGTCGATGGGCATCGGGCTGGGTGCGCTCATCGGCGACGTGCAGACATCCGCCGGCGTCGAGGTGGCCTCCGCCGCCTTCATCGCCCCCGCGCTACTGGCGGTGTCGGCGATGAACGGCGCCATCTACGACTCGACCTGGAACGTCTTCTTCAAGCTGAACTACGGCAAGCTCTACGAGGGGATGCTGTCCACGTCGCTGGGGCCGCTGGATGTCGCCCTCGGCGAGATCCTCTACGCGCTGATGCGCGGCGTGCTCTACGCGACCGGGTTCATGATCGTCATGCAGGTGCTGGGGCTCAACCTCTCCGCCACGGCGATCCTCGCCCTGCCGGCGGTGCTGCTCATCGCGTTCGGCTTCGCGAGCGTGGGCATGGCCATCACCAGCTACATGAAGACCTTCCAGCACATGGACTGGATCGCCCTGGTGATGCTGCCGATGTTCCTCTTCTCGGCGACCTTCTACCCGATCACGGTGTACCCGCCGGTGGTGCAGGCGATCGTGCAGGCCCTGCCCCTGTGGCACGGCGTCGAGCTCGTCCGCGGTCTCACCACCGGCGCGGTCGGCGCGGGGATGCTGTGGCACGTGCTCTACTTCGCCGTGATGATCGCGATCGGGCTCGTATTCACCACGCGGCGGTTGCGCGCGCTCTTCCTCGACTGACCCGCCGCTCCGGCAGCATCCGCTGCCCGCCCGCGCCCTCCCGAACTCCTCACGATCGGCCCGTGTCTGGACCGAATCGGCCCAGACACGGGGGATCTGCGGCGGAGGTGAGGAGTTCGGGCCGGGGTAGGTCGGAGGGCCGGGGTGGGCCGGCCGCTCGGGCTTCGGCGGGCCGGGGTCGGCCGCCCGGCCGGGGCGGGCCGCCGGGCCGGGGGCTGCGGCGGGTGGGCCGGGATCCGGCCGCCCGAACTCCTCACGAACCGGGCGGGGTGAGCCGGATGAGGCCCACACCGAGGCCGTCCGGGCAGGTGTGAGGAGTTCGGGCGCCGCGGGCCGGATCGGCCGCGCGGCGCGGATGGGCCGGAAGGGGCGGGCGGATGCCGCGGCGTGGGCCGCGCGCGGCATCCGGGGCCCGTCAGAGCGAGCCGGTGGCGCCCAGCCCGATGTTCTCGTCGTAGTCGACGTCCTTGGTCTCCTTCGACAGGGCGAGGGCAAGGAGCGTCAGCAGGGCCGAGCCGGTGAGGTAGAGCCCCACCAGCCACGGCTGGCCGTCGGCGAGAGCCCACAGCGTCACGGCGATCAGCGGGGCCACCGCCGCGCCCAGGATCGAGGAGACGTTGTACGAGATCGCCGACCCCGTGTAGCGCACGTTCGTGGGGAACAGCTCCGGAAGCAGCGCGCCCATCGGCCCGAAGGTCGCGCCCATGAGGAGGAAGCCCAGGATGAGGAAGGCCTGCACGAGCGCCCCGGTGAACTTCGCGTCCAGCTGCGGCAGCAGGAACACGTTGAACAGCAGGCCGAAAACGGCGATTCCCGCGGTGACCCACAAGAGCAGGCGCCGGCGCCCGATGGCGTCGGCGACGGGTCCGGACAGCAGCGTGAACAGCCCGAAGAACACCACGCCGATGATCTGCATGAGGACGAAGTCGGTGTACCCGAACCCGAGGCCCGGCACGTACCCGGCCGCGGAGAACGTGTCGCCAGCGGCCTCGGCGGCGGCGCGCGCGCCCTCGGTGGTGGGCTTCGTGCCGTAGGAGAGGGTGAAGCTCGTCATCAGGTAGAACAGCACGTAGGTGGCCAGCATGATGAAGGTGCCGAGGATCAGCGGGCGCCAGTGCCGGCGCACGACCTCGCCGAGCGGGAACTTGCGGATCGCGCCGCTCTTCTCCGCGCGCGAGAAGGTGTCGGATTCCACGAGCTTCAGCCGCACCCACAGGCCGATGATCACCATCACGGCGGAGAAGAGGAACGGCACGCGCCATCCCCACGCGAGGAACGCCTCCGAGCGCTGCGCGGGACCGTCGGGGTGGGGAAGGGCGAAGTTGATCAGCAGGAAGATCGTATTGGCGATGATGAAGCCGATGGGGGCGCCCAGCTGCGGGAAGGTGCCGTACCAGGCGCGCTTTCCGGCCGGGGCGTTCTCGGTGGCCACCAGTGCCGCCCCCGACCATTCGCCGCCGAGGGCGAAGCCCTGGGCGAGGCGCAGGAAGAGGAGGAGCAGCGCCGCCCACCAGCCGATGTCGTTGTAGGTGGGGAGCAGGCCGATCACGAACGTCGCGATGCCCATCGTCAGCAGCGACGCCACGAGGGTCGCCTTGCGGCCGAAGCGGTCGCCGAAGTGTCCGAACACGACGGCGCCGATGGGGCGGGCGATCATGGCCGCGCCGAACACGGCGAACGACGACAGCAGCGCCGTGGTGTCATCGCCGGTGGGGAAGAACAGGACGGGGAAGACGAGGACGGCCGCCGTCGCGTAGACGTAGAAGTCGTAGAACTCGATGGTGGTGCCGACCAGGCTCGCGGTGATGACGCGCGAGCGGGGATTGGCCGGGGCGGCGGCGGGCGAGGGGGCGGGGGATGAGATGCTCATGGACTGCCTGTCGGAGACGGGTGCGGCCGGTCGTTCTGCGACGTGGGTGCGGGGTGCTCCACCGGGCGCGGGGTGGTGCGCCCGGGCTCGACACTGGGTCCCGCGAGGGCGCGGGGGTCCGCGCACGACCTGGAGAGTCTACGCGTGTCGCGGGAGGCGAACCGGACGATGAATCCGCGCGAGTCGGCGCCGGGGTGCTGCGCAGCGCCTAGCCGCGGAGGTCGCGCAGCAGGAGCGCCATCTGCAGGGCGGCGTCGGCGGCCTCGGCGCCCTTGTCCTCGCGGGAGTCGGCGAGCCCGGCGCGGTCGAGACCCTGCTGCTCGTCATCGAGGGTCAGCACGCCGAACCCCACGGGCTTCCCGGTGTCCAGCGCCACGCGGGTGAGCCCGTCGGTGGCCGCCGCCGAGACGTACTCGAAGTGGGGGGTGCCGCCGCGGATGATGACACCCAGCGCCACCGCCGCATCCGCGCCGGCTTCCAGAGCCGTCTTCGCGGCGACGGGCAGCTCGAACGACCCGGGTACCCGCACGAGGCGCCACGTCGCGCCGGAGGCGTCGAGCACGCGCGCGGCGCCCGCGATCAGGCCGTCGGTGATGACCTCGTGCCACTGCCCGGCCACGACGACCACGTCCAGGCCGCGGCCGTCCAGCGCCTGGGTCTCGGGTGCGCCTTTACCGCTCATGCGCCGTTCCTTCCTTCATGTGGGTGAGGGCCTCGTCCAGATCCTGCTCGGCGATGAGGTGTCCCATCCGGTCGCGCTTGGTCTCGAGGTACTGATGGTTGTTGGGGCCGACCCCGACGAGAAGGGGCACCTGCTCGACGATGTCGAGGCCGAGCTCGCGCAGCTGCGCGACCTTGTCGGTGTTGTTCGTGAGCAGCCGCACGCGGCTGATGCCGAGGTCGGTGAGGATGCCGGCGGCGGCGGCGTAGTCGCGCGCATCCGCGGGGAGGCCGAGAGCGAGGTTCGCGTCCACGGTGTCCAACCCGTGCTCCTGCAGGCTGTAGGCGCGCAGTTTGTTGATGAGGCCGATGCCGCGTCCCTCGTGCCCGCGCATGTAGATCACGACGCCGCCTTCACGCTCGATCGCGTCCAGGGCGGCATCCAGCTGCGGACCGCACTCGCACTTCAGCGACCCGAACGCCTCCCCGGTGAGGCACTCGGAGTGCACCCGCACCAGCGGGGCGGGGTCGGTCAGCTCGCCCGCGACGACGGCGAGGTGGTCGGTCCCGGTGACGCGGTCCTTGTAGGCGAGCACGCGGAACGTGCCGTGCGAGGTGGGAACGTTCGCCTCGGCGCGCAGGCTCACACGCCGCGGCGTGTGCTCGACGGGCCGGGAGGGGCGCGGCTCGTGCTCCTCGAGGTAGGCGACGAGCTGCTCGATCGTGATAACGGGGATGTCGTTGCGCGCCCCCAGCTCCATGAGTTCGGGCAGGCGCATCATGCTGCCGTCCTCGGCGACGACCTCGGCGATCGCGCCGACCGGCTGGAGCCCGGCGAGGCGCATGAGCTCGACGGCGGCCTCGGTGTGGCCGCTGCGCTCGCGCACGCCCCCGGGAACCGCGCGCAGCGGCAGGATGTGTCCGGGCCGGATGAGATCGGCGGGGCCGGAGTCGGGATCGGCCAGCACGGTCAGCGTATGCGCGCGGTCGGCGGCGCTGATGCCGGTGCTCACGCTCGCGGCGGCATCGACGCTCACGGTGTACGCGGTGCCGCGCGCATCCTCGTTGACCGCCACCATCGGCGGCAGATCGAGCCGGTCGGCCCAATCGGCCGGCATCGGTGCGCACACGAATCCGCTGGACCAGCGCACCGTCCATGCCAGCCACTCGGGCGTGGCGAGCTGGGCGGAGAGGATCACGTCGCCCTCGTTCTCGCGGTCCTCGTCGTCGGCGACGATGACCGGGCGGCCGGCGCGGAGCGAGTCCAGCGCCTGCGGGATGGTGGACAGGCTCATCGCGAGCCTCCTTCGGTGGGGGACGGGAAGGCGAGCAGGCGCTGGACGTGCCGCGCCAGGATGTCGGTCTCGACGTTCACGTGGTCGCCCACGCGCGCGGTGCCGAGGGTGGTGGCGGCGAGGGTCTCCGGGATGAGGGAGACCTCCAGCCACGGCTCGGCGGCGTCGGCCGGGCTGACGGCGCTGACGGTGAGGGAGACTCCGTCGATCGCGACGGAGCCCTTGTCGACCACGAGGGGAGCCAGCTGCGGCGGGATCGCGATCCGCAGCACCTGCCACCGGTCGCCCGGGCGCACCTCGGCGACCGCTCCGGTGCCGTCGATGTGGCCCTGCACGATGTGGCCGCCGAGCCTCCCGTGCGCGGCCGTCGCGCGCTCGATGTTGACCGTGCGCCCGGCGGCGGCCGCCGCGAGCGTCGACATGTCGAGCGTCTGCTTCATGACGTCGGCGGTGAACCAGTCCTCGCCCTGGTCGACCACCGTCAGGCACACGCCGCTGACGGAGATCGAGTCGCCGTGCGCGGCATCCGTGACCGCCAGTGGCGCATGAACCGTCAGGCGCACGCCGTCGCCGGCCGGCTCGACGGCGGTGAGGGTGCCGAGTTCTTCGACGATTCCGGTGAACATCAGGGGTTTCCTTCTTCCGGGGTGGACGGGCGAGCGACGAGGAGGAGGTCGTCGCCGAGGGTCTCGACCGCACGCACGCGCAGGCGGCGCGCCTGGTCGATCGAGCCGATGCCGAGGTCGCCGAGGGCGGTGCGGGGGCCGCCGAGGAGCACGGGGGCGATGTAGACGACGAGTTCGTCGGCGAGCCCGGCGGCGACGAAGGCGCTGGCGAGGGTGGGGCCGCCCTCGACGAAGACGTGCTGCATGCCGCGCTCGCGGAGGTCGGCGAGCACCGCGGACAGATCGTGGGTGTCGTAGGTGAGCACCGGATGCGGATGACGCCGCAGCGCCGCATCCGCGGGGAGACCGGAGGTGCCGATCACGACCGGGACGGGCTGGGTGTCGAAGAGCGAGCCGTCCTCGCGGCGCGCCGTCAGCGACGGGTCGTCGGCGCGGGCCGTGCCGGTCCCGACGACGATCGCGTCGGCCAGCGCGCGACGGCGATGCACGTCGGCGCGGGCCGCGGGCCCGGTGATCCACTGACTCGTGCCGTCGGCTGCCGCGCCACGGCCGTCCAGGCTCTGCGCCCACTTCACGGTCACGAAGGGGCGGCCGAGCCGCTGCACGGCGAGCCATCCCGACAGCAGCTCCTCCGCCTCCTCGGCCAGGACGCCGCCCTCCACCGCGACGCCGCCGCCGCGCAGCCGCTCCGCGCCGCCGGCGGCGATGCGGTTCGGGTCGGGGAGGGCGTAGACGACACGGGCGACGCCCGCCTCCAGGAGCGCGACGGAGCAGGGTCCGGTGCGGCCGGTGTGGTTGCAGGGCTCGAGGGTCACCACCGCCGTCGCGCCGCGGGCGGCGCCGGGGGAGAGCTTCGACAGCGCGTCCACCTCGGCGTGCGGGGTGCCGGCGCCGGCGTGCCAGCCCTCGGCGAGGATCTCGCCGGAGGGGGAGAGGAGGACCGCCCCGACCTGCGGGTTCAGTCCGCGGGGCCCCCGCGCGGCGAGGGCGAGCGCACGCCGCATCGCGTCGCGTTCGGCCGCATCCGCCATGATCGCTCCTCCGGCACGGCGTCCGGGGGTCGCGCAGGACGGCGCCAGGCGCCGACCGTGCTGCCTCCCATCCGGACTCGCGACTTGCGTCGCATCACCGTCGGTTCCGGAATTCCACCGGATCAGCCCGTTCCGTAGAGGAGCAGGCTCGCGGACTCTGACCGCCGGTTCGGATTCTCACCGACCCCGGAGCACGTGTATGTGTCGATACTAGCCAACGCCGGGAGGCGCGTTTCATTCCCGCTACTTCAGCAGCCGCGACAGGCGACGATCCGCGAGGATCTTGCCGCCGGTCTGGCACGTCGGGCAGTACTCGAGCGAGTTGTCGGCGAAGAACACGCTGCGCACCTCGTCGCCGCAGACGGGGCAGGCCTGGCCGCGGCGGCCGTGCACGCGCATGCCCCCTCGCTTGGCGTCCTTGAGGTCGGCGGGGGGCTTGCCGGATGCCGCGGCGAGCGCCTCGCGGAGCGTGTCGGCCGTCGCGGCGTAGAGGCGGTCGATCTCGGCGTCGTCCAGGCTCGAGGCCAGGGCGTACGGCGACATCTTCGCGGCGTGGAGGATCTCGTCGGAGTAGGCGTTGCCGACGCCGGCGAGGATCGACTGGTCGCGCAGCACGCCCTTGATCTGCATCCGCCGCCCGGCGAGGAGGCCCGCGAGCGTGTCGCGCGTGAAGGCGGGGTCCAGCGGGTCGGGCCCGAGCCGGGCGATGCCGGGGACCTCGGCGGGGTCGCGGACGACGGAGACCGCGAGCGACTTCTTGGTGCCCGCCTCGGTGAGATCGAACCCGGAGCCGTCGTCGAACACGATGCGCAGCGCGATCGGGGTCTTGCCGGGCTTGAGCACGGTTCCCGGCACGGCGTCGTACCAGCGCAGCCATCCGGCCTTGGCGAGGTGGAAGACCAGGTGGGTGCCGGCGTCGGTGGCCAGGTCGACGAACTTGCCGTGGCGCTCCGCATCCGTGACGGTGGCGCCGACGAGGTCGGAGATCGGCGGGTCGTACGTCTTCAGCGCGGAGATCGCGGTGACGGTGGCCCGCGTGATCGCATGCCCGACGACGCGCTCGCGGAGGAAGTCCACGAGCCCCTGCACCTCGGGCATCTCGGGCATGCCGTCATCCTGCCACGCCCACCGCACCGCGCGGCCCGCCGCCGTTCCCCGGTTTCGCCGAACCCGGGGAGTCTCGGCGAGACCCGGGGCGATGCCCTCGGTTTCGCCGAGACTTC
>CAZBZR010000057.1:0-13419 GCA_964496445.1 uncultured Microbacterium sp.
GCCGAGCACGACCGTCTGGATCTGTGGCGACACGTACTGCATGGTGTCGTCGATCGCGGGCATGGCCGTGAAGGAGCCGCCGGGCGAGTTGATGTACATGATGATGTCGCGGTCGGGGTCCTGGCTCTCCAGGACCAGCAGCTGCGCCATCACGTCGTCCGCCGACGCGTCGTCGACCTGGACGCCCAGGAAGATCACGCGGTCCTCGAAGAGCTTGTTGTACGGGTCCTGCCGCTTGTAGCCGTAGGCCGTGCGCTCCTCGAACTGCGGCAGCACGTACCGGCTGCCGGGCATCTGGAGGGCCTGCGGGCGCGCACCGCCGAAGGTGGGGGTCTGCATATCGATGTCCTTCTCTCTCGACCCGGGTCTCAGTCCGCGGTCCCGCCGCCACCGATGACGTCGGTGGCGGACTCGCGGATGTGGTCGACGAAGCCGTACTCCAGCGCCTCGTCGGCGGTGAACCAGCGGTCACGGTCGCCGTCGGCGTTGATCTGCTCGACGCTCTTGCCCGTCTGGGCCGCGGTGATCTCCGCGAGGCGGCGCTTCATGTCGAGGATGAGCTGAGCCTGCGTCTGGATGTCGCTGGCGGTGCCGCCGAACCCGCCGTGGGGCTGGTGCAGCAGCACGCGGGCGTTGGGGGTGATGTAGCGCTTCCCCTTGGTGCCGGCCGTCAGCAGCAGCTGACCCATCGACGCCGCCATGCCGATGCCCACCGTGACGATGTCGTTGGGGACGAACTGCATGGTGTCGTAGATCGCCATGCCGGCCGTGATGGAGCCGCCGGGCGAGTTGATGTAGAGGTAGATGTCCTTCTGCGAGTCCTCCGCAGCAAGGAGCAGGATCTTGGCGCAGATCTCGTTCGCGTTGTCGTCGCGCACCTCCGAGCCGAGCCAGATGATGCGGTCCTTCAGCAGTCGGTCGAAGACGCTCGTTGCGACCAGGGGTTCGGGCATGTGTGCTCCTGTTTCCGTTCGATCTGCATCGAATCTACCGGCGCTCCCACACCCGGGTACGCGTGTTCGCCGTCGGCAGATCGCGCGCGTCGATGCGCATGCCGGCGCGGGTATGCGGATGCCCCGGTGCCCGCGCTGAGCGCGGCGCCGGGGCATCCGGGCAGGGGGCCTACTCGGCCGCGTCGGCCTTCTTCTTCGCCGGCGCGCGCTTCTTCTTGGGCTGGGGCTCCTCGGCCTCCTCGGCCGCGACGACCTCGTCGGCGTCGGCTGCGGCGTCGGCGATGTCCTCCGCCTCGGCGACGACCTCGGCCTCGGCCTCATCCTCGGCCGCGACGAAGCCGGTGAGGTCGACGGGCTTGCCGTCGGTGTCGACGACGGTGACCTTGCCGAGCACGACGGCCAGCGCCTTGTTGCGGGCGACCTCGCCGACGAGGGCGGGCAGCTGGTTGCCCTGCTGGAGCGCCTCGACGAACTCCTGCGGCGCCATCCCGTACTGGGCGGCCGACTGGATGAGGTACTGCGTCAGCTCGTCCTGCGAGACCTGCACGTCGGCCTGCTCGGCGATCTTGTCCAGGAGCATCTGGGTGCGGAACTGCTT
The DNA here is from genome assembly GCA_964496445.1 of uncultured Microbacterium sp. GTDB lineage: Bacteria > Actinomycetota > Actinomycetes > Actinomycetales > Microbacteriaceae > Microbacterium. The sequence continues at coordinate 1,552 of CAZBZR010000057.1, forward strand.
CTCGCTGGCCTCGGTGACCTCGGCGCGGTGGACGTCGTCCTCCAGACGGCCCTCGTTCTCGAGGTGCGCGTGCACCTCGTCCTCGATGAGCTGCGGCGGCACGGGGATCTCGACCTGGGCGAGCAGCTCTTCCACGAGCGTGTCGCGCGCGGCGGACCCCTGCGAGAAGGTCGACTGCTGGGCGACGCGCTCCTTGAGGCTGTCGCGCAGCTCGCCGATGGTGTCGAACTCGCTCGCGATCTGCGCGAAGTCGTCGTCGGCCTCGGGCAGCTCGCGCTCCTTGACGGCCTTGACCGTCACGGCCACCTCGGCCTCTTCGCCGGCGTGGTCGCCACCGACGAGCTTCGAGCGGAACGTGGTGTCCTCGCCGGCGGTGAGCGACTCGATCGCCTCGTCGATGCCCTCGAGCAGCTCGCCGGAGCCGACCTCGTACGACACGCCCTCGGCGCGGTCGATCTCGGTGCCGTCGATGGTGGCGACGAGGTCGAGCTCGACGAAGTCACCCGTGGCGGCGGGGCGGTCCACGGTGACAAGGGTGCCGAAGCGGCCGCGCAGACGGTCCAGCTCCTCCTCGACCGCGGCGTCGTCCACCTCGGCGGCGTCGACGGTGATCGTGAGGCTCTCGTAGGCGGGCAGCTCGAACTCGGGGCGCACGTCGACCTCGACGTCGACGACGAGGTCTCCGGAGAAGTCCTTCAGCTCGGGCAGCTCCACGACCTCGGCGCTCGGGCGGCCGATGACGCGGAGGTTCTGCGCCTCGACGGCCTGGCGGTAGAAGCCGTCCAGGCCCTCGTTGACGGCGTGCTCGATGACGGCGCCGCGACCGACGCGCTGGTCGATGATCGGCGCGGGGACCTTGCCCTTGCGGAAGCCGGGGATCTGCACGTCCTGCGCGATGTGCTCGTACGCGTGGGCGATGCTCGGCTTGAGCTCGTCCGGCGAGACCGTGATGTGGAGCTTCACCCGGGTGGGGCTGAGCTGCTCGACGGTGCTGTTGACCATGCCTGTTCGTTCTCCTCGATCGTTCCGCGCGCACGCGCGGGTTCTGAAGGTCTGCGGGGGTTGTGCTCGTCGGGGCGACAGGATTTGAACCTGCGGCCTCCCGCTCCCAAAGCGGGCGCTCTACCAAGCTGAGCTACGCCCCGGGCGGTGCGCTCGTGCGCGCACGACGAACGGCCCCGCAAAGTCTAGTCGATCCGGCTGTGCGCGCGTTCGCGGGGCCTGGCGAGCGCCGTGGACGGGGAGGCGGGCGCGCGTCCGTTAGACTCGGGATGCTGCGGCGCGAGCCGCTGCGGGGATGTAGCTCAATGGTAGAGCCTCAGTCTTCCAAACTGATGGTGCGGGTTCGATTCCCGTCATCCCCTCCACACCTCCCACCGCCGTCGCGGATTCGGCTCATGTCGCCGGATTCGGATGACGCGGGCAGGATGATCCGAATCCGGGCCGTGGAGCCGAATCCGCGCGCGGGGCTCGGAGCCGAATCCGCGCTCCGGTCGCGGGTCCTCCTTCCGTCACCGGGTGTTCATCCTTTGGACGGATGTGCGCGGCGAGACGGCTTCCTACGTTGGAGTCATGGACCTGTTCGCGCTGTTCTCCCCCACCGCCGGCGATGCGCACGCGGACTGGCAGTCGCGGCAGCAGCTCCCCGCGCCCGTCCCCTCCCCCGACGGCCACGGCCGCATCGACGGCGGACGGATCGTCATCGAGATCGACGAACCGCCGTGCTGACTCAGCCCGCGGCGAGCACCTCGAGAAAGCTCTCCGGCAGCACGACGTTCTCCGGCGCGCCGGCGAAGAAGCCGGCGACCTGCGCGGGCGTGTAGCCGGCGATCCCGCACCCCACCTCGGTCACGAGGAAGCGCAGGTCCGGATGCTCCGCAGCAAAGCCGAGGAACCGTCCGGCCTGCTCCTCGAATACCGCAAGCCCCGACATCGTGTCGATCCCGTACGACCGGCCCTGCAGGCCCTCGGACTGCCCCCACACCGCGCCGAAGCGGTCGTACGCGAACCGTGCCGCACCGCCCCCGTGGGCGCCGGAGGCGTTGGACCCGAAGACGAAGACCTCACCGGGCCGCAGGTTCTCGATGCGCATGATCCGACGCTACGCGCCGCCGCCCCCACGCGGGGCCGCTGCGCGTCAGCCTGCGGGGACGCCGGTGGTGAGCGCCGTCATGAGCGCGTCGTCGAGCCACTGCGGCCGGCGGAGGTGAGCGGGTGGCTCGATGCGCACCCGGTCGGGTGCCCAGGCGGGGGCCACGACCGAGCCCATCAGGGCGAACCCGTCGGGGTCGACCAGCCGCAGCGCCTTGTAGGAGCCCGCCGGTACCGAGATCATCGGCTGGGCGGTGTCGTCCAGGACGCTCCGCCGCACCGCGCCATCGGGGCCGACGACGAAGTACTCCACGGGTCCCCCGTCGATGAGCACGTGGGTGTCGTCGCTGGCGAGCCAGTGCCACGCATTGATCGGGCGGGCGGGCTCGAGCAGGTAGTAGATCGTGTTGCAGGCCGTGGTCGGCGTGCCCGAAGGTGCCGGATGCGGCACCGCGGAGAGGAATCGGCCGGCCCACCAGCCGGACTCCCCCGCCAGCTCCTCCAGACCGAGGCGGGAGATCCAGGAGGCGGCGCGGGGATGCGCGCTCACGACGAGACGGCGGCCGCGTGCACGCGCGTGTGCGCGCGGTAGATGTCGGCGTTGCCGCGCAGGCGCGCCTTCTCCTCCTCGGTGAGCTCGCGGCGGACCTTGGCGGGCACCCCGGCGACGAGCGATCCGTCGGGCACCTCCATGCCCTCGAGCACCACGGCGCCGCCGGCGATGAGGCAGCCGCGGCCGATGACGGCGCCGGAGAGGATGACGCTTCCCATCCCGATCAGCGAGCCGTCGCCGATGACGCAGCCGTGGACGACGGCGTTGTGCCCGACCGACACGTTCTCGCCGAGGATCACCGGGAAGCCGGCATCCACGTGCACCGAGACGTTGTCCTGGAGGTTGCTCCCGGCGCCGATGAGGATCGGCGCGCTGTCGGCGCGCAGGACGGCGTTGTACCAGACGCTGGACTCGCGGCCCAGGCTCACCTCCCCGACGATGCGGGCACCCGGGGCCACGAACGCGGTGTCGTCGATCGTGGGCTCGTGGTCGGGCAGGGCGAGGACGGTGGCATCGGCGGCGATGGTCATGACGCCGAGCCTAGCGACGCTGTGCGAGGGCCTCGGTCACCGCGGCGGTCAGCTGCGGGGCGAGCGTGTCGGCGAAGGTGACGGTGAGGTGATCCTGGTCTCGGTAGATGTTCGCGCCTCCGACCACGGGGTGACACGTCCGGTCGTCGCAGTAGACGTCGGTGAAGTCGAGCAGCGTGACGCCGTCGGTCCCCTCCGCCGCCGCGCGCACCGGGTCGTCTGCGACGAGCACGTCGCCGCGCGGCGCATCGCACGCCGCCTCGTCGCGCGTCCGCAGGCACTTGTTCGGATCGGTCTCCCACACCGGGTTGTCCACGACGGTGATGACGGGGATGCCCCGGTCGGTCATGCTCGCCCATGCCTCCCGATAGCCCGCCACGGCCGCGTCGTACGAGGAGTCGTAGCCTGCCGCCGCATAGGGGGTGGTGGCGATCGCCGCGGTGAACACGGCGTCGACGTCGGCCGCCGCGAGCTCTGACGCGACCGCGTCGCGCCACGCGGTGCAGGCCTCGCCGAACGCGCCCGGTGTCGACAGCGGTGTGGCGCTCCAGGGGCACGCGCCCTTGAAGTACGTGGTGAGGTGCCAGCCCTCGGCGTCGGCGATGCGCTGGAAGGTCGACAGCAGCTGGTACGCGTGGCTGTCTCCGACGAGCACCACCCGCGGCGCATCCGCCTCCTCCGATCCGAACGCGCACGAGACCGGGCGCGCGTCGTTGAGCTGCACGAAGCACTGCTCGTCGGCCGGACTGTCCACTCCTGCGAACCCGGGAGCGGGCAGGATCGTGTCGGTCCAGTCGGTGTCGGCGCAGGCCTCGTCGAGCACGACGGCGGCACCGAAGCAGTCCGGCGGATCCTCGCGCAGCTCCTGGATGGCCCGCACCCCCGACTGGTAGGCGGGGGCGTTGATCGCCCACGCCGCCCCGGCTGTCCCGGCCACCACGACCATGGCCGCCAGCGACGACCACAGGGTCACGCGTGCGGGGCGAGAGGTGAGGACGCGCCACGAGCGCATCGGATCCTCGACGAAGCGCTTGGTCAGCCACGCCAGCACGAAGCACAGCGCCAGCAGCGCCACGCGGTGGTAGATCGTCAGCCCCCAAAACGGCACCGAGGGCGCGATGATGATCAACGGCCAGTGCCAGAGATACAGCGAATAGGAGATGTCGCCGACGAACTGGGCCGGGCGCAGCGCCAGGATGCGCGTCGGGTACCACCACCGACGGGTGTTGGAGGCCGCGATCACCGCCGCCGCCCCCAGCGTCGGGAGGGCCGCGGCGTAGCCGGGGAACGGTGTCTGGCCGTCGAAGCGGAACGCGACGAACACCAGCGTGAGGATGCCGCCCCAGCCCAGCACGAAGCTGAGCACCGGATGCTGCACCCGCAGCAGCGGCACGAGGGCGATCATCGCGCCGACCCCGAACTGCCACATGCGACCGAACGTGACGAAGTACGCCGGCGCGGGGTCGGTGAGGGTGAAGATCACGCAGAAGACGAAGGACGCCACCGACACCGCCGCCAGGGTGACGAGCACCGCACGTCGCGTCTGGCCGCGGAACCACCTCACCGCGATCCATGCGGCCAGCAGCAGCAGGGTCGGCCACAGCACGTAGAACTGCTCCCCGAGCGCGAGCGACCAGTAGGGCTGCACGGTGGTGGCCTCGCCGTGGCCGAGGTAGTCGGCGGAGTTCAGCGCGAGGAACCAGTTCTCGACGTAGAAGGTCGAGGCGATGATCTCCCGCACTTCGACCGGCAGCGCAGAGGTGGGCGTGAGGTACGGCGTCATCGCGACGAGCGCACAGAACAGCAGCACCAGGAGCGATGCGGGCAGGAGTCGCCGGGCGCGGCGGGCCCAGAACTGCCCGAGCCGGACGGTTCCGGTCGCGGTGAGCTCGCGCATGAGGTGGGAGGTGATGAGGAACCCGGAGATGACGAAGAAGACGTCCACGCCGACGTACCCGCCCGGCAGCCGCCCCGGCCAGAAGTGGTAGATGACGACCAGCAGCACCGCGATCGCCCGAAGCCCCTGCACGTGCGGCAGGAACCGCGACGGCTCGGCGTGCTCCGGCGAGCGGTCCGCGCGCAGCCGGCGGCGCAGCCCGGCGGGCTCCCCGAGGTTCTGGGGACCGAGGCGGGAATCAGCGGAAGGCACCATCCGACGCTAGTCGACCGGGACCTGCTCTCCCGGCAGCGGCGCGGGGCGCGGGCCCGGTAAGCCGAGCCTTCGCTTGCTTGCGGAATGCTGCCCCGTGAGTAGCGTTGCACCCATCGAGCGCAGCACGCGCCGCGAAGGAGGACACATGAGCAACGTCGAGACCCCCACCGCCACGACCGTCGACACCACGATGGCCGCCGCCACCGCGCAGTTCCTCTCTCCCGTCGTCCTGGGCCTGGAGGCGCTGGTCGTCAACGGCAAGCAGGCGCACTGGCACGTGCGCGGGGCGAACTTCGTCGGCGTGCACGAGCTGCTCGACACCATCGTCGCGCACGCGCAGGACTGGGCCGACCTCGCCGCCGAGCGCATCGTCGCCCTCGGGCTCCCGATCGACGCGCGGCTGCAGAGCGTCGCGGGCAAGGCGAAGGACACCGCCGTGCCGGCCGGTTTCGCCCCCTCCGACGTCATCATCCGTGCCGTCATCGCCGACATCGACGCCGTGCTGGTGGAGCTCCAGGCCGCGATCGACGGCCTCGACGAGTTCGACCTTTCCAGCCAGGACGTCGCGATCGAGATCAAGCGCGGGCTGGACAAGGACCGCTGGTTCCTCTTCGCGCACCTCGCGGCCTGCCCGCGTCCACGCAGCCCCCGGCCCGGCGCCGGGGGCTTCGTCGTGTCACGCGGCGTGCGTGAGGCGTCCGCCGAGGAGCGTGGCCCGGACGCCCATCCCGCGCATGCCCCGTTCGTCGACCGCGTGCGGGTCGTCCTCGCACACGACGAGGTCCGCGACCGCGCCGGGTTCGATGCGGGCGCCTTGCGCCGACCCGCCCGCGGATGCGGCGGCCAGCGCCGTGGCGACGTCGAGCCGCTCGTGCTCCTGCCACGCCGGACGCCCGCCGCGCGTGCGGAACACCGCCCCCGCGATGGCCGCCCACGGATCCAGCGGTGAGACCGGCGCATCCGACCCCAGCAGCAGGTTCGCGCCGGCGTCGGCGAGCGAGCGCAGCGGATAGGGCTGGGCGGTCTGCGCCGCCCACACCGTGTCGGTGAGGTCACGGTCATCCAGCGCGTGCTCCGGCTGGATGCTGGCCCCGACGCCCAGGCGGGCGAACCGGGGGATGTCGGCGTGGGCGACGAGCTGCGCGTGCTCGATCGTCCCGGTGGCGCCGGTGAGCGCGAACGCATCCAGCGCCGCGGTGTTGGCGACGTCGCCGATCGCATGGATCGCGCAGGAGAGACCGGCTCCGGTCGCGCGGGTCATGAGCGCCTGCAGCGTCGCGGCATCCACCGTGAGGACGCCGTGACCGCCGTCGGGATACGCGTGCGAGCACGCCGCCGTGCGTGTTCCGAGCGACCCGTCGGTGATGACCTTGAGGGACCCGACCCGCACCAGCCCCGCGGTGTCGCCGCGCACCGGGTCGCCGGTGCGCAGCCCCTCGGCGATGGCACGCTCGAGGTGCTCGGGATAGATGCCGAAGCGCACGCGCACGACGTCGAAGCCGTGCGCGACGCGGCGCTGCCAGGACGCGTCGTTCCACGTCATGTCCAGGTCGACCAGGCCCACCACGCCCCGAGCCGCCGCGCGGCGGGCCACGAGGTCGACCCGCCGGTCGCCGACGGCGGGGTCGACGGCGTTGAGGCGCCGTGAGATCTCGAACGCGTCCTCCTCGCGGAGGACCCCGTCTCCGCTCCCCTCGAAGCCCTCGGCGCGCAGCGCGGCGGAGTTCAGCCACACGCTGTGGACGTCGGCGTTGATCATGTAGCTCGGGATCTGCCCGGTCGCGGCGTCGAGCACCGCGAGGGACGGCTCATCCGGCCAGAAGGCATCGCGGAATCCCGTGCCGACGCGGCGCCCGTCCTCCGGCTCCGCGGCCCCGAGGAGGGCGGCAGCATGGGCGGCGGACTCCGCGCCGCCGAGTGGGACGCGCGTGCCCACCAGCGCCCACTGCACGACGTGCACGTGGTGGTCCCACAGTCCCGGCACGATCCACCCGCCGGAGCCGTCCAGCACCTCGCCCTCAGGGCGGAGCGCCCCGGTGGGGGCGATGTCGGTGATGCGGCCGTCGCGGAGGAAGATGTCCACCGGTTCGTCGGCGGGCAGCATCTCGCGCCCGGCGCCGGCGATCCTCACGGCACGCACGGTGCCGACCGTCGTGCCGATCATGCGCGCGGGCGAGCGTCGGCGGCGCGACGCATCTCGGCGGCCAGGGCCGGCTGGGCGAAGGGGCCCTCGCCGGAGAGCTCGGCGATGATGGTCTCCACCTGCTCGGCGGTCTTGTTCTGACTGAGCTTGCGCTTGGCCACCACACGGGTCGGGCGCAGGCGGAATCCGACGGTGCCGCGCTCGAGCCGCTCCACATAGGCGGCGTCGTTCGGCCGCTCCCACAGCAGCCGCGGGTCTTCGCGCCTGCTCTCGAAGTGCGCCACGAGACGGTCGAGCACGCGCAGGTTCTCCTCGGGGCTGAGCAGCTCGGGGACGCCGCTCAGATGGGCCGAGACGAAGTTCCAGGTCGGGACGGCGGCCGCATCGCCGTACCAGGCCGGCGAGATGTAGCCGTGCGGCCCCTGGATGACGACGAGGAGCTCGCGCGCGCCGAGGCCATGGATGAGGTCGTCGGGCTTGCCGACGTGGCCGACGACCGTCAGGTCGTCGCGCTCGTCGTCCAGGAGCACCGCGTAGTGCGAGGCGACGAGCCCCTCCTCGGTGGCGCTGACCAGGGTGGCCCACGGGTTGCCCGCGATCAGGCGGCGCAGCTCCGCGGTGTCGGTGAGCGCGAAGCTCGGGTTCTGCCTCATCCGATCAGCCTACGACCGGCTCACGCCTGGCAGCGGGGGCACCAGTACAGCTTCCGCGCCGCCGCCTCCTCCACAACGATCGCGGTGCCGCACACGCGGCACGGGAGCCCTGCGCGGTGGTAGACCCAGTGACGGTCATCGCGCGAGGCCATCGCCGCGCGGTACGCCTCCGGGTCGAGGTCATCCATCGTCATCATCTGGCCGGTCTCGACGCCGATCGCCAACAGTCGCGTCCAGTCTCGCCACAGCTCCCGCACGATCTCCGCCGGCACGTCGCGACCGGGCGTATGCGGATTCAGCCGCGCCCGGAACAGCAGCTCGGCGCGATAGACGTTGCCGATGCCGCTGACGACGCTCTGGTCCATCAGCAACACGCCGATCGGGGTGGCCTTGCGGGCCACGGCCGCGGCGAACCGCTCCTCGCCGGACACCGGGTCGTCCACGAGCGGGTCGGGACCGAGCTTCGCGATCGTCGCGAGCATCTCGTCGGGGGTCTGCAGCACGCAGGCCGTCGGGCCGCGGAGGTCGGCGCACGTGACGTCGGTCAGCAGCCGCAGCCGCACCTGGCCGACGACGGCGGGCGGCCATTGCGCCTCTTCCGCGAGCCCCGTGGTCTGCTCCGACATGCGCACCCGGACGCGGGCGCGCCGGGGGGCGCCGATCGAGGTCAGCGAGTTCTCGCCGGCGTCATCGAGGATCGGCTCATCGGCCAGAACGGTGCCGCGCTGGTTCGTCTGCCCCATCCGTCCGTTCGCCGACGCGATGGTGGGGTCCACGACGATCTCGCCGGAGAAGTCCCACGCACCGTAGAGGCCGAGGTGCACGCGCAGCCACAGGTCGCCGTCGAAACCGACGAACATCTGCTTGCCGACGGCCCGCACCGCGAGGGTCTCGCGGCCGTCCAGGAGCGCGGCGCCTTCGGCGAACCGGCCCTGCGGGCTGGAGGCGGCCACCGGACGTCCGACGTAGTTGCGGTCGAACTGGCGCGCGATGCGGTGGACGGAATGCCCTTCGGGCATCAGCCTGCCTCAGGGTCGAAGGTCTCGCTCGCGTCGAGCACGTCCGGGCCGGCCGTCGACGCGCGGGGGTCGGGGACGAGCGAACCGTCGTCCTCGAAGGCGGCGAGCTGGGCGATGCGGCGCGCGTGGCGCTCCTCGCCCGAGAAGGGGGTCTCGATGAAGCGGTCGATGAACGACACCGCCTCGTCGAAGGTGTGCTGGCGCGCGCCGATCGCGATCACGTTGGCGTCGTTGTGCTGGCGGGCGAGTTCGGCGGTGGGGATGTTCCACACCAGAGCGGCGCGGATCCCGCGCACCTTGTTCGCCGAGATCTGCTCGCCGTTGCCCGACCCGCCGAAGACCACGCCGAGCGTCTCGATGCCGGCGGCCTGGTCGCGCACCACGGCCTGGGCCGCACGGATGCAGAACGCGGGGTAGTCGTCCAGCGGCTCGTACTCGAGCGGCCCGTGGTCGATCACCTCGTGCCCCTGGGCGGCAAGGTGATGCTGCAGCTGCGTCGAGAAGTCCAGCCCCGCGTGATCGGTGGCGATGTGGATGCGCATGAGCCGATTCTAGGGAGCGACGCCGGCAGCGGCGGGCTGGAAGCCCGCCCGCACGTTCTCGCAGCAGGCCGGGCGGCAGACGTCGAACCACGGGCCGAGGTCCGTGGCGTGCGGGCGGTCGGCGGCCGGGGTTCCGTGCAGGCGCTCCACCACGAGATCGACCAGGCCCGACACGTACGCGGGGTCCACGCCCGGGGTGGGCGTGCGCACCGCGCGGATGCCCGCCTCCTCGGCCGCCGCCATCGCCTCGGTGTCGAGATCCCACAGCACCTCCATGTGGTCGCTGACGAAGCCGAGCGGGACGATGACGACCGCCGCCACGCCCGCGGCGGGCAGCTCGGCGATCACGTCGTTGACGTCGGGCTCGAGCCACGGCTGGCTGGGCGGGCCCGAGCGCGACTGGTAGACGAGATCCCACGCCACTCCGTCCGCGACGGCTGCCATGACGACCTCGGCCACGGCCCGGTGCTGCGCGGCGTATGCGCCGCCCTCACCGAAGTCGACGTCGCGCGGACCCGAGCGCTGCGCATCGGCGGTGGGGATGGAGTGGGTGGAGAAGAGCACGCGGATGGCGGCGGGGTCCAGGCCCTCCGCCAGGAAGGCGTCGACCGCGCTGCGGACCCCCTCGACGAACGGGGCGACGAACCCGGGGTGGTCGAAGAACTGGCGCACCTTGTCGATCGTCACGGTGTCCTCCAGGCCCGTCGCCTGCAGGACCCGCGCGAAGTCCTCGCGGTACTGCCGGCAGCTGGAGAAGGAGCTGTAAGCGCTCGTGGCGATCGCGAGGAGGTTGGTGTGCCCGGCATCCGCGGCCTCCTGCACCGCGCCTTCCAGATACGGCTCCCAGTTGCGGTTGCCCCAGTACACCGGCAGGTCGAGCCCGCGCCGGGCGATCTCCGCCTCCAGTGCCGCCTTCAGCGCGCGGTTCTGGGCGTTGATGGGGCTCACGCCGTCGAAGTGACGGTAGTGGTGGGCGACCTCCTCCAGACGCTCGTCGGGGATGCCGCGACCGCGGGTCACATTGCGCAGGAACGGGATGACGTCGTCCTGACCCTCGGGACCGCCGAAGCCGGCCAGGAGCACGCCGTCGTAGGCGACGGGCTCCTCGACCCACGGGCGGCCGGGGCGCGCGGCCGGGCTCGCGTAGGGGATGGGGGCGTCGGCGGGAGTGTTGTCACGGAGGGCGTCGGCAGGCACGATGCCATCCTCTCACCGGCGCGGACCCTGCCGGGCGGCCCGGTGCGCGCACTAAGCTGTGACGGTTGCGGCGGCGTCAGCAGCGCCGCCGTCCCCTCGCCCTGAACCCCTGGGAGACCATCTGTGCCTGGAGAGAACCTCACCCGCATCGAGGCGCAGGAGCGCCGTGCCGTCGTCGACACCCGCTCCTACGACGTGACCCTCGACCTGACGCGTGGTGCCGAGGTCTTCGGCTCGCGCACCGTCATCCGCTTCGGCGCCACCGAGGGCGCCGACACGTTCATCGATCTCATCGCCCGCGACGTCCGGGAGATCACCCTCAACGGTCGCCCCGTGCCGGTGGACGCCTTCGCCGACTCGCGGATCGCGCTGACCGGCCTCGCCGCCGACAACGAGCTCGTCGTGGACGCGGACTGCCTCTACACCAACACCGGCGAGGGCCTGCACCGCTTCGTCGACCCCGTCGACGGCGAGGTGTACCTGTACTCGCAGTTCGAGGTACCCGACTCCCGGCGGATGTTCGCGGTGTTCGAGCAGCCCGATCTGAAGGCCGCCTTCCGCTTCACCGTCACGGCGCCCGAGGCCTGGGAGGTCGTCTCCAACTCCCCCACGCCCGAGCCGCAGCGCCACGGCGACGGCACCGCCACGTGGGCCTTCGAGCCGCCGCCGCCGATCTCCTCGTACATCACGGCCCTCATCGCCGGGCCCTACGAGAAGACCTTCTCCGAGCTGACCAGCGCGTCCGGCCGCGTCATCCCGCTGGGTGTGTATGCGCGCAAGAGCCTCTGGCAGTACCTCGACGCCGACTACGTCTTCGACAAGACCCGGCAGGGCTTCGCCTACTTCGAGGAGAAGTTCCAGTACCCCTACCCCTTCGCCAAGTACGACCAGCTGTTCGTTCCGGAGTTCAACGCCGGCGCCATGGAGAACGCCGGCGCGGTCACCTTCACCGAGACCTACGTCTTCCGCAGCAAGGTCACCGACGCCG
>CAZBZR010000058.1:0-12678 GCA_964496445.1 uncultured Microbacterium sp.
GGACCCTCGTACGGGTTCGTGCGGCTCGTGCCGAGGATGGTGCCGCCCACCTTGGACAGGCCCTTCACCTCGTGGCGGGTCAGCGGGAAGAAGTCGGCGTCGACCACGCCGCGCCATCCGTCGCGGATGCCGACGAACTCGATGTCGTACGTCGTCGTGCCCTTGAGCACGGCGCCGCGGATCACGGCGTTCAGGCCGGGGCAGTCGCCGCCGCTGGTCAGGATGCCGATTCTCATAGCTGTGGTCCTCGCTGTGTCGGGTGAAGGAGCCGGCGACGCTGCCACACCGACCCTAGCGCCGCGCGGGCGCCGGGGCGAACGGCGTCAGTCGGCGCCCAGCGCCCGCCGCAGCAGGTGGCTGAGGGCGCTCAGCTGCACCGAGTCGCTCGAGGTCGGGTCCACCGCCACCCCGTCGAGGGCGCGCAGCGCGAGCCCCTGCTTGGCGTCGATGAGCTCGGCGATCTTGGTGTCGATCGTGTGGGCGGCGATGATCCGCCACGCGGTGACCGGCTCATCCTGCCCGATGCGGTGCACGCGGTCGATCGCCTGCGTCTGCTCCGCCGCCGTCCAGCTGAGCTCGGCGAGCACGACGTTCGAGGCCACCTGCATGTTCACCCCGACGCCGGCCGCCGTCAGCGAGCACACCGCGATGCCGACCTCGGGGTCGTTGTTGAAGGCGTCGATGGCGTCCTGGCGCGCCGGCGTGGACTGATCGCCGCGGATGGAGACGGTGCGCACCCCGGATGCGGCGAAGTGGGCCTCCGCGGCATCCATGACGTCGATGTGCTTGGCGAAGAAGACGACCTTGCCGACGGAGCGCTGCAGCTGCACGGTGTAGTCCGCCGCGAGCTGCGCCTTCGCCCGGCCGATGCGGCGCACCATCGAGAACACGTTCTCCGAGCCGCTCCCCGACGCCTTCGCCTCGTCCAGCTCGTTCTGCGCGACGAGGCGCACGATGTCCTCGTCGATCTCGCCGGGGGCCAGCCCCCGGTCGCCGCGCGCCTCGAGGATGCGGCGGTACTTCGCCGCCAGACGCTCGGCGAGCTCACGCTCGGCGGCGCGGATCGAGCGGCCGTCCTCGTCGTCGAGTTCGACGGGCAGGTCGGCGATGAGCTTGTCGGGAAGGTCGGCGGCGACGTCCTTCTTCTTGCGCCGGACGATCCCCATCGAGATCACGGCGTCGCGCGCCTCCGGATAGAAGGCCTTGTCGGCGGGCGTGAGCCCGGTGGCATCCAGCCGCTCCATGAGTACGGGCCCGGGCTTCTCGCCCGTCGTCCAGCCGAGGAAGCGCCAGATCGCGTCGAAGTCCTCGACGTCGTTGATCAGCGGCGTCCCGGTGAGGGCGAGCAGCAGCGGGTCGCGCACCTGCTCGCGGATGCGGGAGGCCAGCGCCAGCACGTTCTGCGAGCGCTGCGAGGTGAGGTTCTTGATGAAGTGCGCCTCGTCGACGACCATGCCCTTCAGGCCGATCGAGCTGAGCCACGACAGGTGCCGGTCGAGGATCTCGTAGTTGACGATGAACACGTCCGCGAAGGCGTCCATGCCCTCGCCGTCTCCCGAGATGACGGTGGCGCGGCGGTGCGGGGTCCACCGCTGCACCTCGCGCGCCCAGTTCATCTTCACGACGTTGGGGACGACCACCAGGAGCGGGTAGGCGTCGGCGACGGAGGCCGCGAGCACCGACTCGGCGGTCTTGCCGAGGCCGGGCTCGTCGGCCAGCAGGAAGGTGCGGTGTCCTTGGCGCACGGCCTCCACGAAGCGCGACTGGTGCGGCATGACATCCAGCCCCCGCGGCGACACGCGGTCGAACTCGGGCACCGGAGGAAGCTCCATGGAGGCGGCAGCGCCGCCGGCCCCGGTCTCGAAGGCCTTGTACAGCGGGCCCATCAGCTCCCAGCCGTCCAGGCGGCGGCGGGGGCTGGACGTCGCGGCGCGCGCCGTGAGGTCGGGGGCGAGGAAGGGGTGGGCCAGCAGGCGCGACTCGACCGATGCCGGCACCACCTGGCGGTCGGCCAGCGCGGCCGGGACGACCGTGGCGGCCACCGGCGGGGCGTCGGTGAGGATGAGCTCGTCCGGCGGCAGCTCCGCGCCCGACTCGAGCAGCCAGTCCCGTCGCATCCGCCGCGCGACCGGCGACGCGGCCTGGTCGACCTCCAGCAGCTGGATGAGCGAGGTGTCGCGCGCCGCGGTCTTGGCGAGGATGGTCGCGACGCCGTCGAGGCGCTTGAGGAGCTCGGCGCGGGCGGCGTCGGTGAGGTCGGCGTCGGTCTTCACGCGGGCGCGTTCCTCGCGGACGAGGAAGGCGATCACCTGGAACTTCACGCGGTTGGTCGGCCCGAGCTTGCCGCGCTGGGCCTTGGCCTCCACCTCGCGCACCTTGCGGGCGAGGATGGGGATGAGGGGGGCCTCGTCGTCGCGTCGTGCGGACGAGGACTTCCGGCGTCGCTGTGCGGAGCCGGAAGCGGCGGTCGCCGTGGTCGGCATGCTCCTCCTGAGCGTGTGATCCGGGTCCCGCCGACGACGGCCGGTCCCGGGGATGGCGATCCGCAGGGCGGCCGAGCCGTGACTCCCGCGGAGAGGGCCGATCCGGTCGCCGTCATCGCTCTGCGAGCTGCGTCGTCGGGAGGGGCCTCCCCGCCATTCTAGCGGCTCGCCGGCGGCACGGCAGCCCGGATCGTCACCGGGCGTCGCACGTCACTCCAGCTGCGCGAGGATGTCCTCGGTGTATCCGGCAGGAGCGACGTTGATCCAGGCGGTCGCGATCCAGTAGCCGTCGCGCAGCGCATGCGTCTCCCCGCGCGCGTACTCGACGTCGTCGAGGTTCACCCCGCGCTCCTCGGTGCGGCAGATCGTCGCCCCCGCCTCGTCCGAACAGGCGATGCCGGCGCCACCGAGCTGCTCGACCACGAGGGCGGCCTGGTCGGCGTCCACCAGCGCGATCGTCGTCGCGAGGCCGTACTCGCTCGGAGCGCCCCACGTGCACCGCAGGTGCGGGACGGTGGCGAGCAGCTCCAGCAGCGGGGCGACCTCGGTGGTGTACATCTCGACGCCGGGATGGTTCAGCGGCAGCGCGTCCGCCGCGAGGGTCTGCTGCATCCCGGGGCTGAAGGCGGCCAGGCAGTCGGCCGGGAGCGCGGCGGGCGTCGCGGAGGGGGTCGGGCTGGGCGTGGCCGTCGGCGATGCCGCCGGCGCGGAGGGGGAGCCGGTGGGGGTCGCCGCGGGCTCGGGTTCGGGGGCGCACGCCGTCAGCGCGAGGGCGATCGTCGCCGCGGCGATCGTCGCCGTGAGAGCCTGTCGGATCACTCGAACCTCCCGGGGTCATCCCGACCCTAACGGCTGCCGCGAGCTGCCCCCGGCACTCAGCGGGCGCGTCGCAGGCGCAGGCTGTTCAGGACGACGAACACGCTCGAGAACGCCATCGCGAGACCGGCGATCATGGGGTTGAGCAGGCCGAGCGCCGCCAGCGGCAGGGCCGCCACGTTGTAGGCGAAGGCCCAGAAGAGGTTGCCCCGGATGACCCGCATCGTCCGGCGGCTGACCCGCACCGCGGTGAGGATGCCGCGGGGGTCGCTGCGCAGGAGGGCGATGTCGCTCGCGTGCATCGCCGCGTCGGCGCCGCCGCCCATCGCGATCCCGAGGTCGGCGGTGGCGAGCGCGGCTGCGTCGTTCACGCCGTCACCGACCATCGCGACGGTGCGGCCGCCGGCACGCAGCGCCGCGACCACCTCGACCTTGCCCTCCGGGGTCACCCCGGCCTCGACGTCGGAGATCCCGAGCGCGCCCGCGACGTCGGCGGCCACCCGGGCGTTGTCCCCGGTGAGCAGGCGCACGTCCAGACCCGCGGCGCGCAGGCCCCGCACGGTCTCGGCGCTCTCGGGGCGGACGGCGTCGGCGACGACGAAGACGGCCAGCGCCTGCAGGACGCCGTCCTCCTCCCACCCCGCGACGACCACGGTCCCCCGCTCCTCGCCGTCGGCCACGGCGGCGGCGAGCGCCGCCGGGATCCGTGCCCCGAGCGTGCGCGCGAAGCCGATCCGGCCCGCGAACGCGCGCCGGCCCTCGACGAGCCCGGTGACGCCCGCTCCGGCGTGGGAGCGGAACTCCTCGACGGCCGGGGTCTCCTCGGCGGCGGTGGCGACGGCGCGGGCGACCGGATGCTCCGACCGCGCCTCCAGCGCCGCCGTGATCGCGCGCGCCCTGGGCTGCAGCGCGGGGTCCTGCGTCCACACCTCCTGCAGCGTCATCCGGCCGGTGGTGAGGGTACCGGTCTTGTCCAGGAGGACCGTGTCGATCCGCTCGGCGGCCTCCAGCGCCTCCGGTCCGGTGATGAGCACCCCCAGCTGCGCGCCGCGCCCGGTCCCCACGAGGATCGCGATGGGGGTGGCGAGGCCGAGCGCGCAGGGGCACGCGATGATGAGCACGGCGACGGCCGCGGTGAACCCGCCCGCCACGCCCCCGCCCACGACGATCCACACCGCGAGGGTGAGCACCGCGAGCACGATGACGATGGGGACGAACACCGCCGAGATGCGGTCGGCGAGGCGCTGGACGCGGCTCTTGCCGGTCTGCGCCTCCTCCACGAGACGCGCGATGCGCGCCAGACGCGTGTGCTCGCCGACCGAGGCGGCCTGCACGACGAGGTGCCCGTCGACCGCGATCGTGCCCCCGGTCACGGCTGTGCCGGGCACGGCGTCGACGGGGACGGACTCGCCGGTGAGCATGCTCTCATCGATCGCGGCGCTGCCGGACACGACGACGCCGTCCGCGGCGAGGGTCGCGCCGGGGCGCACCGTGAAACGGTCTCCGGGGCGGAGCTCGCCGACCGCGACCGTGCGGCCGTCCTCGAGCTCGACCTCGGTCGCGCCGAGTTCCAGGAGCGCGCGCAGCGCCGCCCCGGCGCGCCGCTTGGAGCGCTGCTCGATGAAGCGACCGAGGAGCAGGAAGACGGTCACCGCCGCCGCGACCTCGAAGTACACCAGCGCGGAGGCGTCGTGGACCGGGCCGAACAGCGGCGCCTCGTGCTGCATCCCGACGCGACCGGCGGTGCCGAAGACGAGCGCCCACACGCTCCACAGGTACGCGGCGAAGGTGCCGAGGGTGATGAGGGTGTCCATCGTGGCCGCGCCGTGACGCGCGTTGGCGAAGGTGGCGCGGTGGAAGGGCCAGCCGCCCCACAGCACGATCGGGGTCGTGAGCACGAGCGAAACCCACTGCCACCCCGGGAGCTGCCAGGCCGGCACCATCCCCAGCACCACCACGGGCACGGCGAGGACGGCGGAGACGAGCAGGCGCGTCTGCAGCGTCACCGCGCCGGGCCGGTCCTCGACGTCGTGGTCGTGGCCGCCGGGGGCGCCGGGGTGCTCGTGCACGGCGGGGCGGCGCACGCGGGCGTCGTAGCCGGCCTCGCGCACGGCGCGCACCAGGTCGACCTCGTCGACGCCGTCGGGGTAGTCCACGCGGGCCGACTCGGTGGCGAGGTTCACCGTCGCCTCGACACCGGGCACGCTGCGCAGTCGCTTCTCGACGCGGGCGACACAGCTCGCACAGGTCATCCCTTCGATCTCGAGCATCGCCTCTCTGCGGTCCGCCGAGCGGTCGTTCGTCGTGTGCGCGGTCATGATGCCTCCCGAACCCTCGAACAGCATACCCCCCAGGGGTATTCCACGACCAGCGCCCGGGCCTAGGGTGTAGCCCATGGCGGAGCGGATGACGCGCGACCAGCGCCTGGTCCTGACGATCGCGATCCTGTCGTCGTTCGTGTCGTTCCTCGACGGCACCGTGGTCACCGTGGCCCTGCCGGCGATCGCCCGCGACCTGGGCGGTGGCCTCACGACGCAGCAGTGGGTGGTGGATGCCTACCTCATCACGCTCGGCGCCCTCATCCTCGTGGCCGGATCGCTCAGCGACGTGCTCGGACGGCTCCGGGTGCTCACGATCGGCCTGCTCGGCTTCGGGGTGACCTCCGTCGCGATCGCCGCCGCCCCGACCGCGGAGTTCCTCATCGGCGCGCGGGCGCTCCAGGGCGTCGCCGGCGCTCTCCTGGTCCCCAGCTCCCTCGCCCTCATCACCGCGAACTTCCGGGATGCGGCGCAGTCGCGGGCGATCGGCATCTGGACGGGGGCGACGACGGTGGCCACCCTCGTGGGCCCCGTCCTCGGCGGCGTCTTCGTCGACCTGCTCTCCTGGCGCCTCGTGTTCCTCATCAACGTCGTCCCGCTCGCCCTGACGCTGTGGCTGCTCGCGCGGCTCGGGCACCGCGATGCGCGCCGGCCCGGCGCATCCGTCGACCTGCTGGGCGCCGCCCTGTGCGCCGTCGGGCTCGGCGGCGCCGTGTTCGCCCTCATCGAGCAGGCGCGCTTCGGATGGTCCTCGCCCCTCATCTGGGGGTCGCTCACGGTGGGGTTGATCTGCTTTGCGGGGTTCCTGCTGCGCCAGCGCACGGCCGCGCAGCCGCTCATGCCGCTCTCGCTCTTCCGCGTCCGCAACTTCTGGGCCGGGAACCTCGCGACCCTCTTCATCTACGCCGGCCTCTCCCTCAACGGCTTCGTCGTGGGGGTGTATCTGCAGCAGGGCGCGGGCCTGTCCGCCACCCTGGCGGGGCTCGCGAGCCTTCCCGCGACGCTGCTGCTCATCGCGTTCAGCTCCCGCGCCGGAGCACTGGCGGGCAGGTTCGGACCGCGCCTGTTCATGACGGCGGGGCCGATCATGATGGCCGCGGGCGCCCTGCTCCTGCTCACGGTGGCGTCGGACTTCTCGTACTGGTGGCAGGTGCTGCCGAGCGTGCTCGTCTTCGGTGCCGGGCTCACTCTCACCGTCTCGCCGCTGACCTCCGCCGTGCTCGGCGCGATCGACGTGGAGCGGTCGGGCATCGCCTCCGCGGTCAACAACGCCGTCGCGCGCGTGGCGGGGCTGCTCGTCATCGCGATGCTCGCCCCCATCGTGGGCGGCACGCTCGACCTCGACGGATTCCACCGCGCCGCCGTGTTCACCGCCCTGCTCCTCGCGGCCGGCGGTGCGGTGTCGTTCGCCGGGATCCGCAACCGCGCCCCCGCGTAGGCTGGGAACCATGTCCCGCATCACCGAAGCCGCGCTGGCCGCCACGATCGACCACGCCATCCTCAAGCCCGAGCTCACCCGCGCCGAGGTCGACGCCGACCTCGATGTCGCCGCCGAGTGGGGCGTCTTCAGCGTGTGCGTGCGCCCGTCCGACATCGCGCACGCGGTGGCGCGTCTGGAGGGCACGGGGGTCGCCGTCGGCACCGTCATCGGCTTCCCCCACGGCACCACCTCCACCGCGGGCAAGGTGGCCGAGGTGCGCCAGGCCCTCGCCGACGGCGCGGTGGAGCTCGACATGGTCGTCAACATCGGCTGGCTGCGTTCCGGACTCGACGACGCCGTCGTCGCCGACATCCGTGCGGTGGTCGACGCCGCCGCCGGCCACGTGACCAAGGTCATCCTGGAGACCGCGTACCTCGACGACGAGCAGATCGCCCGCGGCAGCCGCCTCACCGAGGCCGCCGGCGCGTCCTTCGTCAAGACGTCGACGGGCTTCGGCGGCGGCGGCGCCACCGTCGAGCACGTGCAGCTGATGCGGGCCAGCGTGGGGCCCGACGTGCAGGTCAAGGCCTCGGGCGGCGTGCGCAGCCTCGACACGGCCCTGGCGATGCTCGATGCCGGCGCCACGCGTCTGGGCACGAGTGCCAGCGCCACGATCCTCGGCGAGCTGCGCGCGATCGAAGCCGGCGACGGCCCCACCGGGGCCCTCGACGAGTCGTCGTACTGAGGGGCGCTGTTAGGAGCCGACGGGCTCTGCGGGATCGGTGAGCACGGCACGGACACGGTCCACGTCATCGGCCATCTGGCCTTTGAGCGCGTCAATGCCCGCGAAGGCCACCATGCCCCGGATGCGCTCGACGAAACGCACCTCGACGCGGTGCCCGTAGAGGTCGAGGTCGGTCTCATCCAGCACGTACGCCTCGACCTGGCGTACCGGCACGTCTCCGAAGGTCGGGTTCACCCCGACGCTGATCGCGGCGGCGTAGCGGGTTCCCGGGCGCAGCCCGTCCGGGGAGGCCTGGTCGATCAGCCAGCCCGCGTAGACGCCGTCGGCCGGCACGAAGCCCTCCAGTTCCGGGGAGAGGTTCGCCGTGGGATATCCGAGCTCGCGGCCGCGCTTGAGTCCGTGGACCACCTCGCCCCACACCGACGGCGCGCGCCCGAGCAGCTTGCCCGCGCCCGCGACGTCGCCCTCGGCGAGCATCTCGCGGATCCACGTCGAGGACACGCGGCGGTCGGTGTCGATCGCACGCACGTCCTCGACGACGTCGACGCGGAAGCCGTACTGCTCCCCCATCGTGCGCAGCAGGCCCGCGTCGCCCGCCCCGCCACGGCCGAAGCGGAAGTCCTGCCCCACGAGAACGGTCCGCACCCCGAGCGACTCGACCAGGACGTGCCGGACGAACTCCTCGGCGGTGAGCCCCGCGAGGGCCTCGTCGAAGGTCAGCAGGAGCGTCGCATCCACGCCCGCGCGGTCCAGGAGCGTGAGCTTCTGGTGCACTCCGATGAGGTCCTGCGGGCAGGCGTCGGGGCGCAGGAGCCGCAGCGGGTTGCGGTCGAAGGTGACCGCCACCACGCGGGCCGATCCCGTGGCCGCATCCACCCTGGCGCGATCGATGACCGCGCGGTGACCGGCGTGGACGCCGTCGAACTTGCCGATCGCCACGACCGAGGGCCCGAAGCCCGCGGGGATCTCGGCGGGGTCGCGGAAGACGATCATGCGGCCACCGCCACGCGCACCGGGCGGTGGCCGACGAGCCACCAGAGGCCCAGGAACGGCAGGACGAGCGGCACGAAGACGTAGCCGATGCCGTAGAGCGACCACACCGTCGGGTGCTGGAACAGCTCCGGCAGCACGACGCTGAGCGTGCCCACGACGAGGACGCCCACGAGCTCGAACACGATCGCGATCCACGCGACCGCGTACCAGCCGCTGCGCCCGGCGAGGATCAGCGCGAGGGTCGCCAGGATGTAGACCACGGCGCTGAGGGCCGACAGCGTGTAGGCGAGGGGTGCCTCGTCGAACTCCTGCACGATCTGGACGAAGGAGCGGCCGGTGGCCGCGAGCGCCATGACGAGATAGACGATGACGAGGACGCGGCCGATGCCGGTCATCCGGCGCGAGGTGGGAGTTGCCATGACCTGTCCATCCTAGGCGCCCGCCGCCTCGGGGCCGCCGCGCGCTCAGGCGACCTGCACGGTCCAGATCACCTGCATCCGCCACACCATGACGGCCACCGCCAGTGCAGCGATGCCCATGATGACGGTGCTCCACCGGCTGCGCTCCAGCAGGGCCCACACCGCCGCGGCGGGGGGAAGGAGCGCCGCCGAGACGAGGTAGACCCAGAATTCCAGAAGGCTGCCCGTGGGCGGGTTCCCCGCCAGCGGCGAGACGATGCCGATGACGATCTGGGCGATGAGGAACACCTCGACCAGGGCGAGAGCGCCGACGGTCAGGTCGCTCGGGCGCCGGCCGGCCAGGCCCGCCGCGATCGCCAGCAGCCCCGCCGCGCACGCGACGACCAGCTGGACCACGGTGTACCACAGGATCATCCGTCCGCCTCCTCGGGCATGTTCATCTCGCTCTTCAGATCGGCGCCGCGGGCGTGGAGGATGCCCACGAGCCGCCCGTCCGGATCGATGGCGGCACCGCGTGGTCCCCTCAGGCGCCCGGCCGCCCCCACGAGCCGCTTGCCGTGGCGGAGGGCTCGCGCCTCCTCGGCGCTGACCGCGACCACGCCGACGGCCGTCGCCGCGACCGCTGCCGGCGGGAGCATCCGCTCGCGCGCGAGGTCGTCGATCGTCGCGGCACCGGCGACGTCGAACGGGCCGACGCGAGTGCGCCGCAGCGCCGTCAGGTGCCCGCCGACGTCCAGAGCGCGACCGAGGTCGCGGGCCAGGGCACGGATGTACGTGCCGCTGGAGCAGTCGACGACGACATCCAGATCGATGCCCGCCTCCCCGCGGCGCACGGCGAGGATCTCGAACCGCGAGACGGTGACCTCGCGGGCCCGGAGGGCGACCTCCTCGCCCGCACGCACCAGATCGTAGGCCCGGCGCCCCTGCACCTTGATCGCGGAGACCGAGCTCGGCACCTGCGAGATCTTGCCGGTCAGCGCCGCGACCTCGCGAGCGAGCGCGTCGTCGCCGACGGTGGCGAGGGTGGCGGGGTCGGCCCGGGTGAGGACGGCGCCGTCGGCGTCGTCGGTGTCGGTGGTCTCGCCGAGGCGGATGGTGGCGGCGTAGGTCTTCTCGGCGCCGACGAGGAAGGTGAGCAGGCGCGTCGCCGCATCCACCCCCAGCACGAGCAGTCCGGTGGCCATCGGGTCCAGGGTCCCGGCGTGCCCGATCTTGCGGGTGCCGAGCGCGCGCCGCGCCCGGGCGACGACGTCGTGGCTCGTGATCCCCGCGGGCTTGTCCACGAGGAGGATGCCCCCGGCGGCCATCAGCCGATGTCTCCGGCCGGGCGCACCGGCGATGCGAGGTCGCTGTTGTCCACGACGGCCGACGCCGCCGCCCGCGGGTCGGCGTCGCGGAGGTACAGCTCCTGGCCGCGGCGGTACCGCGCGTTGGCGGGCGCGTCCGGATCGGGATCGCCGCCGTCGCGCAGCGCCATCCGCGCGAACGACACGCGGGGCGGGACATCGAGCCATACCGACCAGTCCCAGAGGTCGCGCAGTTCGGGCCGGTGCAGGAAGATGCCGTCGATCACGAGCACCGCGTCGCGCGGCGCGGTCTTCCACTCCGCCTCCACCGGCGCGTCGCGGGCCACATCGAAGACGGCGAGTTCGAAACCGGTGCTCCCGCCCACCCGGAACGGGTCGACGAGCACACGCCGGAAGGTGGCGTAGTCGTACGAGTCGAGATAGAAGCCCTCGGGTGACATGCGTCCACGCGCATATCTCTCCGCGCGCGGGCGGTGGAAGCCGTCGATGGAGGCGCGATAGACGGCCGCGCCCTCCTCGGCGAAGACATCGGCGAACCCGTCGGCGAAGAACGTCTTGCCGGCGCCGTCCACCCCGTCCACCGCGACGATGACCCGGCCCGCGGGGTAGTGACGGCGCACCTCGTCGCGCAGTCCGCGCTGCAGGGTGATCACGGGAGTGGTGGGGAGCCGCACCCCTCCAGCGTACGGCCGGCCGAGGAGCGCCCCCGCATCCTGCCGCCGCTGCGCGCCCGTAGGCTGTCGAGGTGCCCGAGCTCGCCGCGCCCCTCGTCGCGTGGTACGCCCGCACCGCGCGCGATCTCCCGTGGCGGCGGCCGGGGTTCGGTGCGTGGGGCACGCTCGTCAGCGAGTTCATGCTGCAGCAGACGCCGGTCGCCCGCGTCATCCCGCACCTGGAGGCCTGGCTGGAGCGCTGGCCCACGCCGACGGCGCTGGCGGCGGATGCTCCGGCAGAGGCCGTGCGTCAGTGGGCGAACCTCGGCTACCCCCGGCGGGCGCTGTGGCTGCATCGCGCCGCCGTCGAGATCCGCGACCGGCACGCGGGCATCGTCCCCCGCGACGTCGAGGCGCTCCTCGCGCTGACGGGGATCGGCGACTACACCGCGCGCGCCGTGGCGGTCTTCGCCTACGGCGACCGGCATCCGGTGGTCGACACCAACACGCGGCGGGTGCTCGCGCGGGTCTGCGACGGGCGTGCGCAGCCCGGGCCCCCGGCGCGGCGGGACCTCGCAGCGATGGCGGAGATCCTGCCGGAGGACCGCGAGACGGCGGCGATCGTGAACGCGGCGGCGATGGAGCTGGGCGCGACGGTGTGCACGGCGCGACGGCCGCGGTGCGCCGCGTGCCCGCTGGCCGAGGTGTGCGCGTGGCGCGCGGCCGGGTTCCCCGACTCCCCCGACCTCCGCCGGCGGCAGGCCCGCTACGAGGGCAGCGACCGGCAGGCGCGGGGCGCCGTGCTGCGGACGCTGCGGGAGCGCGCGCCGCATCCGGTGCCGCTCGCGGAGGTCCTCCACGACTGGCCGGACGCGGCGCAGCGCGACCGCGCGATCGACTCGCTCATCGCCGACGGGCTGGCCGAGGCCGCGGCGGGCGTGCTCGCCCTGCCGCGCTGAGGTCAGTCCTCCTCGTCGTCGTCGAGCTCGCGCGGCTTGACGTAGGGGTCCTCGTCGCCGGCGTACACGGCGCCGGCGGCCAGCCCCGCCACCGCGGCGTCGCGCTCGCGTGCCTCGCGCAGGAGGGCGGAGATGTGGTCGGCGTTCTCGGGGATGGCGTCGGGGATGAACTCCAGCGACGGCGTGAGGCGCACGCCGAGGCCCTTGCCCACCTCGCTGCGGAGCATCCCGGTGGCCGCCTTCAGGGCAGCGGCCGTTCCCTCGCGCTCCTCGGGGGTGCCGAGGACGGTGTAGAAGACCGCGGCGTGCTGCAGGTCGCCGGTGACGCGGACGTCGGTGACGGTGACGAACCCGAGCCGGGGGTCGCGCAGCCCCTTCTCCAGTCGCTCCGCGATCAGCACGCGGATGCGGTCGGCCAGGCGTGCCTGACGTTCTCCAGCCATGTTCTCCCCTTCCGACGCGTGAGGGACGCCCGCAGGCGCCCCTCACGATGGTCGTCGATCAGCCGCGAGGCTTCTCGACCATCTCGGTGGTCTCGATCTCGTCGCCCACCTGGATGTCGTTG
>CAZBZR010000059.1:0-6271 GCA_964496445.1 uncultured Microbacterium sp.
GATGTCCTGCTCGGTGCGGCGCGTGAGGATCATCGTGTAAACGACGACGTAGAAGAAGATGGCGGCCGCCGACAGCGCGGCGGCGACCACGTTCGTCGTCACCAGCAGCCACACCGTGGAGACCACGGCGAGCGTCCACGCGAACACGAGCGCGCCGCGCGGCGAGACCTCGCCGGTGACCAGCGGCCGCTTCTCGGTGCGCTGCATGTGCGCGTCGATGTCGCGGTCGAGGTACATGTTGAACGCGGCGGCCGAGCCCGCGCTCATCGAGCCGCCGATGACGGTGGCCAGCACCAGCCACAGATTCGGCAGACCCCCTTGGGCGAGGATCATCACCGGCACGGTGGTCACCAGCAGCAGCTCGAGCACGCGCGGCTTGGTGAGGGTGATGTAGGCCCGCACCGTGCGGCCGAAGGAGCGGTCGACGCCGGATGCGGCCGTGTGCGACGTCGTCGAAATGTCCATCGTCCCCCGTTGCTGCGTGCGTTTCGTCGCCTCCAGTCTAGGTCATCGCTCCCGCCGGACCGGCTCGACCCGAGCCCCGCGGGCGCCGCAGCGGGGCGGCGTCATACGCGGCCCTGCGCAACCCCCGCTTCGCTATGCTGGCCCTACACGCGCGCCCAGCGCATTCCCCCTGACCCTCGCGGGGCCACCCCGCGGTTTCGAATGCGGCTGGGCACAGGGATCGAGGAAAGGCCACCGGGTGTCGGAGTTGCAGTGGGATGAGATCGATCGGCGTGCGGTGGACACCGCGCGGGTGCTGGCGGCGGATGCCGTCGAGAAGGTGGGCAACGGCCACCCCGGCACCGCGATGAGCCTGGCCCCCGCGGCCTATCTCCTGTACCAGCGCGTCCTGCGCCACGACCCGGCCGACCCGCACTGGCCCGGGCGCGACCGCTTCATCCTCTCCGCCGGCCACTCGTCGCTGACCCAGTACGTGCAGCTGTACCTCGGCGGCTTCGGCCTCGAGCTCGGCGACCTGGAGTCGCTGCGCACGTGGGGCTCGCTCACGCCGGGCCACCCGGAGTACGGCCACACCAAGGGCGTGGAGATCACCACCGGCCCGCTGGGCCAGGGACTGGCCTCCTCCGTCGGCTTCGCCTACGCGGCCCGCTACGAGCGCGGCCTGTTCGACCCGGAGACCCCGGCCGGCGAGAGCCCGTTCGACCACACCATCTATGTCATCGCCTCCGACGGCGACCTGGAGGAGGGCGTCACCAGCGAGGCGTCCTCGCTCGCGGGTCACCAGAACCTCGGCAACCTCGTCGTCCTCTACGACGCCAACCAGATCTCGATCGAGGACGACACCAACGTCGCCTTCACCGAGGACGTCGCCCAGCGCTACGAGGCGTACGGCTGGCACGTGCAGACGGTCGATTGGAAGAAGACCGGGGAGTACGTCGAGGACGTCGCGGAGCTCTACGCCGCGATCGAGGCGGCACAGGGCGAGACGGCCAAGCCCTCGATCATCATCCTGAAGACGATCATCGGCTGGCCCTCCCCCGGGAAGCAGAACACCGGCAAGATCCACGGCTCCGCCCTCGGCGCCGACGAGCTGCGCGCGACCAAGGAGGTGCTCGGCTTCGACCCCGGCCAGAGCTTCGCCGTCGCCGACGACGTCATCGCCCACCCCCGAGAACTCGGGGAGCGCGGCGAGGCCGAGAAGGCCGCCTGGCAGGAGAAGTTCGACGCGTGGGCTAAGGCCAACCCCGAGCGCAAGGCGCTGTGGGACCGCCTCCAGACCCGCGAGCTGCCGGACGGCATCGCCGACGCCCTCCCCGCGTTCGAGGCCGGCAAGGATGTCTCCACCCGCGCCGCCTCCGGCGTGGTCCTCAATGCGCTGGCCGCCGAGCTGCCCGAGCTGTGGGGCGGCTCGGCCGACCTCGCCGAGTCCAACCTCACGACCATCAAGGATGCGAAGTCGTTCATCCCCACCGAGTGGTCCACGCACGAGTGGTCGGGCGACCCCTACGGGCGCGTGCTGCACTTCGGCATCCGTGAGCACGCGATGGGCTCGATCCTCAACGGCATCGTGCTCCATGGTCCCACGCGCCCCTTCGGCGGCACGTTCCTCATCTTCAGCGACTACATGCGCCCGCCGGTGCGTCTGGCCGCCCTGATGAACATCCCGACGGTGTTCGTGTGGACCCACGACTCCATCGCGCTCGGCGAGGACGGCCCCACCCACCAGCCGATCGAACAGCTCGCGACGCTTCGCGCCATCCCGAACTTCACGCTCGTGCGCCCCGCCGACGCCAACGAGACCGCTGCGGCGTGGCTGGAGATCCTCCGCCGCCACGAGGGGCCCGCGGGCATCGCGCTCACGCGCCAGAACATCCCGGTGCTCGAGCGCGGCGACGGCGAGGCGTCGGGCGACGTGTTCGCGTCGGCGGCCCTCACCGCCCGCGGCGCCTACGTGCTGGCGGATGCTGCCGACGGCACGCCCGACGTGATCCTCATCGCGACCGGTTCCGAGGTGCAGCTGGCCGTGGCCGCTCGCGAGCAGCTGGCCGCCGACGGCATCCAGGCCCGCGTGGTCTCGGCACCCTCGCTGGAGTGGTTCGCCGAGCAGGACGCGGAGTACCGCGAGTCGGTGCTGCCGGCCGCCGTGCGCGCCCGCGTGTCGGTCGAGGCCGGCATCGCGCTGCCGTGGCGTCCGCTCATCGGCGACGCCGGCCGCTCCGTGTCGATCGAGCACTTCGGCGCCTCGGCCGACTACAAGACGCTCTTCGAGAAGTTCGGGTTCACCGCGCAGGCCGTCGTCGACGCCGCACGTGAGTCCATCGCCGCCGCCCAGTAATCAGGAGAATCATGAGCACCCCCACCGAACAGCTCGTCGCCGCGGGCGTGAGCATCTGGCTCGATGACCTGTCGCGTGACCGCATCCGCACCGGCAACCTCGCCGAGCTCATCGCCACGCGCAACGTCAGCGGCGTGACGACGAACCCGACGATCTTCGCCGGCGCGCTCGCCAACGGCGAGGCCTACGAGGAGCAGGTCCGCGAGCTCGCCGCGCGCGGCGCCTCCACCGACCAGGCGATCTTCGAGATCACCACCGACGACGTGCGCGACGCGTCGGACATCTTCGCGCCCGTGTTCGACAGCACCGGCGGCGTGGACGGCCGTGTGTCGATCGAGGTCTCCCCCGACCTCGCCCACGACACGGACGCCACCGTCGCGCAGGCCCGGGACCTCGCCGCGCGCGTGGACCGGCCGAACGTGCTGATCAAGATCCCCGCCACCAAGGCCGGCCTGCCGGCGATCACCGAGGTGATCGGGGCGGGCATCTCCGTCAACGTGACGCTGATCTTCAGCCTGGAGCGCTACGCCGAGGTCATCGACGCGTACCTCGCCGGCGTGGAGAAGGCGCAGGCCGCCGGCCACGACATCTCCACGCTGCAGTCGGTCGCGTCGTTCTTCGTCTCACGCGTGGACACCGAGGTCGACAAGCGCCTCACCGCCATCGGCACCCCCGAGGCGCTCGCCCTCAAGAGCAAGGCGGGGCTCGCCAACGCGAGGCTCGCCTACGAGCTGTACGAGCAGAAGTTCGCCGAGGAGCGCGCCCGGACGCTGCTGGCCGCCGGCGCGACGGTGCAGCGCCCGCTCTGGGCCTCCACCGGCGTGAAGGACCCCGCCCTCCCCGACACGCTCGACGTGACCGAGCTCGTCGCCCCGGGCGTGGTGAACACGATGCCGGAGAAGACGCTGCAGGCCACCTTCGACCACGGCGTCGTCACCGGCGACACCGTCACCGGCGCCTACGACGACGCGCGCGAGGTGTTCGCGCAGCTCGCCGCCGCCGGCGTCGACTTCGCCGATGTCACGCAGGTGCTCGAGGACGAGGGCGTGGAGAAGTTCATCGCCTCGTGGCACGAGCTCCAGGCCACCGCGACCCAAGGGCTGGGGGCGGGCGCGAGGGACGCGGCCTCGGCGCCGTCAGCGAACGCGCGAGCTGCGAGATCCACGCCTCGGGGCGGCCGCACGAGCTCATCTCGGCGACCGTCCCGGGGCTGGCCGCCTCGCTGGTGGCCTCCGGCATCACCGCCGGCGACCCCTCGCTGTGGGGCGCCGCCGCGGAGGACGAGGCGTCGCGGCGGCTCGGCTGGGTGCAGGCGGTGACCACGTCGCGCCCGCTCGTGGCCGAGATCGAGGCGCTGCGCGCCGACCTCGCCGCGCGCGGGCTCACGCGCATCGTCCTGGCCGGCATGGGCGGGTCCTCCCTCGCACCGGAGGTCATCGCCCAGACCGCGGGCGTGCCGCTCGTCATCCTGGATGCGACGGCCCCCGGTCAGGTTCTCGCAGCCCTCGACGGCGATCCCGAGGCCGGTGGCCTCGAGCGCACGGTGCTCGTGGTCTCCTCGAAGTCGGGCTCGACGGTCGAGACCGACTCCGCCAAGCGCGCCTTCGAGGCGGCGTTCCGCGATCTCGGCATCGACCCGGCCGAGCGCATCATCGTCGTCACCGACCCCGGCTCCCCCCTCGCGGAGTCGGCGACGGCTGACGGCTACCGGGTCTTCCTCGCCGATCCGGACGTGGGCGGACGCTACTCGGCGCTCACCGCCTTCGGACTCGTGCCGGCCGGTCTCGCCGGTGCCGACATCGGCGAGCTCCTCGACGAGGCGGATGCGACGCTCCTCGAGGTGGCCGTGGACAGCCCCGAGAACCCGGCCCTCGTGCTCGCCGCGGCCATCGCCGGCGGCGATCCGCGCCGCGACAAGCTGGGCCTGGTCTCCGACGGCACGCACATCGTCGGCCTCCCCGACTGGATCGAGCAGCTCATCGCGGAGTCCACAGGCAAGAACGGGACCGGCATCCTGCCGGTCGTGCTCCTGCCCGTCTCCCCCGAACTCGACGCCGCCCCCGTCGACCTGCAGATCGTGCGGTTCGTCGACGACGCCGAGCATTTCCGGCTCTTCGAGCGCCACCCCGGCGAGATCCTCGTGAGCGGATCGCTGGGTGCGCAGTTCGTCGTGTGGGAGTACGCCACCGCGATCGCCGGCCGGATGCTGGGCATCAACCCCTTCGACCAGCCCGACGTGGAGTCGGCGAAGGACGCCACGCGCGGGCTCCTGGACGCCCGCCCCGAGGCACCCGCGCCCGCCTTCACGGTCGACGGCGTCGAGGTGCGCGCGAGCGACCCCGCCCTGACGGCATCCGGGACCCTCGCCGGCGTCCTGGACGCCCTCTGGCAGCGCGTGAGCGCCGACGGCTACGTCGCCGTGCAGGCGTACGTCAACCGGCTCGCGCTGCCGCAGCTGTCGGGGCTGCGGGAGCTCGTCGCGGCGGATGCCGGGCGACCGACGACCTTCGGCTGGGGACCCCGGTTCCTGCACTCCACGGGCCAGTACCACAAGGGCGGCCCGGCCACCGGCGTCTTCCTCCAGATCGTCGAGCAGACCGACGTCGACCTGGAGATCCCCGGCCGACCGTTCACCTTCGGCCAACTGCTGGCCGCGCAGGCGGCGGGAGACGCGGCGGTGCTCGCCGCGCACGGCCGTCCCGTCGTCACCCTGACGCTCACCGACCCGCAGGTCGAGGTGCTGTCGCTGTTCGAGGCCGCGCAGTGAGCCGCGGCCCGGTGAGGAGCACCTCATGACCGTCGAGATCTCCCGCGGGCACAACCCGCTGCGCGACCCGGAAGATCGGCGGCTGAGCCGGATCGCCGGTCCGAGCGCGCTGGTGATCTTCGGAGTGACGGGAGACCTGTCACGCAAGAAGCTCATGCCTGCGGTGTACGACCTGGCCAACCGCGGCCTCCTGCCCCCGGGCTTCGCGCTCGTGGGGTTCGCTCGCCGCGACTGGGAGGACCAGGACTTCGCGCAGGTCGTCCACGACGCCGTCAAGCAGTACGCGCGCACGGAGTTCCGCGACGAGACGTGGCAGGAGCTGCTCGAGGGCATCCGGTTCGTCCCGGGCGAATTCGGCGACCCGGAGGCCTTCCGGCGCCTGCGGGAGACCGTCGACAAGCTCGACGTCGAGCGCGGCACGATGGGCAACCACGCCTACTACCTGTCGATCCCGCCCAAGGACTTCCCGATCGTCGCGCAGCAGCTGAAGGATTCGGGGCTGGTCGGCGAGAACGCCGATCAGGACACCGGCTGGCGTCGCGTGGTCATCGAGAAGCCGTTCGGACACGACCTCGCCTCGGCCCGCGAGCTCAACGCGGCGCTGGAGGTGGCCTTCCCGGCCGACTCGATCTTCCGCATCGACCACTACCTCGGCAAGGAGACGGTCCAGAACATCCTCGCGCTGCGCTTCGCCAACGAGCTGT
>CAZBZR010000059.1:6281-12150 GCA_964496445.1 uncultured Microbacterium sp.
AGCCGATCTGGAACCGCAACTACGTCGACCACGTGCAGATCACGATGGCCGAGGACATCGGGGTGGGCGGGCGCGCCGGCTACTACGACGGCATCGGCGCCGCGCGCGACGTCATCCAGAACCACCTGCTCCAGCTCATGGCCCTCACCGCCATGGAGGAGCCCATCAGCTTCAACGCCCGCGACCTCCGCGCCGAGAAGGAGAAGGTGCTCGCCGCCGTCCGCCTTCCCGAGGACCTCTCCCTCGCCACCGCGCGCGGGCAGTACGCCGGCGGATGGCAGGGCGGCGAGAAGGTGACCGGCTTCCTCGAGGAGGACGGGATGTCGCCGTCGTCGACGACCGAGACCTACGCGGCGGTCAAGCTCGAGGTCAACACGCGGCGCTGGTCGGGGGTGCCGTTCTACCTGCGGACGGGCAAGCGCCTCGGGCGGCGCGTCACCGAGGTGGCGGTGGTGTTCAAGCGCGCCCCGCAGCTGCTGTTCAGCCGCAGCCAGACCGAGGAGCTCGGCCAGAACGCGCTCGTCATCCGCGTCCAGCCCGACGAGGGCGTCACCATCCGGTTCGGCTCGAAGGTCCCGGGTGACGGCACGCAGGTGCGCGACGTCACGATGGACTTCGGGTACGGTCACGCGTTCACCGAGGCCAGCCCCGAGGCGTACGAGCGGCTGATCCTCGACGTGCTGCTGGGCGACCCGCCGCTGTTCCCGCGGCACGAGGAGGTCGAGCTCAGCTGGAAGATCCTCGACCCCATCGAGCAGTTCTGGGTCGCGCAGGGCGGCCCGCTCGAGCAGTACTCGCCAGGATCGTGGGGCCCGGCCTCGGCCGACGAGCTCCTCGCCCGCGACGGCCGCAGCTGGAGGCGCCCGTGATCATCGATCTGCCCGACACCACCGTCAGCAAGATCTCCAAGTCGCTCGTCAGCGTCCGCGAGGAGGGTGGAGCGGTGGCCCTCGGGCGCGTGCTCACCCTCATCATCGTGACGCGCCACGGCACCGAGGAGGAGGTCATCGAGGCCGCGAACGACGCGTCGCGGGAGCATCCGATGCGGGTGCTCGTCGTCATGATCGACGACGACGAGACCGCCGAGCCGCGGCTGAACGCCGAGATCCGCGTGGGCGGCGACGCCGGGGCGAGCGAGGTCGTCGTGCTGCGGGCCTACGGGGCGGCCGGCTCCAACGCCGAGAGCCTCGTCACCGGACTCCTCCTTCCCGACGCGCCGGTCGTCGCGTGGTGGCCGGCCGAGACCCCGCCCTCGCCCGCCGAGTCGGCGATCGGTCGGATCGCGCAGCGACGCATCACGGATGCGTCGAGCCAGAAGGATCCGGCGGCGTGGGTGGACGCCCTGGGGAGCCACTACTCCCCCGGCGACACCGACTTCGCGTGGACCCGCCTCACCCGCTGGCGCGAGCAGCTGGCCGCGGTCCTGGATCAGCCGCCCTACGAGAGCGTCACCGCGGTCTCGGTACGGGGCGCGTCCGACTCGCCGTCGACGGTGCTCCTCGCGGCGTGGCTCCGTCTGAAGCTCAGGGTCGAGGTCGACTCGGCGTACCTCCCCGCCGAGGAGTGGGCCAGCGGCATCAAGAGCGTGAGCCTGCAGCGCACCGGCGGGGAGACGCTCCTGGAGCGCCCCCGTCCGGGCGTCGCCGTGCTCACGCAGCCGGGGCAGCCCTCCCACGAGCTCGCCTTCCCGCGGCGCACGCTCCGGGAGTGCCTCGCCGAGGAGCTGCGGCGACTGGACCCCGACCTGCTGTACGGTCGCGTCATCACCGAGGGCATGGAGCTGCTCGCCCGCGGCACGGAGGAGGACGGGGATGCCTGACGGCACCGAGAAGCGCGTGGTCATCAGCGACGATCCCGCGTCGCTGGCCACGAGCGTGGCCCGTCGCTTCATCGACCGCGTCGCCAAGCAGGTGGCCGCCGGCAAGACCGTGCACATCTGCCTCACCGGCGGATCGATGGGCGGTGCCGTGCTTGCCGCGGCCGCCCGCGACGAGCGGACCGCGCAGATCGACTGGTCGCGGGTGCACTTCTGGTGGGGCGACGAGCGGTGGGTGCCGCGGGACTCGGACGAGCGCAACGAGAAGCAGGCGCGGAGCGCTCTGCTGGACATCCTCGACATCCCCGCCGAGAACATCCACGCCACCGCGGCCAGCGACGGCACGCTCGACCTGGATGCGGCGGCGGTGGCCTACGCCGACGAGCTCGCGCAGTTCGCCCCCGCCGACCGTGCCGAGACGGGGCCGTGGCCGACCTTCGACATCTGCTTCCTCGGCGTCGGGCCCGACGGCCACATCGCCTCGCTCTTCCCCGACCGCCCCGAGATCCAGGTGACCGACCGGGCCACCCTGCCGGTGCGGGAGTCGCCGAAGCCGCCGCCGGAGCGCATCTCGCTGACGCGTCCGGTCATCAACTCGTCCAAGCGCGTGTGGATGGTGCTCTCGGGCGTGGACAAGGCCTCGGCCCTCGGCCTCGCCCTCGCCGGCGCGAGCTACGCCAGCGTCCCGGCCGCAGGGGCGAAGGGCCGGCGTCGCACCGTGCTGTTCGTCGACGAGGCCGCCGCCGACCAGGTGCCGCCGCAGCTCATCGACCGCGAGTACTGATCCCGGCGTCGCGACCGGGATGCCGGAAAGGCGTCAGAGCTGGCCGCGGCGCTCGCGCAGCTGCTGGAGCGCGTCGTCGAGGAGCGCTTCGGCCTCTTCGTCGGTGCGACGCTCCTTCACATACGCGAGGTGCGTCTTGTAGGGCTCGGTCTTCGCCAGCGCGGGCGGGTTCGCCTTGTCGCGGCCGGCGGGCAGCCCCGAGTGCGGCGAATCGATCACCTCGGGGATCTCGTCCTCGGGGATGCCGGCGGCGAAGTAGCGCACCGTCTCGTTGCCGAGGGCGTCCCAGTACGACACCGCGATGCGGTCCGCGTGGAAGCCGTGGTCCTGCTCGCCCATCGGGCCCGCGCCCACGCGCGTGCCCCGGATCGCGTTGCCGCCTGTCGCCATGTCAGAGTCCCTGGAACTTCGTGATCAGTCCCAGCGCGACGATGGAGACGAACCATGCCAGCGCCAGGACGATCGTGAACCGGTTGAGGTTGCGCTCGGCGAGCCCGGAGGACCCGAGCGCCGAGGTCATGCCGCCGCCGAACATGTCGGACAGGCCGCCGCCGCGCCCCTTGTGGAGCAGGATGAGGAGGGTCAGCAGGAGGCTGGTGATGCCCAGCAGCACCTGCAGGACGAACTCGAGAACGGGCACAATCGTCAACTATACCTTTCGGTGCGAGGAACCCCGAGCAGGTCGAAGGGGTCAGACGCCCACGTGCTTCTGGTACCGGACGATCGCGGCGAACTCGTCCACGACGAGGCTCGCGCCACCGACCAGCGCGCCGTCGACGTCGGGCTCGCGCATGAAGCTGGCGATGTTGCCCGACTTCACCGAGCCGCCGTAGAGCACGCGGGTCCCGGCGGCCGCATCGGCGCCCAGCACGTCGGCCACGACCTCGCGGAGCTTGGCGCACACCTCCTGCGCCTGCTCCGGCGTCGCCGCCTGGCCGGATCCGATCGCCCCCACCGGCTCGTAGGCCACGACGATGTCGGCGTCGGCGGGAACGCCCTCCAGGGCGGCGCGCAGCTGGCCGACCGGCACAGCGCTCGCGCCGAACTTCTCCAGATCCTCCGCGGTCTCCCCCACGCAGATGACGGGAACGAGGCCGTGGCGCAGAGCCGCCTGGACCTTGGCCGCGACGACCTCGTCGCTCTCGCTGTGGTACTCGCGGCGCTCGGAGTGGCCCACGATCACGTAGCGGGCGTCGAGCTTCGCGATGAACTGGCCGGAGATCTCACCGGTGTACGCGCCGGAGTCGTGGGTGGACAGATCCTGCGCGCCGAGGGCGAACGGGATCTTGTCGGCGTCGATGAGCGTCTGCACGGTGCGCAGGTCGGTGAAGGGAGGAAACAGCCCCACCTCGACCGAGCCGTTCTCGTGCTTGGCCTCCTTGAGGGTCCAGTGCAGCTTCTGGACGAACGCGACCGCCTGCAGGTGGTCGAGGTTCATCTTCCAGTTTCCGGCGATGAACGGGGTACGGGCTACTGCGACCATCCGAGGACCTCCAGTCCGGGAAGCTTCTTTCCTTCGAGGAACTCCAGGCTGGCGCCGCCACCCGTGGAGATGTGTCCGAACTGACCATCGGAGAACCCGAGCTGCCGCACCGCGGCGGCGGAGTCGCCGCCTCCCACCACACTGAGACCGTCGACGCGGGTCAGCGCCTCGGCGACCGCACGCGTGCCGGCCGCGAACGGCGCCATCTCGAACACGCCCATCGGTCCGTTCCAGAACACGGTCCTGCTGTCCTGCACGGCCTGCGCGAAGATCTCCGCCGTCCGCGGACCGATGTCCAGGCCCAGGCCCGAGGCGCCGAACGCGGTGTCCTCCAGCGCGTCGGCGTCGGCCACGACGTGGTCGGCGTCGGCCGAGAACGACGCGGCGACGACCGCGTCGACGGGCAGGACGATCTCCACGCCGCGCTCGGCGGCGTCGGCGAGGTACCCGCGCACCGTGTCGAGTTGGTCCTCCTCGAGGAGGCTCGAGCCCACCGGGTGGCCCTGGGCCTTGAGGAACGTGAACATCATGCCGCCCCCGACGAGGAGGCGGTCCACCCGCGGCAGCAGATGCTGGATGACGCCGAGCTTGTCGCTGACCTTCGAGCCGCCGAGGACGACCGTGTACGGACGCTCGGGGTTCTCGGTGAGGCGGTCGAGCACGTCCACCTCGGCCTCGATGAGCAGCCCCGCGGCCGACGGCAGGATCTCGGCCAGGTCGTACACGCTGGCCTGCTTGCGGTGCACGACCCCGAAGCCGTCCGAGACGAGGGCGTCGCCGAGCTCGGCGAGCTCGCGGGCGAACGCCGCGCGGGTCGCGTCATCCTTGGCGGTCTCGCCTGCGTTGAAGCGCAGGTTCTCCAGCACCGCGACGTCGCCGTCCGCCAGCGCCGCGACCGCCTCGTGGGCGGACTCGCCCACGGTGTCGCGGGCGAAGGCGACGGGCTTGCCGAGCAGCTCCGACAGGCGCTGGGCCACCGGAGCAAGGCTGTATGCGGGATCCGGCGCGCCGTCGGGGCGACCGAGGTGGGAGACGACGACGACGCGCGCGCCGGCGTTGATGAGGGCGTTCAGCGTGGGAAGCGACGCACGCACGCGCCCGTCGTCCGCGATGACCCCGTCCTGGAGAGGAACGTTGAGGTCACAGCGGACGACGACGCGCTTGCCTGCGAGCGACCCCAGCGACGGAAGGGTGCGCAGCGCCATCGTGCGGCCTTACAGGCGCTCGGCGACGTACTCGGTCAGGTCGACCAGACGGTTGGAGTAGCCCCACTCGTTGTCGTACCAGGCCGACACCTTGACCAGGTTGCCGCTGACGTTGGTCAGCTCGGCGTCGAACACCGACGAGTGCGGGTCCTGCTGGATGTCGCTGGAGACGATCGCGTCCTCGTTGTACTTGAGGTAGCCCACCAGACGCCCGTCGGCCGCGGCGGCGGCGTAGGCGGCATTGACGGCCTCCTTGGTCAGCCCCTCGGTGGGAGTCACGATGGTCAGGTCGACGATGGAGCCGGTGGGAACCGGCACGCGGTACGACGAGCCGCTGAGCTTGCCGTTGAGCTCCGGCAGCACCAGGCCGATGGCTTTGGCGGCACCCGTGGAGGCGGGGACGATGTTGATGGCGGCGGCGCGCGCGCGGTGCAGGTCGCTGTGCGGGCCGTCCTGCAGGTTCTGGTCGGCCGTGTACGCGTGGGCGGTCATCATGAAGCCGCGCTCGATGCCGAACGCGTCGTTGAAGACCTTGGCCAGCGGCGCGAGGCAGTTCGTCGTGCAGGACGCGTTGGAGATGA
>CAZBZR010000060.1:0-11336 GCA_964496445.1 uncultured Microbacterium sp.
GTATTCATCGATTTTTTCTTTCTGACTCATACGCTCACCGAGTTTTTCACCGCGCTCGCGACCGAGACCGACGACTTCCTCCGTCCGAACCTGTTCGTGAACACCCCCGACATCCTCACGGAGTACCTCCAGTTCGGCGGGCACGCCGCCTACAAGGTGCGCGCCGCGCTGGCGGCCACCGCTGCGCCTACCTACGGCGTGTATGCCGGCTACGAGCTGTTCGAGAACGTCGCCCGGCCGGGGTCGGAGGAGAACATCGACAACGAAAAGTACGAGTACAAGTTCCGCGACTGGCAGGGTGCCGAGGACCGCGGCGAGTCCCTCGCGCCATACCTGCGGATGCTGAACCGAGCGCGCGCCGATCACCCGGCGCTGCGGCAGCTGCGCAACCTCACCGTGCACTGGAGCGACGACGACGCGATCCTCGTCTACGCCAAGCACCTCGACGCCGCGCTGACGGGCACGGGACGCCCCGACACGGTGATCGTGGTCGCCAACGTCGATCCGCATTCGGTGCGCCAGACGATGATCCACCTCGACACCACGGTGTGGGGCTTGCCCGCCGGCGAGGCGTATGAGGTAGAGGACCTCGTCACCGGCGCCGTGTGGACGTGGGCCGACCACAACTACGTGCGCCTGGACGCCTTCAGCGAGCCCGTGCACCTCCTCGCCGTGAAGGAGCAACGATGACCGATCCCTCGATGCCGGATGCGGCCCTGCTGGACGCTGTGGCCGCCGGGAGCCACCACGATCCGCATGCCGTCCTCGGCCTCCACGCCGTGGACGGGCGCTGGGTCATCCGCGTCCGCCGCCCCCTCGCGCTGACCGTCACCGCGATGCTGGACGATGACACCGCGGTGCGCTTCGCGCACGTGCGCTCAGGCATCTGGGAGGCGGAGCTGCCGCGCGAGCCGCGGGGCTACACCGTCACGGCGACCTACGAGGACGGGCCGGACCACACCGCCGACGACCCCTACCGCCACCTCCCCGCGATCGGCGAGCTCGATCTGCATCTCATCGCCGAGGGACGTCACGAGGAGCTGTGGCGCGTCCTCGGCGCGCACGTGCGGACGATGGACGGGTCGCGCGGGGTCGCCTTCACGGTGTGGGCGCCCGACGCGCGCGCCGTCCGCGTCACCGGCGACTTCAACGGCTGGGACGGCCAGGGCCACGCGATGCGGTCGATGGGCGGCAGCGGCGTCTGGGAGCTGTTCATCCCCGATCTCGAGGCCGGCGCCACCTACAAGTTCGAGATCCTCACCCGTGCCGGCGAGTGGATCTTCAAGGCCGATCCGATGGCCCGCTTCGCCGAGCAGCCGCCGGCCACCGCCTCCGTCGTCACCGACTCCGCCTACGTGTGGGGCGACCAGGCGTGGATGAGCGCGCGCGCGAAGACGACCCCGCTGGATCAGCCGATGTCCGTGTACGAGCTGCACTTCGGCTCGTGGCGTCCCGGGCTGTCCTACCGCGACGCCGCCGACCCGCTCATCGAGTACGTCACCGCGCAGGGGTTCACCCACGTGGAGTTCCTCCCCCTCGCGGAGCATCCGTTCGGCGGGTCGTGGGGCTACCAGGTCACCGGGTACTACGCGCCCACCAGCCGGTTCGGGCAGCCGGACGATCTGCGCCATCTCATCGACCGGCTCCACCAGGCGGGCATCGGCGTGATCATGGACTGGGTGCCCGGCCACTTCCCCAAGGATGCCTTCGCCCTGGCCCGTTTCGACGGCGAGCCCCTCTACGAGCACCCCGACCCCCGGCGCGGCGAGCACAAGGACTGGGGCACGCTCATCTTCGACTACGGCCGCAACGAGGTGCGGAACTTCCAACGCCCTGTACTGGTTCGAGGAGTTCCACGTCGACGGCCTGCGGGTGGATGCGGTGGCCTCGATGCTGTACCTGGACTACTCGCGCAAGGACGGCGAGTGGGCCCCGAACCAGTACGGGGGCCGCGAGAACCTCGAGGCGATCCGGTTCCTGCAGGAGGTGAACGCGACCTCCTACAAGCGGTACCCGGGGATCGCGATGATCGCCGAGGAGTCCACGAGCTTCCCCGGCGTCACCGCACCCACCGACCATGCCGGACTCGGCTTCGGGTTCAAGTGGAACATGGGCTGGATGAACGACTCGCTGCACTACATCGGCCGCGATCCGCTCTACCGCTCGCACCACGAGGGCGAGCTGTCGTTCTCGTTCGTCTACGCGTTCAGCGAGAACTACGTGCTGCCGATCAGCCACGACGAGGTCGTGCACGGCAAGGGGAGCCTCTTCGGCCGGATGCCCGGCGACCATTGGCAGAAGCTCGCCAACATGCGCGCGTTTCTGGCGTACATGTGGGCTCACCCCGGCAAGCAGCTGCTGTTCATGGGGCAGGAGTTCGGTCAGATGTCCGAATGGTCCGAGGGGCGCGGGCTGGACTGGTGGATGCTGGAGCAGCCCTCCCACGCGCAGCTGCACGACTTCGTCGCCGTGCTCAACCGCACCTACGTCGCGCAGGCGCCGCTGTGGTCGCGCGACAGCGACGGCGCGGCGTTCTCACGCCTCGGGGCCCCCACGTGGAATCCGAGCGTGCTCACCTTCGCCCGTCGCGACTTCCACGGCAACACCGTCGCGGTGGTGTGCAACTTCTCGGGGGCGCCCCTGCACGGCTACGAGCTGACCCTGCCCGAACGCGGCGTGTGGCACGAGATCCTCAACAGCGACGCCGCGGAGTACGGCGGCTCGGGCGTGGGCAACCTCGGGATCGTCGAGGCCGGAGAGGGCGGTCGCGCCACCCTCACCCTGCCGCCGCTGGGCGTCCTGTGGCTGCATCACCGGGCCGAGCGCACCATCCCCGCCCCCGGCCGCGGCTGACGGAGCGCCCAGCCGGGAGGCGCCTCAGAACAGCAGCGAGGCGAGCCGCCCGCGCGCCCGGAGAACGCGGCCGTCGGCGTCGCCGACGAGGCCGAACAGCTCCAGCAGACGCTCGCGCACCACCGGGCGGCGCTCGTCGGGCAGCGCGGCGAAGAGGTCGAGGAGACGGTCGAACGCGTCGTCGACGTGGCCGCCGGCGACATCGAGGTCGGCGACGGCGAACTGCGCGTCGATGTCCGTGGGGTCGGCGGCTGCGGCGTCACGGGCGGCCTGGAGGTCGGCCGACTGCACGCGCTCGAGGAGGCGCACCTGGCCGAGACCGGCGCGGGCGTCCGCGTCGCGCGGGTTCTCCGCCAGCGCCTGCTCGTACGCGGCGATCGCGCGCGGGTAGTCTCCCGCCTCGATCGCGTCGAAGGCCTCCGCGTGCAGCGGCGGCAGGGGCGGGACGGCGGGCTCGTCGCCGGGGGCGGTCTCCGCGTCGCCGGCCACCGAGACGGTGCCGCTGACGCCGTTCTGCGCCGCGAGCTGGAGGAGCTGGTCGAGGACGTCGCGCACCTGCTGCTCCGGGACGGCCCCGGTGAACATCGGCACCGGCTGGCCGGCGACGAGGGCGACGACGAGCGGGATCGACTGCGCACGGAAGCCCTGAGCGAGCTGTGGGTTGGCGTCCACGTCGACCTTCGCCAGGACGACGCGCCCGGCGAGCTCCTGCACGACCTTCTCCAGGATCGGGCTCAGCTGCTTGCAGGGGCCGCACCACTCCGCCCACAGGTCCACGACCACCGGCACGGTGCGCGACAGCTCCAGCACGGCGCCGAACGTGGCGTCGGTGACGTCGAGCACGAGCGAGGGCACCGTCCCCGCGGATGCGCCGGCGGGGGCCGCGGCCTCCCCCGCGGCGGGCGGCTGGGGACGGTTGCGCAGGGCCGACAGATCGACGGCACCGCGCATCACGGCGCCGGGAGGGGGCGTGCTCACGGGATCTCCTTGGATTGCAGGATGTTGGATCGGTAGCCGAGCAGCCGGATGGGGTCGTTCGTCCCCTCCAGCGGCACGTAGAAGAAGAGCTGGTCGCTGTAGGTGGTCGTGAAGCCCTTCGCGGACTGGTCGACCCCGGTCAGCGCCTTCACGGTGGCGTTGGTCTCCAGCCGGATGACGGCGTCGGGGTTGGTCGGGGTCACCCGGTCGTTCTCTTGCACCTCGACGGCCACGATCGCCCCGCCGTCCAGCGTCGTGAGCGCCATCGGCGCGGCGGTGCCGGCGGTGGCCTCGAACTGCAGCTGGCCGGTGTCGGTCGCGGTCTGGTTGAACAGCTCCAGCCGCTGCTGCTGGTTGGCCGCGATGCTCGGCAGCAGCAAGTCGTCGGCGGTGTCGAAGTCGTTCCAGTAGGCGCTGTCCTCGCCGTTGTTGATGAGGTCGGCATAGGCGGCCGCGATCTCCTCGGGCGGCAGGCGCAGGAACGGCGAGTCGGGCGGTGCCATCACCGACCCGACATACGCCGCGGGGAGGTCGGGCAGGAGGGTCGCCGCCTCGAGGCTGGCGAGGAACGAGGCCTTGTACTCGGTCCACGGATCGGCCTGGGTCATGAGCATCACCGTGGGCGCCACGGTGGAGTCCTCGGCGTCCTCGACGACCGTGAGGAACGAGCGCGGCCAGCCGTCGAACGCCTGCGGGAGGGTGATCTCCACCGGACGGTCGGGGATCGGGCTCATCGGCGCCACGTCGGGCAGCGCGGCGCGCAGCGTGTAGTTGGTCTGGCGCTCGGCCAGCGCGGGGCCCTCCAGCCGCGTCGCGGCGAGGGCCGGGTCCAGGGCTGCGTCGGCGTCGGCGACCGTCTCGGCGATGCGGGTGAGGATGCGCTCGGCCTGCGTCTCGGTGACGGCGGGCGCCTGCTGCCCCTCCGGAACGATCACCGACGCGGTCGGCGAGGGCGTGGGCGTCGGGCCGAGTTCGGGCCACGCATCGGCGGAGCATCCGGCCAGCAGCGCCGCCGTCACGGCGACCGCGGGCGCGGCCAGGAGGGATCGCCGGCCCGGGAGGGCACGCCGCCAGCCGGGCTTGCCCGCCGAGATCACGCCCTTCTCGCCGCCCTCGACGGCGAGGTCGATGGGCTCGGTCGGCGGCAGGGGCAGGCCCTTGCGGCGGGGTCCGCGCGAGCGGCGGACATGGCGGATGCCGAGGAGGTACAGCACCACCCCGATGAGCAGCACGATCCCGCCGCCCACGATGAGCGGGCCCGCCCACGGCGTGCTGCGGTCGACCGGCCACGTCACGGCGATGTCGGCGGGGGCGGGCTCGGTGCCGTCGGAGGCCACGAGCACGCTCATGGTCTCGGGGAGCTGGAGGGGTGTGGACAGCCGCCGCTCCTGCTGGAACTCGTCGAGCCACAGATCGGAGCCGACCGGCGAGCGGTCCGCGGCGTCGGCGGGGACCGCGTCGGTGGCGGCGGTCGCCGCGGGGTCCGGCGTCTCGGCCGGCGCCTCCGCGTCCGCCGGCTCCGTCTCCTCTTCCGGCTCGATCACCGTCGTGCGCAGCTCCCCCTCGCCGTTCACGGTGACGTGGTTGTAGGCGACGTCGGCCAGCCACGCCTGGACGTCGGCGGTGCGCCCGTAGGCGGCGAAGACGGTGCCCTCGCCCTCCGCCGTGACCGTCTGCGCCCCCGGGAAGAGGTTCAGCACGGCACCGTCGATCACGGTGTAGCGCTCGTCCTCACCCGCCGGAATGGCCGTGCTGGCCGCCGGCGGAGCCTGGAAGACGGTCCGCTGCGCGATCCCCAGCCCGATCATCAGAGCGGCGATCACGAATGCGGCGACAGCCCACACGAAACGCACGAAGAACTCACCTTTCCCGCCCAGCCCGTCGGGTCGGGCCGAGCACACGACATTTCAGACTATCCGCATCGGGCTGAAAGTTGCCCAGGAGGCGAGGCGGTGCCCGGTCGCGCCCGCCCGAGTGCGTATCCTGACCGAGAGCGAGGCGCCTGCGGGCGTGGTCGGACAGGAGAGACGTGAAGATCCACAACCCGTTCCGCGTCGCGCTGGTGGCGACGCTCGGTGTCGGCGTCGGCCTGCTGCTGCTGAACAGCATCCAGACGCTGTCGACGATCCTGCTGTACGTCGGCACGGCCCTGTTCCTCTCGCTCGGGCTCGATCCCGTCATCTCGTGGCTGGAGCGGCGCAAGCTGCCGCGGTGGGCGGCGGTGCTGGTGACGATCCTCGGCGTCCTCGGCATCTTCGCCGGCATCATCCTCACGATCGTGCCGGTGATCGTCGATCAGATCTCGCAGCTCGTCGAGCAGATCCAGTCCACGATCGAGGACATCGGCGACTGGGATGCCGCGGTGCAGGTGGTGCGCGACTGGGTGAAGTCGGTCTTCCCGGCCCTGGACGTCGACCTCGTCTGGGGGTACATCGAGGACTGGTGGACGAACTCGGTCGACTTCGGCGCGATCTCCAGCAACGTCGGCGAGGGGAGCCTGGTCGTCGGAGGGGCGGTGGTCACCGGCCTCGGCGGCGCCTTCATCGTCCTGATCCTCACGATCTACTTCACCGCCTCCACCCCGTCGCTGAAGGCCGCGGTCTACCAGCTCGTGCCCGCCTCCAAGCGTGCGCGGTTCATCGACCTGGCCGAGCAGATCACCGCGTCCGTGGGCTACTACGTCATCGGCCAGCTGAGCCTCGGTGTCATCAACGGCGTGCTGAGCTTCATCTTCCTCTCGATCATCCAGGCGCCGTTCCCGGCGGTGCTCGCCGTGATCGCGTTCTTCTTCTCGCTCATCCCCCTGGTGGGGACCCTGACCGGATCGACGATCATCGTGCTGACGTGCCTGGCCGTCGGCTCCCCCACGATCGCGCTGATCGCGGGGGTCTACTACCTCGTGTACATGCAGATCGAGGCGTACGTGGTCTCGCCGCGCATCATGAACCGCGCGGTCGCGATCCCCGGTGCGGTCGTCGTTATCGCCGCTCTCGCGGGCGCGTCGCTCGCCCAGCTGCTGGGGGCGCTCGTGGCCATCCCGGTCGCCGCGAGCATCCTCATCATCTACCGCCAGGTGATCATCCCGCGGCAGAACGAGCGCTGACGCTACCGCGCAGCCGGGCCGTCCCACTCCGTGGGCAGGGGTGAGGCGTCGGGGTTGACCACCGCGACGATCTCGTCGAGCACGCGGCGGGTCTGGTTCTCCCCCACCCACAGGTGCTTGCCGCCGTCCACCGCGATGAGCCGTGCCTCCGGCACGGCGGCGAAGCGTTCGGCCGCCTCGGCGGGGCGCAGGTAGTCGTCGAACTCGGGCACGAGGACGATCAGACGCCGGCGGTCGCCCGCCCAGGCGGCGACCTCGTCGTCGCTCGCGCGGTGCAGCGGCGGCGAGA
This sequence comes from uncultured Microbacterium sp., assembly GCA_964496445.1. Lineage (GTDB taxonomy): Bacteria > Actinomycetota > Actinomycetes > Actinomycetales > Microbacteriaceae > Microbacterium. The sequence continues at coordinate 7,224 of CAZBZR010000060.1, forward strand.
GCAGGATCGCCCCCTCGATCTCGTGCGTGCGGCCGTACTTCAGCGCCAGCTCGGTGCCGAAGGACCACCCCACGAGCCAGGGATGCGGCAGGCCGCGCTCGCGCACGAAGGCCATCGCCGCCGCGACGTCGAGACGCTCCGCCGCCCCGCCGTCGAAGGCGCCGTCGCTGGTCCCCCGCGGCGAGGTCGTCCCCCGCGTGTTGAAGCGGAGCACGGCGAGGTCGGCGAGGGCGGGCAGGCGCCCGGCGGCCTTGCGGAGGATGTGGGAGTCCATGAATCCGCCGTGGGTGGGCAGCGGATGCAGCGTCACCAGCGTCGCGACCGGCTCGCGGCCCTCCGGCAGCGCGAGCTCGCCCACGAGGGTCAGCCCGTCGGATGTCTGCAGCTCGATGTCCTCCCGGCGCGCGGGAAGCAGGACGGGTCCGCGAATCTCCATGTCAGCCGATCCTCCAGCAGTGGGTGTGCCAATGTCTGCGTGCCGCCAGGTCGGCCGCATCCCCCAGGACGCCGTCCGCCCGCCACGTCACGACGTGGGCGGTGCCGGGCGCGATCGTGCGGCCGCATCCGGGGCAGAGGTAGGGCTTCTGCGCCCCGGCGGCCGACACCGGCTGCACGGTCCACTCGACCCCGCGCCGTGTCTCGGTGCGCTTCCAGCCGGCGAGCAGGCGCTCGAACGAGTCGTCGCCCGAGGGGTCAGGGCGTCTGCGATGAGAACGGGGCACGAGACGAGACCGTCACCACCAGTGGTTCCGGGTCCAGAAGTCGTAGGCCTGCGCCCAGCTGCCGTAGCGGCCGTTCGCGTAGCCGTTCGCCCACCGCAGGTTGTCCACGGGGTCGTAGCCGTTGCCCGGCACCTTGCTGCAGGGATAGGCCTGGATGAGGCCGCACGCCCCCGACGACTTGTTGGTGGCGTTCGGGTTCCAGCCGCTCTCGCGCTTGGCGATGTAGTCGACGTAGCCCCAGTCACTCTCCGGGATGCCCGCCGCGGCCATCCATTCCGCCGGGGAGCCACCCCCGGTGTACTGCGGGCGCGCGGGGGCACCGCCTCCCCCGGGCGCCTTCTTGGCCGCCGTCGGGGTGGGCGTGGGCTTCGGGGTGACGTACACGGAGTATCCGCCGCGCTCGAGAGGGACGAGGCCCTCGCGCTCCGCGAGCACGGACGACCAGGTCTGCGCGTCACCCTCCGACCACGCGTACAGGCTCACGCCCTGGTCCTCCTCGCCGACGCCGGCCAGGGCGGCGCCGGTCGGTCCGACCGAGGCGGCGACGAACCCCAGGGCGGCGAAGGCGGCGAAGACGGAGAGGACGCCGCGCCGGCGCGACCAGCGCGGAGCGCGCCGGGGCGGCAGCGTCGGGGGGACGACGTCGACCGCACCGGCGGAGGACCTGCGGACGATCCGTCCGGAGGCGGCGCGCGTCATCTCGGTGCCGGAGGTCACAATGCCCCCCACTCTAGCGGCCACCGATGATGCTCGCCACGGGGACGGGCAGAGGGCGCCGGCATCAGCCCACGGCGAGGATGACGTCGACGACGGCGTCCAGGACCGCGTCCACCTGCGTCTCGCGGTACCCGCCGCGCTGCATCCGGAAGGCGACCGCGCGCACCTGCTCCACCGTCACCGGCTCGCCGGCGGCGAGGTAGCGGGCGATCTTGTCCGCGACGAGATCCACCTCGTCGACCCGGTAGCCGTAGCGCAGCACGCCGACCCGGTCGAAGCGCCGCCCCCGGGGGCGCAGCAGCCGGTCGAGTACGACCTGGGCGTTCTCGCGCGACTGCTCGACCCACGCGCGGGCACCGCGGCGGTTCATCGCCTGCTGACGCTCGCGCGCGGCGAAGGCGTCCTCGATGCGCGCCAGGGCGGCGTCCACCGCCGCCACGGCGTAGCCGCGGCGCACCAGCGGGAAGGCGGCGGCACGCACCTCCGCCGAGCGGAGGGCGTCGGGATCGTCGTCCTCGAATGCCGCGCGTGCCTGGGCGAGGAAGGCGTCGACCGCCCGCTTCTCGTAGCCCTTGTGGCGTCCGCTGGCCTCCGGGAAGGGCGCCGTGCCCGAGGCGTCGTCCTGGTCGCCGTCGCGCCGGTCGGTGTCGAGGGTCATGTCGCCGCCAGAGGGGTGAGGAGGTAGAACAGCGCGAGGGCCGCGGTGGCGGACGGCAGGATCGAATCCAGCCGGTCCAGGACGCCGCCGTGGCCGGGAAGCCAGGAGCTCATGTCCTTGATGCCGAGGTCGCGCTTGATCATCGACTCGCCGAGGTCGCCCGCCGTCGCGGTCATGAGCACCACGGCACCGAAGATCAGGCCCGCCCACCAGGGCAGCTGGAGCATGAAGATCGCGAGGATCACGCCGGCTGCCAGCGCCATGACGGTCGCGCCGGCGAAGCCCTCCCACGTCTTCTTCGGGCTGATGCGCGGGGCCATCGGATGCCGGCCGCCGCGGCCGAACGTGAGCCCCGACACGTACGCGCCGGTGTCGGCGACCACGGTGACGATGAGGAACGCGAGCACCCACCATTCGCCACGGGGCTGGCTGAGCAGCACCATGGCGAGGCTGCCGAGGAACGGGACGTACAGCTGCACGAAGGCGGAGATGAGGACGTCGGACAGCACGGCGCCGTAGGTGCGCCCGTCGCGCGCGAACATCTGACCGAGCAGGCGCCAGACGATCACCAGCACGACGGCGGCGAGGGTGGCGACCCAGTGCAGCCACAGGGTCGCGAAATAGCCCGAGATCAGCAGGAGCGATCCGGCGACGAGCTGCGGCACGAGATCGATGCGGCGGCCGGCTGCCTGAAGTGCCCGGGTGAACTCGAACACACCCAGCCCGCAGGCCGCCAACGCGAACGGCAGGAAGATCCACTTGACGAACAGCAGCGATCCGAGCACCGCCGCACCGGCGGCCAGCCCGATGAGGATGGCGAGGAGGAGGTTACGGCCGGTCCGCTGGCGGATGCGCTCGTTGGCTTCCTCGAACTCGGCGCGGGCGTGGGCGACCTGACTTTCGAACTCGGAGCGCGCGGCACGGATGTGCGTCTGGAACGCCGCACCGGTGTCGGCGGCGGTCTGCGCGCGACGGAAGCGCGCCGCGTCGCGGCGGCTGGTCGGCGAGTCCAGCGGCGGCACGGACTCCGGTCCGGACGGGTCGGTCATCACCTCTAGACCTCGAGGAGCTCGGCCTCTTTGCGCTTGAGCGCCTCGTCGATGGCGTCCACGTGCGCCTTGGTGAGCGCGTCGAGTTCCTTCTCCGCGCGCACCAGCTCGTCCTCGCCGACGTCGCTCTTGAGGGCATCCAGCTCGTCCTTGGACTTGCGACGGATGCCGCGCACGTGCACCTTGGCGTCCTCGCCCTTGCTGCGCACGAGCTTGACGAACTCCTTACGGCGCTCGGCCGTCAGCTCGGGGAGGGTCACGCGGACGATCGAGCCGTCGTTGCTGGGGTTGGCGCCCAGGTTCGGCATGTCGCGGATGGCCTGCTCGATGGCCTTCAGTGCGGACTTGTCGTAGGGCGTCACCACGAGGGTGCGGGCCTCGCTGTTGTTCAGCGAGGCGAGCTGGGCCAGCGGGGTGGGCGTGCCGTAATAGTCCACGAGCACCTTCTGGAACATCTGCGGGTTGGCCCGGCCGGTCCGCACGGTGGCGAAGTCCTCCTTGGCCGCTTCGACGGCGCGGTCCATGCGCGTTTCGGCGTCGGTCAGAACATCGGCGATCACGGGGACTCCATTCATGAGGCTCGACGTCCCAGTCTAGACAACCGGGACGGGTGGCGCCGGGAGCGCCGTGCTGCTCAGGCGGTGACGAGGGTGCCGATCGGGTCGCCGAGGAGCGCGCGGGTGACATTGCCGGCCGGCTCCATGCCGAACACCCTCATGTCGATGCGATTGTCCATGCACAGGCTGAACGCGGTGGAGTCGACGACCTTCAGGCCGCGCTGCAGCGCGTCCATGTAGGTGATGCTGTCGATGCGCGTGGCCGTGGAGGGTTCGACCAGCGCGAACTGCTTTGCGCGGCGCAGGCTCATGTAGCCTTTTTTCGGCGCGAATTCGATGTCGCGGCCAACCGTGTTCACCGTCTTGGCAATGGCCTCGGTGAGGGCGGTGGCGAAGGCAGTGAGGGTCGC
>CAZBZR010000060.1:11346-12014 GCA_964496445.1 uncultured Microbacterium sp.
CGTGGCCGTGGGGTCCCGGTGCGGGTCGGCCGTGTAGACGCCGTCGACGCCGCTCTTGGCCACCAGCACCTCGGTCGCGCCGGTCTCCAGCGCACGCTGGGCGGCGACGGTGTCGGTGGAGAAGTACGGCAGACCGGCACCGGCCCCGAAGATGACGACGCGGCCCTTCTCCATGTGGCGGACGGCACGGCGCGGGATGTAGGGCTCCGCCACCTGCGTCATCGAGATGGCCGACTGCACGCGGGTGGCGGCGCCGGCCTGCTCCAGGAAGTCCTGCAGGGCGAGCGCGTTCATGACGGTGCCGAGCATGCCCATGTAGTCGGCGCGGCCGCGGTCCATGCCGCGCTGGCTGAGCTCGGCGCCGCGGAAGAAGTTCCCGCCGCCCACGACGACGGCGATCTCCACGCGATCGACGGCGGCGGCGATCTCACGGGCGATCTGGCTGACCACATCGGGGTTCACGCCGAGCTGGCCGCCCCCGAAGGCCTCCCCGGAGAGCTTGAGCAGGACGCGGCGGCGCCGGGTCGCTTCATCGATCACGTGTCATCCCTCTCGTCGTGTTCAACCTATCGCCCCGCAGGGCAGACGAAAGGCCCGGGATGCGGTGCATCCCGGGCCTTTCGATCACTTACGCGCCGACCTTGAAGCGCGCGAAGTCGGTGATCGTG
>CAZBZR010000061.1:0-11790 GCA_964496445.1 uncultured Microbacterium sp.
CCAGCGGCGAGGTGTTGGTGCCGATCGTCATCGAGATCGCGGGGTCGTCGACGTGGATCTGCGGGAGGGGGCGCACGTCGTCGGGGTCGGCGATGGTCTCACCGATCGTGATGTCGGGGAAGCCGGCGATCGCGACGATGTCACCGGGACCGGCCGACTCGGCCGGGTAGCGCTCCAGCGCGCGCGTCATCAGCAGCTCGGTGATGCGGGCATTCGCGGTCGTGCCGTCGTGGCGCACCCACGCGACGGGCTGTCCCTTCTTCAGCGTGCCGTTGAACACGCGCAGGAGCGCGAGGCGGCCGAGGAAGGGGCTGGAGTCGAGGTTCGTGACCCAGGCCTGCAGCGGCGCCTCGTCGTCGTACGACGGTGCGGGGACGTGCTCGAGGATCGCACCGAACAGCGGCTCGAGGTCGTCGTTGTCGGGGAGATCGCCGTTGGCGGGGCGGGTGAGGGAGGCGGCGCCGGCACGACCGGAGGCGTAGACCACCGGCACGTCCAGGAGCGCGTCGACATCGAGGTCGGGCACGTCGTCCGCAAGGTCGGAGGCCAGGCCCAGCAGCAGGTCGTGGCTCTCCTCCTCGACCCCGGCGATGCGCGCGTCGGGGCGGTCGGTCTTGTTGACCAGCAGGATCACCGGGAGCTTCGCCTCGAGCGCCTTGCGCAGCACGAAGCGGGTCTGCGGCAGCGGGCCCTCCGAGGCATCCACCAGCAGCACGACGCCGTCCACCATCGACAGGCCGCGCTCGACCTCGCCGCCGAAGTCGGCGTGGCCGGGGGTGTCGATGACGTTGATCGTCACCGGCACGTCGGTGTGCACGCCGTTGTAGGTGATCGCCGTGTTCTTGGCGAGGATCGTGATGCCCTTCTCACGCTCGAGGTCGTTCGAGTCCATCGCCCGCTCTTCGACGTGCGCGTGCTCGCCGAACGAGCCGGTCTGACGCAGCATCGCGTCCACGAGCGTGGTCTTGCCGTGGTCGACGTGCGCGACGATCGCGACGTTGCGGAGGTCCGGGCGAAGGGCATGCGCCATGAAGGGGTTCCTTGAAGATTGGGGTGCGCCCGGAAATCGGGCCCCCCTAGTGTACCCGCCGTCGGGGATCACCGATCCGTGGGCGCCTCCGGGGCCTCCTCGGACTCCCCCGCCATGACCAGGCGACGCGCGGCGCGGCGGGCGGCCTGCTCCTCGGGGTCGGGCACCGGGACGGCGGCGATGAGGCGGCGCGTGTAGGCCTCCTGCGGGTTGCGGAGGATCTCCTCGCGCGTGCCCTGCTCGACGATCCGTCCGCGGTGCATCACCGAGATGCGGTGCGCGAGGATGTCCACGACGGCGAGGTCGTGGCTGACGAACAGGCATGCGAACTTCAGCTGCTCCTGGAGCTCCTGCAGCAGATCGAGGAAGCGCGCCTGCACCGAGACGTCCAGCGCCGACGTCGGCTCGTCGGCCACCAGGAGCTCGGGGGCCAGCGCCAGCGCTCGGGCGATGCCGACGCGCTGCCGCTGGCCGCCGGAGAGCTCGTGCGGGAAGCGGTTGCGGTACGACGCGGGCAGCTCGACCTGCGCCAGCAGCGCCTCGACGCGGCGGTCCAGGTCCTTGCCCTTCGCCTCGCCGGCCAGCAGCAGCGGCTCGCCGATGGACTGACCGATCGGCATCCGCGGATTCAGCGAGGACGCCGGGTCCTGGAAGACGATGCCGGTGCGGCGGCGGATGGCGAAGAGGTCCTTCTGGCGGGCGTGGGAGATGTCGGTGCCGACCGTCCGCAGCGTCCCCTCCGCGATCGGGAGCAGCCCGATGGCGGCGCGGCCGAGCGTCGTCTTGCCCGATCCGGACTCACCCACGAGGCCCATGATCTCGCCGGGGTAGATCTCGAGGTTGATGTCCTCGGCCGCGCGGAACGCGGGGATGCGCCCGCGCTTGGGGTACTCGATCGCGACGTCGGTGAAGCTCAGCACGGGCTCCGCGGCCGGCGCGTGGGCGGGCGTGCGCTCGGAGACCTCGGCGGGCACATGGCCGTGGCCCTCCACGGCGGCGACGAGGTCTTCGACGTCGGCGACGCCCTGCCCGAGGTGGGGCACGGCAGCCAGCAGCTGCTGGGTGTAGGGATGCTGCGGCGCGTGGAAGATCTCGTCCACGGTGCCGGATTCGACCACCACGCCGTTGCGCATGACCATGATGCGGTCGGCGAGGTCGGCGACGACGCCCATGTCGTGGGTGATGAGGATGATCGCGGAGTCCAGGCGCTTGTGGAGGTTGCGGAGGAGATCGAGGATCTCGGCCTGCACGGTGACGTCCAGCGCGGTGGTCGGCTCGTCGGCGATGAGCAGCAGCGGGTCGCACGAGATCGACTGCGCGATCATCGCGCGCTGGCGCTGACCGCCGGAGAGCTGGTGCGGGTACTTGTGGAACGCCTGCTCCGGCTGCGGCATCTCCACGAGGCGCAGCAGCTCGATCGCGCGCTCCTTCGCCTCGGCCGGCGGCAGCATCCGATCGTGCGAGCGCAGCGCCTCGCTGATCTGGAATCCCACCGTGTAGACGGGGTTCAGTGCCGTCATCGGCTCCTGGAAGATGACCGAGATCTCGTTGCCGCGCAGGCTCCGCAGCACCGCGTCGTCGGCGCCGCGCAGCTCGCGGCCGAGCAGCTTGATCGACCCCGTCACGCGCGCGTTGTCGGGGAGGAGGCCGAGCAGCGCCATCGAGCTCGTGCTCTTGCCCGAGCCGGACTCGCCGACGATGGCGAGGACCTCGCCGCGGCGGACGACGTAGTCCATGTCGATGGCGGCCGGGTAGAACTGCCCGTCGACCCAGAAGTCGACGCCGAGGCCGCTCACTTCGAGGATCGTCTCGGGCAGGGCGCTGTGATCGCGCGTGATCGTCGCGTCGATTTCGGTGGTGTCAGTCATGTGAGGTGTTCCCATCCCTGAGAAGCTTGAGGTCATGGCGTTCCAACAGGTGACCTTCCGGCCTCTCCCCAGTCGGATACTCGCGATCATCACGATCGCCGTGTGCGCCGGAGGTCTCGGCGCGGTGGTGTGGCAGGACCCGCTCGCCGCGCTGCGCTACGGCTGGGGCCTGGTGCTGCTGGGCATCGGCGCCTGGGCGCTGCTGTGGCGCCCGTCGCTGCGCATCGAGGAGCACGGCATCACGGTGGTCAACGTCGCGCGGACGTTCTTCGTGCCGTGGCCGGCGATCGTGCGCGTGGACACGCGGTTCGCCCTGACGCTGCACACCGCCGAGCGCGCCGTCCCGGTGTGGGTCAGCCCCGCCCCCGGACGTCATCGGGCGTTCGGCCTGTCGCGGCGTGATTTCCAGGGCATCACCGAATCGGCGCGCGGCGAGCACGGGAGCGTGCGCCCGAGCGACGCGCTGTCGACGACCTCGGGGGGCCTCGCGCACGTCATCCGCTCGCGCTGGGAGCTCCTGCGCGACGAGGGCATGTTCGACGCCGGCCGCGATCCGGATGCCACGCGCGAGACGTGGCACGTCGGCACGATCGCCGCCCTGGCCGCCGCGGCCGGGGCCACGGCGATCGGGCTGCTGCTGTAGCGCGCGCACGTTACCGCTCCGGGTCCAGCGGGGTGTGACGCCCGTCGCCGGGCTCCTCCGGACGCGGGTCGTCGTAGTTCGTCACGTCGCCGGTGTAGACCGCTTCCATCCCCACCGTCACCGTCGGTGCGGGCGCGTCCGCGGCCGCGGCGGCGGGGGCGGGGCCGGTCGCACGGGCGGCGCGACGCATCGCGCGCTCGCTCGGCATCTTCTTCTGGCGCGGGTCGAACGCATCGCGCAGCCCGTCGCCGATGAAGTTCACGCACAGCGCGATCACGATGATGAAGATGCCGGGCCACCAGAACAGCCACGGCCGCGTGGAGAAGGCCGCCTGGTTCTCGGAGACGATCTTGCCGAGCGAGGTGTCCGGGTTCTGCACGCCGAAGCCCAGGTAGCTCAGCGCCGACTCCAGCAGGATCGCGCCGGCCATGAGGAGCGTGGCGTTCACCACGATGACGCCGACGGCGTTGGGCAGGATGTGGCGGAAGATGATGCGACGGTCGCGGGCGCCGGAGACCCGCGCCGCATCCACGAACTCCCGTTCCCGCAGCGTCAGGAAGTCGCCGCGCACCAGGCGCGCCATCGTCGTCCATGCGAACAGGCCGATCACGACGCCCAGCACGGCCGCACCGAGGTTGCCGAACGCGTTGCCGAGGACGGCGCCGATCACGATCAGCGGGATCGTGATGACAATGTCGGTGAAGCGCATCAGCGCGTTGTCGACGCCCTTGCCGTAGTAGCCGGCGAGAGCGCCGATCACGACGCCGATGATGGTCGCCACGACACCGGCGATCACCATGACCATGAGCGACTGCTGCGCGCCGCGCATGACGACCGCGAAGATGTCGCGTCCGACCTCGTCCTGGCCGAACGGATGGTTGCCGAGTCCGATCCCGGCACCGCCGAGGAACTCGGGGATGATGCTCAGCGTCGGGCGTCCGCCGTTCTCGACGGGCGGGATCTGGTCCCAGCTGTAGGGCCACCAGCCGGTGATGCGGATGCCCCACAGGTTCACGCCCACGGAGGTGAAGGCCAGCAGCACGATGAAGGCGAGCACGATCATGCCGCCGACGGCGCCGCGGTGCCGGAAGAACCGGCGGCGGACGATCTGGCCCTGGCTGAGGCCTTCGGTCTCCTTCTGCTCGATGGAGATCTCGGCCTGGGCGACCTGCTCGCGGTCGTCGATGGGAGGAGGGGTGGTGGTCATCAGGACACCTTGATCCGGGGGTCGAGCGCCGCGTAGACGAGATCGGCGACGAGGTTGAAGAACACCGCCAGTGCGCCCGTGACGATGAAGAACGCCATCACGGGGTTGAGGTCGGCGTGGCCGAGGGCGTCGACGAAGAGCCGCCCCATGCCGGTCCAGCCGAAGACCGTCTCGGTCACGACCGCGCCGCCGACCACCGCGCCCACGTCGAAGGCGATGATCGTCGTGATCGGGATGAGGGCGTTGCGGAACGCGTGGCGGACGATCACGGTGCGCTGGGTCAGACCCTTCGCGCGGGCCGTGCGGATGTAGTCCTGGTTCATCACCTCGAGCAGGCTCGCCCGCGAGTAGCGGGTGTAGCTGGCGAAGGAGATGAGGATGATCGCGATGGTGGGAAGGAGGAGGTGGGTGTACAGGTCGATGCCCTGCCCCCAGAAGTTCCCGCCGGGGCTCGGCGCCGAGGCCCCCACGGTCGCGATCGGACGCCCGCGGACGCGGGAGGAATCCGAGTACGCCGCCCAGTACGACATGTACTTGTCCAGCGCGATGAGTCCCGCCACGAGGATGCCGGAGAAGATCGCCGAGCGGATGACCGGGCCGCGATCCAGCCCCCCGAACAGCCATCCGACGATGCCGCACACCACGATGGTCAGCGCCACGTAGCCGAGGAACAGCGGCAGCGACATCCCGTTGAGGAGGAAGGTCATCATCGGGAAGTACAGCGCGATGCCGAGGGCGGCGACGGTCAGCGACGCGTAGAGCGCGCGGCGGTTGCGCAGGCCCGCGGTCACGGCGGTGATGCCGAAGGCGATGCCCACCGCCAGGACGATGTAGACGACGATGCCGATGCTGGGCTGGGCGAACCACTGCGAGGCCGACAGGTAGGTCAGCACGGCGGCGGTGGCCACCGCGGAGATCGCGAACACGATGCCCCGCCGGCGCCACGTGCCGGCGATGATCGACATCCACAGCAGCCCGCCGACGATGGAGATGCCCACGATCGCCGGTATCGCGATCGTCGGCTCGGCGAGCCAGTTGTTGATCTGGATGGCGCCGTACTGCTTCAGCAGCACCGCGACCCAGAAGATCGGCAGGGAGAAGAAGAGGAACGAGATGAGGGTGACGCTGTAGTCGAACCCGCTGTACTGGCGCAGCGCCGAGACGATGCCCACGATGATGCCCAGGATGATCGCCACGACGGTGGCGACCGTGACCAGCGTCAGCGTCGACGTGATCGCGTTGGACAGGAGGGCGTTGACCGACTGGTTCTGGACGCTGATGCCCAGATCGCCGCGGAAGACCCCGCCCAGCCACAGGAAGTAGCGCAGCGGCGGGGGGACGTCGAGGTTGAGCAGCTTGATGCGCGATTCGATCAGCTGTTCTTTGTTGGGGGAATTGGACTGCTTGAGGTCTTCAAGCGGGTCTCCCGAGTACGCCGTGAGCATGTACATCAGGAAGGTGGCGGCGAACAGCACGAACAACGATGCGATCAACCGCCGAACGATGAATGAAGCCATGGTGTGGCTGCCTGCCAATCGATCGGGTTCAGCGAGATGCGCTGCCCCGGGGTTCTGCCCGGGGCAGCGCATCCGACTGAGAAAGTGTACGCGGTGAGGTGTGAGGGCGTTCCGGCCCCCTCCCCACCGGTGGCGCCGGCCGTGCCCGAGAGCTCGGCCGACGCCACCGTCAGCGGGCGGTGTTACTCGCCGCTGTCAGCGACACTCCAGTCCCACGCGTTCCAGAAGATGGTCGGCGCCAGGATCGAGGGGTCGATGCCCTCGACACGGTCGCTGATCGCCGTCACGCTCGGGAACTGGAAGATGGTCACGCCGTAGAAGTCCTCCCACAGAAGCTTGTCGGCTTCCATCATGAGCTCCATCTGCGCGTCCTCATCGAACTCGCTCGAGATCTCGCGGCCGATCTCATCCATCCGCGGGTTCGAGTAGAAGTTCAGGTTGTTGATGCCACCGGTCTCGAAGTTCGCGACCCAGTCGGTCACGCCGAGGCTGGTGGACTGCCAACCGAACAGCGAGGCGTCGTACGCGCCGGGGGTGCCGAGGAGGCCACCCCACTCGGTCGAGCCGCAGTCGGTGACGTTGAACCCGGCGAGGCCGGCGGACTGCTGGATGAGGGCGAACTCGTTCACACGACGCGGGTTGTTGCTCGCGTAGAGGATGCAGACCGACGTGTCGGTGACGCCCGAGGAGGCCAGCAGGGCCTTGGCGCCCTCGATGTCGACCTCGGCGAACGCCTCGGAGCCGTTTTGGGCGACCGTCTCGTCGTAGCCGGCGGCACCGGGGACGAAGATCTGCGATCCGCGGAGTGTCGCGTCGTCGCCGATGATCGGCTTGATGAGGGTGTCCAGGATCTCCTGACGCGGGATGGTCTTGAGGAACGCCTCACGCACCTGCGGGTTCGAGAAGATGTTCTCGGGGTTCTTGCCCGAGTCGAACTGCAGGTCCACGTGCTCGTACGTGCCCTCGAGGCCGGTCAGCACGGTGATGCCGTCGATGCCCTCGAGCGCCGTGGTGAGGTCGGCGGTCGCCTGCGGGGAGATCACGTCGACCTCGCCGTTCTCCAGCGCCTGCACCGCGGCCAGCGGGTCGGGGATGAACCGGATGGTGATCTCCTCGACGTTGGGCTTGTTGTCGCCCTTGTACTCGGGGTTCGCCGTCAGGGTCACGAACTGGTCGGCCTGGAAGTCCGTGATCATGTACGGACCGCTGGCGGTGACGAGCTCGGTGTTCTCCGGCATCTCGGTGAAGTTGAAGCCGGCGTTCCAGAAGGCCGAGATCGAGGCGAGGGCCTCGGCGTCGTTGTTCTCGATCGCGTCGAGGACGGCCTGCTTGGCCTCTTCGTTGTCCTCGATGCCCAGGGCGTTCTTGGCCACGATGTGCGCAGGCAGCGGCGCGGCGAAGGCGAGCTCCCAGTCCACGTACGGCGAGTCGTACGTGAGCGTGATGGAGCGGCCGTCCTCGCCGATCTCCGGCGTCTGGGAGACCAGGCCGAACCGCGACCCCGGGGCGGTGCCGGAGTCGAAGTAGACGACGTCGGTCGGGAAGGCGTCGGTGAACTCACCGGTCTCGGGGTCGGTGAACTCGCCGGCGTCGAAGTCGGGGGTGTCCAGCGCGCGCGAGAGAGCGGCCCAGTTCAGCATCAGGTCGGCGGCGTCGACGGGGGTGCCGTCGGACCACGTGACGTCCTCGTTGATGGTGTACTTCACCACCAGCGGGTCTTCGCTCTCGAGCTCGTAGGTGCCGAACGAGGTGTTCTGCACCAGCTCCGGCGTGTTGTTGTAGTAGTTGAAGCCGTCCAGCACCAGGTAGTTGATGTTGTTGTTGGCGGTGGCGTTGCCGAACGACGTGTTGCCGTTCATCGAGTAGAACGCCTGGTTCCACGCGGCCGTGATCGAGGAGCCCTCGACGAGACCCGAGTCGTCGTTGCCGCCACCGGCAGCCGTACAACCCGAGATCGCCAGAGCTCCCACCGCGGTCAGAGCGACCGCGGCCGAGATGCGCGTTGCTTTCACTGATTCCTCCTGTGCAAGGGGTGATGCGCCCGCCCAGGCGGGACCATCCGTCGGGGGGCGCGGTTACGGAAACTGTAAGGAGGCGTTCAGGGTTGGTCAAAACCCCTGTGGAAAACGTTACAGACCCTTAACTCGTGGCCGACGCGATGTGGCAATCTGACAAGGTGGTCCCGCAAAACGCCCCGGTCGGCGAGAGGTTTCCTCCTGCGCTGTCCCCGTCCGACCGCGCGGCGCGCGTGCGGCTGCGGTGGGAGATCGGCCTCGTGCTGGCCGTCAGCGTCGGTCAGTCGGCGCTGTACGCGGTGCTCTCTCTCATCCGCGCGTCCCTGCGCACCACACCGATCGGCCAGCAGCAGACGCAGCTGAACCCCGCGCGCGATGCCGAGGCCCTGTGGGATGCGCTGTACCGCTTCCTCAACATCGCGTTCTCGCTGGCCCTGGTCGGCCTCGTCGTCTATCTGCTGTGGGAGCCCGGCGCGAACGCCCTCCGCCGCATCGGTCTGGACTTCCGCCGCCCCGGATCGGACCTCGGGCGCGCGGTCGGCCTGGCGGCCGTCATCGGCATCCCGGGCCTCGGGCTGTATGCCCTCTCCCGCATGCTCGGTGTCAACGTCGCGGTCGTCGCCGCGCCGCTGGACGGCGCGTGGTACGTCGTCCCCCTCCTCATCCTCGCGGCGCTGCGGGCGGGGCTCACCGAGGAGGTCATCTTCCTCGGGTATCTCTTCGACCGCCTGCGGCGCCTGGGCTGGTCGTGGTGGGGCATCATCCTCGCCACCGCCGCCCTCCGCGGTGCGTACCACGCCTACCAGGGCCTGGGCGCGGTCGTCGGAAACGTCGTGATGGGCGTCGTCTTCGGGTGGTGCTACCGGCGCTGGGGCCGCGTGATGCCGCTCGTCCTCGCCCACACCCTCCTCGACATCGTCGCCTTCGTCGGGTATCCCCTCGCCGCCGCGCTCTGGCCCACCGTCTTCGCCCCCGCCCCCACCCCGACCCCGACCCCCGCCCCGACTCCGACCGCCCCCTAACCGAGACTCAGCCGCACGGATGAGAATCGGCGCGGCGCCGCGATTTTCGTCCGTGCGACCGAGTCTCGAGTTATGCACAGCGCGGGTCTGCGCGGAGTTGTCCGCAGAAGTTCCGGATGCGGCGCATCCGGAACCCCGCGCACAGGACGCTCGAGGGCATGATCAGCGCTTCCTTCCTGCCCTCGCCGATCCTTCTCCTGCCCTCGCGCGACAGCGGGCCCGGGATCCGGCTCGACCGCGAACCCGACCTGGTGCGGGTGCGGGCGGGCGTGTATGCCGAGGCCCGATCGTGGCATGCGCTGCCGCCGTGGGACCGGTATCTCGCCCGCGTGCATGCCTTCGCCCTCGTCAGTACCGGCACCGTGTTCAGCCACGAGTCCGCGGCCGCGCTCCACGGTCTCCCCCTCTTCGGCGAACCGCGCGACATCCATGTCTTCTCCCCGCATCGGCGGACCTCCACCCGCTACGACGACGTCCTGGTGCACACCAGCGAGGATGACCGCGACATCGTCGAACGCGAGGGCCTCGCCGTCGTGGGTGCCCCCGACACCGCCATCGACCTGGCGAAGTGCCTGCCGCCCGCCTTCGGCCTCGCGGTGTGGGATGCGCTGTTGCACGTGTCCCCCGACCCCGACCGCCTGCGCGCGGAGCTGGCGATGCGGATCGGCGCCCGGGCCGATGGGCGGGGGCGTCGGCGCCTGGTCTGGGTGGAGCAGACCGCCGACCCACGGTCGGAGTCGGTGGGCGAATCGGTGAGCCGCGCGGTGATCCAGTGGCTGGGGTTCCCCGAGCCCGAGCTGCAGTGGACCTTCGCGTTCGAAGGAGCGATCGACCGCGGCGACTTCTTCTGGCCGCGGCACCGCGTGCTCGGAGAATCCGACGGCTACGGGAAGTACGAGGACACGGACGCCGAACGCGTCATGGCGCACCTGCGCCGGGAGAAGACGCGGGAGGACCGGCTGCGGCGCCACCTCGCCGCGGTTGCGCGCTGGGACTGGGCGGCGACGATGAAGGGATGGCCGATCGGGGACCGGCTGCGGCACGCCGGACTGCGCCCACTGCGCGATCCCGACGTCGCTGCCCTCGCGACGCTGGCGAGCAACCCCCGCTCCGCCCCGCGCGCCGGCGGCGAGACTCAGCTCGGCGGACGAGAATCCGGGCGACGCCGTGATTCTCGTCCGTGGGGCTGAGTCTCGCGGGATGGTGGGCGGGGCGGGGCGGGGCAGGGCGGGCGGGCCGGGCGGGGCGGGCGGGGCGGGGCTAGGCGAAGGCCTCGGGCGGCGGGCAGGCGCACACGAGGTTGCGGTCGCCGTACGCCTGGTCGATCCGACGCACGGGCGGCCAGTACTTCGTGCGGACGAGCGCGCGGACGGGGTACACCGCCTCCTCGCGGGAGTACGGATGCGGCCACTCCCCCGCGATCGCCGCCTCGGCGGTGTGCGGCGCGTTCACCAGCGGGTTGTCGTCGGCCGGCCACTCCCCCGCCTTCACGCGGTGCGCCTCGGCGTGGATCGCGATCATCGCCTCCACGAACCGGTCGAGCTCGCCGATGTCCTCCGACTCGGTCGGCTCGACCATGAGCGTGCCGGCGACGGGGAACGACATCGTCGGGGCGTGGAACCCGTAGTCGATCAGGCGCTTGGCGACGTCGTCGACGGTGATTCCGGTCTCCTCGCGCAACGGCCGCAGGTCCAGGATGCACTCGTGCGCGACGAGGCCGCCCTCCCCCGCGTACAGCACGGAGAAGTGGTCGCGCAGGCGCGCGGCGACGTAATTGGCGGCCAGGACGGCGGATGCGGTGGCATCCCGCAGTCCCTCGGCGCCCATCATCCGCACATACGCCCACGAGATCGGGAGGATGCCGGCCGAGCCGTGCGGCGCGGCCGAGATCGGCCCGCCGTCGAACACCCCGCCGGCGTGGTCGGCCCGCTGCGAGAACGGATGCGACGGCAGGTACGGCGCCAGGTGGGCTTTCGCCGCGACCGGCCCGACCCCCGGGCCGCCGCCGCCGTGCGGGATCGCGAAGGTCTTGTGCAGGTTCAGGTGCGACACATCGCCGCCGAGGTCGCCGAAGCGGGCGAACCCGAGCAGCGCGTTGAGGTTCGCGCCGTCGACGTACACCTGCCCGCCCGCGTCGTGCACGGCCTGGGTGATCTCCAGCACGTCGTGCTCGTACACACCGTGGGTCGACGGGTAGGTGATCATGAGCGCGGCGAGGGCGTCGGCGTGCGCGGCGATCTTCGCCCGCAGGTCGTCGAGATCGACGTTGCCCGCCTCGTCGCACGCCACGACGACCACGCGCATGCCGGCCAGGACGGCCGAAGCGGCGTTGGTGCCGTGGGCGGAGGAGGGGATGAGGCACACGGTGCGCGCGGCGTCGCCGTTGGCGAGGTGAGAGCCGCGGATGGCGAGCAGGCCCGCCAGCTCGCCCTGCGACCCGGCGTTCGGCTGCAGCGACACCGCGTCGTAGCCGGTCACCTCGGCGAGC
>CAZBZR010000062.1:0-11677 GCA_964496445.1 uncultured Microbacterium sp.
CGCGTTCGGTGCCCTGCTCTCGCAGGGGATCGGCGACACGATCCGCGTCTCGCTCTCCGCCCCGCCGGTCGAGGAGGTCAAGGTCGGCAACCAGATCCTCGAGTCGCTCAACCTGCGCAAGCGGGGGCTCGAGATCGTGTCGTGCCCGTCGTGCGGGCGCGCCCAGGTGGACGTCTACACGCTCGCCGACGACGTCACCGAGGGTCTCAAGGACATGACGGTGCCGCTGCGGGTCGCCGTCATGGGCTGCGTCGTGAACGGGCCCGGCGAGGCCCGCGAAGCCGACCTCGGCGTGGCATCCGGCAACGGCAAGGGCCAGATCTTCGTCAAGGGCCAGGTCATCAAGACCGTCCCGGAGGCCGACATCGTCGCGACCCTCATCGAGGAGGCGAACCGCCTCGCCGCCGAGATGGGCCCGGACGCGCCCCTCGGCACCGCGCAGGTCGTCACGGCCTGAGTCGGCAGGCCACCGGGGCCGGGGTGGCCCGCGGGCCCGATGCGGCGCATCCGCTAGCGTCGGGATCCTCATGACCGACTCGTCCGCCGCCCGCGCCCCGCTGTCGCGCCCGCTCGTCGCCGGCGTCGTCACGGCGCTCGTAGGGGTGACGAGCACCTTCGCGGTGGTGCTCACGGGTCTGGATGCGGTGGGGGCGACCCCTGCGCAGGCCGCGAGCGGCCTGCTGGTGCTGTGCGTCACTATGGGCGTCGCCTCGATCGCGCTCGCGTGGCGCTACCGGATGCCGATCACCGCGTCGTGGTCCACGCCCGGGGCCGCCCTCCTGGCGGCGACCGGAGCCGTCGACGGCGGCTGGCCCGCGGCCGTCGGAGCGTTCCTCGTCACGGCGGGTCTCATCCTGCTGACCGCCCTGTGGCCGCAGCTGGGGCGCCTCATCGCCCGCATCCCGCCGTCCATCGCGCAGGCGATGCTCGCCGGGGTCCTGCTGCCGCTGTGCCTCGCGCCCTTCGCGGGCTTCGTCGAGAACCCGTGGGAGGTGGCCCCGGTGCTGCTGACCTGGCTCATCTGCGTGCGGTTCGTGCCGCGGTGGGCGGTGCCGCTCGCGTTCGTGGCGGCGGCGGTGGTCGTCGCGGCGCACCTCGCCGCGACCGGCCGCGGCGTCGCGGCAGCGGCCCTGGTGCCGCGTGTGGAGCTGACCGCGCCCACCCTGACCCTGGGCGCCGTGGTCGGGCTCGCGGTGCCGCTGTTCCTGGTGACGATGGCGTCGCAGAACGTGCCCGGCGTGGCGATCATGCGCAGCTACGGCTACGCCGTGCCCTGGCGCCCCGCGATGTTCGTCACCGGGGTCGCGACGGCGCTCGCCGCCCCCGCCGGCGGGCATGCCGTGAACCTCGCCGCGATCAGCGCCGCGCTGGCCGCCGCGCCCGACGCGGATCCGGATCCGAAGCGGCGCTGGGTCGCCGGGGTCTCCACCGGCGTCACCGCGATCGTGCTCGGCGGGCTGTCGGCCGCCCTCGCCGCCCTCGTCCTCGTCGCCCCCGCCGCGGTGATCCCCGCCGTGGCCGGGGTCGCGCTGTTCCTGACGTTCGGCTCGGCGATCCAGCAGGCGATCGACGACCCCGGCGAGCGCCTCCCCGCGGTGATCACGTTCCTCGTCGCCGCATCCGGCGTCGCCCTGGCCGGCGTCAGCGCGGCGTTCTGGGCACTCGTCGCGGGCCTCCTCGTGCGCACCCTGCTCCACGCCGGGCGCCGCTGAACCCCGGCGTCAGGAGACGGCGCCGCCCGGATGACCGCGGTCGTCGGCGGTGCCGACGGCGGTGCGGACGGCGATCTCGAGCGCGCGGACGATGTCCGTCATCGGCAGCGACGGCGCCGCGGCGGGCCCCTGACCGCTCGCCCACGGCACGTGGACGAATCCGGCGCGCACGCCCGTGCCCGACGTCGCCGCCAGCAACGCGAACATCGTCGCGTTGCAGACGAACGTGCCGGCGGACAGCGACACCGCGGCAGGGATCCCGGCATCCCGGATCGCCGCGGCGATCGCCTTGACGGGGAGGGTGGCGAAGTAGGCCGCAGGCTCGCCGGTGAGGACGGCCTCGTCGCGGGGGAGGGCGCCGGCGTTGTCGGGGATCCGCGCGTCGGCGAGGTTCACCGCGACCCGCTCCGGCGTCACCTCCGCGCGGTTGCCTGCCAGCCCGGTGGCGATCACGACGTCGGGGGAGTGCGCGGCCAGCAGAGCCCGCATCCGCTCGCCGGCAGCGGCGAAGGCGACCGGCAGCACGGCGGTGAGAAGCGTCTCGGGCCCGGCCCACCGCTCGGCGACCAGGCGGACGGCCTCGCCGGACGGGTTCGCGGCGTCGCCGGCGAAGGGCTCGAATCCGGTGAGCAGGATGGTCGTCACCGCTTCAGCGTAGGCGCCGATTCCGTTACCGAACGGTGATGCGGGGCGAGAACCGACCGCGCGGTTCGTGGACACTCCTAGGTATGGACGATGCCGACGCCGGCCTGTGGGACCGGGTTCGACAAGGGGATGAGCTGGCGCTGGCGGCGCTGTTCGACAGGCACGAGGCCCGGTTGTTCCGTCACGCCCGGCGGCTGCTGACGGCGCGCGAGGATGCCAAGGACGCGGTGACCATCGCGTTCTTCGAGCTGTGGCGCAAGCGCGAGGTCGTGCGCCTGGTCGACGGGTCGCCGCTGCCGTGGCTGCTGACCACCGTCGCGCACTGCGCCCGGAACCTGGAGCGGTCGGGTCGTCGCTATCGGGCGCTGCTGGATCGTGCGCCCGTGCGCGAGGAGACGCATCCGGGGGCGGCGGATGAGAGCGGTGTCCTCGCCGCGCTGAAGCGCCTGCCCGCGGGAGAGCGCGACGTCGTGGTGCTCACCGTGCTGGAGGGCTTCCCCGATCGCGCCGCTGCCGAAGCGCTGGGGATCCCGGTCGGCACGGTGAAATCACGCTTGGCCAGAGCGAAGAGTCGGCTGCGCGACGAGGTCGCCCTGCTCGAGGGAGCATCCGCATGAACGAGAACGAACTGACCCCCGCCGAGCACGCCGACGTGCGCGCGCGACTGATCTCGGGCGCGGCGCGCATCACGCCCGTCGGCCGCCATCGCCACACCTGGATCGCCGGTTCGATCGCCGTCGCGCTCGTGGCCGTCATCGCCGGGGGCGTGGGCATCGGCGCGACCCTGTCCGCGCCGCCGGTCATGAGCACCCCGAGCCCCACCCCGACGCCATCCCTCACCGAGCCGGCGCCCACCCCGACCCCGACCCCGTCCGCCTCTGTGGCGCGCGTGGTCGCCCAGCCGGAGAACCGGTTCGCCTTCGACTGCGACGACCTCGCCGTCGATGCGGCAGGCCTGTTCGACGGACAGACACCGCCGACGCTGTCGACGATCCCTCTTCCGCATGGAAATGCGCTCAAGCCTGGGCCGATGCAATATGCGTTCGCGCAGGCGGGCGGCGTCTACTGCGAGTTCGGTGACTACGCCGCGGCATGGGGGGCCCTGGCCATCGTGCCCGACGCGGACGGCGTGATCGCACATCTCGAGAGCGTCCTCGGGCCGTGCGAGACCGCGGTCTCGTGCGAGGTGATCGACGGGACCTACATCTCCGTCACGGCGTGGCGGCGAGGGGTGGAGCCGGGGCCCGAGACCGACGCGCTACTCGCGCAGTGGTACGACACCGTGCGGGCGAGGGTCCAGGCATCGCCGCCGAAGCCGGCTGCGTGGCATCCGCCCACCGGCAGCAGGACGGTCACCGGGGAGTGCTCCGCCGTCCTCACCGCCGACCGCCTCGGCGCTATCTATGGCGCGGACATCGAATCCGGGTCGGTCGGGTGGGGCGGATGGAGCGTGGAGGCGTGGATGCTGCTCGAGCATTGGCAGACCGACGCCTGCGCGTTCTACTCCCCGGGAGGAGACGCGGTGGGCGGGCCCTCCTTCGGGTCCGTGACGTGGCTGCCCGGAGGGGAGTGGGCGTACGACCGGGCGGCGCCGAGCGCCAACCTCACCGTGCCCGGCGCGCAGGGGACCGATCGGGCGGCCTGGTCGTGCGTCGAGGGCACGTGCGCCGTGGACGTGCTCGCCGACGGCAACTGGGTGCGCGTCGCCCTCGCGGAGACCCCCGAGGCCGACCGCCCCCGCGTCGCGGCGGGGGTGGCGGCCGCCGTCATCGCGACGGTCCGCGGCTGACCCGCCCGTCCCGAACTCCGCAACCTCGGCGCGCGCCCCAGCCCGAACTCCTCGACAACGGGCGAGCCAGGGTGCTCCGGGCCGAATCCGGGCGGCGGCGGCCCGAGGTTGAGGAGTTCGGAAGGGCGGCCGCCCGGAGGTTGAGGAGTTCGGGAGGGCGGCGGATGCGGCGGAGCCGCGGCGCCGGCCGGAGCGGCCGCGGCGGCGCGCCTAGACTTGACGCTCGTGGTCACACGTCTCTCGACATACTTCCTCCGCACGCTCCGCGAAGACCCGGCCGACGCCGAGGTCGCGAGCCACCGGCTGCTCGTGCGCGCCGGGTACATCCGGCGCAACGCCCCCGGGATCTTCGCGTGGCTGCCGCTGGGCCTGCGGGTGAAGGCCAAGATCGAGGCGATCATCCGCGAGGAGATGACCGCGGCCGGCGCGTTCGAGGTGCACTTCCCGGCGCTGCTGCCCCGCGAGCCCTACGAGGCCTCCGGCCGGTGGGAGTCGTACGGCGACGGCATCTTCCGCCTGCAGGACCGCAAGGGCGCCGATTACCTCCTCGCCCCCACGCACGAGGAGATGTTCACGCTGCTGGTGAAGGACCTGTACTCCTCGTACAAGGACCTGCCGCTGACGATCTACCAGATCCAGGACAAGTACCGCGACGAGGCCCGCCCCCGTGCCGGGCTCCTGCGCGGCCGCGAGTTCACGATGAAGGCCGCCTACTCCTTCGACGCCTCGGATGCGGGCCTGGATGCCTCGTACCAGCGGCAGCGCGACGCCTATGAGCGCATCTTCACCCGCCTCGGGCTCGAGTACGTCATCGTCAACGCCGACAACGGCCTCATGGGCGGCGCGAAGTCGGAGGAGTTCCTCCACCCCACCCCGGTGGGCGAGGACACCTTCGTCCGCTCGGCGGGCGGGTATGCGGCGAACGTCGAGGCGTTCACCACCGTCGTGCCCGACGCGATCCCCTTCGACGGCCTGCCCGAGCCGGAGATCTTCGACTCGCCCGACACTCCCACGATCGAGACGCTCGTCGCGCACTCCAACGCGGTCCGGGCCGGCGAGTACACCGCCGCCGACACGCGGAAGAACGTCGTCCTGGCCCTCACGCCCCTCGACGGCACCCGGGAGCTGGTCGTCGTGGGCCTGCCCGGAGACCGTGACATCGACGACAAGCGCGCCGAGGTCGCCTTCGCCCCCGCCGCCGTCGAGGCGGCCACGCCCGAGGACTTCGAGCGGCATCCGCTGCTGGTCAAGGGCTACATCGGTCCGTGGTCGCCCACGGGACCGGTGCTCGGCGAGGACTCCGCCACCGGGATCCGCTATCTCCTCGACCCCCGCGTCGTCGACGGCACCCGCTGGATCACCGGCGCGAACATCGACCAGAAGCACGTCCACTCCCTCGTCGCCGGGCGCGACTTCACCGCCGACGGCGTCGTCGAGGTCGCCACGGTGCGCGCGGGCGACCCCGCCCCCGACGGCTCGGGCCCGGTGGAGCTGGCGCGCGGCATGGAGATCGGCCACGTCTTCCAGCTCGGCCGCTTCTTCGCCGAGACGCTGGGGCTGAAGGTCCTGGATGAGAACGGCAAGCTCGTCACCGTCACGATGGGCTCGTACGGCATCGGGGTGACCCGCATCCTCGCGATCATCGCCGAGCTCAACAACGACGACAAGGGTCTCATCTGGCCGGCGCCCGTCGCGCCGTTCGACGTGCACGTCGTGGCGACCGGCAAGGATGCGGTGGCGTTCGAGCTCGCCGAGAAGATCAGCACCGACCTCGAGACGGCGGGGCTGGATGTGCTCTACGACGATCGCCCGAAGGTGTCGCCGGGGGTGAAGTTCGGCGATGCCGAGCTCGTCGGCGTGCCGCGGATCCTCATCGTCGGCCGCGGCGCCGCCGACGGCCAGGTCGAGCTGTGGGACCGGCGGACGGGCGAGCGGGAGGCCGTGTCCACCGCCGACGTCGTCGCACGCCTCCGCGCGTGACCGCCCCGTTCGCGCCGCGGATCGCGCTGGCCGACGGCCGGAGCATCCCGCAGCTGGGCGTGGGCACCTACAAGGTGCCGGCCGAGAAGACGGCCGATCTCGTCGCCGACGCGCTCGCGCTCGGGTACCGCCACATCGACACCGCCACCCTCTACGGCAACGAGCGGGAGGTGGGCGAGGGCATCCGCCGCAGCGGGCTCGACCGCGACGAGGTGTTCGTGACCACCAAGGTGTGGAACGACGACCAGGGCTACGACCGCACGCTGCGCGCCTTCGACGCCAGTGCCGCCCGGCTGGGCCTGGAGGAGGTCGACCTCTACCTCATCCACTGGCCCATCCCGAGCGCCGACCGCTACGTCGCGACCTGGCGCGCCCTCGTGCGGCTGCAGGAAGAGGGGCGCGCGCGCTCGATCGGGGTGAGCAACTTCTCGCCCGCGCACCTGCAGCGGATCGCGGATGAGACGGGCGTGTGGCCCGTCATCGACCAGGTCGAGCTGCATCCCCGGTTCCCCCAGCACGCCCTGCAGGAGTGGAACGACGCGCACGGCATCGTGACCGAGGCGTGGGCGCCGCTCGCGCGCGGTGGCCTGCTCGATGACCCGGTGCTGGCCTCGATCGCCGCGCGCCACGGGCGCACGCCCGCGCAGGTGGTGGTGCGCTGGCACCTCGACCGCGGCATCGTGCTCTTCCCGAAGACCCTCTCTCCCGAACGACTGCGGGAGAACGCCGACGTCTTCGGCTTCACCCTCGACGACGCCGACCGCGCCGCCATCGCGCGGATGGCGACGGGCGAGCGCACCGGCCGCGATCCCGACCTCGACTGAGGCGCGCCGTCACACCCGCAGCCGCGCGTAGCGGGCGCGGAACACCGTGAACACGGCGTAGGCGAGGAACCCCACGCCCACCGCCCCGCCGAGGAGCGGTCCGCCGGGAAGGCGCAAGACCGCCTCCACCGCGCCGTCCAGTCCTCCCGCGGTGTCGGGTTCGAGCCGCACCGCGGCCACGACCAGCAGCACGCCGATGATGCCGAGCGCGACGCCCTTGGCGACGAAGCCGACGAGGCCGAGCGCGCTGACCGCATGGCCCCACGCGTTGTGCGGCAGCTCGACCTTCGTGCGAAACGAGCGGCGCACCCCCATGACGAAGAACGACACCCCGGTGATGCCGACGCCGAGCCCCACCGCGCCGAGGAGGAGGGCGCCGCCGGGGATCTCCAGGATGCCGCGGCTGGCCTCCTCGGCGGTCCGCTCCGCGCTCGGGCGGGCGCCGAGGGCGACGGCGGCGGCGAGGACGCCGATCACAGCGAACACCACGGCCTGCCCGATCTCCGCGATGAGGATCCCGGCACGGCGGGCGACGTCCGCCCGGCGTGCGCCGATCGCCGCGGCGGTGTGCCAGAGCGCGAGCGCCCACAGCCCGATCGCGACGGCCCACAGCAGGGCGAAACCCCACGGCGCCGCGGCGACGGAGCGGAAGGCGCCGGTCTGATCGGCCTCGCCGTCGCCGCCGAAGGCCGCGGCGAGCACGACGATCCCGACGAGGGCGTGCACCAGGGCGTTGGCGACGTAGCCGCCGCGGGCCAGCGCGCGCAGCGCCGGATTGCGTTCGGCGCTGCGCGCCACCGATCGCACGTCCCGGCTCATGCGGCGACCCTACCGGCTGCCGGCGGTGGCCGAGGCCGGGGTGCACGGGTGCCTATCATGGACCGGATGTCGACCCCCCGCCGGCTGTCGCGGCGCTGGAGCGCCCTGCCCGTCCTCCTCACGCGTGCGCCCGCCCGCGTGCTGCTGATCGTCGGCGTCGCGGTGGTGGTCCTGGGCGCGCTCATCGTCACGCGCCCGCTGACCTCGCTGGTCCTGCTGGGCGTCTACGTCGGACTCAGCGCCATCGCGACCGGCATCGTGGAGCTCGTCACCCGGCACGCGTCCCCGGGGTGGTGGACCCGGCTGTTCGCGGTGCTGTGGATCGCGGGCGGCGCGCTCGTGCTCATCTGGCTCGGTCGGAGCCTCGACCTCCTCCCCGGCGTGCTGGCCGTCTTCCTCGTGGTGGGCGGGCTCGCGTCCCTCGGTGACGCGGTGGCCGGCGGCAGGCCGAGCGCGCGGGTGCTCTCCGCCGCATCCGGCGGCGCACAGATCGCGTTCGGCGTGCTCTCCCTCACATGGCCGGATGTCACGGTCCTCGTCGTCGCGCTCGTCTTCGGTGTGCGCACGATCGCCTTCGGCAGCGGGCTCGTCGTGCGCGGCGCCCGGGCGATGCGTCAGGCCGCGCGGGAGCGGAAGGGGCTCCCCGCCGTGCCGCGGTCGCCCGATCTCCGCCGCTCCCGGCGCCTGGGCGCGTGGGCGGCGGCGGGACGGTACGCGCTGGCCCTCGTGCTCGTCGGAACCGCGGCCGGAGGGTGGTGGCTGGACGACTGGCTGGCGGCCGGCTCTCCCGTCGTCGACGCGTTCTACGATCCGCCCGACCGGCTCCCCGAGGGGCACGGCCGCCTCATCCGCTGGGACGACTACCTCGGCCGCGCGCCGCAGCACGGCGACGTCCACCGCATCCTCTACACCACGCGGGATGCGGTGAGCCGGGCGGCCGTTGCCAGCGGCCTGGTCATCGTGCCGAAGGATCCCCCGCCCGGCCCGCGTCCGGTGATCGTGTGGAATCACGGCACGACCGGCGTCGCGCAGGGCTGCGCGCCGAGCCTGCGCGACGCCTCCGCCACCCGGTGGGCGATCCCCGGGCTGGAGGAGGCGCTGCAGGCGGGCTGGGTGGTCGTCGCCTCCGACTACTCCGGGCAGGGGGCGCCGGGGCGCTTCCCCTACCTCATCGGCAAGGGGGAGGGGAGGTCATCCCTCGATGCCGTGCTGGCCGCCGGTGAGCTGCCCGGCGTGACCCTCTCGCCCGACACCGTGGTGTGGGGCCACTCCCAGGGCGGGCACGCGGCGCTGTGGACCACCCTCCTCGCCCCCGAGTACACGCCCGGCATCGACGTGCTCGGCACGGCCGCGATCGCGCCCGTCGCCGATCCCGCCGCGCTCGCCGACGAGATGCTCACCGGCGACGGCGGCGCGCTCCTGTCGGTCCTCACGGCGTGGGTGCTCGTGCCCTACGCCCAGACGTACGCCGACGTGCATATCGACGACTACGTCACCGCGGGCGCCCGCACGATCGTCCGGGAGATGACCCAGCGCTGCCCGACCGAGCCCGGCGTGATCGTCTCGGTGCTCACCGCCCTCGGGGTCTCCGAAGACCGTCCGCTGTACTCGGGCGACCTCACCTCCGGCGCCCTGGGCCGGCGACTGGCCGAGAACGCCGCGACCGCGCCCACCGGTTCGCCGGTGCTCGTGGCGTGGGGCCGGGAGGACGAGGTCATCCCGCCGTCGCTGCAGGAGGAGTTCGTGGCCGGGCTGTGCGCGCAGGGTCAGGAGGTGCGCTGGCGCGCGTACCACGGCTATGACCACCTCCGGCCGATCCTTCCCGGCTCGCGCTTCCTGCCGGTGCTGCACCACTGGACGGAGGATCTGCTGGAGGGGCGTCCGCCGCTGCGGAACGACTGCGCCGGCCGCTGAGACGCCGGGACGACGCAGACGAGGCCGCGTCCCATCGGGTAACGTAGTCGGGATGTCGGCACGAGGATTCGCCGGCGAGAGCTGAATACGGAGGGCCCCGCGATGGACATCGATCTCGCACTGCTGAAGACGATCGAACGTGAGAAGGAGATCCCCTTCGACGAACTCGCGCGCATCATCGAGCAGGCCATCCTCACCGCCTACGGCAAGCACACCTCGCCCACCGGCGTCGCCCCCGAGGGTGCCCGCGCGTCGCTGGATCGCAAGACCGGTCACGTCGGCGTGTTCACGCCGGTGCTCGACGAGGAGGGCGCGGTCATCGGCGAGGAGGAGCAGACCCCCGACGACTTCGGCCGCATCGCCGCGTACGACGCGAAGCAGGTCATCAGTCAGCGCCTGCGCGACATCGCCGATGACGCCGTGCTCGGAGAGTTCCGCGGCAAGGAGGGCGACATCGTCGCCGGCGTGGTGCAGCAGGGCCCCAACCCCCGCATGGTGCACGTCGACCTCGGCACCGTCGAGGCCATCCTCCCGCCCGAAGAGCAGGTGCCGGGGGAGACCTACCCGCACGGCTCGCGTCTGCGCGTCTACGTCACCTCCGTCTCGCGCGGCACGAAGGGCCCCTCGATCACCGTCTCGCGCACCCCCCCGGGCCTGGTCCGCAAGCTCTTCGCGCTCGAGGTGCCCGAGATCGCCGGTGGCCTGGTCGAGATCGTCGCCCTCGCCCGCGAGGCCGGGCACCGCACCAAGATGGCGGTCAAGGCGATCGACCCCACCATCCACGCCAAGGGCGCCTGCATCGGCGTGCGTGCCGTGACCGAGGAGCTGGGCGGCGAGAAGATCGACATCGTTGACTACGATGCCGAACTGCCGAAGTTCGTCGCCAACGCGCTGTCGCCGGCGAAGGTGACCTCGTCGTTCGTGCTGGATGCGGGCACCAAGGCCGTGCGCGCGCTGGTGCCGGACTACCAGCTGTCGCTGGCGATCGGCAAGGAGGGGCAGAACGCGCGCCTGGCCGCGAAGCTCACCGGCGCCAAGATCGACATCCAGCCCGACAGCATCCTCGAGGACTGAGGGGGCGGTCGGCCCCCGGGGTCCGAGGTGTAGAATGGAGCCGGTACGAACGTGCGTCGGATGCCGCACGCGCGCTGCCCGGTCCACACTCCTGCGAGTCGTGGCCGTCGATTCGGTCCTCGTGCGCGACGACCGCGCGATGATGCCGGGGCGGGGCGCGTGGGTGCATGAGACGGATGCGTGCGTGACCGCCGCTCTGCGGCGATCCGCCTTCGTCCGCGCATTGCGTGTGTCGGGTCCGCTCGACACGCAGACCTTTCAGAACACCCTCCAGCGAAACGGCTGAACGGCTATGGATTCACAGTGAACGGCTCGAAATGAGACCCGTCCGCAATTAACGGTCTGCCCTGTCCGGGGCGGGCCCCCAGACAGGAGAAATGTGGCAAACCCACGCGTGCACGAGATCGCTTCCGAGCTCGGCGTCGACAGTAAAGTCGCCCTCGCGAAGCTGAAGGAGCTCGGCGAATACGTCAAGAGCCCTTCGTCCACCATCGCGCCCCCGGTGGCCCGGAAGCTCCGCGCCGCCCTCGAGGCGGACGGCACGGCCGCCCCGGCGCCGGCGAAGGCTCCGGCATCCGGTGCCCCGACCCCCGGTCGCCCCGGCCCGGCGCGTCCCGCAGCCCCGGCTGCGCGTCCGTCGGCACCCGCCGCCCCCGCGGCTCCGGCACCCGCCGCACCCGCGGCCCCGACGGCGCCCGCCGCGCCCGCGCAGCCGGCCCCCGCGGCCGCTGCGGCGTCCGGCGACGCCCCCGCGGCCTCGCCGGCCGGTCCGAAGCCCGGCCCCGGCGCCCCGCAGCCCCCGCGTCCCGGGGGCGCTCCGCGCCCGGGCAACAACCCGTTCGCGTCGGCGCAGGGCATGGGTCAGCGTCCCGCCGGCCCCCGCCCGGGCAACAACCCCTTCGCCTCGGCGCAGGGCATGG
>CAZBZR010000063.1:0-11602 GCA_964496445.1 uncultured Microbacterium sp.
CCCGAGGAGCGCGAGCGGCAGCTGCGACTGGGGAAGAAGGCCGTCACGAAGTCGATGGACTGGGTCGACGACGACGTCCGCTGACCCCCACCCGTGCGATGTCCCGTCGGCTGCGGCCGGCGGGACTTCGTCGTGTCAGGCCACCGAGACGATCGGCTCGTGGCGCACCGGGAAGTTCACCGAGTTGGCGATGAAGCACCATTCGTGAGCGGGGGTGTGGGCCGCACGGGCAGCCTCCAGCATCGAGGCATCCGCGACGGTGACCCGCGGATGCAGCACCACCTCCGTGAAGCGGCCGCCCATCCCCTCGACGACCAGGGTGCCCACCGCCTCGTCCTCGTAGGCGGTGACCACGACCCCCGCCTGGACGCACGCGTGCAGGTACGACAGCAGGTGGCACTCGGCCAGGGCGGCGACGAGCATGTCCTCCGGGTCCCACTTGCCGCCGTCGCCGCGGAAGGGCGTATCGGCGGAGGCGAGGAGGTCGGGCTTGCCCGCCACGCGGATAGTGACGGAGCGGTCGTAGTCGCGGTAGCCGCTCGTTCCCGTGCCCCGGTCGCCGGTCCACTCGGCGCGGACCCGGTAGTGGTGCTCACTGGTCATGGTGACAGTGTCGCACCGCGGGGGCGCCCCGGCGCCGCTGCGGCGCCGCGTTAGGCTGGAGCGGTGCCCCTGACCTCCGCGGATTCCGTCGATCTGGCCGTCCTCGAGCGCAGCGGCTTCGCCGAGTCCCGGCATGCCGGGGCAGCCGTCGTCCTCGCTCCCGACGGCACGGTGGCCGAGTCCTTCGGGAACTCCGGCGCGGTGATCCTCCCCCGCTCCAGCATGAAGCCGCTCCAGGCGGTGGCGTGCCTCACCGCCGGTGCGGCGCTGGAGGGGGTGCACCTGGCCCTGGCCACCGCGAGCCACTCCGGCACCGACGCGCACGTCGCCGTGGTCCGCGACATCCTGCAGGCCGCCGGCGCCGGCGAGGAGGACCTGGCGTGCCCTCCGGCCTGGCCCGGCGACGGCGCCACCCGCGATGAGATGGTGCGCGAGCGCGACGAGCCGGCGCGCGTGCGGATGAACTGCTCCGGCAAGCACGCGGCGATGCTGCTCGCCTGCCGCGCCTCCGGCTGGGACATCGACGGCTACCTCGCCCCCGCTCATCCGCTGCAGGTGCACATCCGCGAGGTCGTCGAGCGACTCACCGGAGAGAAGCCGGCCGCGACGGCGATCGACGGCTGCGGAGCCCCCGTGTACGCCCTGAGCCTGACCGGTCTCGCCCGCGCGATCCACCGCATCGGCACCTCGTCGGAGCGCTCGCCCTTCGCGCTGCACCGCAGCGCGGGAGCGCTCGTGCGCGCGGTGCGCGAGAACCCGTGGACCATCGACGGCCCGGGCCGTCCCGACACCGTGGCGATCGAGCGCCTGGGCGTCTTCGCCAAGGGCGGCGCCGAGGGCGTCATGGTCATGGTCGCCCCCGACGGCACGACCGTCGCACTGAAGATCCTCGACGGCAGCGGCCGCGCCGCCACGGCTGTCGCGCTGCGCCTGCTCGAACGCGCCGGCGCCCTCGCCCCGGCCGACGTCGCCGAGACCCTCACCCGGCTGCCGCTCGCGGTGCACGGGGGCGGCCGCGAGGTGGGCGCGATCCGTCCGCTGGTCTAGGGCAGCGGCATCTCCCGCATCCCCCACGGCGAGCCGTAGCCCTCGGGCGCCGGAGCGGCCAAGAGGTCGAGGAACGGCCGCGCGGGGAACGCTTCGGGGCCGAGGACCCCGACCCCCTGCCACGCTCCGGAGGACAGCAGCTCCAGGGCCAGCACGGGATTCACGGCGGTCTGCCACACCACGGCCTGCGAGCCGTACTCCGCCATCGTCTGCTCGTTGTCGGCCACGTGGTACAGGTAGGTCGAGCGCGGCGCGCCATCCGTGCCGGTGCCGGTGACCCACACCCCCGCGCACGTCTTGCCCGTCATCTTGTCGCCGAGGGTGGCCGGGTCGGGCAGGAGGGCTGCCACCACGTCCCGCGGCGAGACCTCGACGCCGCCGACCCGCACCTTCTCGGTCTTGTCGAGACCGAGCTTGTGCAGCACCTTCAAGACCTCTATGAACTCGTCGCCGAGTCCGTACTTGAACGTGACGCGGCGCGCGCGGGTCCACCGCGGCATGAGGAGCACCTCCTCGTGCTCGACGTTGACGCACTCCACGGGGCCGATCCCCTCGGGGAAGTCGAACACCTCCGGCTCGCTGAAGGGCTCGGTGGTGAACCAGCCGCGGTCGCGCTCATAGATCACCGGCGGGTTCAGGCACTCCTCGATGGTGGTCCAGATGGAGAAGGACGGCGCGAAGTCGTAGCCGGCGACGACGAGATTAGCGCCGTCGCGGACTCCGAGCTCGTCGATCTCACGGAACAGCTCATCCTCCGCGTACCGCGCGAATACGTCCGAGAGCCCCGGCTCCACGCCGATGCCGACGAGGGCGAGGCGCCCCTCCGCCTCCCACTCCTCGGCCTTCGCGAACTGGTCATCGCCGAGCTTGACTCCCGGGAGCTCATAGGGTCGCTCCGGATGCCGCGTGGACAGGCTCATCGCCATGTCGAGGTAGGTCGCCCCGGCGGCGAAGGCGCCGTCGAAGATGGGCATCACGAACCGCGGATCCACGGCGTTGAGCACGTGGGTGATGTCGTGGGCGCGGATGAGCGCCGCGACGGACTCCGCGTCCGACGCATCCACTTGGGCGGCGAGGAGCCGCTCGTCACCGAGCTCCGCCACGAGCGCCTCGGGACGGGCGGGGTCGTAGTCGGCGAGCACGAGCGCGTCGAAGAACGACCGCCGGACCGCGATGCGCGCGGCCGCCGATCCGACGCCGCCGGCGCCGATGATGAGGATGCGCATGGTGCCGCCTGTCAGATCAGTCCGCCGTCGACGGAACGGGTGTAGTCGAACGACTCCTCCGGAACCAGCACGGGCGTGTCGCGGTTGAGGCTCTCCCCGCGGAAGAAGGGCTTGGAGCGCGGGAAGAGGAACCACAGGAACATCAGCAGCACCCCGACCGCGAGCGCGCCGATGCCCACGACGAACGTGCCGCCGATGCCGAACAGCACGGTGTAGCCGTAGTCGACGTCGTACATGTCGATGGCCGACTGGATGAAGGCGTAGGTGAGCATGAGGGCACCCAGCAGCGGCAGGATGCCCCGGTAGAGGAGGTTCCGGCCCGACGTGAACAGGTCGCGTCGGAAGTACCACACGCAGGCGTAGCCGGTGATGGCGTAGTAGAACGCGATCGCCAGGCCCAGCGACAGGATCGAGTCCTGCAGGATGTTGTCGCTGATCAGCGTCATGCCGATGTAGTACAGGCTCGCCACCACGCCCATCACGACCGTCGAGAACGAGGGCGTCTTGTACCGCGGATGCACCGTCTCGAACCGCTTCGGCAGCGCCTTGTACGCCGCCATCGCGAGCGTGCCGCGGGCGGTCGGCAGAATCGTGGTCTGCGTCGACGACACCGCGGAGATGAGGACGGCCACCACCAGGATCCAGCCGAACGGACCGAACAGGCCGTCCTTGAGGGCGAGGAACACATCGTCGGCGTTGGCCTCGTTGCCCAGGCCCGTCCCGCTCCCCCCGAGCCCCGCGTACATCATGGCCGCGACGGTCACGCCGACGTAGGTGAACAGCAGGATGACGGTGGTCAGCAGCGCCGCGCGCCCCGGGATGCGCTGCGGGTCGCGGGTCTCCTCGTTCAGGGCGAGGCACGTGTCCCAGCCCCAGTAGATGAACAGCGCGAGCAGGACCGCCTCGGTGAACCCGCTCCACTCGGTGAACCCGAACGGGTTGAACCACGCGATGTCGAAGGGCGTCGGGTCCGGTGCGGTGCCGTCGAAGAACTTCCACAGCGCCACCACGACGAAGATCGCCAGCACGAGATACTGGGCGCCGAGGAGGATGTTCTGGATCCGCTCGCCGATCTCGACGCCCCGCCAGCTCACCCACGTCATCGCGGCGATGAAGGCGACGCCGGTCGCCGTGACGAGCGGGACGTTCTCGGCCAGGGAGCCGTCGCCGATCAGGGACCACAGGTAGATGCCCGCGATCTGCGCGAGGTTGGCCAGGACCACCATGCCCGCCACGGCCACGCCCCAGCCGCCCATCCAGCCCACCCAGGGGCCGAAGGCCTTCGTCCCCCACGTGAACGTCGTGCCGCAGTCGGGCACGGCGTTGTTCAGCTCTCGATAGGCGAAGGCGATGAACAGCATCGGGATGAAGGCGAGGACGAAGGCGATCGGCGCCTGCGCGCCGACGGCCAGGACGACGAAGCCCAGCGTGGCGACGAGCGAGTACACCGGTGCGGTGGAGGCGAGCCCGATGACGGTCGATCCCCAGAGCCCCAGCGTGCCCGCCGCCAGACCCTTGCCCGTGGTCCGGTCGAGTTCGGTGGTCACAAGCTGAACGTACGGGTGGCGAGCGCGCGGGGTCAAGCGACGCGATCGTCGTCCGGCACCACGCGGACGCGGCACGCGGCGGCTCCGGGCGCGTACACCCAGGCCCGCGGCCGGGCGGGGTCGACGAAGGGCGGAAGATCGCGCTCCCCCGCGAGCAGCCGCAGGTCGCGTGCGCAGGCGGCGTCGACGACGAGCGGATGCTCCGCGCGGATGCGGTCGAGCAGCCGCGGCCGGGCCAGCCACTGCTCGGGCGTCCCGACGATCACCACCCTCTCCCCCGGCTCCGCGACGACCGGATCCTCCTCGGCACTCGCGGCGCGCACGCGCACCCCGGAGCGCTCCCACCACTGCACCGCCCCCTCTCCGGGGCGCGGTGCGACGAAGCCGGACACACCCTCCGGCGGCTGCCATCGGGGCACCGGATCGGCGACGACCTGCGCGGGCACCTGCGGGGGCAGCGCGACCTGCGCCAGGCGACCGCCGAGACGCCCGCGCCCCGGCGGCGTGGACGGGCGCCAGTGCTCCGCCTCCCCACCGGCGGCGACGTGCTCGGCCCGCGAGGAGGTGGCCAGCACCAGGCGTTCGGGGAACAGCTCGGCGATCCGCGCGGTGGCGCCGGCGAGGCGCTGGACGCACGCCAGCACCGTGATGCCGAAGCCCCCCGCCTCGCGCACCAGACGCTCCACGGCGGCCGCCGCCGCCCGCGCATACTCGTCGGGGTAGCGCGCCAGCAGCGCGTCGAGGTCGTCGATGGCGACCACGGTGCCGGCCTCCGGCGGCGACAGCGCCGCCGCGCACAGCGCGTCCCACGCCGCCTCCGGGTCGGGGCCGATCCACCGCATCCGCGGCACCTGCGCGGCGGCGGTCGCGAGCACCGTGGACTTGCCCGTCCCCGGCCCGCCGACCACCAGGAGCCCGCGCGCCCGCGGGTTCAGGAGCCACAGGTCCTGGCGCTGGCGATCGGGCTCGTCGATCATGCCGAGCACGACGCCGCCCGCGGCGGGAGCGGGGGGAAGGTCCAGGCGCGCCGGCAACGCGGGAAGCCACGGCGCCCGCGGGCGAGGTCCGGCGCCCTCCCCCGCCGCGCGGACATCGGAGTCAGCGGCGAGGGCGATCCGCACGCGAGACGGCCGCGGATCGGCGTTGCGGCGGACGAGAGCCAGCCCGCGCCCCTCCGCGTCGCCGGGGAGGGCCACCGCATCCGCCACGCCCAGCAGCGCGACGCTGTCGGCCGGATCGGAGACGCGCAGGCTGATGCGCAGGCCGCAGTTGGCCGTCAGCGCATCCCGGAAGACGCCGCCCGCCCGCTGCGTGCCGAGGATGAGGTGGATACCGAGCGCGCGCCCCCGCGCAGCGAGGTCGCAGAACAGCGTCTCGAGGTCGGGATGCCGCTCCCGCAGGGCGGCGAACTCGTCCACGACGACGAGGAGGCGCGGCAGCGCGATCTCGGCGATGTCGCGTGCTCCCGCAGCGGCGAGCCGCTCCTCGCGCGCGCGGACCTCCGCGCGCAGGCTCGCGATGGCGCGTGCGGCCCCGGCGTCGTCGAGGTCGCTGATCACGCCGGTGACGTGCGGCAGTGCCGCGAGGGCGTCGAACGCCGTGCCGCCTTTGAAGTCGGCCAGGAGGAAGCACACGTCGGCGGTCGTGAAGCGCGTGCACAGCGCCGTGACCCAGGTCACGAGCAGCTCGCTCTTGCCCGACCCCGTCATGCCGGTGACCAGCGCGTGCGGCCCGTCTGCGACGATGTCGAGCTCGCACGCCGCCCCGGCGGTCGAGCCGATCGCCACCGGGAGCCCGCGTCGCGCATGCTCGCGCTGCCGCGGCCGGAGGGCACTGAGCGATATCGGCGGCTCCGGCTGCGCGCCGAGGACTGTCGCGCGCGTCGCGAGCTCGGCGGCGATGACCTCGGCCTGCGCGCACGCGACGGCTTCGACGCGGACCTCCCGCACGGCGCCCTCCGTCTCCAGCCGCGCCCGGTCGGGGGCGATCAGTTCGATCACCGCGGCGCAGCCGGCCGGCACCGCTGCGCCGGGCTGCCGCTCGGCGAAGACGACCGCACCGGCCGCGGGCGCGACGGCACCGGTGGCCCACGTGATCCGCAGCGCGCCGGGGCGGGCGTGGGGCAGGGCCTTCACCCAGTCCTCGTCGCCACCGGAGACCTCCACCTCCCCCGGCGGACGAGCGCAGGCGACCTGGAGCAGCAGCGCCCGGAGGACGGCCCGCGCGTGCGGCGCCGGGCCCACCACGGCCACGCCCCCGGCGAGTTCGATCAGCACCGGTGCATCCGGGAGCGTCCGTGCCGCGGCGGCCAGCGCCGCGTCCTCCGGATCGTCTCCCGCGCTCACGCGCACCTCGCTCGCCGTGGCGCCGCTGCCGACCACGAGGAGGTCGCGCCGCGCCCGCACCGGACGCCACACCTGCTCGGGCCGCCGGAGATAGCCGGCGACATCGGGATGACGCGCGCGCCGGGTCTCCCGCTCCACCGACTGCCGCGCGGTGATGTCGGCGCTCACGCGGCGCCGCGCCGCCTCAGCCTCCCGCTCGCCTCGTCGGCGTTCCCGCCGGGAGCCACGTGCGGCGTCCGCGACGCCCGCCACGGCGATGACCGGGCCGAGCAGCGCGAACCAGATCGCGAAGGCGGAGCCGGTCAGCGCCCACCACCCCAGGGCCCCCACGACCGGCACCGCCGCGGCGAGCCACGGCACACCGGGGCGGGGCGCCGGCACCGTGCGAGCGCGCAGCGTTAGGGGTGCGGCATCCGCGACGGGGGGATCCGGACGCTCGCTCATGCCCCCAGTCCAGCGGGCCGGCAGCCCCGGCCGGCGCGATCCGCCGTGATCGTGCAGAGCCGCCGTCGCAGGGCGGCTGGGGAGGAGAGGTCAGGCGGCGGCGCGCCGCACGTCCAGCACGATGATCGTGATGTTGTCGCGGCCGCCGTTCTCCAGCGCCGCCTCCAGCATCGCCGTCACCGCGTCGGCGGGGTCGGGGTTCTCGGTGAGGAAGTGCTGGATGCCGTAGTCGGTGAGCTCCTTGGTGAGCCCGTCCGAGCAGATCACGAACCGGTCGCCGTCGACGACGTCCAGGCGCACGTAGTCGGGCTTGGCGTTCTCGCTCGGGCCGACGGCGCGCGTGATCACGTTGCCGTAGGGGTGGTTCTCCGCCTCCTCGGGACTCAGCCGCCCGGCGGCGACGAGTTCCTGCACGACCGAGTGATCGGTGGTGATCTGCACCAGATCCTCGTCGCGCAGCAGGTAGACGCGGGAGTCCCCGATGTTCAGGGTGACCCAGTGCGGCGGATGCTGCGAGGTGTCCAGGAACACGCCGGTGAGCGTCGTGCCGGTGCCCTCATCAGTGGTCTCCGGATGGGACACGATGTCCTTCACCGCGCGCACGATCGCCTTCTCGATGGCCTTCGGCGTCACCGAGCCGTCATCGACCATCGCCCGCATCCGGTCGATGGTGCTGGCGCTGGCGATCTCGCCGCCGATGTGTCCGCCCATGCCGTCGGCGACGACGAAGAGGGGGAAGCTCGCGAGGACGGCGTCCTGATTGGCCTCGCGTCGTCGACCGGTGTCGGTCACCTCGGCCCACGACAGCTCGATCGTCCCGTCCGCCACCGCGACGGATCGGGTGCTGGTCGTCACCTGGGGCACGCCACATCCTCCGGTCGCCGTGAACGCGGGCCGCACGAGGCGTGCGGCGCCCTCACATCCTAATGGA
This sequence comes from uncultured Microbacterium sp., assembly GCA_964496445.1. Classification (GTDB taxonomy): domain Bacteria; phylum Actinomycetota; class Actinomycetes; order Actinomycetales; family Microbacteriaceae; genus Microbacterium. Next base: position 8,144 of record CAZBZR010000063.1, read on the forward strand.
CCGTCTACGCCACGCCTCCTCAGCCCGCGGCGGGGTCGGCGGGCAGGGGCAGGATCTCGTCGATGAGGTCCATCTCCTCGGCCGTGGGGGTCCACGCGGTGGCCGCGGCGGCGTTGGCGCGCACCTGCTCGGGGCTCGTGGCGCCCGCGATCACGCTGGCGACGGGCTCGCGGGCGAGCAGCCACCCGAACGTCGCCTCGAGCATCGTGAGCCCTCGCTCCTCGGCGAACGCGCGGTAGCGGTCCAGGGCATCCCACGGCGCGTCCTGCCACAGGTGCGGGCGTTGGCGGAGGATGCGGCTGTCGGCCGGTCCGCCCTCGCGCGTGAACTTGCCCGTGAGCAGTCCGTTGTGCAGCGGGAAGAACGGGAAGAACCCCAGTCCGAAGTGCCGAGCCGCGGGGAGCACCTCGCGCTCGGCGCCCCGGGCCAGGAGGCTGTACTGGTTCTGGGCAGAGACGAAGCGGATGCTGCGGTCGGCGGCGGCCTCGGCCTCGGCCAGCTGCCAGCCCGCGAAGTTCGAGTGGCCGACGTAGCGGATCTTCCCCTCCCGGACGAGCTCGCCGAGGGCGTCGAGGGTCTCCTCGATCGGCGTCGCGGGATCGGGCGTGTGCAGCTGGTAGAGGTCGATCCAATCGGTGCGGAGACGGCGGAGGGAATCCTCCACCGCGCGGCGGATGTAGGTGCGCGACCCCTTGGCTCCCCCCGTGGTGTCGCGCTCGACACCCTGGTGACCCCACTTCGTCGCGATGACGACCTGGTCACGACGGCCGGCGAGGGCCTCGCCCATGAGCGTCTCGGAGAGGCCGAACTCCTGCCCGTACATGTCGGCGGTGTCCAGGAACGTCACCCCCGCCTCCAGGGCGGCCTCGAGCACGGCGCGGGTGCCTTCGAGCGTCTGCGTGCGGGTGCCGGCGCGGCCGAAGTTGTTGCAGCCGAGTCCGACGGCGGAGACGAGCAGGCCGGAGCGGCCGACCGGGCGGGTGGGGACGGGGGTGGTCATCCCCCCACGCTAGCAACGCGATGCGCCCCCGCCGTCGGGCGGAGGCGCATCGGTCGCGTCAGGCGCGGGGCGGCTCTGTGGGGTCCGCGGGCGGCGTCGTGGGCGGCGCGGGCGGCGCGGCGGGCGGCGCGGGCGGCTCGGCCGCGGTCGGCGGCACGGCGGGCGGCGTGGCGGGGGGCGCCGCCGGCGGGTAGGTCGCTGCGGGCGGGTAGGCGGGCGGCGGGTAGGCCGCTGCGCCGGGCGTGCCCGCGGGCGGCTGAGCGTAGCCGCCCGCGGCGGACGCGGCGGAGGGCTGGACCGGGATGCCGTCCCACACCGTCTTGTCGGCGAGGAAGGTGCTCGCCCACGGCGCCGGCGGGATGGCGGGGTTCCACCGCGACTTGTCCAGGCTCACGATGCCGAGCCAGATGAGACCACCGAGGCCCGGGATGATGAACAGCAGGAGGATCGGCCAGTCCTTCCCGAGCTTGGCGTTGATGCGGTACGCGTAGACGACCATCACGGCGTACGCGGCCAGGCCGAGGAGCCAGCCGAGGACCGGCACCTGGTTCAGGAGGCTGCTGAGGACGATCGCGCCCAGGACCACCCACGGCGAGAAGTCGCCGAGCTTGCCCTGGATCATGGAGTTGTATACCGGCACCCACGCGCGCCACTTGCCCTGCACGCCGGCCTTCTCGAACAGCTTCATCGAGAAGAACGAATGGAGGACGTAACCCACCGCGATCAGGATGAACAGGATGGGCAGCAGGAACAGCACGAAGGCCAGAACGGTGGCCGCGCCGGTCGGGTCGTAATAGGGGTCCATGAGATTCCTCTCGGGGAAGGAGCGTGTTCCCACGCGCGGACGTGACCGCTGCCGTCATGCTAGCGACCCTGGGTGTTCGCTGAACAGCAGACGCGGCCGCAACGGCCGGATCAGCGCCCGGCGGGCGCCGTCAGCTCGATCTCGCCGGGGGCCCCGTCGCGGATGCTCCACCCCGCCTCCCCCGCCCAGCGCCGGAGCGCGGCGAGGTCGCGGATCCGCGGGCGTGTCGAGGCGAGGTCACGCACGAGCGCGCCCTTGGCGTGCTTGTTGAAGTGATTCAGCGCGCGCCCGGTGCCGCTCACGATCCGGACGTAGACCGAGGGGACGGCGGCGGGGACCGGACCGAGCGCCGCGTACGCCTCGGAGCGGAGGTCGAGCACGAAGGACGGGGACGCGGCCGCGAGGGCGGCGGAGACCGCGTCCGACCAGTGGCGCCGCAGCGCCAGCGCGCCGGGCAGCGCCGTGCCGGCGGCCAGCCGGTACGGCGGCACCGGATCCAGCGCCCCGACCGGACCGAAGGGCGCGGAATGGATGAGGACGTGGGCACCGAGCCAGCGCCGCGCCGAGGCATCCAGCGTCGCTGCGCCCAGCGCGTCGAACAGCACGCCGGTGTAGCGATCGACCGCCGGCAGGGTCGGTGCCGTCCGCAGCGCGGCGTTGGCGGCGATGTCGCCGCGCTGGCGGGGGCTCAGCTTGAGCACGCGCGCGGCGGTGTCCTCATCGCCCGAGAGCGCGATGAGCGCATCGATCACCGCCTCGCGCTGGGGCCGCAGCGCCGGGAAGGCGAGGTCGTCCAGCGCCAGGGGCGCCCCCTCGCCGCCCGGCCGCTTGGTCTCCGACGGCGGCAGCAGGATCAGCATCCGGTCCTCTTCATGCGAGAAACCACATCCGGCGCGAGATGCCACGGGAACCGTGGCGTCTCGACGCGGATGTGGTTTCTCGGCGACTCAGGAGACGAGCGCGGCGTTGCCGGCGACGATCGTGAGGTCGTCGCCCTCCATCGACAGGAAGCCGTCCTGGGCGTTGGCGATCACCTTGGCGCCGTCGGCCTGGGTGATGCGCACCTGGCCCTCGGCGAGGATCGCGAGAACGGGCTCGTGCCCGGCCATGAAGCCGATCTCGCCCTCGACGGTCTTGGCCACGACGAGCGAGGCCTCTCCCGTCCAGACCTCCGCGTCGGCGGAGACGAGGTGAACCTGGAGCGGCATGTCAGCCGTTCTCCTTCTGGATCTGCGCCCAGCGCGCTTCGACGTCGGAGATGCCGCCGACGTTGAAGAACGCCTGCTCGGCCACGTGGTCGAAGTCGCCCTTGACGATCGCGTCGAAGGACTCGATCGTCTCCTTGATCGGGACCGTGGAGCCCTCGACGCCGGTGAACTTCTTGGCCATGTAGGTGTTCTGCGAGAGGAACTGCTGGATGCGGCGCGCACGGGCGACGACGATCTTGTCCTCCTCCGACAGCTCGTCGACACCGAGGATCGCGATGATCTCCTGCAGCTCCTTGTTCTTCTGCAGGATCTGCTTGACGGCGGTGGCCACGCGGTAGTGGTCGGCGCCGATGTACCGCGGGTCGAGGATGCGGCTGGTCGAGGTCAGCGGGTCGACCGCGGGGTACAGACCCTTCGAGGCGATCTCGCGCGAGAGCTCGGTGGTG
>CAZBZR010000064.1:0-4452 GCA_964496445.1 uncultured Microbacterium sp.
ACGACCTGTGGCTCAACGAGTCCTTCGCCGAGTGGGCGTCCACCATCGCCACCGCCGAGGCCACCGAGTGGACCGAGGCGTGGACCACGTTCAACGCGATGGAGAAGACCTGGGCCTACCGCCAGGACCAGCTGCCCTCCACCCACCCGGTGGTCGCGCAGATCAACGACCTGGAGGACGTGCAGGTCAACTTCGACGGGATCACCTACGCCAAGGGCGGGTCGGTCCTCAAGCAGCTGGCGGCGTGGGTCGGCATCGAGCAGTTCTTCGCCGGCGTGGCCGCGTACTTCCGCAAGTACGAGTGGTCCAACACCGAGGTCGGCGACCTCCTCGCCGAGCTCGAGGCCACGAGCGGCCGTGAGCTGGGCGGCTGGGCGAAGAAGTGGCTGGAGACGGCCGGCGTGAACACCCTCTCGCCGCTCATCGAGGAGGCCTCCGACCCCGCCGGCCCCGGCAGCGTCATCTCCCGGTTCGCCATCGTGCAGACGGCGCCGGCGGATTACCCCACCATCCGCCCGCACCGCCTCGGCGTCGGCTTCTACTCGCTCGTGGACGGCTCGCTCGTGCGTGAGCACCACCTGGAGCTGGACGTCGACGGTGACCGCACCGACGTCCCGGAGCTGAAGGGGCTGCGCCGCCCCGACCTGGTGCTTCTGAACGACGCCGACCTGGCCTACGCCAAGATCCGTCTCGACGACCGGTCGCTGCGCACGGCCATCGCTCACCTCAAGGACATCAGCGACCCGCTGGCCCGCTCCCTGGTCTGGGGGGCGGCGTGGGATCAGACGCGCGACGCGGAAGCCTCGGCGAGCGACTACGTCGACCTGGTGCTGCGCAACATCGGCGCCGAGACCGAGTCCACCACCGTGCGCACGACCCTCGCGCAGCTCCAGCTCGCCGCCAACGCGTACGTCGCCCCCGGCTCCCGCGACGCCACGCGGGAGCGGGTCGCCGACGGGCTGTGGGACCTCGCACAGCAGGCCGAGGCCGGCAGCGACAGCCAGCTGCAGTTCGTCACCGCGTTCGCCTCGGCCGCGGCCACTCCGGCGCAGTGGGAGCAGGTGCGTGCGCTCCGCGACGGCGCGGCCACCCTCCCGGGGCTGGGGATCGACACCGACCTGTCATGGCAGCTGCTGGTGTCGCTGGCCGCAGGCGGCCTCGTGACCGAGCGCGACATCGAGGACGCCCTCACCCGGGACAACACCGCGAAGGGCGGGGAGTTCGCCGCCCAGGCCAAGGCCGCCCTCCCCGGCGCCGAGGCCAAGCTCGCCACGTGGGACGCGCTGGTCGGAAAGGACGACGCACCGAACACGATCGTCCGCGCGGCGGCCGCCGGCTTCGTCCACCCGGCCACCGTCGCGGCGCTCGCCGAGTTCGTCACGCCCTACTTCGACATGCTGCTGCCCATCTGGGAGTCGCGCAGCTACCAGATCGCGCAGTACCTCATCGTGGGCCTGTACCCGGCACCGCTGGCGAACGTCGCGCTGCGCGATGCGACCCGCGCCTGGCTGAGCGCCCACCCCGAGGCCCCGGCGGCGCTGCGCCGCCTCGTGCAGGAGAACCTCGCCGGCGTCGAGCGCGCCCTCGCCGTGCAGGAGCGCGACGCGGAGTGATCCCCGCCCCCGCATGACGGATGCCTCGGCGCTCAGACGGCGTCGAGGCATCCATCGTTAGCATGGGAGCGATGTTCCTTTCCGCTGAGACGCCGCTCCCGCCCGTCACGACCGTCGACTTCTGGAAGCAGGTCGGCACGGTCGCGTGGGACGTCGGCATGAAGGCCCTGAACATCCTCGTGATCATCGCGGTGAGCGTGCTGATCGCCTGGCTCCTGCGGCTCGTGATCCGGCGCGTGGTGCGGCGGATCGTCGCCGGGGCCAAGACGAAGGCGAACGTCGACGACACGCAAGCACTCGACCGCTCGCCGGTGGCGGCGGTGCGCCTCGTTCAGCGCACCCGCACGCTGGGCACGATCCTCCAGAACATCGTCAACGTCGCGATCGTCATCGTCGCCCTCGTCCTCATCGCCGGGATCGTCGCGCCCGACATCCTCGCCTCGCTGACGCTCCTGACCGCCGCGATCGGCGCCGGGCTCGGCTTCGGCGCACAGAACATCGTCAAGGACGTCCTCAACGGCATCTTCATCGTCGCGGAGGACCAGATCGGCATCGGCGATGTCGTGGACCTGGGACTCGCCACCGGCGTCGTGGAGTACGTGAGCGTCCGGATCACGCACGTGCGCGACGTCAACGGCACGCTCTGGTACGTCCGCAACGGCGAGATCACGCGGATCGGCAACATGTCGCAGGGGTGGTCGCGCGTGATCATCGACCTCGCCGTGCCGGTGGACGCCGACATCGCCGCCGTCGAGGAGGCCATGCTCGGCGCCGCCCAGTCTCTCGCGAAGGATCCGAAGTGGCGCACGCGCGTCATCGAGCAGCCGGAGGTGTGGGGTCTGGAATCGGTGACCGGCGACGCGCTCGTCATTCGCCTGGTGATGAAGACGCGCGCCAACGCCAAGGACGACGTCGCCCGCGAGCTCCGGATGCGGCTCAAGCACGCGATCGACGAGATGGGGCTGAAGCTCCCCCAGCTGAACTCCATCATGCTCACGGGCCTGGAGGGCGCCGCGCGCGTGCGCGGGGCCAACCCTCCCCGGACCCGGCCCACGCCCGTGCCCACTCCCGAGCACCCGGTGTGGAAGCCGCGGCGCAAGCGCGACGCGGCCGCGGCCCCGGCGCCCGAGCCGCCGGGGCCGCGCACCCCGCCCGCCGCACCCCGGATGCCCGACCCCGATTCCGCCGGGAAGGAGGGCGACCGATGAGCACCCCGCTGAGCTTCTTCGACGAGGTGGGCGGGGAGGAGGTCTTCCGCCGGCTCGTCTCGGTGTTCTATCGCGAGGTCGCCGCCGACCCGGTCCTCAAGCCCATGTACCCCGAGGAGGATCTCGGCCCCGCCGAAGAGCGCCTCGCGCTGTTCCTGATGCAGTACTGGGGCGGCCCGGGAACGTACAGTCAGCAGCGCGGGCACCCCCGGCTGCGCATGCGGCATCTGCCCTACACCGTCGATCCGGATGCCCGGGACCGGTGGCTGCGCTGCATGCGCACGGCCGTCGACGAGCTGCAGCTGCCGCCGCTTCACGAGGCCACCCTGTGGGACTACCTCTCGCGGGCGGCCTATGCCATGGTGAACACGGCGCCTCCCGGAGCCGCGGGAGCGCGAGCGCAGCTGCCGCTGGCCGGTGACTCCGGCCGCTGACCCGACGACGAAGGAGTCGCATGACCGAGCCGGCCGCCGAGACCGACGTCCTGATCATCGGCTGGGGGCTGGCCGGTCTCACCGCCGCGTACGAGGCTCTGGCCGCCGGCAAGCGGGTCACGATCATCGATCAGGAGCCGCGCACCAATCTCGGCGGTCAAGCCTGGTGGTCCTTCGGCGGCCTCTTCTTCGTCGACTCGCCCGAGCAGCGCCGGATGGGCATCTCCGACTCGCTCGAGCTCGCCCGGCAGGACTGGTTCGGCACCGCGGGCTTCGACCGCGACGAGGACACCTGGCCGCGGCGGTGGGCGGAGGCCTACCTCGACTTCGCCGCCGGGGAGAAGCGCGCGTGGATGAAGGAGCTCGGCGTGGGCTTCTTCCCGATCGTGGGGTGGGCCGAACGCGGCGGATATACGGCGACCGGGCCGGGCAATTCCGTGCCGCGCTTCCACATCACGTGGGGCACCGGGCCGGGCGTCGTCGCCCCGTTCCAGGCCGCGCTGGAGGCGGCGGAGGACGCCGGGCGGGCGACGATCCTGCCGCGGCATCGCGTGACGGAGCTGCTGACCACCGGCGGCATGGTCACCGGTGCCGCCGGCGATGTGCTCGCCTCCAGCGGCGCCCCGCGCGGCGCTGCGTCCGGCCGCGAGGCGGTGGGCGGGTTCCGCATCCACGCGGGGGCGACCGTGGTCGCCTCCGGCGGGATCGGCGGCAACCATGATCTCGTCCGGGCACACTGGCCGGCGAGCCTCGGCACCCCACCGGCCGGCATGGTCGCGGGAGTCCCCGCCTACGTCGACGGGTCCATGCTCCCGGCGACGACGGCCGCCGGCGCGCGCCTGATCAACATGGACCGCATGTGGCACTACGTCGAGGGCATCCGCAACTGGGACCCGGTGTGGGCCAATCACGGCATCCGCATCCTCCCCGGCCCGTCCTCGGTGTGGCTGGATGCCACCGGAGCGCGCCTGCCCGCGCCGCTGTTCCCGGGATTCGACACGCTCGGCACCCTCGCGCACCTTCGCCGCACGGGCCATGACCACTCCTGGTTCGTGCTGTCCTCCCGCATCGTGGAGAAGGAGTTCACCCTCTCGGGGAGCGAGCAGAACCCCGACCTCACCGGCAGGGACGTCGGTCTGCTCGTCCGCTCACGCCTGGGGAAGGGGGCCGCGGGGCCGGTGCAGGCGTTCCTCGATC
>CAZBZR010000064.1:4462-10380 GCA_964496445.1 uncultured Microbacterium sp.
GGGGGGCCCTCGCCGCCCTCCTGGAGAGCATGCGCGCCCTTCCCGGCGGCGACGTGCTCGTCCCCGAGCGCGCGCGGACCGAGCTCCTCGCGCGAGACCGCGAGATGGCCAATGACTTCACCAAGGATGCGCAGATCGCGATGCTCCGCTCGGCGCGTGCCTTCCGCGGCGACCGCATCATCCGCACGGCCGCGCCGCACCGCATCCTGGACCCCGCGGCCGGCCCGCTCATCGCGGTCAAGCTGCACGTCCTCACCCGCAAGTCCCTGGGCGGCATCGAGACCGACCTCGACGGCCGTGCGCTGGGCGCCGACGGCGCCCCGATCCCCGGGCTGTACGCCGCCGGCGAGGCCAGCGGCTTCGGCGGCGGCGGCGTGCACGGGTACCGGGCCCTGGAGGGCACGTTCCTGGGAGGCTGTCTGTTCTCCGGCCGTGCGGCCGGACGCGCGGCGGCGGCAGCACAGTGAGCGCGCCGGACGGGCCTCCGGAGTTCGCCCTGGTGGCGGCCGTGGCCCTCCTCCACGAGCGGGGATGGGAGGGGGTGCGGATCGCTGCCAACTTCTACGCCACCGGGCACTGGCGCTGCCGCGTGTACGTCCCCTGGCCGGGAGACCCCACGGGGCCCGGCGACGAGCGCGATGTGCTCCTGGCGTACTCCAGCGGCGCCGGAGCCGATGTCTTCCGCGACGGGCGCACCGCCTGGACGCCGGCGCAGATCGCCGACCGTCTCGCCGCAGCCGCGGCGGAGCACCCTCACGCCGCCAGGCCCGATCCCGCCTACGCCGCGTGGGTGCGGGAGCTGCGCGCGCGCACCGGGGGCGGGGCCTTCGTCATGCATGAAGACGCCTACACGCCGCAGCAGATGTGGCACCGCCGAGGCCTGGTGAGTCTGCTCTTCGCCGATCCTGCGATCGCCGCGGCCGACGACGCCCTGCCCGGGCACGATGCGGTCGACGAGAACGGCTGGAGCCTGCGTCGGACGATGCCGGCCCCGCCTGCGCCCTGACCTACGCCGCGCCGGTCGCGCGGACCGGCGTCAGTCCCGATCGGACGGTGGTCCTGGTCAGGACATGGCCGCGCGCGAGGCTCACCCGCGTCCAAGCCCCGGCGGTCCGCACCACCGCCTCCTCCTCGCCGGCGATGAACCCCAGCGCGAAGGCGGCGAAGGCGACCCCGAGCGGCATGCCGCCGAGGGCGGGATCCGGTGCCCCCCACACCTGTGCCCGGACGACACGGACGACCTCCTCCGCCGCGGCGGCCGGCACCTGGTCGGCGACGGCGGCGATCCCCCACTGCGCGCGGGCGGCCAGGACGGATGCGGCGATCGACCCCGACACCTCCCAGCCGCCCCGGGGCGGCGAGATCCCGGCCCAGGGCGCGGTGAGCGCGGTGGGCGGCAGCTCCACCGCCGCGGCGGCGTCCGGGGCGCGGCGCAGGGCGTCGGCGGCGACGACGAGGTCGCACTCCAGCTCGGGATCCACCGGCAGGATCCGCAGGCCCAGCACCGTCGGCGTCGGATCGAGGAGGTTCTGCGGCGACAGCGGCGCCGAGGTGGTCACCAGCTGACCCGCCGCCCCTCGCAGGCGCACGGCGGCGTCGCCGAGCCGGGCGGCGCGGCCGGCGAATGTCATCAGGTCGGCTGCGGCCTCGGCGTCGGGGAACAGGAGGCGGGCGGGCACCCGCCCTAAACTAGCAAGGGGGGCGGGGTGTCCGCCGGTCGGGAGGTTCAGGTGTCGGACGCGTGGGATCCGGTGGGAAATCTGCTGTCGGTACTGGACCTCGCCGACTCGGGGGCGCGGACGACGGAGGACATCTTCACGGGCGTGTCCCACGCGATGCCCACCCGGCGCGTCTACGGCGGTCAGGTGCTCGCGCAGTCGCTCATCGCCGCGGCCCGCACCCTCCCCGCCGATCGCATGGTCCATTCGCTCCACGGGTACTTCCTCCGCCCCGGCGACGTCGCCGCGCCGATCACCTTCGCCGTCGACCGCATCCACGACGGCCGTTCGTTCTCCACCCGCCGCACGCAGGCCTATCAGGAGGGCGTGCCGATCTTCTCGATGATCTCGTCCGCCCAGGACGACGATCCGGGGATCGAGCACCAGGCACCGATGCCCGATGTGCCGATGCCCGAGGACCTGCGCGATCCCACGATGGGCCCGGAGGCGACGCATCCGATGACGCAGCGCCTGTTCGCCGACCGCCCGGTCGACCTCCGCCACATCCCCTCGCCCATCTACCTCTCCGTCGAGGGCCCCGCCGAGCCCTCGCAGGCCGTGTGGATGCGGACGCGTCGTGCGCTGCCGGATGACCGGCTGCTGCACCGGGCGGTGCTGGCGTACCTGAGCGACCTGACCATCCAGGAATCGATCCTGCGCGCCCACGGGATCCCGTGGGCCACGCCCGGACTGAAGGTCGCCAGCCTCGATCACGCCATGTGGTGGCACCGCGACGCGCGGGTGGACGAGTGGCTGCTCTACGTCCAGGAGTCGCCCAACGCCCGCGGCGGCCGGGGGCTCGCGACCGGCCGCATCTACACGCGCGACGGCGTGCTGGCCGCCAGCGTCGCGCAGGAGATCATGGTGCGCGTCCCGGAGTGAGCCGCCGTACATCGCGAGGATGACGCGCTTGCTCCGCACGGGCGATGTGCACGTCCCCGCCTCCCGGCGAGGCTGGGGGCATGCTGTCGAACTCCCGCCGTCCCCCCGCCCCCTCCCCCGTCCTCTCCGCGTCCGGACTGCGCCTGCGCTACGGCGCGACCCTGGCCCTGGACGAGGTGGACCTCCACGTCGGAGCGGGCGAATCCGTCGCCGTGATGGGAGCATCCGGATCGGGGAAGACGACCCTCCTGCACGTCCTCGCCGGGATCACCGTCCCCGACGCGGGCACGGTCCTCCTCTCCGACGGCGCCGGCACGGTCGAGGTCTGCGCGCTTCCCGACGCCGACCGCTCGCGGCTGCGGCGGGAGCGCTTCGGCTTCGTGTTCCAGCAGGGGTTCCTGCTGCCGGAGCTCACGGCTCTGGAGAACGTCGCCCTCCCGCTGATGATGACCGGCGTCGGCCGCCAGGCTGCCCAGCAGCACGCGGCCGGATGGCTCGACGGGCTCGGACTGTCGGGGCTGCACGATCGGCGCCCCGGGCAGTTGTCCGGTGGTCAGGCCCAGCGGGTGGCGATCGCACGCGCGCAGGCCACCGGAGCAGCCGTGACCTTCGCCGACGAGCCCACCGGCGCACTGGACTCGCGCACCAGTGAGGAGGTGATGTCGGCGCTGCTTTACTCCACCACCGGCCAGGGACGCACGCTCGTCGTCGTGACCCATGACGAGGCGGTGGCCGCCCGCTGCTCCCGGGTCGTGCGCATGCGCGATGGACGCATCACCGCCGACGCGCGCTCGCTCGGAGCCGATCGATGAGCGCCGCCGTCCTTCCCGCGTCCCCGCCCGCGGGCGACCGCGCCGTGATGCGGCGCCTGATGTGGCTGAGCGCCCGCATCGACGCGCGTGAGCGCCTCACCCTGCTCCTCCCCCTCGTCGCCTTCGCCGTGTCGACCGGTCTCCTGCTCCTGGTGGTCGCCGGCACCGCGCTGTTCCTGTCCTGGGGCGACGACCCGGTCTACCCGGCGCTCGGAGCCTTCGCGTGCGCCCTCCTCCTGGTCCCGCTGTTCACGCTGTCGGGCCTCGCGGCACGCCTGTCCGCGCGGCGCCGTGACGACCGGTTGGCCACGCTGCGGCTGCTGGGCGCCACCGCCCGCACCGTGACCGGTCTGACGATCCTGGAGTCCACGGCGCTCGCGCTGACCGGCGCGGTCGCAGGGATCGCCCTGTACGTCCTCGCCGTGCCGCTGGTCGGTCTCGTCCCCTTCCGCGGCGCGCCCATCGGCGCCGGCGCGCTGTGGGTCTCGCCGGCCGTGGTCGTCGCCGTCGTCCTGGTGGTGGGCCTCGTGGCCGCCGCCAGTGCCGCGCTCGGCCTGCGTCAGGTGCGGATCTCCCCCCTGGGGGTGCGCGCCCGCACCGACGCGCCGCGCCTGCACGGCAGCCGACCAGTCATCGCCCTCGCCGTGCTCGTCGCCGCCGGCGGCGCCCTGACGCTCGCGGCCGGAAGCACCGAGCTGCTGATCCTGGTCGTCGTCATGTGCGGGGCGTTCTTCGGTGCGATCGCGGTGATGAACCTCGTCGGCCCCTGGGCGCTGCGCCTCGTCGCCGCCGGTCAGCTGCGGGCGACGAGGAGCGTCGCGGGGCTGATCGCTGCCCGCACGGTGCTCGAGGACCCCCGCGCCGCGTGGCGCCAGGTCTCGGGCGTGGCGATGACGACGCTCGTGGCCGTCATCGCCGGGGCCGTCGTCACGATGACGGAGGGCGCGGCGGACTCGACCGATCCCCTGATCCCCGACATCCGCACCGGCATGCTGCTCACGATGGGGATGGCGTTCGTCATGGTCGCCTGCGCGGTCGGCGTCTCCCAGGCGGCGCAGATCCTCGATCGGCGGGAGCTGTGGGTGGCGCTGGAGCGCGCCGGGATGCCGCGGGCGACGATGCGGGCGGCGCGACGGGGGGAGATCCTGCTGCCGCTCGTGTTCGCGGTGGCCTCCTGCGCCGCGGTGGGAGGCCTCCTGGTCCTCCCCCTCATCGGCACGTCCGTGCTCTTCGCGCCGGGGACGCTGCTGGTCCTGGTCGGGTGCGCGGCCGGCGGGGTCGCGCTGGTGGCCGCCGCGGTCGCGGCGACGACACCGGTGCTCGGCGCGGTGCTGGCCGAGCCCGCGCGGGGGTGAGCGGTCCGTCTCAGCGGCGGTGCGCGTAGGTGAGGGGAGCGTCGAGGAACGGCTCCCACACCGCGCGCTCCTCCGCGGACAGCCGCACCGGCACTCCGGTGGCGGCGTCGACCTTCACCACGACGGTGGTGGCCCGCGCGTAGACGGTCTGGCCCTCGGGACCGGCCGTCTCCGGGGGGCTGCACACCTCGTAGCAGACCTCGATGCTCGAGCCGCCGAGGGCCCCGAACCACATCTGCACATCTAGCGGGAAGCGGCCGTACGGCACCGGCGCGAGGTACTCGATCTCCTGCCGCGCCACGAGCGTCAGGATGCCGCCGCCTCCCGGGTCCAGGACCGCCGTGGAGGGGGCCGTCTCGCTCTGGCCGGCGCGCCAGAAGGCGCGGATGCGGGCCTCCTCGAGGAGCTTGAGCATCGCGGTGTTGTTGACGTGGTTGTACGCGTCGAGATCGCCCCACCGCAGCGGGATCGGCACGTGGAGCCGCCGCCCGACGGCGACGGCGTCCACGCGTGCGAGCGGATCAGTCACGGGTGAGCTTGCGGTGCGTCGAACGGTGCGGGTTGGCCGCATCCGGCCCCAGGCGCTCGATCTTGTTCTGCTCGTAGGCCTCGAAGTTGCCCTCGAACCAGTACCACTGGTCGGGGGCGTCGTCGGTGCCCTCGTAGGCGAGGATGTGCGTCGCGATGCGGTCGAGGAACCACCGGTCGTGGGTGATGACGACGGCGCAGCCGGGGAACTCCAGCAGGGCGTTCTCCAGGCTCGACAGCGTCTCGACGTCGAGGTCGTTGGTCGGCTCGTCCAGGAGCAGCAGGTTGCCGCCCTCCTTGAGGGTGAGCGCGAGGTTCAGTCGGTTGCGCTCGCCGCCGGAGAGGACGCCGGCCTTCTTCTGCTGATCGGGGCCCTTGAAGCCGAACTTGGAGACGTAGGCGCGCGAGGGGATCTCGGTCTTGCCGACCGTGATGGCAGAATGGCGATTAGCCATGATTCACCTCCGTAACAGGTGGGTTTTGGTTAGGCGCCGGCCGGTTTTACCAGCACTGGCCAGCGCCGCTTTACTGCTTCACTGCATGCCTACAGTATAGGCACAATACAGACGAAATGCAACAACAAAATAAACAAAATGTTGCGGTCAGTTTTCCCAATGGTCGTT
>CAZBZR010000065.1:0-10190 GCA_964496445.1 uncultured Microbacterium sp.
CCGTCTACCCTCGGTCAGGGTGGGGCTTCCTGCTACCTGAGCGCCAGCACGGCCAGCCGCGCCAGGTCGTCGTCGGTCCACCGCTCGCCGCTGTTCTCCGCGAGCGTTGCCGTCAACGGCTGGGACTGACGGTCGGCGCCGCGGACCCGCTCGACAATGCGCGCCTGCTCCTGGCCGGGCAACTCGGCGTACTGGTCGCGGCGCCGCGCCTTCTCGCGATCCCTCAGCGCGCGGTCCTCGGACTGGTGTGTCGCGCGCCACCGCGCAACGTCTGGAGTGGAGGTGTACGCCCCGTTGGCCCGCCGCTCGCGCGAGTAGCGTGCCACGCGAGCGGCGCGGCACGCTTCGTGAACCGTCGCGCGCGGAGGCCCGGCCACCGGCAGCCCGCACTCCGTGCAGGGGGTGAGCGCCAGCCGGCAGAGCCAGCCGCCGTCGCGCCGCATCCTGGCGAGCGCCTTCGCGACCGTGGCGTACGGCGCGTTGACCTGGCGGGCAAGGCTCGCGGCTGTCGCGTCGGCAGGCGCGGTTGCCAGCGCGGCGAGATGGGCATCGGTCAGCGGGATCAGGACGCGGCCGGCGTCGTCGGGCAGCCCGGCCTGCACGATAGCCCTGACGCCGGACACAGACAGGCCGTACTGCGCGGCCAGCGCCGCGTGGGTCGTGCCGCCGCGCCGATACGCGACGACGATGCGCTGTCGGTCGGCAAGCCGGAGGCGTGGGGCGCGGATACGTGCCGCGAAGGCGTACGCCTTCGCGGCAGGACGGCTGCCGTGCTGGCCCTGGTGGAGTAGCCGGGGAACTGCTGTGCCCCTGAGCAGGTTGGTGACTGTCTGCAGGGTAACCCCGAACCGCTGCGCCACCTCCGCGCGCGACATGCGCTCCTCAATGCGGAGCCGCCTGATCTCCGCGATATCCTGTGGCGTCAAGCGCCGCTTTTTCGGCGTCGCCGACGCGGCCTTCGCGAGCCGTTCTCGCTCGTGCTGGCGTCGGCGCTGCTCGGAGAGGTCCGCCACGAGATGCCGCACCGTCTCGCGGTTCGACCCGTGGCGGCGCGCGATCTCTTCGAGGGTCGCTCCGCCCGCGCGGTACTCGGCGCGAATCAGTGCGCGGATCTCCGGCGAGAGCCGCGAGCCGGGCTGATACGGCGAGTGCTCGGCCACAGCTACGCCCGCACCAGCCCGCTGGCCTCAAGCGCCAGGTCGGTGTCGGCGTCGCTGCCGTAGCTCCAGAATCGTTCGCAGGCGTCCACGAGGGCGACGCACTCGGCGTAACTGAGGCCACGCAGCCGCGCCACCAGCGCCGCATGATCAACGCCCCACTTCTCGCCCAAGCCCTCGGTTTCGTCCACGTCAGCCCACACGAGGGTGACGGTGGTCGCGTCGAACGCGGTGCCGTTGGTGGCGTCGAGGATCGCCAGCGCCTCCTGCCGGCCGAACGTCGGCAGCGCGCGGCGCACGACCTCGTAGTACCGCTCCAGGTCGCGGCGGGCCACGTCGTTGGCCGAGTGCCGGCCGTCCACGCGGCGGGCGATCTCGTGCGAGAGGCCGGTCTGCGACCGGCCCAGACGGAAGCTGATCGTGGGGGTGCCGTCGGATCGGGGGGTGGTGTCGGGCATCGGAGAGTCCTCCAAGCATGGCGGAGCCCGGCCCGCATCGGGCCGGGCGCCTGGCGGGTGCTACTCGGCAGCGTCGCGGGCGGCTTCCTCGTCGTGGTACGCCCGCGCGGCGGCGATGGCGTCGGTCAGCGTGGCGAACCCAGGCGAGAACACGTCGCCCTGCCAGCCGGACGGCTGGTACAGCCACTGCCCGACCTCGATAGCACCATCGGGGTCGCGGATCGGCTCGACGGCCTGCCAGATCGTGTAGGTCGCGTCGTCGTCGCACGTCAGGCCGAACTGGTCACCGTCGGCGGTCGCGCCGGTGTCCTCCAGATCTTCGACGCGCAGCCCGCCGACGCTCCAGTTGTCGCCCTGGAAGGCGAGGTAGCCGTTCGGCGTGATCGACCAGTCGGCGGCGGCGGTGTTGATCCACTCGGTTGGCGTGTACAGCGCGTAGCCGCCGTCCTCGGAGGCCGCCGCGACGACGTGGTGCGTCTCGCTGTCCACATCGAACGTGTATACGCCGTTCTCGCGTAGCGGCTCAACGGCGACCCAGAAGTCGCCGCGCTCCTGGATCTCGTCAGCCAGCTCGTGCAGCCGCATCTCGCGGAACAGTTCGTCGTAGACGCGGTCCTCGATTTCGTTGGCCCCGTCCACCGAGCGGTCCACCTGCACGGTGTTGGCGTAGGCGGCGTGGCGGCTCGTCTCGACGGTCGCGCCGGGGTACTCGGCGGCGACGGCGGCGACCAGGGCGGCGAGGTAGGCGTCGTAACTGGCCCGGACGTTCGTCTCGCTCAGATCGGCGATGTTCTGGACGAAGTCGCTGGCGGACTCTTCGCGGAGGGTGATGACGACGCCTGCGAACTCGGGGGTGGTAGACTGTGCGGACATTGGAGCCTCCTACTGCTCTGGTGTCTCTGGCCCGCTGGCGTCCTACCGCTAGCGGGCCTCTCCGTGTCGTGGGCCGCTCGCCTCACACCCCTATTCTACGCCGCCTGTGTACGTTTGTCTACGGTTTCTATAGCCTGTTCGTACTATTCCTAGCGGCCGGGGCTGGCGATCTGTCCCACGCCGACACTCGCGGGTCGCGCGGCATCCACCGTTCTCCCTCGCCGAGCAGCCGCACCCGGCCCAGTCCGTAGGTCGTCCCCTGCCCGACGCCGGCGTACTCTGCGAACCGCGCCAGTGCCCACAGTGCCGCCCGCCCCGCCTCGTCCTGTGGCGTCACCTCGTACCGCGCGGCTCCCAGCACCCCGCGTCTCGGATTCCCGGCCTTTGGGTGCGTCCCGAACGTCAGCGTTTCGGGCCAGCACGGCACCCGCTTCCACGTCGGCTCGGACAACTCCGGCCACCCGAGCGCCTGCCACCGCCCGAGCAGCCCGCCGAACACGTGGAACGGGTCCGGGAACGGGTGGTCAAACCCGGCCACCCGAAACGTCGTCGGACTAGTGAACGCCAGCCTGATCGTCGGCCCGGCCGATCCCCCTGCCGCCAGCTCGTCAGCCCGCACCCGCGTCACCAGCACGGAGGCTGGCTCCCCGCGCAGCAGCGCCCGTGTCAGCGCGTCGTCGAACGAGCAGACGTGCAGCGCGCCGGGGTAGCAGACGACGCTGTACGGACGGTGGATCTGCGCGGCGGTGCTGCTCGGCGCGTGCAGCCGCTCCCCCAACTCCAAATCCTCCCGCGCGACTACGGTCAGCACCCGCGAGACGGTCTGCTGACGGCCGTCCCACGGCAGCCGCACCACCGTCACGGCCTGCGCCCCGCTCACGACGCACCCCCGCCGAGCCGGTGCACGGGCGTCCCGAGCCGCCAGCCGGGCCTGAACAGCGCCGGGCGCCACTGCGGCGGCGTCCACCCGAGCGGCGCAGCCTCGCCTTCGGGCCACCGCCCCTCCCCGAGCAGGAGCCGCGCGTCCTCAGGGAGGTTGCGCGCGAGCCGCCCGTCCTCGCCGACCAGGGCGAACGACGGCGCGGCCTCCACCTGCCACTCTCGCACGACGCCGTGCCCGGCCCCGCGCCGTTTGCCGACCGCCGTCACCCCGCCCAGCAGGCGGGAGACCTCCTCGGGGTTGCCGACGCACGCGGCGGTCCACCGCTCGGCCACGACGACGGGCGTCGGGATGCGCCGCTCCGAGTAGCGCAGCCCCGACTGTTTGGGGGACCACGCGCCGGACTTCGTCCGCGTGAACGCGCCCTCCTGGGGGCGCTTGTGCCAGTAGACCACGTCGTCGGCCTGGACGCCCTCCGCGACGAACGGGGCGGCGGCGTAGAGCGGCAGGCCGCTGCCCGGCTCGCGCCAGAGGACGGCCAGCGGCACGGGGATTGCCAGGTACTCGTCGTCGGCGGGCTGGTAGCCGCTGCGCCCCTCGCCAATCTCTTCGAGCACGACGCGGGCGAGCAGGTTGTCGAGGTTGAGCGGGTCGTAGCTGACGAGGTTGCTGCCGTCCTCCAGGGTGAGGACGACGCGCAGCGGGCGCAGCGGCAGCGCGGCGTACCGCGCGGCGACGGCATTGAGGTTGGGCAGGGCCACGGGCGTCATGACCACGTCTGTATCTCCGGATACCGGACCACGGCAGTGGTCCACGTTTCTGGATCGAACCGTCGCATCCGCTCGGCCTGCCCGTGCCGCCACAGCCCCTCAGCGGCCAGCCACGTCGTTTCGGAACGGATGCGCTCGCGGTCCTCGCCGGGCCAGTCGTAGCGGGAGAGCCAGGGGAGATCCCGTGTCACGGTGTAGGCCCACACGTCGCGGCCAGTCCAAGTTGCCAGCGGGCAACACGTCACCGTCGAGCGGTCGCGGACGGTGTACGTCGTGCCTGTCCGTGCCAGTGAAATCGCGCGGACAACGCTTTCCTGACGGCGCAGCCCCCAGAACTCGCCGCCCCACCCCCGCGCAACGGCATGCGCTTCCGCAACTGTCTTGTAGTTGCGGAGCATGGCCGCTGTCACGCTACGCTCGACGGGCAGCGTGGGCGTGCGGAAGGCGTAGCCAACGGCGTCGAATACGTCCCATGCGCCGGGGACGTCCAGCACGTCCAGCGCCAGGCCGTAGCGCGCGGCGATATCACCAGCCAGCCGCTCATTTTCGCCGGGAGTCTCGCGGTAGCGGAGAAATAGCACCGGCCCGCGCCAGCCGGCCTCCACGGCGAGCGCCAGGAGCGCTGCCGAGTCCTTCCCGCCCGAGCAGGCGACCGCCCACACGACGGGGTGCTCTTCCAGCGCCGTGCGAATCGTCGCCAGCGCGGACTCGACTCGCCGCCTGAACGGCGGAAGCAGCGCGTGGGCGCGGTAGCCGGCACGCTCACTCCCACGCACGGCTGAACTCCCGATCCGCGAACGCCTCGGCCAGGCCGGTGATCTGCTTCAGTCGCAGCACCTCGTCAGGGTCCATCCCCAACTCGGCGCCGATTCGCTCGTTGGACCAGTTGTGCTTTTTGAGGGCCGTCACGAGTTTCGCCGTGAGCTCGATCTGGTGCGTCCCGCGCGCCAGGTTGTGCCGCACCGTCGCCGTCATGCGGTCCTCAACGGACTTGTTCAGCCTCACGACCGGCAGGTAGCCTCCGAGCGAGGCGCGCACGTCGGGATCGGTCCGCGCGATCGTCGTTCGGTGGAATCCGTCCACGACCACGCACTCGTCCGTTTCGAGGTCGTCTGCCACGACCACCGGCATGGTCAACCCGTCCTTGCGGATTGACAGGCTGAGCAGGCGCATCTCCGGCGGGGCTACGCGATTCGGGTTGTAGTCGTTCCCCCGCACCCGATCAACCGGCACCATCTCAACACTGGTGACCGGGTGCGGTAACGCTAGCCATTCGGCCAGCAAGCGGCTCACGGCGTTGTAGACCGCAACTCGATCATCCATGTCCAGAGGCCCGAGGGTATCCAGTACGCGCCTCACCTCCTTGCCAGCCGCTCTCGCCGTGTCGTCCCGCGCGTCAGGATTCATGCGCCCTCCCCCGAGTCCAGGTAGCGTGCGACCAGCGCAAGCTGGCGCTCCATCTCTCGCTTCGTTTGTCCGAACGTCAGACCCTTGCACCAGTAATCGTTCCGCAGCAGCACCTTGCAGATGCGCCGCCACGACGGCGTTTTCCGCGCCGCTTCGAGTTTCGGATCGGCGGCGTCCGGCACGGGCCACCCGCCGTGTTTGCGCCACCACCACAGGAACCGCGCGATCTTCTGGCGGTAGTGCGCGGCGACGTGGGGCGGCATCGAGTCCAGCAGAAAGTGGCTGTAGGAACGGTAGGTGTGCCCGGGCGGGAGCGCCATGCGCCCAGCCTCAAGCGCGCGAGTGCCGACGTAGCGGTTGCCGAAGTTTGCCCCCTCTACGCGCGCCACGACCCGCGCCCACGTTTCAGGCTCCAAAATCTTGAACAGGTACAGTCCTCTGCGCTGATCGTCGCCGTAGGGCTGGCACAGCCGCATCTGGTGGACCGACAGCCCGGCCAGGTGCATCAGATCGTAGATTCGGTTGTAGTCCCACCCTTGACGACCGGTGGCTGTCCAGAGATCCTCGGTCCTCCAGTCGTAGATCGGGTAGACGTTTAGCACGTGCGGCGTCGTCCAGGTTGTCCACCCATGCCCTCGCCACCGTGCTTTCGTTGTGCTGCTGATCGTCCGGTAGCGGTTCAACGACTCGTCTGATCTGATCCCTACGAAGCAGGCCGTCTGTTCGCCGGCTGAGAACCACTCGCCGTACGCCGGCACAAACTCCTCGAACTCCATTCCGCGACGGAAGAACGGGTACGTCGCCTCGTCGGCAACGACGCCAGGCGCGGCAGGCAATGGCCTGACCCACGCAGCCTCACGGTCCGGATCCCAGCACAGCCAGTGCGGCTGGTGCTGGGAGACCGCGTTGCGGAGGTGGAGCGGCAGGCAGACCCATGTGGGGGCAACGTCTGGCCGCTCCAGCATCCTCCCGACGAAATCGACCGTCTTCGCGTACTGCGCCTCAAGGTCGATCGTCAGCACCGGCACCGGCAGGCGCCCCTCTTCGCGCGCTACGTCCAGAACGAGGTTCAGCAGCACTCCCGAGTCCTTACCGCCGGAGAATGACACGGTAAATCGCGGGAACGCTCGGATCACCTCGCGGACCCGCGCGCGCGCAGCCGTGTACACATCTGTGTCCAGGTATCGTTTGCTCATACTCCCCCTGCGATCACCACCGCGCGCGCGCCGAGCGTCCCGCTCTCGATCTCCGCGCGCAGCGTGTCCCGGTTCAGCGCCAGGTACCGCTCGTAGGCGTCGCGCGCGGCCTCCCCGTTGCGGAGCGCGTCGTGCCGCTCCACCCAGACCCGCGCGAACCCCCGCGCCGCCGACCCGCCAATCACGGGATTCTCCGCGAACGTGTCCAGCGCCGCCACCAGCGCACCCCGAGTCAATTCGCCCGTCCACGGCGACAGGTCCAGCCGACACAGCACCGCCGCCCCCTGCACCAGCGCCTCGAACGAGAAGATCATCTGCCCCTCGCCCGCCCCCGACGCCCGCCGCGTCTGCGTCACGTCGTCGAGCATGTCGAACGCGCTCACGCTGGTCTGCGCCAGCGCCTCGGCCGGCGTCCCGGCTAGCGCCCGCGCGTTCTCCCGGCAGACCAGCCACCCGGCCACCCGCACCCGCGACTCCCCGAGGTCGAACGAGTCCGTGACCCCGCCCAACAGGTCGAGCGAGGGGAACCGATGCCGTACCTGTTGGGCCAGCGCGTACGGGTCCGCCGGCTGCTTCGCGCCGGCCGCGATGTTGCCGCCGTTGCTGAAGATCGCCTCCGCGCCGGGCGGCAGCGTCCCCTGCCCCGGCCGCGTCGGCGATAGGCCGAGCAGCGCCGCCAGGTGGACGAACGACGGCCCGCGCAGCACGGCGTGGCGCAGCGTGTTCGCCTGGACGTGCGGCACGTCCACCACCGTGGCCTGCGCGTCGCCGACCCGCGCGATCCTGGATGCGTTGAACGCCAGCGGCACGAGGTCTGTCGGCTCGACGGCCTGCCCCGCCGCCTTCGCGTACCGCTCGCTCTGCGCCTTGCGGAGCTGGTGCCACGCCCGCCCCAGCGCCACCACCGTCCGGTAGCCGTCCGTGAGGGCGCGGAGCGCGAGCTGCTGCACGCCGCTCGGCACGGTCAGCAACTCCAGCAGGTCCACGTCGATCTCCGAGGGGTGGACGCCGACGCCCATCCCCCGGCAGAGGCGGTCCCACCATTGCCGGAGCGTGGCGGTCCCGACGGCGGCGTGCCGGAGCCGCGCTTCGAGGCGGGAGTACCGCTCGCGCCCGCTGAACGCGCCCTCGCCGTCGCCGTTGTTGCGCCCGTTGTAGGTGTCAAGGAACAGGCGCACCAGCGCCGCGCCGACGAACTCCGCGAACGACACGTCCGCGAACACGGGCGCCAGCGCGACGGGCACCGGGTGCCGGGCGCAGAGACGGTCCACCGTCTCCTGGTCAGGCAGGGCTGAGGGCGGCGGGCCGGCCAGGAGCACGCGCTGGCGGTTGAACAGGTTGCGATTGCTGTCGTCCTGAACGGCCGGGTCGTGGTGGCTGAGGGCGGTCTGCGCGGTGAGGATCAGGTCAACGCGCTCGTGGCGCGGCCTGAGCAGGATCGGAGCGAACTCGGGGTCGATCTCGCGCTCGAACACGATTCCGGCATCCTCTATCGGGTCAAACATCCCAGAGGCTCCCCTGCACCGGCCCGCTCGCAACGGCGGGCGTCGGCGCGACTGTGGCGACGACAGCCGGAACCGGCGCCGTCGTCTCGCGTGCTGGCGGCTCGATGCTCTGGACGCGCTGCGCCAGCAGCAGCGCGACCGTGAACTCGGGCGTCTCCCTGATCTCGGCGAGGCTCCGCTCCCACGCCAGCGCCTCGGCCAGCCCCCAGGTTTGCGCCTGTGACCAGGCCGAGAGCAGGCCGTCGCGGATGGCCGGCTTGCCGAACCCCCGGCAGTAGGCGTTCTCGACGGTATCGAGCGCGGCCAGCAGGCGCGGCCACGAGAGGGTGAGCGAGCGGAGGTCATCGCCGTCGCAGAGCAGCACCGGCGTCGCCTCGCCCAGCGCCCCGGCCCGCGCGCTCGTCCAGAGGCGCTTCTTGGTGTCGGTGGTGAGGATCCACGCCATGCGCTGACCGCGCCGGGGCGGCCAGACCGCGCGCACGATGTCGCGCCAGCAGCCGCGCGCCGGGTCGTCGCGCCCGGCCATGGCGATGCGCCCCTGGTAGGCCGCGCCGTCCTCAAAGGCGAGCCCCCCGAGAGCGAGGCGCGCGCCGGGGCCGGACGAGCGCCAGCATCGGGCGGCGTTGTCGGACACCCAGCCGTCAAGCGGGCCGCGCACGGCGTCGAGAATGACGGCGGTGGATTTCTGCATCAGCGGGCGCAGCGGGTGGCCGTGGGTGATCGGCGCGCCGGTGAGGGCGCAGGCCGCGCCGTCGGGGGCCGGCACGGGAGGAGTGTCGAGCGGCGGCAGCGCCAGGGCGTGCGCCAGGATGTCGGCCACGGTCAGCACGGCGCACCGCCGAACAGCGACGGCTGGGCCGCGAGATCGGCAGGGCGAACCCGCGCCGTCGGCTCCTGCCAGCGCGGGAACGGCACCTCGGCCTCGCGCTCCCACCAACGGTAGCGGAAGCCACGGAACCCGACCACCTCCAGGCCCGGTACGGTGACGGCCACGGCCCCGCCCGCCCGCACGAGGCAGCCACGGAAGGGCGCCAGCACGCAGCGCCGCTCCACCCGGACGAGCGGGGCGTACCCCCTGATCGCGCCGTGCGCGACGATATAGACGCGGTCGCCAGGCTCGATGAGTGGAAGGACCGGAAGCCAGAAGTGGGATTCGTATTCGGCATCCTGGCCGGGCAAGTCTCCTTCAGCGAGCCAGTCCCGCCAGAGCCGGGCGGGCACGGTTACCACGCAGTCCACATCATCCCCCCAAGTGCACGAGCTTGTGGCACCGTGCGCAAAGCCACCGAACGTCAAGCTTCCGGGAGTAGTCCGGGTGGTGCGCCTGGGGTTTCCCCAGCTTGCCGCAGCCAGAACACCGATCAGGGCGTACGAGCGTGCCCACCTGGAGCGCCTGGTACACGGCCTTTCGCGCAGCTACCTTCTCTGGGTTCTGTACCCGTTGCTCTTTCGTTGCCTCATACACGGCTGCGTGATTCTTCGCCCGCCACCGCTGCGTCTTTTGGCGAGCCTTCTCAGGATTGCGTTCCTTCCACCTGGCCTCTTTGGCCTTTTGTTTTTCGCTGTTCTCGGCTCGCCAAACTCGCTGTCGATCGCGTTCGGCAGCCTGCCACACCGGGTCCGCACGACGACGAGCCCACACTTCTGATAGTCGCGCCATCGAAGCCCGTTTCGTACATCGTTTGGTGCAGTACTTCTGCCACGACGTGCGCACCGTGTAGGAATCTCCACATTGCTGGCAGATCCCGTGCGTCGTGCTCCTCGTCACCACCACATCGCTCACTGCCCCCACCCCCTGTCCCCAGGCTCCAGAATCCGCACGCGGTCGGGCCGCTCGATCATGAACAGCCCGTGATGGTTGACGTTGCGCCACGCGATCACCGTGGCGTCAGGGTCGAACAGTTCGTCTACGCGCATCATCGCGTCTATTGTAAGCCGGGGTTG
>CAZBZR010000066.1:0-4588 GCA_964496445.1 uncultured Microbacterium sp.
GCGGACGTCGTCGAAGATGTAGAACTCGGCCTCGGGGGCGAAGTAGGCGGTGTCGGCGATGCCGGTGGAGGCGAGGTACTTCTCAGCCTTCTTGGCGACCTGGCGGGGGTCCTTGCTGTAGATCTCGCCGTTGCGCGGGTTGTAGATGTCGAAGACCATGATCAGCGTCTTCGCCTCGCGGAACGGGTCGAGGTAGGCGGTGGTGACATCCGGGATCAGCTGCATGTCCGACTCGTGGATGTTCGCGAATCCGCGGATCGAGGAGCCGTCGAAGAGCTGGCCGACCGTGAAGAAGTCCTCGTCGACGGTGGCGGCAGGGATGTTGAAGTGCTGCTGGACACCAGGGAGATCCGTGAAGCGGATGTCGAGGAACTTGACGTCCTCGTCCTTGATGAACTTCAGCACCTCGGATGAATCTGTGAACATGACGACTCCAGAGGTAGGGCATTCGGGATCGTCGGCCCGCCGGGCTGACGCCTTGAAACTATCCAGGCGGGATTGCCCGGCAGTGTCTCTCGTGTTTCCGGCATGTTACGCGACCCCGATTAGGCTGATCGAATGCCCGATCCCACCGCCGCCGCCGACCCGTACCCGGGCGAACGGCTCGGTCTGCCCGCCTCCGGCCCCGGGAGCATCGGGACCCTCGGTCGCCGCATCCCGGCCCTGCTCATCGACTGGGCGTGCGCGGTGGTGATCTCGATCGCGTTCTTCGCGTACGACCCGCTCGCGACCACCGCCGTGTTCGCCGCTGTGCAGATCCTCTTCATCCCGACGATCGGCGGGAGCCCCGGGCATCGCCTGCTCGGGCTGCGCGTGCAGCGCGTCACCGGCGGCTGGACGGGCCTGTGGCGCCCCATCGTGCGGACGGCGCTGCTGGTCCTCGTCATCCCCGCCGCCATCTGGGACGCGGACAACCGGAGCCTGCACGACAAGGCCGCAGGGACCGTCCTCGTTCGCGCGTGAGAGTCAGCGCGGGCGCGGCGCGCGCATGCGCGTGGGGTCGATCCCCTTCGGGATCGGCAGCGACGTCACCGACTGCGACACCGAGTCCACGCGCTTGATCACCGCGGCCATCGTGGCGCGGTCGATCTTCCTCGGCAGCGACTTGATGCGGGAGGCGAGGTCCTTGATGGGCACCTCGTCCTCACCGTGGCCGACGTAGAGCACCGTCACCGGGACGCCGGAGGCGACGCGCGTGATCTTCGAGCGCTCGTCGTTGACGAGCCG
Source organism: uncultured Microbacterium sp. (assembly GCA_964496445.1). Lineage (GTDB taxonomy): Bacteria > Actinomycetota > Actinomycetes > Actinomycetales > Microbacteriaceae > Microbacterium. Next base: position 1,228 of record CAZBZR010000066.1, read on the forward strand.
CGTGAGGCGCCCGCGCGAGCCTTCGCCGACGATGACCACGCCGCCGCGGCCGATGGTGCGGTACACCGCCTCCTGCGTGCGGGGGTTCACACCCACCGGCATCTCCGACGCGCTCCACTTGCGGCCGAGCGACGTGGACAGGACGTGACCAGCCGCACCGGGCATGCCGTCGATCTTGCGGTACATGGCGCGGGTGGAGATCCGCGTGAGCGTCACCATCGCGCCGAGAACACCGGCGAGCAGGCCCGTCACGCCCCACAGGATGATGCTCCACAGCGCCACCGGCGGGATGAGGAAGCCGATGCCCACGCCGAGTCCGATCCCGGCGAGCACGACCAGGACGAGGACGTAGGGAACCCAGGGGAACGCCTCACGGGTGAAGCGGAGGAGCGTGCGGAGCTGGGAGAAGAACGCCGGACGCTTCTCGGGTGCGGAACTGCGGGCTGCCATGAGGTGATTCTACCGGCGGCAGCCGCGCGCACCGTCCTCCCCAGCCCCGCCGGAACGACGGTTGTCCACGGAAGCGGGCCGATGCGACGGGCGGGCGGCGTCGGCGGTCACGATGAAGCGGTGCCGCCTGCATCCGTCGCCGCCCTGGAGCTCTACCCCGCGATCCGCGCCGTGGGGCCGCCGGACGCCCCATTCGAGGGCACCCTCGTCCGCGCACCCGACGGACGCGTGCTGCTGTGCGTCGACGCCACGCACCAGGCCGAGGCCGGATGGGGGCTGCCCGTGGATCCGCATGTGCTCGCTCCGGAAGACGTCGTCCGCCGCGCGGACGGCCACGACCTGCTGTTCACCCCGACGCCGCTGCGGCTGGACAGGTTGCTGGCGCGCCGGATGGCGGCGGGGACGCCGCTGCACGACGGGGAGATCGTGACGGTGGCGGTCAGCGCCCTGCGTGGCACCGTCGCCGTGGCCGGCACACCGGCGGCGGGATCCCGCGCGTCGTGGTGGGTCACCGCGGAGGGCCGTCCCGTGCTCGTCGCCGGGGCAGGGGAGGACGGGCCGCTCACGCTCCTCCGCGACCTCCTCCTCGCGCTGGGCGCTTCGGCCTCTCCCGCACTCACGGAGGCACTGACCGCCGCCGCGGACCACGGCGCGCAGTGGCCCGGACTTCTCGCCCACGCTGCGGAGGACGAAGACCGCCTGTTCGCCGCCGCGGAGCCCGAGCCCCTGGCCGTCGCGGTGCTCGAGCTCGCGGGCCACGCCCCGCACACCGCGCACGACGCGGAGGCGTTCGCGGCGGCCGCAGACGCCGCTCCGCCGCTTCCGTGGTGGCGCCCGCTCGCTCGCGCCGCGGACCGGGATCTCGCCGAGGTCGCCTCCGAGCTGTGGGAGCGGATGCGGCGGATCGGGCGGTCGAGGCGCGCGGGGAAGGGACGCGCGATCCTCTGGGGCGGCGCGGTGGCGGCCGGAGTGCTGGCGATCGGGCTGGCCTGGCCGCAGGGCGGCGGAGCGGAGACTGTCGCCCTCCCCTCGGCGAGCCCCGGCGACGGCGCGGTGCCCGCCCGGGACATGACACCCACGGCATCCGGGGCCCCGGTGGCGGAGCTGCCGGCGCCCGCGCTGGCCGGCCTTCTCGACGCGCGCGCAGCGTGTCCCGACGACGCGTGCCGCGGAGCGCTCCAGGAGGATCCGGCGACCGTGCTGAGCGCCGGTGCGCTGGCCTCCGACGGACGCACCGTCACACTCCTCGACGACTTCGGCGGCTTGGCGGTCCTGCGTGTGGACGCTCCCGGCGCCACGGCGCAGTTCGTGACCATCGTCGCCACGAACGACGGATGGCGGATCCGAGACGCCTACGACGCCGCGGACCCGCCATCCGGGTGAGGAGGGGTCAGATCCCGAGGTCGCCCTCGAACTGGGCCGCCTCCAGACGTGCCTTGACCGCGCCGAGGAAGCGGGCGGCGTCCGCGCCGTCGATGATGCGGTGGTCGTACGAGAGCGCGAGGTACACGTAGGAGCGGACCGCGATGGCGTCCTTCCCGTCCACCGAGACCACGCCGGGCTTCTTCACGACCGCACCGAGACCGAGGATCGCGGACTGGGGGAGGAAGACGATCGGCGTGTCGAACAGCGCGCCGCGCGAACCGGTGTTGGTCAGCGTGAACGTGCCGCCGGCCAGCTCGTCGGGCTTCAGCTTGTTGTCACGGGTGCGCGCCGCGAGATCGGCGATCTCGTGCGCGAACTGCGCGATGTTCTTGCCCGCCGCATCCTTCACCACGGGGGTGAGGAGACCACGCTCGGTGTCGACCGCGATGGAGATGTTCTCGCTCGCGGGGTAGACGATCTGGTCGTCCTCGACGGTGGCGTTGATGATCGGGTAGGTCTGCAGGGCCTCGACGGCGGCGATGGCGAAGAACGGCAGGAAGGAGAGCTTGTCGCCCGTCTTCTGCTGGAACTCGCCCTTCACGCGGTCGCGCAGCGCCGACAGCTTGGTGACATCGACCTCCACCACCGTGGTGAGCTGGGCCGTCGCCTGCATCGAGGCGACGGCACGCTCGGCGATGACCTTGCGCAGACGCGACATCTTCCGCGTCGTGCCGCGCAGCGGCGAGACCTCCACCGCGGCGGGGGCGGCGGCAGCCGGTGCCGGCGCGGCGGCCGGTGCCTGCGCGGCCTCGGCGGCTTTCAGCACGTCCTCCTTGCGGATGCGGCCACCCACTCCGGTGCCGGTGACGGACGCGAGGTCGACGCCCTGCTGCTGGGCGAGGCGACGCACGAGCGGCGTGACGTAGGTGATCTCGTCGCCGGACGCGGCGAGGGACTCGTTCGACGCGGTGGGGGCCGGCGCGGGGGCGGGCTTCTCTGCCGGCTCAGCCTCGGGCTTCGCCTCGGGCTCCGGCTTCGCCTCGGGCTCGGGCTTCGCCTCGGGCTCGGGCTCGGGCTCGGGCTTCGCCTCGGGCTCGGGCTTCGCCTCGGGCTCGGGCTTCGCCTCGGGCTCGGCCGCCTTCGGGGCCTCCGCGGCGGGGGCGGCACCGGATCCGATGCGCGCGAGCCCCGAGCCGACGGCCACCGTCTCGTCCTCGGCCACGAGGATCTCCTGAAGCACACCGGCCACGGGCGAGGGGATCTCGGTGTCGACCTTGTCGGTGGAGATCTCCAGGAGCGGCTCGTCCACCGCGACGTCGTCGCCGACGGACTTCAGCCACCGCGTGACGGTGCCCTCGGTGACGCTCTCGCCCAGTTCGGGCAGCACGACCTCGCGGCTGTCCCCACCGGCGGCGGGCGCCGGCGCCTGCTCCTCGGCGGCCGGCTCCTCGGCGGCCGGCCCAGGGGCCGGCTCCTCGGCCGGAGCCTCGCCGGGGGCGGCCGCCTGCTCCTGCGCCGGCCCCTCGGCGGGGGCGCCGCCACCGGC
>CAZBZR010000066.1:4598-9997 GCA_964496445.1 uncultured Microbacterium sp.
CGGCCCGGATCCGCCACGGCGCGGTCACCGTCGAGCGCGAGGCGCACGAAGCCCGACTGGGCCGAGCGTCGCCCGCACCCCACGCAGCAGCGCTGCGGGGCGTGTGTCGAGGCGACTATGCGGGCTGCTCCTCGGCGCCCGCCCCGGGGGCGGGCCCCGCGGCCGGAGCCTCGGCGGGCGCGGCGGCCTGCTCCTGGGCCGACTCCTCGGCGGGGGCGTCGCCACCGGACGCGCCGGAGCCGTCGCCGATCTTGGCGAGGATGGCGCCGACCTCGACGGTCTCGTCCTCCTGGACCAGGATCTCCTCGATCACGCCGCTCACCGGCGACGGGATCTCGGTGTCGACCTTGTCGGTCGAGATCTCCAGCAGGCCCTCGTCCTCCTGGATCGAGTCACCGACCTTCTTGAGCCAGCGGGTGACCGTTCCCTCGGTGACGCTCTCACCGAGCGCGGGGAGGACGACGGAAGTGCTCATGAGCTTGTCTCCTTCAAAAGCGGATATGTCTAGCTTAGTGACGCGCGCAGCGTCACAGCGTGTGCAGGGGCGAGCCGGCCAGGGCGAGGAACGCCTCGCCGAGCGCCTCGCTCTGGGTCGGGTGGGCATGGATGTAGGGGGCGATGTCTTCCGGGTGCGCCTCCCACGCGACCGCGAGCTGGCCCTCGGTGATGAGCTCGCCGACCCGATCGCCCACGAGGTGCATCCCCAGGACCGGTCCGTCCACGAGGCGGACGACCTTCACGATGCCCGCGGTGCCGAGGATCTCGCTGCGCGCGTTGCCGGCCAGGTTGTACTCCATCGTCGCGATCCGCTCGGCGCCGTGCGCCTCGGCGGCCTGCGCGGCCGTGAAGCCGACGGAGGCGACCTCAGGGTGGGAGTAGGTCACGCGGGGGATGTGGTTCTCGGGAACGGAGACCGGCTCCTTCCCGGCGATCTCCTCGGCGACGAAGATGCCCTGCTGGAAGCTGCGGTGGGCGAGCTGGAGACCGGCAACGACGTCACCGACGGCCCACGCGTGCGGCGCATCCGTGCGCAGACGCGCGTCGGTGCGGACGAAGCCGCGCTCGAGGACGACCCCGGCCTCTTCCAGCCCGAGACCCGCCGTGGCAGGGCCGCGACCCACCGCGACGAGGAGGTAGTCGGCGGCCAGGGTGGTCCCGTCCGCCAGCGTGACGCTCACGCCGTCGGCATCCTGCGTCGCCTCGGCGAAGCGGGTGCCCAGCCGGAAGTCGATGCCGCGCTTGCGGAAGGCGCGCTCGAGCGTCTTGCTCGAGGTCTCATCCTCCGCCGGTACGAGGTGGTCGAGCGCCTCGACGATGGTGACGTCCGATCCGAACGAGCGCCACACGCTCGCGAACTCGACGCCGATCACGCCGCCGCCGAGCACGATCACGCGGGCCGGCACCTCGTCGAGCTCGAGCGCCTGCTCGCTCGCGAGGATGCGGCCGCCGATCTCCAGCCCGGGCAAGCTCCGGCTGTACGAGCCGGTGGCGATCACCACGTCGGCGCCGCGGTAGAGGTCCTCGCCCACACGCACGGCGGGGCCGGCCTCCAGGCGCCCCTCACCGGAGACGACGGTGATCTTCCGTGCAGCGAGAAGCCCCTCCAGGCCCTTGAACTTCTTGGCGACGATGCCCTCGCGGTATCCGCGGACGGTCGCGACATCCACGCCCTCGAAGCTGGCCCGGACCCCCACCGCGGCCGCGTCCCGGGCGCTGTCGGCGACCTCGGCGGCATGCAGCAGCGCCTTGGTCGGGATGCAGCCGCGGTGCAGGCACGTGCCGCCCACCTTGTCCTTCTCGACGATCACGACCGTGCGGCCGAGTTCGGCGGCCCGCAGCGCAGCGGCGTACCCGCCGCTGCCGCCGCCGAGGATCACGAGGTCGGCGGTGTGCTCGGTCATGCGTGCGCCTCCGTGCTCAGCAGGTCGATGAGGGTGCGGACGGTGGCACCGGTGACGCCCTTGTCGGTGACGCCGTAGGGAGCGCCCTTGTGCATGCCCGAGCCCGCGATGTCCAGGTGCACCCAGGGGATGCGGGGGGCGTCCGGCTCGGCCGACGTCCGGCCGACGAAATGCCGCAGGAACAGCCCGGCGAACAGCGACCCGCCCGCGGGGTCGCCGATCTTGGCGTTCTGGAGATCAGCGATGGGGGAGTCGAGCTCTTCGACCATGTACTCCGGCAGCGGCATGTGCCAGGAGGGCTCGTCGGCGCGCTCGGCGGCGGCCAGATAGCGCGCCACGGCGTCGTCGTCGCCGAAGACGCCGGTGAGGCGGTTGCCGAGCGCGACCGTGATGGCGCCGGTGAGGGTGGCGACGTCGACGATGAGATCGGGGTGCTCGCGGCTGGCCGCGGCCAGGCCGTCGGCGAGGACGACGCGACCCTCGGCGTCGGTGTTGAGGACCTCCACCGTCGTGCCGTCGAGCGTGCGCACGACGTCGCCGGGACGCGTGGCCCGCCCGGAGGGCATGTTGTCGGCGATGCAGAGGAAGGCGGTCACCCGTACCGGAAGGCGCAGCGCCGCAGCGGCGCGGGCCACCGCGAGCACGGTCGCCGCCCCCGCCATGTCGTACTTCATCCCCACCATCGAAGCGGGCGGCTTGAGGGAGAGCCCGCCGGTGTCGAAGGTGATGCCCTTGCCCACGAGCGACACCGTCCGCGTGGCGCCGGCGGGGGAGTAGTCGAGCTTGACCAGACGCGGCGGACGGTCTGAGCCCTGTCCGACGGCGAGGATGCCGCCGTAGCCTTCGGCGCGGAGCGCGTCCTCGTCGAGCACCGTGACGGTGACGGGGAGGTCGGCGACGGCGGCGGTCGCGGCGTCGGCGAGCTCGGCGGGGCCCATCCACTCGGCCGGGGTCGTGACGAGGTCCTTCACCAGGGCCACCGCCTCGGCGGTCGCCGCCACGCGCTCGGGATCCCCCTCGGCGGGCGCGAGCGCGGTGTGGATCGTCACGGCGTCGGCGCGGGGCTTGGGGGACTCCGACTTGTAGCCGGTGAACCGGTAGCCGCCCAGCGCCGCCCCTTCGGCCAGCGGCTGCCAGGCCGCATCCGGGCTGGCCGGCGCGCCCACGGCGACGGTGGCGAACCCCGTCAGCTGGCGGATGCCGGTGGCCGCGGCCGCGCGCAGCTGCGCGTCGCCGGGGGTGGCGCCGGCGCCGGCGAGGGCGACCGGAACCGCGACGTCGGCCACGGGGATGCGGGTGAACGAGCCGGCAGCACCGGTGAACCCGATCGACCGGGCGGCAGCCCGCAGGCCCGGCCATTCGGGGATCTCGGTGTCGTCGTCGAGGGTGGGCAGGACCAGGAGGAGGGCCTCGGCATCGCTGGACGCCAGGGGTGCGCTGCTGTGCGCCACGGAGGGGAACGGCATCCCCCCATCCTAGGTTCGGGCTGTTCGCTGTGAGCGGGACGCGGCGGCGCGCCCGCATCTCGAGGCGCTCGTAGAGTGGTGCCATGCCCTACTCCGCGCCGCTGTACGAACAGGCCGTCTCGGCGCCCCCCGTGCCGTCGGGACTGCCGCTGGTGGTCGCGCTGACGGGCTTCACCGACGCCGGCAACGCGGTGTCGCGGCTGATCGAGTACTTCCGCGACGACCTCGATCCGACACCGCTGTTCGTCTTCTCCAACGACGTGCTGCTGGACTACCGCGCGCGCCGCCCCGTGATCACGTTCGTCGAAGACCACCTCACCGACTTCCGCCCGCCGCGGCTGGAGTTCTCGCTCGCGCACGACGCGATCGGGCAGCCGTTCGTGCTCCTGTCGGGGTACGAGCCGGACTTCGCGTGGGACGCGTTCGCCGAGGCCGTGCTCGAGCTCAGCGCCGCCCTGCAGGTGTCGTCCGTGACGTGGGTGCACGCCATCCCGATGCCCGTCCCGCACACCCGCCCGATCGGCACCACCGTCAGCGGCACGCGCTCCGACCTCGTCGAGGCCCACTCGGTGTGGCGCCCGCAGACCCGCGTCCCTGCCACGGTGGGCCACCTCCTGGAGTACCGCTTCACGGAGGCGGGTGCCAAGGTCGCCGGCTTCGTCCTCCTCGTGCCCCACTACCTCGGCGACACCGAGTACCCCGCGGCGGCGCTGGCGGGGATGGACAGCATCACGGTCGCCACCGGATTGGTTTTCGACGGCGACGGCGTGCGCGAGGAGAACCGGGAGTACCTGGAGAAGGTGGACGAGCAGGTGTCGGGCAGCGACGAGCTGTCGCGGATGCTCGAAGGACTCGAGGAGCGGTACGACTCCTACATGGCGGGATCCACGTCGGCGACCCCCATCATCCACACCGGCGACCTCCCGAGCGCCGACGAACTGGCCGCCGAACTGGAGCGCTTCCTGGCCACCCGTCCCTCCGGGGACGAGGACAAGCGCGGCGGCCCCACCCTCGGCTGAGCCCGCCGCAGGGAATAGCCGGGCGCTCCCGATGGTTCTGTTTGGTGTAATCTCTGCGCGCGTCAGATCCGTCGGTCAACGTGTGAGACACTGGAAGACCTGACCCGTTGTCGACCGCCGTGCGTGAGCCCCCGCTTGCGCACCTGGACTTGACATGGGTCTTACTAGTGTCCGAGAACGACCGGTGGACCGTGCGACGCGCGCCCCGGTGAAAGGCGAAACGTGGCAGGCACGAACACCAAGACCCGCTCCCGCAGCGGCGAGGACACCGAGCTGTCGGCGGTCGAGGAGACCGCCGCGCCCGCGTCGAAGAAGACGCCGGCCAAGAAGACGGCCGCGAAGGCTCCGGCGAAGGCCAAGGCCGCGCCGGCCAAGGCGAAGAAGGCCAAGGGCGACGAGCCCGAGGAGGACGAGGAGGAGATCGAAGAGATCGAACTCGACGCCGAGGTCGACACCGACGACGACACCGCCGAGGAGGCGGCCCCCGCCAAGGGCAAGGCCGACGACGCCGCCGAGGACGACGAGGAGGATGCGACCAAGCCCGCGTTCACCGAGCCGCTCCCCACCGGCGCGATCGTCATCTCCTCCAGCGACGAGGACGACGTCCCGGTCTACTCCGCGCAGATCACGGGTGCCACCGCGGACCCGGTGAAGGACTACCTCAAGCAGATCGGCAAGGTGCCGCTCCTGAACGCGGCCGAAGAGGTCGAGCTCGCGATGCGCATCGAGGCGGGCTTGTTCGCCGAGGAGAAGCTGTCGCAGATGTCGGCGGCCGAGAAGTCCAGCCAGCTGGGCCTGGACCTGCAGTGGGTGGCCCGTGACGGCCAGCGCGCGAAGTCGCACCTGCTGGGGGCGAACCTCCGCCTCGTCGTCTCGCTCGCCAAGCGCTACACCGGCCGCGGCATGCAGTTCCTGGACCTCATCCAGGAGGGCAACCTGGGCCTCATCCGCGCCGTGGAGCAGTTCGACTACACCCAGGGCTTCAAGTTCTCGACCTACGCGACGTGGTGGAT
>CAZBZR010000067.1:0-9008 GCA_964496445.1 uncultured Microbacterium sp.
GGAGTGGATGACATCGCGGGACTGCAGCTCGATCTGGACCGTCTTGTCCACGGGGAGGTACAGCGTGGGCAGCGCCTCCTGGTCGACGGTGCCGTCGCCCTCGGGCTCGGCCTGGACGCCCATCGTCCACACCGCGTCGGCGTTGTCCTCGTCCTCGCCGTTGTACTGGAAGTCCCAGGCCCACTGCTTGCCGTAGGCGATGATCGACACCTCGGGGTCGTCGTACTGGGTCTCCAGGATCTGCTGGTCGCGAGCGGTGAAGGCGAAGAACCCGACCACCAGGATCAGCGGCACGATCGTGTAGAAGATCTCGATCGGCATGTTGTAGCGCAGCTGGACCGGCAGCCCGGTCTGGCCCTTGCGGCGGCGGTACGCGATGACCGACCAGAGCATGAGACCCCACGTGACCAGGCCCACGGCGAGCAGGACGATCCAGGAGTTCACCCACAGGCCGGAGACCATCTCGACACGATCGGTCGTGGGGGTTCCGCCCTCCTCGAAGCCCGGCAGGAAGCCGTTGAGCTGAGTCGGGGTGCATCCGGCGAGAGCTGCTGCCGTCGCGATCCCGGCGGGGAGCGCGGCCCAGCGGAGGCGGCGTTTCGAGGGCACGGTGCACCTTTCCGGGACAGAGATATTGCTTGCCCCAGTCTAGGGCAACCTCTTACCGTTCTCAGGCCAAGCACTCAGCCTGAAGGAAGCGAAAACCCGCGGGACGGGGCGAAATGCGCCCCGGTTCCCGCGGGTTCTGGCGTGTCGGCAGGGTTCAGTGGAACGAGTCGCCGCACGCGCAGCTGCCTGCCGCGTTCGGGTTGTCGATCGTGAAGCCCTGCTCGGAGATCGTGTCCTTGAAGTCGATCTGAGCGCCGTCGAGGTACGGCACGCTCATGTCGTCGACGATGACCTCGACGCCGTCGAAGTCGACGGCCTTGTCGCCGTCGAGGAAGCGCTCGTCGAAGTAGAGCTGGTAGATGAGGCCGGAGCATCCGCCGGGCTGCACCGCCACGCGCAGGCGCAGGTCGTCGCGACCTTCCTGGCTCAGCAGGCTCTTCACCTTCTCGGCGGCAGCGTCGGTGAGGACGACGCCGTGGTCACGGACGGTCGGCTCGGTCGTCAGCGCGGTGTCGGTCATCGGAACCCCTTTCGGTCGTGCGCATCGAGGTGCGGACGTGTCGATTCTACGCCGCCCCGGCCCTCCCGGCGCCGATCAGAGCTCGCGCGCGTCCAGGCTCTCCAGGAGGAGGGCCTCGGCGGCGATCGCGGCGCGGAACGTCCCCAGGTGCAGCGACTCGTTGGGGCTGTGCGCGCGCGAGTGCGGATCCTCCACCCCGGTCACGAGGATCTGGGCACCCGGGAACTCGCGCACGAGGTCGGCGATGAACGGGATGGAGCCTCCCACGCCGACGTCGACGCTGTCGACGCCGTACCCCTCGGCGAAGGCGGCGCGGACGTCCTGCACCGCCCAGCCGCTGGTGTCGACGAGGAACGGGTCGCCCAGGTCGACGTCGGAGAAGGTGAGCTCAGCGCCGAACGGAGCGTGGGCCCGCAGGTGCGCCGCCAGCGCCTCGTACGCCTCGCGGCCGGTCTGGCCGGGGGCCACGCGCGCGCTGATGACCACCGAGGTCTCCGGGGCGAGCGTGTTGGACGCGGCCGCCACGCTCGTGGCGTCGATGCCGGTGATCGTGATCGACGGCTGATTCCACAGGCGGCTGAGGATCGTGCCGCGCCCCACCGGGGACACGCCGTCGGGCAGCCCCGCCTCGGCGCGCAGCGTCTCCTCGGAGTAATCCGGGGTCTCGGCCTCATGGGTCGCCAGGCCCGCGACGGCCACCGCGCCCTCGTCGTCCCACAGCGTGGCCAGGAGCTTCACCGTCGCCATGAGCGCGTCCGGGACCGCGCCGCCGAACATCCCGGAGTGCGAGGCGTGCTCGAGCGTGCGGACGGTGAGGGTGAAGCGGGCGTTGCCGCGCAGGGACACGGTGAGGGCCGGCGTCCGCTCGTCCCAGTTGCCGGAGTCGGCCACGACGATCACGTCGGCGCGCAGGGCCTCGGCGTTGTCGGTGAGGAAGGTCGCGAAGGAGCGCGAGCCGTACTCCTCCTCGCCTTCGATGAAGACCGCCACGCCCAGGTCGACATCGCGCCCGAGGGCGTCCAGGAGTGCACGCAGCGAGGCCACGTGGGCCATCACGCCCGCCTTGTCGTCGGCCGCCCCGCGCCCGTACAGGCGCCCGTCGCGGACCGTCGGCTCGAACGGGGGCGAGTCCCACAGTGCCTCGTCGCCGGGGGGCTGCACATCGTGGTGCGCGTACAGCAGGACCGTCGGCCGGCCGTTGCGGGCCGCGCGCGTGGCGAGGACCGCGGGCTGGCCCTGCTCGTCGGTGCCGGGGATGCCGGCGGTCTTCACCTCGACGCGGTCGAAGAAGTCCAGGCCCCGGAACAACTCCGCCACGGCCTCGGCGCTGCGCGTCAACGCGGACTGGTCGAACGCGGGCCACGCGATCGAGGGGATGCGCACGAGCGCCCCCAGATCGGCGAGGGCGGCGGGCACGGCGGCGGCCGCGGCGGCGCGCACGGCATCACGGCGGGACGGGTCGGGGGTCATGCGGGTAATCTTAGAAGACCCGCATCCGACCGCTTCCCGAGGATTCCCGTGGCTCAGCCTTCTGCCCCAGCCCCCAACGACGCCCCCGCCGGCCCGGGCAAGGGACGAGCGACGCCCACTCGCGCGGAGCGTGAGGCGGCACGCAAGCGCCCGCTCGTGGCCGACACCAAGGAGGCGAAGGCCCGCGCACGGGCCGAGCTCGCCGCCAAGCGCGAGAAGGCCCGCGTCGGCATGGCCGCCGGCGACGAGCGCTATCTCCCGGTTCGCGACAAGGGCCCGCAGCGGCGGTTCGCGCGCGACTTCGTCGATGCGGGCTGGCACCTCGGCGAGGGCGTCATGCCCTTCATGGTGCTCGTGATCGTGGCGACGCTCATCCCGCTCGCGATCTTCCAGTACTGGGCGTTCGTGGCGCTGTGGATCTACATCCTGTTCGTCGTCGGCGACATGGTGATCACCTCGATCCGCGTCAAGAAAGCCGCGCGCGAGAAGTTCGGCGCCGAGCGCATGGAGAAGGGCCTCGGCTGGTACGCCGCGATGCGCACCGTGCAGATGCGCTTCATGCGTCTGCCCAAGCCGCAGGTCAAGCGCGGTCAGCGCCCCGCCTGACCCCCGTCGCTCACCGCCCCCGTCGCTCACCCCCGTCCGCGAGACTCGGCCGCACGGATGAGAATCCGCGCGTCGCGCGGGTTCTCATCCGTGGCGCTGAGTTTCGGGGCTAGCGCGCCGCGAGGCCGCGGTTGATCTGCCGCGCCCACAACGGGCCGCGGTACAGGAATGCGGTGTACCCCTGCACGAGCGTGGCCCCGGCCGCGAGGCGCTCACGGACATCGGATGCGCTCTCCACACCGCCGGCGGAGATCACGACGAACTCGGCGGGGACGACCTGGCGGACGAGGCGGAGCACGGCCATCGCACGCAGCTTCAGTGGAGCGCCCGACAGGCCCCCCTCCCCCGCCGCGGCGACGACGGCCGGTGGGGTGCGCAGACCCTCGCGCGAGATCGTCGTGTTGGTGGCGATGAGTCCGGCGAGCTCCAGCTCGACGGCGAGACGCGCGATCGCCTGCACCTCGTCGTCCGCGAGATCGGGCGCGATCTTGACCAGGAGCGGCGTCGTCCCCGCCGCATCCCGAACCGCCGTCAGCAGCGGCCGCAGCGTCTCGACGGCCTGCAGGCCCCGCAGTCCGGGGGTGTTCGGGGAGGAGACGTTGACGACCAGGTAGTCGGCGAGCGGGGCGAGCAGCCGGGTGCTGCGAACGTAGTCCGCCGTCGCCTCCTCGACCGCCACCGCGCGGCTCTTGCCGATGTTGACGCCGATCACCGGGCGCCGGCGGCGCCGGCGGAGCTTCTGCAGCCGCGGGACGGCGGCTTCGGCGCCGCCGTTGTTGAATCCCATGCGGTTGATCACCGCGCGGTCGGCGACGAGGCGGAACAGGCGCGGGCGGGGGTTCCCCGGCTGGGCGAGGGCGGTGAGGGTGCCGACCTCGACGTGGCCGAACCCGAGCGCCCCCAGGCCCGCCACCATCCGCACGTCCTTATCGAACCCGGCGGCCACACCGAACGGCGAAGCGAACTCCTGTCCCAGGGCACGGGTGCGCAGGGCCGGGTCCGGCGCGCTCAGCGCTCGTGCGACGTCGGCGAGCGGCCGCACACCGAGCAGCCGGATCACGGGCACCGCGAGGTGGTGCGCGCGTTCGGGGTCGAGGCGGGACAGGAAGGCGCGGAACAGCAGCGGATACATCCCCGCCAGCCTAGGGCAGCCCCGCCTCCCCCTCGACGGCGGCCTCGGGCCCGTGGCGGTCGGTGTGATCGGCGCGCAGCTGCCCGATCGCCGCTTCGAAGTCATCGAGGGACTCGAAGGCCTGGTACACGCTGGCGAAGCGGAGGTACGCGACCTCGTCGAGCTCGCGCAGCGGACCGAGGATGGACAGGCCGATCTCGTTCGCCTCGACCTGCGAGGCACCGGTCTGACGCACCGCCTCCTCGACCTTCTGGGCGAGGAGCGCCAGGTCGGCCTCGGTGACCGGGCGGCCCTGGCAGGCCTTGCGTACCCCCGACATCACCTTCTCGCGGCTGAAGGGCTCGATGACCCCCGACCGCTTGATGACGTTCAGGCTCGCGGTCTCCACGGTGGAGAAGCGTCCGCCGCATTCCGGGCATTGCCGGCGGCGTCGGATGCTGAGGCCGTCATCGCTCGTGCGGGAGTCGATGACGCGGGAATCGGGGTGACGGCAGAACGGACAGTGCATGGCACCGACAGACTACGCGGGGAATCGTGCCGTGACGGCCTCGCCGTGCGCGGGCAGCGCCTCCGCGTCGGCCAGCGCGACGATCGCCGCGTGCACATCGGCCAGGGCCGCACGGTCGTACTCGACCACCTGCTGCGGACGCAGGAACGTCGCCGCCGACAGGCCCGCGGCATAGCGCGCCTGCCCGCCGGTGGGGAGCACATGGTTGCTGCCGGCGAGATAGTCGCCGAGGCTCACCGGCGAGTACGGGCCGACGAACACGGCGCCGGCGTGCACGAACCGCTCGGGCCGGGGGTCGGCGAGGTGCAGCTCCAGATGCTCCGGAGCGTACGCGTTGCTGAACGCGGCGGCCGCGTCGATGTCGTCCACGAGCACGACGGCGGACTGCTCGCCCGCCAGCGCGGTGCGCACGCGGGCAGAGTGGCGCGTGGCGTCCACGCGCGGCGCGATCTCGCGCACCACTGCCTGGGCGAGGGTCGCGGAGTCGGTGACGAGCACCGCCGAGGCCTGCTCGTCGTGCTCGGCCTGGCTGACGAGGTCGGCGGCGATGAGCGCCGGGTCGGCGTCGGCATCCGCCACCACCAGGATCTCGGTGGCACCGGCCTCGGAGTCGGTTCCCACCCGCCCGGCGACGGCCCGCTTGGCCGACGCCACGAAGTTGTTGCCGGGACCGGTGACGACGTCCACCGGCTCGAGTCCGATCCCGGCCACTCCCGAGGCGAAGGCGCCGATGGCCCCGGCCCCGCCCATCGCGTAGACCTCGGTCACCCCGAGCAGGTGCGCGGCGGCGAGGATGACCGGGTGCACCCGCCCCCCGAACTCCCGCTGCGGCGGAGAGGCCAGGGCGACCTCGATGACGCCCGCCACCTGCGCGGGCACGACGTTCATCACGACGCTGGACGGGTAGACGGCCTTGCCGCCGGGGACGTACACGCCGACGCGGCGGACCGGCTGCCACCGCTGCGTCACGCGGGCCCCGGGCGCGAGCTCGGTCTCCTGCGCCGGCGGCACCTGCGCGGCCGACGCGATCCGCACACGCCGGATGGCTTCCTCCAAAGCGCCCCGGACAGCCGGGTCGAGCCCGGCGGCGGCCTCTTCGAGGTGGGTCGCCGGTACGCGCAGCGCGTGCCCACTCACCCCGTCGAAGCGCTCGGCCTGCTCGCGGAGCGCCACCTCGCCGCGGGCCGCGACGTCGGCGACGATGGCGGCGGCGGTGGCGAGGGCCTCATCGCGCGCGGCGACGGCACGGGGAACGGCGGCGAGGAGCTCGGCGGTGGTGAGGTTCCGGCCGCGCAGATCGATCGTGCGGAGCATCCCTCCAGGCTACCGGCGCCGTGAGGGCCGGCCGCACCCGGGGTCAGCCGCGCGTGACCCCCGACACGTCGTGCAGATAGCCGACGCGGCCGTCCTCGGCGCGCACCACGAAGACGTCGCCGCGGTCCTCGATCACGAGAGCCCACGCGGTCGGTCCGATGCGGAACAGCGGGGCCCCGTACTCGTCGACGACGTCGCGCTCCACCGGCACCAGCGCCCAGAACGGCTGCGGCCGGGCGGCGGGCTCGGTCGGCGCCGCGGTGACCACCGTCTCGTCGGCGGCGGTCCACTCCTGCGTGGGGGGCAGATCATCGCTCAACGGCGCGAGCACATCGGTGTCCTGCGCCGCGTGAGCGCCGGCGTCCTGTGGCGCGTATGCGCCGGTGTCCTGCGGCGCATAGGCCCCGGTGTCCTGCGGCGCGTGGGCGCCGGTGTCCTGCGGCGCGTGGGCGCCGTTGTTCTGCGGCGCGTAGGCGGCGGCATCCGGAGCAGCGGCAGCCGGTGTCGCGGCCGGGCGTTCGCGCACGGGACGCGGCGACAGCGCGCGCACGGGGCGGGCGTTGCGGTGCGCGGGCGCGTCGGGGCGATCCTGGAAGTCCTGCTCGATGCCCGGGATGAACGGGGCGAACACGGTCAGCACGACACCGGCGAGGAAGAGGACGACCTCGACCCACAGCACCCACGAGCGCGTCCACTCGCCGAACTCGATGGCGACGGCGACGGTGTCCCACAGCCACGCCAGCCACACGACGGCGGCGACGGAGAAGGCGACCGAGGCGAACTGGTCGATGCCGAGCGAACCCACCCGGCGGATGCCCTGCGGCGAGAGCCGTCGCAGCACGAGGAGGAAGACGGCCGCAGTGGGCACCCCGATCGTCAGGACCCACGCGAGCCCGGAGACCCACACGTTGCTGCCGCCCAGCAGCGCGCTGAGGTCGCCCTCGATGAGGTTCAGCGGGAAGAACGACACGATGAAGGCGACGAGCCACACACCGCCGAGGATGACCTCGCGCAGGCTGAAGGGACCGATGCCGTACTGCGGCGGGGTCGACGGGTCGATCGGCGCCGGCTCTGCGACATCCCCCGCCGACGTGTCCGGAGCTGCGGGAGCCGCGTCGGCGGCCGGGGCGCGAGCGATCGTGGTGTCGTCGATGTCGGGGTCGGTCACGGGGAATCCTCTCCACGGGGGGCGTGCGGCGCGAACGATCCTAGCGAGCCGGTCCCCGCACCGCAGGACAGCGCCACCGCTTGACAGGCGAGGATGAGGCGCTCAGCCCAGACACGCGGGGCCCAGGAGCCCCTTGAGCTCACCGTAAAGGTCGGCGGTCACGCGCACCGGCATGGGCACCTCGAACACCTTCGCGACGCCGGCCTTGTGGAGCTTGAGCGTCACCTCGGTGTCGCCGGGGTGACGGCGCAGCACGTCGGCGAGGTCGGAGACGAGGTCTTCGCTGGCGCGCTGCTCGGGCATGAGCAGCACGAGCGGCCCTGATTCGTCCATCGCGCCGAGGTCGGGGGTGAACGCCGACTGCGCGTGCAGGTTCAATCCGTCGTCCCGGCGCGAGACGCGGCCGCGCACCACGAGGATGGCGTCCGGCTGGAGCACGGGCGAGAACTCCTGGTACGTCTTGCCCATGAACATCACGGTCACCTCGCCGTTGAAGTCCTCGACGGTGATCATGCCGTAGGGGTTGCCGCTCTGCTTGGCCACGCGGTGCTGCACGCTGGTGACGAGCCCCGCGATCGTCACCTGGTCGCCGTCCTGGACGTCTTCGGAGGCGAGGAGGTCGTGGATGCTCGTCGAGGCGTGTTTGGCCAGGGGCACCTCGAGCCCCGCGAGCGGATGATCCGACACGTACAGGCCGAGCATCTCGCGCTCGAACGCGAGCTTGTCCTTCTTGGTCCACTCCGGCCGCGGCGGAACCTTGGGCGGAGCGACCTCCTCGATCGCGTCGTACAGGCTGTCGAAGTCGAATCCGATGGCGCCCTGGGCCTCGTTGCGCTTGCGGTCCACGGCCGCCTCCGTGGCGTCCTCGTGCACCTCGAGGAGGGCACGACGCGTGTCGCCGGTGGAGTCGAACGCGCCCGCCTTGATGAGCGATTCGATCGTCCGCTTGTTGGCGACGTGCAGCGGCACCTTGTCGAGGAAATCGTGGAAGCTCGAGAATCCGCTGTCCTTGCGGGCCGCGACGATGCCGTCCACGACGTTCGCCCCCACGTTGCGGGCGGCGCCCAGCCCGAAGCGGATGTCGTCGCCGACGGCCGCGACGAACCGGATCGACTCGCCGCCATCCGGCGGGAGCACCCGGATTCCCATGCGGCGGCACTCGTTGAGGTACACCGCCATCTTGTCCTTGGAGTCGCCGACGCTGGTGAGGAGGGCAGCCATGTACTCGGCCGGGTAATGGGCCTTGAGGTACGCGGTCCAGTACGACACCAACCCGTAGGCCGCCGAGTGCGCCTTGTTGAAGGCATAGTCGGAGAAGGGCAGCAGGATGTCCCACAGAGCCTGGATCGCGGCCTCACCGTAGCCGCGCTCCTTCATGCCGCCGGAGAAGCCCTCGTACTGCTTGTCGAGCTCGGACTTCTTCTTCTTGCCCATGGCGCGGCGGAGGATGTCGGCCTGGCCGAGGCTGAACCCGGCGACCTTCTGCGCGATGGCCATGACCTGCTCCTGATAGATGATCAGGCCGTAGGTCGTCTCCAGGATGTCTGTGAGCGGCTCTTCCAACTCGGGATGGATCGGTGTGATCTCCTGCTGGCCGTTCTTGCGGAGGGCGTAGTTGATGTGCGAGTTCGCGCCCATCGGGCCGGGGAGTGCCGACCAACCGCCCGCAGACCAGGAACAC
>CAZBZR010000067.1:9018-9606 GCA_964496445.1 uncultured Microbacterium sp.
GTTCTGGTCAGCTGCGTGGCTGCCCTGAGTTTCTGGCTGCAACAAGCCGTCCAGCTGGAAGACCCCCAGCGTGTCACCGCGGGTCAGCAGGTCGTAGGCGGGACGGTCGTCGAGCGCGAGGTGCTCGAGGTCGAGCTCCTCACCCCGGTTCATCCGGATGTTGTCGAGGGCGTCGGAGATGATCGTGAGGTTGCGCAGCCCCAGGAAGTCCATCTTGATGAGGCCCAGTGCCTCGCACGACGGATAGTCGAACTGGGTGACGATCTGGCCGTCCTGCTCGCGGCGCATGATCGGGATGATGTCCAGCAGCGGTTCGCTCGACATGATGACGCCGGCGGCGTGCACGCCCCACTGCCGCTTCAGGCCCTCCAGGCCCAGCGCGCGATCGAAGACGGTCTTGGCGTCGGGATCGGTGTCGATGAGCCCGCGGAACTCGCTGGCCTCCTTGAACCGCGGATGCTGCGTGTCGAACATGCCGCTCAGGGGCATGTCCTTGCCCATCACCGCCGGCGGCATGGCCTTGGTGAGCTTCTCCCCCATGCTGAAGGGGAAACCCAGCACGCGCCCGGCGTCCTTCAGCGCCTGCTT
>CAZBZR010000068.1:0-8712 GCA_964496445.1 uncultured Microbacterium sp.
GCAGATCCTCGACGCCGTCGACGCGGCTTCGCTCCGCTCCGACATCCCGACCTTCGGCCCCGGCGACACCGTCAAGGTGCACGTGAACATCACCGAAGGCACCCGCTCCCGCATCCAGGTCTTCCAGGGCGTCGTCCTGGGCCGCTCGGGTGACGGCGTGCGCGAGACCTTCACGGTCCGCAAGATCAGCTTCCAGGTGGGCGTGGAGCGCACCTTCCCGGTGCACAGCCCCGTGATCGACCACATCGAGGTCGTCACGCGCGGTGACGTGCGCCGCGCGAAGCTGTACTACCTGCGCGCCCTCCGCGGCAAGAAGGCCAAGATCAAGGAGAAGCGCGACCGCTGAGTCGCCCCTCCCGAACGCCCCGGCATCGCCGGGGCGTTCGTCGTTGCGGCACGCGTCATGACGTGCGTCTGCGGCCGCGAGGTGTGCGACGCTTGTCGGGTGGTTCGCGCGTCGGGCGGGCCGGCCGAAGGAACCCCATGAGCAGTGAGCAGACCGTCCCCGCCACGGACGCCCCGGAGACGGAGGAGCCCCGTCGCCGCGGCTGGGTCGTGTTCCTGCGCGACGTGGCCGTCATCGTCGTGGTGGCGCTGCTGGTGTCCTTCCTGGTGAAGACCTTCGTCGTCCGCTCGTTCTACATCCCCTCCGCCTCGATGGCCCAGACGCTGCTCGTGGACGACCGCATCCTGGTCGACGAGATCACCCCGCGCTTCGGCGCGTACGAGCGCGGCGACGTCGTCGTGTTCCGCGACCCCGGCGGGTGGCTTCCCCCCTCCACCGCGCCGGCGCGCCCGCCCGTGGTGGAGGCCGTGGACTGGGTGCTCTCCCTCGTCGGCCTGTCCGCCCCGGACAGCGACGACCACCTCATCAAGCGCGTCATCGGACTGCCGGGCGACCACGTGGTGTGCTGCAACGCCCTGGGACAGGTGACGGTCAACGGCGTGCCGCTGGACGAGCGGGTCTACCTGAACCTGCCGCCGGGTCGCGACGCGCCCGAGCCGCTCGCGTACGACGTGGTGGTCCCGGACGGCTCGCTGTGGGTGCTCGGCGACAATCGCGACAGCTCGCGCGACTCGCGCTACAACCAGGAGCAGCCCGGGAGCGGCTTCGTGCCGGTCGAGAACGTCGTGGGTCGCGCGTTCCTCGTGACCTGGCCGTTCGCACGGTTCGGGCCGATCGACTTCCACCACGACGTCTTCGCGGGGGTCCCGGCACCGGGCGGCGACGGATGACCGTCGTCGAGCCCCGCCTCACCCTCGAGCGGCGTCTGCTCAAGGAGCATCCGCTCATCATCGCGTGCGATGAGGTCGGCCGCGGCGCCCTCGCCGGCCCCGTCGCCGTCGGCGCCGCCGTCATCGACCCTGCCGGCTCCCGCCGGCGCGTGCCGGCGGGTCTGCGGGACTCCAAGCTCGTGCCCGAGGCGCGGCGGCCGGACGTGGCCCGCCGCGCGGCGTCGTGGGTCGCCGCCAGCGCGGTCGGATGGGCGAGCTCTGCGGAGATCGATGAGGTCGGCATCATGGCGGCGCTGGGCCTCGCCGCGGTGCGCGCGGTGGCGGACCTCCGGGCGCAGGGGGTGGCCGCAGAGACGGCGCTGGTGATCCTCGACGGCAACTACGACTACATCACCCCCGCGGGGGCGCGCGACCTGCGCGTGCGTCCGGTCATCAAGGCCGACCGCGACTGCGCGAGCGCGGCGGCGGCCTCCGTGATCGCGAAGGTGGCGCGCGACGCCCTCATGACCGGGCTGCACGACGAGCTTCCCGCCTACCACTGGGCGCGCAACAAGGGCTATGCCAGCGCGGATCACCGTGACGCCATCCGCGAGCACGGGGTCAGCGCGCATCATCGGCGGTCGTGGGCGTTCGCCGACGCCCCGACGCTGTTCTGAGCCGTCGGTGCCGTCCGTCGCGGCCTAGGATGGAGACACCATGGATGACGATGTCTTCGAGGACTACGACCGCGAGCTGGAACTCGCCCTCTACCGCGAGTACCGCGACGTCGTCTCGCAGTTCCAGTACGTGATCGAGACCGAGCGCCGGTTCTACCTCGCCAACGAGGTCAACGTCGTGCGCCGCGACACCGAGCACGACTTCTACTTCGAGATCTCGATGACCGACGTGTGGGTGTGGGACATCTACCGAGCCGATCGGTTCGTGAAGTCGGTGCGGGTGCTGACGTTCAAGGACGTCAACGTCGAGGAGCTCTCGCGTCGCGACTTCCAGCTGCCCGAGGAGCTTTCGCTCGACGGCTGAGCCGGCACCGCTCCTCCCCACCCCCGCTCCGCGGCGCCGCATCCACCGATCTCCCGCCCCGCCCGCGGGTGCCGGCCGTCGCCGGCGGATGCTGTCGGAATGGCAGCGAAGGACGACCTCGGCCGCGCGGGCGAGCAGCGGGCACACGATCACCTCCGGGCGGCGGGATACACCGTGCTGGACCGCAATTGGCGCTGCCCGCAGGGGGAGATCGACATCGTCGCCGCGACCGACGAGGATCTCGTCGTCGTCGAGGTGAAGACGCGCCGCTCCGACCGCTTCGGTCACGCGCTGGAGGCGGTCGACGAGCGCAAGGGCGCGCGGCTGTGGCGCCTCGCGGTGGCGTGGATGGCGGCGCACCCCGAGATCGCCCGTGGCCGCCGGCTGCGGATCGACGCGATCGCCGTCACCGGACCCGATCCGGCCACCGCCGTCCTCGAGCATCTGCAGGATGCGCTGTGAGCACCGCGCGCACGCTCGCCGTCGCCCTGTCGGGGCTGGACGGCGCGGTCGTCGAGGTCGAGGCCGACCTCAGCGCGCAGACTCCCGGATTCCGTGTCATCGGCCTCCCCGACAAGGCCATCGGGGAGGCGGTGCAGCGCGTGACGAACGCCTGCGCGAACCGCGGCGCGCCGCTGCCGCGGCGCCGCCTGACCGTGAACCTCTCCCCGGCGAGCCTGCCCAAGCACGGCGCCGCATTCGACGTCGCGATCGCCGTGGCCGCCCTCGCCACCGAGCGCGCCCTGGACCCGGCCGTCGCCGCCACCGTGCACATCGGAGAGCTGGGACTGGACGGCAGGCTCCGCCCGGTCGCCGGAGTGCTCCCCGCGGTGCTCGCCGCCGTCCGCGCGGGGCATCCCCGCGTCGTGGTGCCCGCCGCCAATGCGGCCGAGGCGGCGCTCGTCCCGGGAGCGGAGGTGCAGGCCGCCGCGTGCCTGGCCGACGTTCTCCGCCTCCACGGCGCCGACGTCGATGCCGCCGATCTGGAGCCGGTGGCCGCGCCCGTCGATCCGGCCGAGGAGCACCCCGATGAGACGCTGGACCTCGTCGATGTGGTGGGGCAGCCCGAGGCGGTGCACGCCCTGGTGGTGGCCGCCGCCGGAGGACACCACGTGCTCCTCAGCGGCCCGCCCGGAGCGGGCAAGACGATGCTCGCGCGGCGCCTGCCGGGCATCCTGCCGCCGCTGGATGACGACGCCGCCCTCACCGCGGCGTGCGTGCGCTCGCTCGCGGGCGGCGTCGTGACCCGGCTGAGACGCGACCCGCCGTGGGAGGCGCCGCATCACAGCGCGAGCGTCGGAGCGCTCGTCGGCGGCGGATCGCGGGTGCTCCGCCCGGGCGCGATCGCCCGCGCGAGCGGCGGAGTGCTCTTCCTCGACGAGGCGGGGGAGTTCGCCGCCTCCGCGCTGGACGCGCTCCGCCAGCCGCTGGAGAGCGGGCGGATCGCCATCCACCGCGCGGGCGCGCACGCCTCCTATCCCGCCCGCGTGCAGCTGGTCCTCGCGACCAACCCCTGCCCGTGCGGCCAGTACGGGGTGGCTGGCGGCACGTGCGTGTGCGCGCCCCACGCGATCCGCCGCTACCTGCACCGACTCTCCGGTCCGCTCCTGGACCGGATCGACATCGAGCTGGCACTGCGACGGGTCTCGGTGGCCACGCGCCACGCGGTCTCGGCGTCGTCGATGACCACCGCCCGCGCCCGAGACCGCGTCCAGGCCGCGCGCGAGCGCGCCGGGGCGCGCCTGCGCGAGACGCCGTGGCGGCGCAACGCCGACGTCCCCGGCACGTGGCTGCGCCAGGGCCCGGCCGCCCTGCACCCGGAGGTGCGGCGTCCGCTCGACGCCGCGCTGCACCGCGGGGCTCTCACGCTGCGCGGGTACGACCGGGTGCTCCGCGTCGCGTGGACCCTGGCCGATCTCGACGGCCGCGATGCCCCGGTGCTGGGGGACGTCGGTCGTGCCCTCTTCCTCAAGCGGGGAGCGGCGGCGTGAACCTCCCCGTCACGCCGGGGATCGCCTCCCGACAGCTGGCCGGCCTGCGCGGTACCGCCGAGGACAGTCCGGACGCGCTCGCACGGGCGATGTGGAGCGTCCTGGCCGAACCCGGTGACGGCGTCGCCGGTCGGCTCGTCCGCGAGCGGGGCGCAGTGGATGCGGTGCGGGCGGCGCTGGCGGGCGGGGATGAGGACGACGAGGTGCGGCGCGCGCGGGAGCGCTGGGTCCCGCGCGCCGAGGCTGCGGCGATCACGGGGGCGCTGGAGCGGGCCCGCCGCGTCGGAGCGCGCCTGATCGTTCCCGGCGACGCCGACTGGCCGGCGCGGGTGGACGACCTCGGCGATCACGCTCCGCTCGCGCTGTGGGTGCGGGGCGAGCTCGGCGGCAGTGCGGACGCCCCGGCGGTGGCGCTCGTCGGGGCGCGCGCGGCCACCGGCTACGGCGAGCACGTCGCCGCGGAGCTGGCGGCAGAGCTCGCCGGTGACGGGGTGTGCGTCGTCTCGGGCGCGGCCTACGGCATCGACGGCGCCGCCCACCGCGCCGCGCTTGCGGCCGGCGGCCGCACCGTGGCGCTCCTCGCCGGCGGCGTGGACCGGCCGTATCCCGCCGGTCACACCGCGCTCCTGTCGCGCATCGCGGCCGAAGGCGCCGTGGTGGCGGAGACGCCGTGCGGCACCGCGCCGAGCAAGTGGCGCTTCCTGGCGCGCAACCGCCTCATCGCGGCCCTGTCGGATGCGACCGTCGTGGTCGAGGCCGGGATGCGCAGCGGCTCGCTCAACACCGCCGCGCACGCCGCGTCGCTCGGGCGCGCCCTCGGCGCCGTCCCGGGCCCGGTGACCAGCGCCGCGTCGGCGGGATGCCATCGGATCCTCCGCGAGATGGACGGCGCCTGCGTGACCGGGGCGGACGACGTGCGCGAGCTGCTGGGACTGCCCACCGCGCTCCCCGCACGCCTTCCGACCCCCAGCCGCGAGATGCAGCGGCTGCTGGATGCGGCCAGCACCCGGGTGGCGCGCGACGCCGCGACGCTCGCGCGGGGGAGCGGGATGAGCGTGGAGGAGGCGCAGGCGCTCGTGGGCATCGCGAGCCTGGCCGGAGCGCTCGTGCGCGACGGCGACGGGTGGCGGCGCGCGCCGACCCGGTGACGCGCCGCGCCGCCGTGCCCGCGACGCGCCTCGGCGGGGCATCCTGGGGGAGTGGACCTGCGCGGCGTGATCGATGCGTACCTGGCGCACCTCACCGGGGTGCGCCGGCTCGCAGCGGCGACGGTGCGCGCCTACCGCGCCGACCTCGACGACCTGGCCGCGGCGGTCGGCGAGACGGCACCGGCCGACATCGACGTCGAGCATCTCCGGGAGTGGGCGTGGCGCGGCGCGCAGCAGGGGCTCGCCCGCAGCACCCTCGCCCGACGCACCGCCGCGGTGCGAGGGCTTTTCCGCTGGGCAGCCGAGGAGGGGATCGTCCCGAGCGACCCCACGGTGCGCCTGGTGACGCCCAAGCGCGGCCGGACGCTGCCGCAGGTGGCCTCCGCCGATGCCCTGCGGGAGGTGCTGGACGAGCTCGCCGCAGCGGCCGCCGGCGCGGGCGACGCGGCCGCGCTCCGCGATTCCGCCGTGCTGGAGCTGCTCTACGGCGGCGGACTGCGGGTAT
Source organism: uncultured Microbacterium sp. (assembly GCA_964496445.1). Classification (GTDB taxonomy): domain Bacteria; phylum Actinomycetota; class Actinomycetes; order Actinomycetales; family Microbacteriaceae; genus Microbacterium. The sequence continues at coordinate 5,901 of CAZBZR010000068.1, forward strand.
CGGAGCTGTGCGGCCTGAACCTCGGCGACCTGGACGGCGACCGGCGCACCGCACGCGTCCTCGGCAAGGGTGCCAAGGAGCGCGTCGTGCCCTACGGGGGTGGCGCCGCGCGCGCCCTGGACGCGTATCTGGTGCGGGGGCGGCCGGTCCTCGCCGCGCGCGGGGAGGCACCCGCGGATGCCGTCTTCCTCGGCGCGCGCGGCGGACGCCTCGGGCCGCGGAGCGTGTACGACCTCGTGACCCGCACCGTCGGCCCGGCGATCGGTTCGGCGGCGGTCGGTCCGCACACCCTCCGCCACTCCGCGGCGACGCACCTCCTCGACGGCGGCGCCGACCTCCGCGCGGTGCAGGAGCTGCTCGGGCACGCGAGCCTGGGCACCACGCAGATCTACACGCACGTCTCCACGGAGCGGCTGCGCGAGACCTATCGGCTGGCCCATCCGCGGGCATGAGGCGCGCTACCGTGGGCGGCATGAGGATCGCACGCGCCGGAGCGCTCGCGCTCGTCGCCGCCGTGCTCCTGTCGGCGTGCGCGCCCGCGCCGGAACCCCGCATCACCCGGCTCCCCAGCGACGGCGCCGGCCACGCCACGTCCGCGCCGTCCGCCACCTCCGCGCCGCCCGCGCCGCCCGCGCCCAGCCCCTCCGAGGGCGATCCGACCGTCGCGGAGGACTGCGACGGCCGCTCGCTCCTGCTCACCTCGGGGTCGCCGAGCCTCGCGTTCAGCGGTGAGTGCGCCGAGGTGCGCGTGGAGGGGAGCGACCTCGTCGTCACCGGCGCCGGCGCGTCGGTCGCGGTCCTCGAACTCGCCGGCGATCGGATCGTCCTGAGCGTGGGGGGAGCCGGCGCGCTCGTCATCACCGGCAACGACACCGCGATCACCGCCGGCGACGTGTCGCAGCTGACGATCCGGGGCGACCGCAACGAGGTCACGGCGGACAGCATCACCGGGCTGAGCCTGCAGGGCAACGACAACACCGTCCGCGGCGCCGGATCGCTCGTCGACGACCAGGGTGCCCGCAACCGCGTCGAGTGACGCGCAGCAGGGCAGCAGCACGGCCCGGGGGACGCCCCCGAGGAAGCGCAGCGGATTGACGTAGACGCCGTCGACGCGCGCCCCGAGGTGCACCGTGCCGGGTGCGGCGTGCCCGCCGGTCGCGGCCGACCCCACGGCCGCGCCCGCGACCACCGCGTCGCCCGCCTGGAGCGGGGTCTGCACCGGCTCGAGCGTGCTCACGACGCCGCCGCCGTGGTCGATCGTGAGGATGGGACGATCCACCACAGTCCCGGCGAAGGCGACCACGCCGTCGTCGGGGGAGACGATGACGGAGCCCGCGGCCAGATCGATGCCGCGGTGCCCGGGGCCGTACTCGTGGGCGGGCGCCACGAACGGCCGGACGACCTGCACCGGGGCCGTCGGCCACTGCCACTGCGGGGTCGGAGCGGCCGCGGCCACCGCGAGAGCGAGGAGGGTGAGCATCCGGCCATCCTCGCCGCCGCCCGCCGCCCCGTCCGGACGGCGCCGCCTCACGGGGGACGGCCGCCCGGGAGGACGCGGTGGGGAGGAGGACTGGTACAGTGGAAGGGCATCCCGTCATCGGGATGACTCCGCGTGCCCACAGCGCATCGCGATCCCCGGATCGCACCGCGCGGCATCCCGCATCCACCGGTCTCCCGAACACTCGCGAGGGAGCGGATGCGCGCCGGGCACCAGGCATGCCGGGATCTCCGGCAGAACAACCGCAACCAGGCGCACGCGCGCCGAGACAAGGAGAACGGCCATGGCCGTCGTCACCATCCGCCAGCTGCTGGACAGCGGCGTTCACTTCGGACACCAGACCCGTCGGTGGAACCCGAAGGTCAAGCGCTTCATCCTCACCGAGCGCAGCGGCATCCACATCATCGACCTCCAGCAGTCGCTGTCGTACATCGACAAGGCGTACGAGTTCGTCAAGGAGACCGTCGCCCACGGCGGCACCATCCTCTTCGTCGGAACCAAGAAGCAGGCGCAGGAAGTGCTCGCCGAGCAGGCGACGCGCGTGGGTCAGCCCTACGTGAACCAGCGCTGGCTCGGTGGCCTCCTCACCAACTTCCAGACGGTCTCCAAGCGCCTTGCGCGCATGAAGGAGCTCGAGGAGCTCGACTACGACAACCCGGCCGACAGCGGCTTCACCAAGAAGGAGCTCCTGCTCAAGAAGCGCGAGCTCGACAAGCTGCACAAGTCGCTGGGCGGTATCCGCAACCTCCAGAAGACCCCGTCGGCCATCTGGGTCGTCGACGCCAAGCGCGAGCACCTCGCCGTCGACGAGGCCAAGAAGCTCGGCATCCCCGTCATCGGGATCCTCGACACCAACGCCGCCCCCGACGAGTTCCAGTACCCGATCCCCGGCAACGACGACGCGATCCGCTCGGTGAGCCTGCTCACGCGCATCATCGCCGACGCCGCGGCCGAGGGCCTCATCCAGCGTCACCAGCCGGCCGGCGAGGCCGAAGAGGCTGCCGAGCCGCTGGCCGAGTGGGAGCGCGAGCTGCTCGAGCAGGGCTCGCCCACGCAGGGCTCGGCGGAGACCGAGAAGGTCGCCGACGAGGCCATCGCCGCCGCTGACAAGGCCGAGGCCGTCGCCGACGAGCAGGCTGCCGAGGGCGAGTCGGCCACGGAGTCCGCGGCCGACGCCGAGGGCGCCGCCGCCGCGGACTCCGACGCGAAGTAACGGGTCCACCCGCACGAATCCCCGTCGGCGCGCTCGACCTCGGACGGCCTCGCCGACGCTTCCCCCAGATTTCACCAGAACAAGGAGCCGCCACATGGCAA
>CAZBZR010000068.1:8732-9538 GCA_964496445.1 uncultured Microbacterium sp.
GATCGCCGACATCAAGGCGCTGCGCGAGCAGCTCGGCACGGGCATGGTCGACACCAAGAAGGCGCTCGAAGAGGCCGACGGCGACGTCGAGAAGGCCGTCGAGATCCTGCGCCTGAAGGGCGCGAAGGGCAACGCCAAGCGCGCTGACCGCTCCACCAGCGAGGGGCTCGTCACCGCGCGCGAGCAGGACGGCAAGGTCACCCTGATCGAGCTGGCCTGCGAGACCGACTTCGTCGCCAAGAACGAGCGCTTCATCGCGCTCGCGGACAAGGTGGTCACCGCCGCCGCCGCCGTCGCCGCGGAGTCCGCCGCCGCCGCTCTGGCCGCCCCCGCCGGTGACCAGACGGTCGAGCAGCTCATCTCCGACGAGGCCGCGATCATCGGCGAGAAGGTCGAGCTGCGTCGCGTGCGCACGCTCTCCGGCGAGCACTTCGAGGTCTACCTGCACAAGACCAGCAAGGACCTCCCGCCGCAGATCGGCGTCGTGCTGGCCTACTCCGGCGACAACGCCGAGGCCGCGCGCAGCATCGCCCAGCACATCTCCTTCGCCAACCCCTCCTACCTCTCCCGCGACGACGTGCCCGAGGCCGACGTCGAGAAGGAGCGCGAGATCGTCACCGAGATCTCCCGCAACGAGGGCAAGCCCGAGGCCGCGCTGCCGAAGATCGTCGAGGGCCGCGTGAACGCGTACTTCAAGCAGGTCGCCCTGCTCGACCAGGATTACGCGCAGGACAACAAGCTGTCCGTCGCCCAGGTCGCGAAGGACGCCGGCATCACGATCACCGACTTCGCGCGCTTCAAGGCCG
>CAZBZR010000069.1:0-9472 GCA_964496445.1 uncultured Microbacterium sp.
CGCGACCTGAGGAATTCCGATGAGCAACTCTGGGGAATTTCGATGAGCGCCATCAACGGAGACGTTCTCGGGCATCCCCGGCGTGCAGAGCGTCTCGGACCAGCGCAGCCTGCTCGATCGGATCTTCCTGTTCCTGGGGGTGGCGAGCTACACGGCGATCGTCATCGCGGGGCTCATGCTGGTGGCGGCCATGCTGCTGATCTCGACCACGATCAGGCTCTCGGCGTTCTCGCGCCGGCGGGAGATCGGGATCATGCGCCTCGTGGGCGCGTCGAACCGGTTCATCCAGACCCCCTTCATATTGGAGGGCATCATCGCCGCGCTCTTCGGCGCCGTGCTCGCGAGCGCCGCGTCGGTGGCGATCGTGCGCTTCTTCGTGCAGGGATTCCTCGCCCGGGAGGTGCCGTTCACGAGTTACATCACGGTGGAGCAGGCGCTCGTGGTGCCGCCGATCCTCGTGCTGGTGGGAGTGGTGCTCTCGGCGATCGCGGCGAAGATCGCGATCACCAGATACCTGCGGGTGTAGCGCAGAGCGTCCCCGGGGCGGGCCGCGGATCCGGATCTCGGGGCCGGGGCTCGTCGAAACCGAGCCCATCGTGCGAGCCCGAGCCCTCCCGCGCCGATAATCCGTGCGGGTTGGAGCAATCGGCTCGGTTCGGGCGCCTCGAGGCCGGGCGGCTCGGCGTGGCGGGCGGAACGGCGGCGGTGTGCGATAAGCTGGTTCTTCGCGCGTGAGCGCGGACCCCGAACCACCCCGGCCGCAGGAAGGATGTGACATGAGCCCGAAGGAGACCGGCGAGAAGCTGATCGCCTCCAACAAGAAGGCCCGGCACGAGTACCACATCCTCGACACCTACGAGGCGGGCCTGGTGCTCACGGGCAGCGAGGTGAAGTCGCTGCGCATGGGACGCGCGTCGCTCGTCGACGGATACGTGTTCATCGAGCGCGGCGAGGCCTGGCTCGACGCCGCCTACATCCCCGAGTACCTCAACGGCTCGTGGACGAACCACGCGCCGCGCCGCAAGCGCAAGCTGCTGCTGCACCGCCAGCAGATCGACAAGCTCTACCAGAAGACCCGCGAGGGCGGCATGACGATCGTGCCGCTGCGCCTGTACTTCCTCGACGGCCGCGCGAAGGTCGAGATCGCCCTCGCGAAGGGCAAGAAGGAGTACGACAAGCGCCAGACCATGCGCGAGCGGCAGGACAAGCGCGAGGCCGAACGGGCGATGCGCACCCGCAACCGGATGGGGGAGTAGGCGCTCCCTCGGGTGTCCCCGCGTCGCGGGCGGATCCTGCGACGCGCCTGACGCGGTGGCGCCACCGCGTCAGGCAGTCGCAGGATCCACCGGCGCGGTGCCGACGCCGGTCACGCCGCCTACACCGCGTCGAGGGCACGGCTGACGTCGAGCAGGATCCCGCTCTGCAGCCCGTGCCAGTGCCGGGTGTCGGGATCGGGCCACGACGAGAGCTTGACGATCACGGAGTCGGTGCGCGGATCGAGCCAGAGGTTCTGGCCGTGGATGCCGATGCCGCTCACGTTGCCGCGCTCGTTGCCCGTGCACCACCACTGGCGCGTGTAGCTGCCCTCGGGGAATGCGGAGGTGAAACCCTCGTCGGGCATGGCTTCGCGGGAGCCGCCGGCCAGCACGCTTTCCACCCAGCCCTGCGATACGACCCGTCCGCCGGGAGCGACGCCGCCGTCGAGCATCATGCGGCCCACGCGTGCGAGATCCCGCGCGGTGCAGGAGACGCCCCCGTTCGCGAAGCCGAAGCCGGTCTGGTCGACCGTGATGGTCGCATCCCGATCGGCGTCGAGCTTCGCCCACAGGTACGTGGAGAGCGCTTCGACGTAGCGCAGACCGGTGACCCGCTCGACGATCCAGGCGAGCACGTCGGTGTTCGCCGAGCAGTACTGGAACTCGCCGGTGCCGCCGTCGCCGCGGAGGGTGGTGAGGAACTCGTAGGTGTCGGCGGGGTCCCCGTCTCGCCGCGTGCGCCAGCCGGCGGAGCGATCGTGGGTCTGCACCTCCGAGGCCGGATCGACGTAGTCCTCGTTGTAGTCGATCGAGATCTGCATGTCGAGCACCTGCAGCACGGAGGGCCCGTCGTAGACGGAGCCCGCGAGCTCGGGTACATACTCGGTGACGGGCTGCGCGGGATCGATGCGCCCCTCGTCGATCAGCGCGCCGACGACCGTGCCGCACAGCGACTTCGAGACGCTCATCAGCAGGTGACGGTCGTCGGGTGCGAAACCCGCCCGGTAGTACTCGGCGAGGACCTCGGAGCCGCGCAGCACGAGGAATGCGTCGGTGCAGGTCTCCTCGAGCCGCTGCTCGAGATCGGGGAGCCGCGTCGCGAGCGCGTCGAGCCGCACGACGGGCTCCGCGGGCGTCGCCGGGTCGCGCCGGGAGACCGCCGCCGTGGGCAGCAGCTCGCCCAGGCGGGCGAAGGCCCAGCGGTTGTGCGGGGCCTCCTGCCAGCTGTCGAGTGTCGGCTCCCCGGCCGCGGCTCCGGGATACCTGGCGGGGTGCTGGCCGGTGGAACGTGCGTTCATCGAGTGTCTCCGAAGGTGTAGCCGCGGCGGGTGAAGAGATAGTAGAGGCCACCGCTGACGATCATCGCGACGGGGGCGGAGAGATCGATGTAGCCCATGGCCTCGGCGACCGCGCCGCTCCAGAAATCGGTGGTGAGGAAGAAGGAGGCGGCAGCGCCGCCGATGATCCCCGCGGCGAGGCCGGGAATGCTGAAGCCGCCGGTGTACCAGTACTTCGCCCCCCGGCGCTCGTCGAAGAGATCGAGGCCATCGTATCGGTTGCGGCGCAGCCAGATGTCCATGCAGTAGACGGTGATGCCCGGAGCCGAGATGAGGATCAGCACCTGCAGCATGATGTTCACCGCGTCGAGCAGGCTGGTCGACATGACCAGGTAGATGGTGAAGAAGGTGCCGAGCACGCCGATGATGATGGCCGAGGGGATGCGCCGGATCGGGATGCCGATCGACTGGAACGCCATGCTGGCGGTGTAGGTGGTCATGCCGTCGACCGCGTCGCGGATCCCCTCCCCGAAGCGGCTCCCGATCTCGGCGCCCCGGCTTCCCGGATCCGTGCCCGTCACCGTCGCGGTGATGATGTCCAATGTCTTCCTCTCCTGTTGCGGGGCCGATGCCCCTATTTCGCGGCCTCGAGGACGGCGTCCCACATCACCTCGGAGGCGATCGCGCCGAGCGCGGTCGCGTTCACCGACAGCCGCCCGCGCGACGACCCCGGGGTCGTCGGCAGATCGATCTCGTCGGTGGTGACGGCGAAGAGCGTGTCGCCGTCCATGTCGGTGTGGAACGGCTGGATGCCGCGGTGCATCGAACTGTGCACCTGCTTGGCGAACTGGTTCAGCTCGACGGGGCTCATCCGCACGTTCGTGACGATCGCGCTGATCGTGGTGTTGCCCGCCTGGGTGACGGGCGGCAGCTGCTCGGCGAACGCCTCCTGGTAGTCGAACACCGGGTGGCGCCGGACCCCGGTCTGCGCGTCGTAGTTGCCGCGCACGATCCCGCCCGCGCGGTCCATGATCACGCCGACCGGGTTCGGCACGACGACGGCGAGGATGCGCACGTCGCCGAGACGACGGAACGCCGCGCCCTGCCCGGTGATCTCGGTGCGGTCCCAGTCCACCTTGCCCGCGGACGCGCTCATGCCCGCGCCCGCCCGCCCCTGCGGGAACTCACCGGGAACGGCGAATTCGAGCGCCGCGCGGCCGAGCGCCTTGTCGGGGTAGACCGCGGTGGAGCGCGCCGAGAAGTCGTAGATGACCGCCGACGACACCAGCTGGGCCTCGGCGAAGCCGGTGCGATACTCGAGGCGTTCCAGGAGCGCGCCGCTCACCCCGGCGCCCGCCTCGAGCCCGTAGCTGGCTCCGCCGGCCAGGCAGATGGCGTGGTTGAAGTCGTACCCGCCGGACAGACCCACGGCTCCGCCGCGCGCGTCGACCGCGGTGCGGGCGCCGGCGGGGATGTGGATCACGGTCGCACCGGTGGGCCCCTCCTCGTAGTGCGCCGAACCGACGCTGACGCCCGGGAAGTCGAACCGCAGCGTCTCCCGCCCGGTGCTCCTGACCGGCACGAGGTCGAAGGCGGCGTTGCCCGGGCCGCCGAAGACGGGCGGGCCCGCCAGGCGGGGCGCGGGATCCACGACGATCCCGCCGTCGATATCCGTGAGTGCGTGGACCGGTGTCGTATTCATAGGGCCTCCAAGAGTGTCTGCGAGTAGGGGTGCTGGGGGTTGCGGAAGAACTCCTCCGTCGAAGCGGTCTCGACGAGGTCGCCGCGGAAGAGCACGGCGACACGGTCCGCGACGCGCTCCACGGCGCCGAGATCGTGCGAGATGAAGAGGGCGCCGAAGCGGTGCTCCGCCTGCAGTTCGCGGATGAGCGCGAGGATCTGCATCTGCACGGCGACGTCGAGCGCGCTCACGGCCTCGTCGAAGACGATGAAGCGCGGCTCGGTCACGAGCGCCCGGGCCACCGAGACGCGCTGGCGCTGTCCTCCGGAGAGCTCGTGGGGGTAGCGCTCGGCGAAGGCGGGGTTCAGCCCCACCTGCTCGAGCATCTCCGTCACGCGCTGCCGCTGCTCGGACCGGCTGAGGTCGCGCCGCGCGACCGTCAGCGGTTCGCGCACCGACTCCCCGACCTTGCGCCGGGGGTTGAGCGACCAGTGCGGATGCTGCAGCACCGCCTGCAGCTTGCCGGCGTTGGCCCTGCGCGATCGCGTGAAGGGTTCGCCGAGCAGCAGCACCTCGCCGGAGTCGGGCCGCTTGAGGCCCAGGGCGACCGAGGCGGTCGTGGTCTTGCCCGATCCGGACTCGCCCACCAGCCCGAGCGTCTCGCCCGGGGCGACCTCGAGCGTCACCGCGTTCATGGCGCGGACGGTCCGCCGCTTCGCTCCCGCCCCGCTCGTGAACGCGACGCTGACCTCGCGCAGCTCCAGCACCGGGGTCGTCTTCGCAGACATCATTCCGTCTCCTTCGCCGCGAGATCCGCGCGGCCGGGCATGGCCGCGACCAGCGTTCTCGTGTAGTCCGCCCGCGGCTCGTCGAGCACCTGCGCGGCCGGCCCCTCTTCGACGATACGCCCCTGGTGCATCACGACGATCCGGTCGCACCAGCGACGTACGGCGCCGAGGTCGTGGCTGATCCAGATGAGGCTCGCGCCGGAGCGCTGCACCAGGTCGACGATGAGGGTCAGGATCTCGTCGCGCACCTGTGCGTCGAGCGATGCCGTGGGCTCGTCGGCGATCAGGATCTCGGGCTCGCGCGCCATGGTCAGCGCGATCGCGATGCGCTGCGCCATCCCGCCCGACACCTCGTGCGGGTAGAGCCTGAGCACGCGCTCGGGCTCGAGGATCCTGACGCTCTCGAGCAGTTGCGCGAGCGACCCCGGGTCGACCGGCCCGCCGAGCGGCCTCAGTGCGAGTTCGAGCTGGCGGCGGATCCGCATCGTGGGGTCGAGCGAGGCGATGGGATCCTGCGGGATGAAACCCAGCGACTCGCGTCGCAGCGCCCGTATCGCATCGGGCGCGAGGTCCGCGAGATCCCTGCCGAGCACGTGCACCGACCCGGAGGTCACGTGGCAGGCCCGCGGCAGCATGCGGCCGATCGCCTGGGACACGGTCGACTTGCCGGATCCCGACTCGCCGACGATCGCGAGCAGTTCGCCGCGGGCGACATCGAGATCGATCCCGTCGAGCGCTCGGGTCACGCCGAGACGGGTGCGGTACTCGGCGCTGAATCCCGTGAGCGAGACCACCGGGGCAGCGGGGGCGTTCGCGGTCATACGAGGCTCCTTGTCTCGCGCGGATCGAGCCGATCGCGCATCGTGTCGCCGATGAGGTTGATGGAGAGGATCGCGACGACGAGCACCGCGGCCGGGATGAACAGCAGCCAGGGCGCCTGCAGCATGTAGCTGCCGCCCTCCTGGATCAGCAGGCCCAGCGACGAGCGGGGCGGCTGCACCCCGTAGCCGAGGAAGCTCAGTCCTCCCTCGACGAGGATGCCGACCGACAGCGCGTACGTCCCCTGCACCGCGATGGTGCCGCTGACGTTCGGCAGCAGGTGCCGGAAGAGGATCACCGGGGCCGACACGCCGCTGATCTTCGCGGTGGTGACGAAGTCGCGCTTGGCGACGGACATCGCGGCGGCGCTCACCATGCGGGTCATGAGCGGCACCGTGACGAGCACGATGCTCGAGAGCACCGCCACCTGGCCGGGGCCCACGACCGCGGCGATGAGGATCGCGAGCACGATCGATGGGAAGGAGTAGAGGACGTCGCTCAGTCGCATGATGACTTCGCGCGCCCAGCCGCCCGCGTAGCCGGCGATGAGGCCGAGGATCACGCTGATGACCGCGGTGCACACGACGGCGAGGGTGGAGAGGACGAGCGTGGTGCGCGTCCCCTCGAGCAGGCGCGCGAGCACCGAGCGGCCGAGGGCGTCCGTGCCGAGCGGGTACGCCGCCGACGGCGGGCTGAGCCGGGGGCCGACGATCTTCGCCGGGTCGCCGGCGAACGGGATGACGGCGGCGGCGACCGCGACGAGCACGATGAGGCCGAGCGCGCAGACCGCGGCGACGAAGAGGGCGTCGCGAGGCGGGCGGCTCTTGATCGCGCGCTTCTTCTTCGGGAGCGGCAGGGAGTAGGTGGTCATGATCCTGCCTTTCCGGTGACGGCGACGCGCGGGTCGAGCGCGCTCGTGATGAGGTCGAGTGCGAGGCTCAGCACGACGAAGATCGCCGCGGCGAAGAGCACGGTGGCCTGCACGACCGCGAAGTCCCGGCGGCCGAGGCCGGTGACCATGAACGATCCGAGGCCCGGCAGGTTGAACAGGGTCTCGATGATGACGGCGCCGCCGAGCAGGTAGGCCGTGATGGTGCCGAGCAGCGTGAGGATCGGGATGCCCGCGTTGCGGATGACGTGGTGGCGCACGATGTGCCGCGTGGTCTCTCCGCGCGCCACGGCCGCTGTGATGTGCGGTTCGACGAGCACTCCCATGACGGCGTCGCGCGTCGTGCGCGCGGTCGCCGCGACGCAGAAGACGGAGAGCACCAGGGCGGGGAGCAGGAGCGCCCCGAGCGTCGGCCAGAATCCGGTGCCGATGCTCGCGAACCCGCCGACCTTCAACCCCAGCGAGAACTGCGAGAAGAGGAAGATGACGATGCTGCCGAGCACGAACTCGGGCACGCTGATGCCGATGCTCGACACGACGCGGCCGACGGCCCCGCCCTGCTTCGCGCCCGACCTCACGCCCGTCCAGATCCCGAGCGGAACCCCCACGAGCAGCGTCACGGCCATCGCCATGATCGTGAGCGTCGCGGTCACCGGGATCCGCTCGATCATCTCGCCGGAGACGGAGCTCTGCGTGACGTAGGAGGTGCCGAGTTCTCCGGTGAGCACCTGTCCGATCCACGCGAAGTACTGCACGAAGATCGGCTGGTTGAGCCCGTACGCCTCGGCGAGCAGCTGCCGTTCCTCGGCGGAGGCGAGCGGGCCGAGGATGATGTCCTCGTAGCTGCCGGGCATGAGACGGATCGCGACGAAGATGAGCACGGAGACACCGAGCAGGGTGATGAGCGCGCTCACCACCCGCCCGGCGGACCAGCGAAGGATCTGCAGCATCCGGAACTACTCCCCGGCCATCCGGTAATCGACGATGTTGCGGAGGATGTTGCCGTATCCCTCGTTGCTCTGAATCGTCGGGCTCACGGCCGTGGTGTCGAAGCCGATGATGGACGGCCGGTGCACGAGCGGCACGATCTCGGCGTACTCGTCGGCGGAAGCGCACAGCCGGGTCAGCACCTCGGCGCGCGCATCGGGATCGGTTTCGCTCGCGCCCTCGGCGATGAGCGCGTTGAGATCCTCGTGCACACCCGTGAAGCCGACGTTGAAGAAGGCCTGCTCGGGGTTCCACCACTTGGTCACCATCGACGGGTCGTAGTAGCCCGCGAACCAGCCGATCGACAGGTCGAAGTCTCCCGGCTGCGCCGAGAAGACCCGCTCGCTGTAGGTCGCGGCGTCCAACTGCTCGATCCGGACGGTGACGCCGATCTCCGCGAGCTGCTGCTGCACGAGCTGGGCGATCTGCGCCCTGACGGGCTCCGCGGTGTTGACGATGAGGTCGAGCTCGACATCGCCCGCTCCCGTCTCCTCGATGGTCGCCCTCGCGTCCTCGATCGCGGCCTGCTCCGACGGCAGCTCGTCGACCCGGCAGGCGCCGGGCAGGTTCGAGGGGGTGATGCCGGTGGGGGTCGTTTCGCCGGCGAAGACGATGTCGGCGATCGCCTGACGGTCGATCGCGGTGTTGATCGCGAAGCGGACGTCCTGGTCGTTCAGCGGACTGTCGGGCTTCTGCGAGTTGACGAAGACGTAGTAGAAGTCGCTCTGCGTCTGGTTGACGATCTGGAGGCCCTCGTTGCCGCCGAGCTGCGACAGCGAGTCGATGTTGACGAAGTTCGCCATCCCGGCGCTGCCCTCGCGGAGCGCCGCCTGCCTGGTCGACTCCTGATCCACGAACTGCAGTTCGAGGGTCTGCACGGCGATGTCGTCGCCGCCGTGCCAGTCGGGGTTCGCGGTGAAGGTCCACGACTCGTCCTGCCGGTGGTCGGCGACGAGGTACGGCCCGGTGCCGAGCATCGTCGTCGTGAGGTCGACGCTGCCGTCGTTCACCTCCTGCATCGGGAGGATCGCCGCCGGCGTGTTCGCGAGCGCGGCGAGGAACGGCGCGTACGGGCTGCCGAGCTTCACGGTGACCTGATCGTCGCCGGTGGCCTCGACGGACTCGACGGGGCCCATCTGGCCGGACCACACGCTCATGCTCGCCACCTGGCGCTCGAGGCTGCCGACGACGTCGTCGACGGTGAGCGCGCGGCCGTTCGAGAACGTCGCGGTGGTGTCGATCGTGAAGACGTAGGTCGTGTCGTCCGGCTGCTCCCAGGAGGTGGCGAGCTTCGGCTGGATCTCGAAGTTCTCGTCGGTCGTCACGAGCGTCTCGTAGACCAGCCCCATGATCATCCACGAGCGGGCGTCCTGCGCGGTCTGGGGGTCGAGCCCGTCGGCCTCGCTCGTGTCGTAGTCCAGCTGCACGGTGAGGGCGCCCGTGCCCGTGAGCGCCTCGTCGGCGACCGCGAGGAAGCCCGGCGCGGCCTCCGTCTGCTCGGTGCCGCCCGGCGCCGAGCCGGGCGCGGCGCAGGAGGTGAGGACGCACGCGAGGCTCAGCGCGATCGCGGCGCCGGCGGCCGCCCGGGAGCGGGTTCGTTGGTTGATCAACACCGTGGTGACTCCTTCGACAGTGGTGGTGGCCCGGACCGCGGCGATGCGCTCCGGCCGGCGGCGCCCGCCGATGGGCGCGCCTTGGATGATCACGGTACATACATAAAGGCTCTGTTGCAAAAATCGTGAAGCTTGAGCATGCTTGGCGGAGATTGGACGGAC
>CAZBZR010000070.1:0-950 GCA_964496445.1 uncultured Microbacterium sp.
TTGGGATGTGGAATGGGGAGCGAGATCAGAGACGCCGCCGCGGAGCGGCGGGCCGGCGGCATCTCGGCGTACCAGGGCAGCGAGTCCTCGAGCCGCTGGATCGTCGCCGTCGCGAGGTCGCCCGAGATGCGGCGCAGCCACGCCAGCGTCTCGGCCTTGCCCGTCGGGGCCGCGCTGCGCCCGGTCATCGGCGCGTCATCCGCCCGATCAGCTCTCGCCGCCGGCGTTCCCGCTCGTACCCGCGGTCACATCGTGCAGGCGGTACTTCTCGATCGCCTGCACCGACAGCGAGCGGTCGACCGCTCCCTCGGCCGCGAGCGCCTGGAGCGCCCGGACCACGATCGACGGACCGTCAATCTTGAAGAAGCGACGCGCTGCGGGACGGGTGTCGGAGAAGCCGAAGCCGTCGGCGCCGAGGGTGTGGAAGTTGTGCTGCACCCAGGGGCGGATCTGCTCCTGCACGGCGTGCTCGAAGTCGCTCACCGCGACGACCGGGCCGGGGGCACCGGCCAGCTTCTGCGTGACGTAGGCCTCGCGCGGCTCGTCCTCGGGGTGGAGGAAGTTGTGCTCGTCGGCGGCCAGGCCGTCGCGGCGCAGCTCGCCCCACGAGGTGACCGACCACACGTCGGCCGACACGCCCCAGTCGTCCTTGAGGAGCTGCTGGGCCTCCAGCGCCCACGGCACGCCCACGCCCGACGCCAGCAGCTGAGCGCGAGGACCGTCGCCGGCCGCGCCTTCGGAGATGCGGTGGATGCCGCGGACGATGCCGTCCACGTCTACGTCCTCGGGCTCGGCGGGCTGGACGAGCGGCTCGTTGTACACCGTGAGGTAGTACATGACGTTCGGGTCGGGGTGGTTGCCGCCGTACATCCGCTCGATGCCGGAGCGGACGATGTGGGCGATCTCGTAGCCGTAAGCGGGGTCGTAGCTGACCACGGCCGGCGTGCCGT
>CAZBZR010000070.1:960-9255 GCA_964496445.1 uncultured Microbacterium sp.
GGCCGGGTTCGTCGAGGCCAGCAGCGGAGAGTGTCCGTCCGCGTGCTGCAGCCCCTCGCCGGGGAGCGTGGTGCGGCCGGCGGTCGCGCCGATCATGAAGCCGCGGGCCATCTGGTCGCCCGCCGCCCAGATGGCGTCACCGGTGCGCTGGAAGCCGAACATCGAATAGAAGACGTACACCGGAATGAGCGGCTCGCCGTGCGTGGCGTAGGAGGTGCCCGTGCCGGTGAACGCCGCGAGGGCTCCCGCCTCGTTGATGCCGACGTGGATGATCTGGCCCTGCGGGCTCTCCTTGTAGGCCAGGAGCAGTTCCCGGTCGACCGAGGTGTAGTGCTGACCGTTGGGGTTGTAGATCTTCGCCGTCGGGAAGTACGCGTCCATGCCGAACGTGCGCGCCTCGTCCGGGATGATCGGGACGATGCGGTGGCCGAAGTCCTTCACCCGCAGGAGGTCCTTCAGCAGGCGCACGAACGCCATGGTCGTGGCGATCTCCTGCGTGCCCGAGCCCTTCTTCGGAAGCGCGTACGCGTCGTCGCCGGGGAGGGTCAGGCCCACGTGGTGGGTGCGCCGCTCGGGGAGGAAGCCGCCGAGGGACCGGCGGCGCTCGAGCAGGTACTGGATCGTCCCGTACTGCGGGCCCGGGTTGTAGTACGGCGGAAGGTAGGGGTTCTCCTCGAGCTTCGCGTCGCTGACCGGGATGTGCATCGCGTCGCGGAAGAGCTTGAGGTCGTCCAGGGTCATCTTCTTCATCTGGTGCGTCGCGTTGCGCCCCTCGAAGTGCGGACCCAGGCCGTAGCCCTTGATGGTCTTGGCGATGATGACGGTCGGCTGGCCCTTGTGCTCCATGGCGGCCTTGAACGCCGCATACACCTTGCGGTAGTCGTGCCCGCCGCGCTTGAGGTTCCAGATCTGCTCGTCGCTGTAGTCCTTCACGAGGGCCGCGGCACGCTCGTCGCGACCGAAGAAGTGCTCGCGGACGTAGGCGCCGTTCTCGGCCTTGTACGTCTGGTAGTCGCCGTCCGGCGTGCTGTTCATGAGGTTCAGCAGCGCGCCGTCGGTGTCGCGCGAGAGCAGGTCGTCCCACTCGCGGCCCCAGATGACTTTGATCACGTTCCAGCCCGCGCCGCGGAAGAAGCTCTCCAGCTCCTGGATGATCTTGCCGTTGCCGCGGACCGGGCCGTCCAGGCGCTGCAGGTTCGCGTTGATGACGAACGTGAGGTTGTCCAGGCCCTCGTTGGCGGCCACCTGGAGCTGTCCGCGGCTTTCGACCTCGTCCATCTCGCCGTCGCCGAGGAAGGCCCACACGTGCGCGTCGCCGACGTCCTTGATCCCGCGGTTGGTGAGGTACTTGTTGGTCATCGCCTGGTAGATGGCGTTGATCGGGCCGAGGCCCATCGACACCGTGGGGAACTGCCAGAACTCCGGCATGAGGCGCGGATGCGGGTAGGAGGGCAGGCCGTTCGGGGCCGCCGACTTCTCCTGGCGGCACCCGTCGAGCTGGGCCTCCCAGCGGCGGCCCTCGCGGACGGCGCGCGCGTAGGTGCCGGGGGAGGCGTGGCCCTGGATGAAGATCTGGTCGCCGCCGGAGGGGTGGTCGTGGCCACGGAAGAAGTGGTTGAAGCCGACCTCGTACAGGGCGGCGGAGGACGCATAGGTGGAGATGTGGCCGCCGACGGCGATGCCGGGGCGCTGCGCGCGGTGCACCGTGATCGCGGCGTTCCACCGGATCCAGGCCCGATAGCGGCGCTCGATCTCCTCATCGCCGGGGAACTCGGGCTCGTTCTCCGGCGCGATGGTGTTGATGTAGTCGGTCGTCGGCACCATCGGCACGCCGAGGTGCAGGTCCTTGGACTCCTTCAGGAGGCTGAGCATGATCTCGCGACCGCGCCCGTGTCCCTTCGCCTGGACGAGCTGGCGGAGCGACTCCTGCCATTCCGAGGTCTCTTCGGGGTCGCTGTCGCTAGCGTCCTGCGAGTACGGATCCTGGTCGTGAACAGTCACGGAAGACCTTTCTTCAGCTGGCAGATCGTGCCAGCAAATCACCGGAGGTGTCGCGCGCGTTGTCCGCTGTCGACGAGCACCATCCTCCAGCCTAGCGAGTTGCCGGATCAGCGGACGGCGAGGCCGTAGACTCGGGTCGCGGGCCTTTAGCTCAGCTGGTAGAGCGCCACGTTTACACCGTGGATGTCGTCGGTTCGATCCCGGCAGGGCCCACGCAAGAGGCGCCGTTCGACCCGAGATCGATGTCGGAGGCCCCGCGTAGCGTGAGGTCATGGAGATCCTCCGCGACCGGCCCCACCCGGACAGCGACGTCGTCGCCGACGGCGAGGACGCGGCGGTGCGCGCGGGACTCGAGGCGCTGGCCACGCAGCGCGCGGTGATCGCCCGAGCCGACGCGGCGGTCCTCCGCCATCAGGCGAAGCTGGTCGAGGTGGCGCTCGCACAGATGGCGCGCTCGTCCTCGCGCGACGCACGCGAGCGGGAGATGCCGATGCGCTCGCTCGCCGCCGAGGTGGGGTGCGCACTCCACGTGCACGATCTCACCGCGCAGCGGGAGCTGAGTCGCGCGCACGCCCTGGTGACACGGTTCGCCGCGACCGTGGACGCGCTCGCGGCCGCCCGGATCTCCCGTGACCACGCGCTGGCGATCCTCGACGCCGGCACGTGCCTCGACGACGACGGCGTCCGCGCGGCCTGGGAGAGCGTCGTGCTCGAGCACGCCGCTCAGCAGACGCCGGGGCGCACAGCGGCCTACGCGCGCCAGCTCGCCGAGCGGGTGAACCCCACCGGGATGACCGAGCGCTTCGAAGCCGCCCACGAGCTGCGCGGCGTCAGCGTGCTCGACCTCGACGACGGGATGGCCCTGCTGCAGGTGCGCCTCCCCGCTGCGCTGGCCCACGGGATCCGTGACCGCGTGCGCCGACAGGCGGAGCTCATCCGCGACGCGGCGCAGGCCGAACGGGCGCGGCGCTCGTCGGCGGCAGCGGCGGCGGAGGAGGACGTGCCGGTCGTCGACGACGCACGCACGATTCCGCAGATCTCCGCCGACATCGTCGCCGACACCCTCCTCACCGCCGTCCCGTCGGTGCAGCCGGATGCGGCACCCGAGGGAGCCCTCGCGGCGATCCGCGCGCACGTGCAGATTGTGGTGCCCGTGAGCACCCTGCTCGGCACCACCGACGCCGGCGCCACGCTCCACGGTCAGGTGCCGATCGACCCCGCGACGGCCCGGCGGCTCGCCGGCAACGCCCCCGGCTGGGACCGGGTTCTGTGCGATCCGATCACCGGAACCACCCGTGAGGTCGACCGGTACACGCCCAGCGCCGAGCAGCGCCGCTTCCTCCGGGCCCGCGACCAGCACTGCCGATGGTTCGGCTGCCGGCAGCCCGCCATCCGGTGCCAGCTCGACCACAACCATGAGCACCACGACGGCGGTCCGACGTCGGTGGCGAACCTCGCGCACTTCTGCGTGCGGCATCACACCCTCAAGACCGAGTCTCGGTGGACCGTGACGCAACTGCCCGACGGCGTACTGTGTTTCACCTCGCCCGTCGGGCAGAGGATCACCGATCCGCCACCGCGGCGCGTGGTCTTCACGCCCGACCCCGACCCGCCGCCGTTCTGATCCGACGTCCCCGCGCCCCGGACCTCCGGGCGTCCGAGGGCGGCGGTAGGTTGGGAGGGTGAATGCCGCTCCCGCCGACCAGCGCCGCCTGCTCGACCTCGCCGAGATCGACGTGCGCATCCGTCGCGCCGAGGCCTCGCGTGCGAATCCGCCGCAGGCCGCGCGCGTACACGAGCTCATCGCCCAGCGCACCGCGCAGTCGCAGGAGCTCAGCAGGCTCGCCGGCGTCCGCGACGACCTCCGCGCAGAGCTGGCCCGCATCGAGGCCGACGTGGCCGTCGTGGACGCGCGCGCCCAGCGCGATGCCGCCCGGCTGGCGGCCAGCGCGAACGCCAAGGAGGCGCAGGGCTTCGAGAGCGAGATCGCCGCGCTCGCCCGCCGCAAGAGCGACCTCGAAGACGCCGAACTCGCCGTGATGGAGCGGCTCGAGGTCGCCGATGCCGAAGTGACGGCACAGGAGGCGCTCGTGGCCGAGACCCAGGCGGAGGGGGCGCGACTGAGCGCCGAGGCGAAGGCGCTGGTCGCCGACGCCACCCGCGACCTCGACGCGGCGCAGCGCGATCGGAGTGCCATCGCGACGAGCCTGCCCGCCGACCTCGTGGCTCTCTACGACAAGCTGTCCCCGCGCGGCATCGCCGCCGGGCTGCTGCGGCGGGGCACGTGCGAGGCCTGCCGCATGGTGCTCTCCGGCACCGACCTGAACGTCATCCGGCAGACCCCCGCCGAGCAGGTCGTGACGTGCCCAGAGTGCGGCGCGATCCTGGTGCGCACGGAGGAGTCCGGGCTGTGACCTCCGGCGTCGTCGCGGAGGACGACGCGCATGACCACCCCTGAGACCCGCTGGGTCGTCGTCGGCCGTACCGGACAGGACGTCGTCGCGGTGGACTTCGACACCCGCGCGGCGGAGCGGGACCGCATCGTGCTGCCCGCCACCGAGGCAGCCGCGTGGATCGCCCGGCGCGAGGCCTCGGATGGCCCTCGCTGGGTCTGGCACGACACGCCCACCTGGTACGCGCCGCTGCTGCGACGCGGCATCCGCGTCAGCCGCGCCCACGACCTGCGGCTCGTGCACGCGCTCGTCCGCGACGCGGCGTCGGTGCGCGACGCGCCGGCATTGCGTGCGGACACCCGCTGGGATGCGACGGCTGCGCACCTCGACGCGGAGGCGGCGCTGTTCGACCTCCCCGCCGCCGGAGCGCCCGACGGCATCGACGATGCGCTCGTCGAGTTCGCTCGACAGCGGGACGCCCTCGCCCGGGGGTCATCCGCGCGCGCGCTCGAACTCCTCGCGGCGGCGGAGTCGGCCGGCGCCCTCATCGCCGAGGAGATGCGCGCGGCCGGACTGCCGTGGGATGCCGCGACCCACGCCGCGCTGCTGGAGGAGACGCTCGGCCCGCGCGGCCCGGGCGGGCTTCCCGCGCGCATCGACGATCGTGCCCGGGAGGTGCGCGCCGCGCTCGGCGACCCCGCGGCGAGCCTGGACTCGCAGCCGAAGCTCCTGCGCGCGCTGCACCGCGCGGGCCTGACGGCCGAATCCACGAGCAAGTGGGAGCTGCACCGCTTCGAGCACCCCGCCATCGCGCCGCTGCTGGAGTACAAGCGACTGATGCGGCTCTACACCGCGAACGGATGGGCGTGGCTGGCCGAATGGGTGCGCGACGGGCGCTTCCGGCCGGTCTACGTCCCCGGCGGGGTCGTCACGGGCCGCTGGGCCTCTTCCGGCGGCGGCGCCTTGCAGATCCCGCGCCCGCTGCGGGCCGCGGTGCGCGCCGACCCCGGGTGGTGCTTCGTCGTGGCCGATGTCGCGCAGCTGGAGCCCCGCATCCTCGCCGCGATGGCGGGGGACACGGCCCTCGCCGATGCCGCGTGTGGGCAGGACCTGTACGCCGGGATCGTCGCGCAGGGGGCCCTGGCCACGCGTGCGGAGGCGAAGGTCGCCCTCCTCGGCGCGATGTACGGCGCCACGACCGGCGACAGCGGACGCCTCGTCCCACGCCTGCGACGAGCGTTCCCTCGCGCGATGCATCTCGTCGACGACGCCGCGCGCGTGGGGGAGGAGGGCGGCGTCGTCTCGACCTGGCTCGGACGCACCTCGCCGCCGCCGTCGGCGGGCTGGGCGGGCGTGCAGTCGCGCGCGAGCGATGCCGACGCGACCGGGTCGGACGAGTCCCGGGCGCGCCGCTCCGCACGCGACCGCGGGCGCTTCACCCGCAACTTCGTCGTGCAGGGCACCGCGGCGGAGTGGGCACTGGCCTGGCTCGCCGACCTCCGCACGCGCCTGGCCGCGATCGCCGAGGTGCCGGAGGCCGAGGCCGCGCCGCGATCCGGCCCGGCCTTCGCGCGGCGTCCTCACCGCGCCCTCTTCATCCACGACGAGATCATCGTCCACACGCCGCTCGCGCGTGCCGACGAGACCGCGGAGTGCGTGCGCGCCGCCGCGGCATCCGCGGGGCGCCTCCTCTTCGGCGACTTCCCCGTCGACTTCCTTCTCGACCTGCGCATCACCGACAGCGCCGACAAGTCCTGACACGCCCGGGTAGGATCGGGCCTGCGAATGGGTCGGCCGGACGGTCGCGTGGCGGGGCACACCGCACCGAGGAACGTCCGGGCTCCACAGGGCAGGGCGGTGGGTAACACCCACCCGGAGCGATCCGCGAGACAGTGCCACAGAGAGCAGACCGCCCCGGCTTCACGGCCGGGGTAAGGGTGAAAGGGTGGTGTAAGAGACCACCGGGGTCGTGGTGACACGACCCGCAAGGTAAACCTCGTCCGGAGCAAGGCCAGACAGGGGATGACGACGCGGCCCGCCGAGTCCCCGGGTAGGCCGCTGGAGCGGCACGGCAACGTGTCGCCGAGAGAGATGACCGTCGACGGAGCCTCGGCTCCCGAACAGAACCCGGCGTACAGGCCGGCCCAT
Source organism: uncultured Microbacterium sp. (assembly GCA_964496445.1). GTDB lineage: Bacteria > Actinomycetota > Actinomycetes > Actinomycetales > Microbacteriaceae > Microbacterium. Next base: position 7,503 of record CAZBZR010000070.1, read on the forward strand.
TCGCTTCTCGCGCTACTCGGTGACGGCGGAGGTCGCCTCCGGGACCGCCAGACCCAGCGCCGCGGCCCCGATGATGCCGGCGTTGTTGCGATGCACCGCCGGGACGATCGGGGTCTTCAGGTCGAGCAGGTGGAGGAACTCGTCGGCGTGCTTGGACACGCCGCCGCCCACGACGAACAGGTCGGGGCTGAAGAGGAACTCGACGTACGAGTAGTACCACTGCAGCCGCTTGGCCCACTTCTCCCAGGACAGCTCCTCGCGCTCCATCGCGGAGTATGCGGCATAGCCCTCCGCGTCGCGCTTGTGGTTGGCGCGCTGCAGGTGGCCGAGCTCGGAGTTGGGCACGAGCACGCCGTCGTAGATGAGCGCCGACCCGATGCCGGTGCCGAGCGTGGTGAGGATCACGAGACCGTCCACGTCCTTGGCCGCGCCGTAACGGACCTCGGCGATGCCGGCGACATCCGCGTCGTTGGCGAAGTGGATGTCACGGCCCAGGCCGTCTTCGAAGAACTTCTCCGCTTCGAAGCCGATCCACTTCTCCGACACATTCGCCGCAGACAGGGTGCGGCCGTTCTTCACGATGGCCGGGAAGGCCACTCCGAGAGGGATGTCGGGATCACCGGCGACGCCCAGCGAGTCGAGAACCTGCTCGACCGCGGCGAGCACGTCCTTCGGCTCGGCGCCGGCCGGCGTCGGCACCTTCATCCGGTCGCTCACCAGCTGCCCGGCCTCCAGATCCACGACCCCGGCTTTGATGCCGGTCCCGCCGATGTCCACCCCGACCGCCCGCGACGTCTTCGATGCCATGACGCCAGCCTATCCAGGGTGCGCCGACCTCCCCAGCGATGCACGCAGGATCAGTAGGATCGTCAGCAGTGCCCGGAGCGTGCCGGATGCACCCGAACGCAGGGAGTCACGGTGTCTGCCGACAGCGAGAAGTACTGGTACAACCTCACGACCGGACAGGTCGAAAAAGGGTTCGCCTCCCCGGCGGTCGACCGGGCGGGCCCGTTCGACACCGCGGAGGACGCGGCGAACGCGCCGGAGCTGCTGAAGGAGCGCTCGCGCGCGTGGGCCGAGGATGACGCCCGCGATGCCGACTGGGGCGCCGGAAGCGCCGAGAAGTAAGCGGAGGGGGAAGCATGGACAAGCAGCGGGACTTCGTGCTGCGCACGATCGAGGAGCGCGGCGTGAAGTTCGTGCGCCTGTGGTTCACGGATGTCGTCGGCACGCTCAAGTCGGTGGCCATCGCGCCGGCCGAGGTCGAGGGGGCCTTCGCAGAAGGCCTCGGCTTCGACGGCTCGGCGATCGAGGGCCTCACGCGCTCGTACGAGTCGGACCTGCTCGCGCACCCCGACCCGACGACGTTCCAGATCCTGCCGTGGCGCGGTGAGATCGACCCGACGGCGCGCATGTTCTGCGACATCACCACTCCCGACGGTGCCCCCGCCGTCGCCGACCCGCGTCACGTCCTCAAGCGCGCGCTCGCGAAGGCCGCCGATGCCGGGTTCACGTTCTACACGCACCCCGAGATCGAGTTCTACCTGCTGAGGTCCTCGCAGCTCGGACCCGACGGCCGTCCCGAGCCGGTGGACTCCGCCGGCTACTTCGACAACGTCCCCGGCGGCACCGCCCACGACTTCCGCCGACGCTCCGTGCGGATGCTGGAAGACCTGGGCATCTCGGTGGAGTACAGCCACCACGAAGGCGGGCCCGGTCAGAACGAGATCGACCTGCGCTACACCGACGCGCT
>CAZBZR010000071.1:0-1551 GCA_964496445.1 uncultured Microbacterium sp.
CGGACACGCAGGACGAGGTCGTCACGCACTCCCCCGTGCGCGACGTCCGCCTCGCCTCCGGGAAGGTGCTCGCCCTCATCACGCTCGACAACGGCCGCGATCACACCCGACCGAACACGCTGGGCCCCGCCACCCTGGAGGAGCTCGGCGCCACGCTCGCGGGCCTGAAGGCACGGGCCGCGGCCGGCGAGATCGACGCCGTCGGCATCACCGGGAAGCAGTACATCCTGGCGGCCGGCGCTGATCTGTCGGAGGTGTCCCGGCTCCCCTCGAAGGAGGTCGCGCGCCTCATCGCGCAGCGCGGACACCAGGTGCTGGGCTCGCTCTCCGAGCTCGGTGTGCCGACCTTCGCCTTCGTCAACGGCCTCGCCCTCGGCGGCGGCCTCGGGATCGCGCTGAGCTCCACCTACCGCACGGTGGACGCCTCCGCCGCCGCGATCGCGCTGCCCGAGGTGTTCCTCGGCATCATCCCGGGCTGGGGTGGGGCGTATCTGCTCCCGAACCTCATCGGCATCGAGAACGCCCTCGAGGTGGTCATCTCCAACCCGCTCAAGCAGAACCGGATGCTCAAGCCCCAGCAGGCGTTCGACCTCGGGATCATGGACGCCATCTTCCCGGCGGCGTCCTACCTCGAAGACTCGCTCCGGTGGGCCGACGCCGTGCTGAGCGGGCGCATCAAGGTCGACCGCAAGAACGAGCCGGGCAAGATCGAGCGTCTCACCAAGTGGCCGATCGCCATCAAGATGGCCCGCGGCATGCTCGAGAGCCGCATCGGCACCGTCCCCCGCTCGCCCTACGTCGCGCTGGACCTCCTCGACAAGGCGAAGAGCGGCACGAAGGCGGAGGGCTTCGCGCGTGAGGACGAGGCGCTGGCCGACCTCATCGTGGGCGATCAGTTCGCCGCATCCATGTACGCCTTCGACCTGGTGCAGAAGCGCGCGAAGCGTCCGGTCGGCGCGCCCGACAAGGCGCTGGCGAAGAAGGTGACGAAGGTCGGCATCATCGGCGCCGGCCTCATGGCGAGCCAGTTCGCGCTGCTGTTCGTGCGCAAGCTGCAGGTGCCGGTCCTCATAACCGACCTTGATCAGGCCCGCGTGGACAAGGGCGTCGCCTACATCCACGAGGAGATCGGCAAGCTCCAGGCCAAGGGCCGCATCGACGCCGACACGGGGAACCGCCTGCGCGCGCTCGTGACCGGCACCACCGACAAGAGCCGCTACGCCGACTGCGACTTCGTCATCGAGGCCGTCTTCGAAGAGGTGGGCGTCAAGCAGCAGGTGTTCGGCGAGATCGAGGCGATCGTGGCCGAGGATGCGATCCTCGCCACCAACACCTCGTCGCTGTCGGTGGCCGAGATCGGTGCGAAGCTCGCCCACCCCGAGCGGCTCGTCGGTTTCCACTTCTTCAACCCCGTGGCCGTCATGCCGCTGATCGAGATCGTGCGCACCCCGTCGACCTCGGATGCCGCGCTGTCGACCGCGTTCGTAGTGGCGAAGAACCTGGGCAAGAGCGCCGTGCTCACCGCTGACGCCCCGGGCTTCGTCGTGAACC
>CAZBZR010000071.1:1603-9166 GCA_964496445.1 uncultured Microbacterium sp.
GGGGACGAGGGCACGCCCGTCGCCGATGTCGAGAAGGCGTTCGCGCCGCTGGGCCTGCCCATGGGGCCGTTCCAGCTGATCGATCTCGTCGGGTGGAAGGTGGCCGCCCACGTGCAGGACACCATGGTCCGCGCCTTCCCCGACCGCTTCTACGCGAACGAGAACTTCCACGAGCTCGCCGAACTGGGCGAGGTCGTCGAGAAGGACAAGGGCGGTCGCGTGACGGGGTTCACAAAGGCCGCGGAGAAGGTCGTGAAGAAGGCGGCGGGGTCCCACCCCACCGCCGCGGCGGAGATCCTGCGGCGCGTGCAGGACGGCCTGGCCCAGGAGATCCGCATCATGCTGGACGAGGGGGTCGTGCCCGAGGTCGAGGACATCGACCTGTGCCTGATCCTCGGCGCCGGCTGGCCGTTCATCGACGGCGGGGCCACGCCCTACCTGGATCGGGAGGGTGCGAGCGAGCGGGTCTTCGGAGACACGTTCCATCACCCGCCCATCCGCGGCATCGGCGCCTGACGCCCCGCCCCGCCTCGACGGCCCCGCCTCGTGCGGGGCCGTCGTCGTTCGCGGGGCCGGTCAGCGCCGGCGGTACCTCGACCAGGCGTCGATCCCGACGGCGAGCAGCAGGATCGTGCCGAGGGCGATCTGCTGGAAGAGCGGATCGACGCGCAGCAGGTTGAAGCCGTTGTAGACGAGGGCGATGAAGAGCACGCCCACGACCGTCCGCCACACCGCCCCCTCGCCGCCGAGGATCGAGGTTCCGCCCACGACGATCCCGGCAAGGACCGTGAAGGTCAGCGTGGTGGCCACCGCGCTGCTCGTCGGCACACCGGCCGTCCGCGCGGTGTCCAGGACGCCGGCGATCGCGGCGGCGGCTCCGGTCAGGGTGAAGGCGAAGATCCGCACGCCGTTGACGCGGATGCCGGCCAGGCGTGCCGCCTCGGCGTTTCCGCCCGCCGCGTAGGTGTAGCGTCCGATCGTCGTGCGCGCGAGCACGATCCCGATCACCACGACGATCACGAGGGCGATCCAGATCGACGCGGGGAGCCCCAGGACGTCGGCCTGCGCGATCGCCTTGAAGCCGGCGTAGTCGGCGCTGGTGAGGTTGAGCAGACGGCCCTGGGCGACGAGCATCGTGATGCCGGAGAGGATGAAGCTCATGGCGAGGGTGGCGATGAGCGGGTTGATGCGGAGGTACGTGCTGATGACGCCGTTGACGAGACCGACGACCACACCGACGGCCAGGGCGGCGAGCACCCCCGCGGCGGTACCGGTGGAGATGACGAGGTCGGCGGCGACGACGGAGGCGAGCATGTAGGTCGCGCCCACCGAGAGGTCGATGCCCCCGGCGATGAGGACGAGGGTGCTGGCCACCGCGATGATGAGGATGCCGCTCTGGCGGTTGAGGAGATTCTCCAGGTTCAGCGGAGTGAGGAAGGAGGGGCTTCCGATCGACAGCGCGATGAACACTGCGAGGAAGGGCACGACGATCCCGATCGAGCGCCACGGGATCGAGCGGAGCCGCTCGGCGGCGCTGCGGGGCGGTGAGGTGAGGGCGGCATCGTTCATGCGGGCGTGCTTCCGGTTCGAGACGTGGGAATGGTGGCGGGCTCCCCGGGTTCGGAGAAGGCCGCGGTGAGGATGTTCTCCTCGGTCATGAGGGCGCCCGACAGCTCGGCGACGATCCGCCCGCGACGGACGACGAGCACGCGGTGGGCGAGCCCCAGGATCTCCTCCACGTCGGAGGAGATGACCAGCACGCCGACGTCCTGAGCGGCCTGGGCGACGATGAGGTCATAGATCGCGCGGCGCGAGCCGACGTCGACGCCGCGCGTGGGCTCGTCGGCGATGAGCACCCGCCGCGGTCGCTGCAGGGCGCGCGCGAAGAGGACCTTCTGCTGATTGCCTCCCGACAGGGCGGCCACCGGCCGGCGATCATCGCCGGCGACGGTGACCCGGCCGAGGAGATCCCCCGCCTCGCGGCGCTCGGCTCGCCGCCGGATCCATCCGCCCCGCGCGAGCGCGGACAGGTTCGACAGGGTGACGTTCTCGCGGATCGGACGCTGCAGCACCAGGCCCTGCGTCTTCCGGGACTCGGGGATGAGGAAGACACCGGCCCGCAGCGCCGCGGTCACCGACCGTGCGGTCACGTCGCGTCCGTCGACGGCGACCCGTCCGGAGCGCAGCCGCGTGGCGCCGGCGACCGCGTGGGCGATCTCGCTGCGCCCGGCGCCGACGAGGCCCGCGACGCCCACGATCTCCCCCGCCCCGACGGTGAACGAGACCCCCTGCACGCCCGGAGCCACCATCTCCTGGACGGCCAGCACGGCTGCCGCTCCCGCCGGCGCCGGGACCTTCTCCGGGAAGACGGACCCGAGGTTCCGGCCCAGCATCGCCTCGATGAGGGAGGCCTCCGACTCCTCCGCCGCGGCGGAGGTGCGGATGAGGCGCCCGTCCCGGAGCACGGTCACCGTGTCGCACAGCTCGAGCACCTCATCGAGGAAGTGCGAGATGAGCACCACGGTGTGCCCGGCGGTGGCGAGCGACCGGACGACGCCGTGGAGCAGCTCGACGTCCTTGCCGGAGAGGGCCGCCGTGGGCTCGTCCATGATGATGAGCGAGGCACCGCGGGCCAGCGCCCGCAGGATCTCCACCTTCTGCTGGTCGGCGGTGCGGAGCATCCCCACGCGGGCGTCCGGGTCGAGGTCGAACCCGGTGCGCTCGGCCAGGTCGACGAAGCGCCGGCGGAGGCGTCGGCGACGAACCACCCCGGCCGTGCGCGGCTCGGTGCCGAGGAAGACGTTCTCGGCGACCGTGAGTCCGGGCACCAGCGCCAGCTCCTGTGCGATCGTCACGATTCCGTGCGCGAGCGCGTCGCGCGGAGAACCGAAGGAGACCTCTGCGCCGTCCACGAGGACGCGGCCGGTGTCGGCGGGGTGGAGACCGGCGATGATCTTGCTCAGCGTCGACTTGCCGGCACCGTTCTCCCCCACGAGACCGTGGACCGTCCCCGGGGCGATCGTGAGGTCGATGTCGTGGAGGACCGGCACGCCTCCGAAGCTCTTGCCCACGCCCCGCAGCTCCACGTGGAGCTGCGGGGCGCGAGCGGTCGAAACCGACGACATCCGTCAGCCGGGCCACTCCGGCGAGAACTGGCTCGCCGTCTCCTTGGTGATCACCCAGTCGTTCGGCAGGTCGGCGAACGGGTCGACGCTGCCCTGATCGTTGCCGTTGCGGATCGCGTCGATGATCGCCTCCATCGCGAGGCGTCCCGACGTGGCGGGGACCATCGCGACCGACGAGAACAGTCGGCCGTCGGTGACCGCCTGCACGGCGAACTCGCTGCCGCCGTACCCGACGAGGGTGACCTCACCGGTGCGGCCGGCGGCGTCGAGCGCCTGATCGGCGCCCTGGGTGCCCTGATCGGATCCGCTGATGACGTTGAGGTCCGGGTGGGCGGTGAGGATGTCCTGCACGACCGTGAGGGCGTTGGCCGGGTTGAAGAACGACTCGCCCTCCGCCACGACCTCCACGGGCGAACCGGAGACCGCCTCGTCCCATGCCTCGCGCATCGCGGCATCCAGCGCGGAGGCCTTGATGTCGAACAGGTAGGCGACCTTGCAGGGGTCGAGGTTCTGCGCGGCGCATGCGGCCACGACCTGCTCGCCGAGCTTGCGTCCCATCTCCGCCGGCCGCTGGCTGACGTTGGCCGAGAGTCCCTCCACCTGGACCTCGGAGGTCGAGAAGTCCTCGCCGAGGATCTGGTCCACGTTGACGACCTTGATGCCGGCCTCGATCGCCTGCTGCACGCCCTCGATGAGCCCGGGGCCGTAGATCGGCTGCGTGATGATGCCCTGGTACTGACCCGACGCGATGGCGTCCTGGAGCTGCGACGCCTGCGCGGTCGGGTCGTTGTTGGCGTCGAAGACCGTGAGGTTCACGTTGTTCTCGTCCGCCACGGCCTGCGCCGCCTCGAGCATCGGGGTGTCGTACGTGTTCGCGACGGCGAACGAGAGGAAGGCGACCTCGATGGTCTCCTCCTCCGTCGTCTCCGATTCCCCCGCGGTGTCAACCGAGGCCGTACACCCGATCAACACCGTTCCGACCGCTGCGAGGGCGGCGAGAGCCAGCCCCGACCGGTATCTGGACACATTTCTGGCACTGTTCCGCATGACCTCTCCCTTGAAATCGCGAATGCGGCGATGACCCGACCCGATCCGTCTCTCCCCCAAGAGCAGAAATCCGGACGACAGTCCAGTCATGCTTTACAGTGACTGTACAGCTTCACTTTCGCAAGAGGCACTCGGACACGAAACGGTCACGACCGCGGGAGAGCGCCCCAGTCGCGGGCCACCGTCTCCTCGATCGGCTCCGGGGCGCGGCCGGTGAGACGGGCCACATCGTCGGTCACGACATCGAGGTAGCCCGCGCGGATCGCCTGCCCGATCGACACCGTCAGTCGTGCGCCGTACTGACTGTGACCGTCTCCCGAGCCGGCGAGGGCGTCGAAGAGGGTGTCGTCGTCGACGTCCTCCGTCTCGATGGGCCGACCCCCGACGTCGGCGTAGACCGCGGCGAGGTCGGCCGCCGTCAGGCTGCGTGTCCCCGTCAGCTCGAAGATCCCGCCGCGGCCCTCCGCCAGCACGCTCGCGGCCGCGCGGGCGATGTCCGTCCGTGGCAGGTACGAGCTGCGTCCAGTCCCGCGGTTGTGCACCACGCGCCCGGTGCGGATCGCCTCCGCCGCCTCGTAGACCTGGAAGTCCGCGTAGAAGCCGGCGCGCAGGACGGCGTGGTCCAGGCCGCTCCCGCGCAGGTGCTCCTCGGTCGCGCGGTGACTGGGGGCGATGAGCGCGGGGTTTCCTTCGGTGGGAGCCAGCATCGAGGTGTAGGCCACGAAACCGGCGCCGGCACGGCGGGCGGACTCGATCGCCGTGGCGTGCTCCTGCGCCCGGGTGTCCAGGGCGACGCCGCTGATGATCAGCACCCGCTCCGCGCCCGTGAACGCCTCGAGGAGACTGTCGGGGTCGCGGAAGTCGCCGTGTCGGGTGAGCACGCCGGGGAACTGCGCGGCGACCTCCTCCGGGCGTCGCGAGACGAGCACGATGCCGGTGGTGCCGCCGCGGAGCGCGATGAGGTGCTCGGCGACGAGCCTCCCGAGCCGCCCCGATGCGCCGGTGACGACGAGCGTCCCGGACGATGCGCTCACGAGCCCCAGCCCTGGGGCGGCTCGGGGGTGCCCTCGGTGAAGTGCCAGTACTCGCGCAGTTCGCGCACGAGCCCGCCCTCGCTGAAGACGAGGAGGAACTCCCCCGCCAGTGCCACCGGGGCGCCGCCGTTGGTCATGGTCACCCACCACTCCACGGCTGCCCGGTCGCCGTCGACGACGGGAGTTCCGTAGCGCACGACGACGTCGTCCTGCGTCGCGGTGACCTGCGCCCAGTACGCGCGCACGCCGTCCTGCCCGCGGAAGGGCTCGGCGTACGGCTGCTCGCGGTACAGCGCATCCGGGGTGAACAGCGCCGCGGCGGCGTCGGGGTCCCGCTCCTCCCAGGCGACGCGGTAGCGGTCGAGCCAGTCTTGGACGGTGGTGCGCACGATGATTCCCCCCTGGGCACCGCCGTGGTGCCTCCGGACTCACCGTGGCGCGACTTCACCTCGCGCGCAAGTCGGTGACGCGGGGATCAGTCCCGCCCGCCCTCTCGGCGTGCGGCCACATCGGCGAGCCACACCGGCTGCTGCTCGGTGGGGCGGGCGACGGGGATGCGGGTACCGAGCACCTGCGAGACGACGTCGTGCGCGATCTTGGCGGGGGTGAGTCCCGCATCGTCGAGGATCTGCTCCCGCGAGGCGTGCGGGATGAACTCATCGGGCACGCCCAGCTCGTCCACCGCCGTGTCCACGCCGGCCTCGCGGAGGACCTGACGAACGCGTGTGCCCACCCCGCCGACGCGGATGCCGTCCTCGATCGTGATCACGAGGCGGTGGCGTCGCGCGAGCTCCACCACCGACGACTGCACCGGGATGGCCCACCGCGGGTCGATGACGGTCGCGCCGATCCCCTGCGCACGTAGCCGGTCGGCGACCTCCATCGCCACATGCACCATCGGACCGATCCCGACGAGGAGGACGTCCTCCGCGTCGGCACGAGCGAGGACGTCGACGCCGTCGGCGAGCCGCTCGAGAGCGGGCAGATCGGGCGCGACGGCGCCCTTGGGGTAGCGGATGACGGTGGGGGCGTCGTCGACCTCCAGGGCCTCGCGCAGCTCCTCGCGCAGACGCGCGGCGTCGCGCGGCGCGGCGATGCGGATGTGCGGGACCAGCTGCAGCATGGCGAGGTCCCAGATGCCGTGGTGGCTGGGCCCGTCGGGGCCGGTGACGCCGGCCCGGTCGAGCGCGAAGGTCACGCCGGCCCCGTGCAGGCCGACGTCCATGAGCACCTGGTCGAACGCGCGGTTCATGAAAGTCGCGTAGATCGCCACGACCGGATGCAGGCCGCCGAAGGCGAGACCGGCGGCTGAGGCGACAGCGTGCTGCTCCGCGATGCCGACGTCGTACACCCGCTCGGGGTGGCGCTCGGCGAACAGCTGCAGCCCGGTGGGCCGCAGCATCGCGGCGGTCATCGCGATGATGTCCTCGCGCTCCCCACCGATCTCGGCGAGCTCTCGGGCGAACACATCCGTCCAGTCGTTCCCGCCGCTCGCCGACAGCGGCTCCCCCGTGACCGGATCTATGCGACCGACGGCATGGAACTGATCCGCCTCGTCGCTGCGCGCCGGCGCGTAGCCGCGGCCCTTGTCCGTGATGGCGTGCACGAGGACGGGCGCGCCGTACGACTTGGCGAGCTCGAGGGCCTCCAGCAGCGACTCCAGGTCGTGGCCGTCTACGGGTCCCAGGTACTTTATGTCGAGATTGGAATAGAGCGCTTCGTTGTTGGTGAACCGCGACAGGAAGCCGTGCGTTCCGCCGCGCACGCCGCGGTACAGCGCCCTGGCGGCGGGCCCGAGGCGGCCGAACAGGCTCGCCGACCCGCGGTGCAGCGTGCGATAGGCATCATTGGTGCGGACGCGGTTCAGGTAGCGCGCCATGCCGCCGATCGTGGGGGCGTAGGAGCGGCCGTTGTCGTTGACGACGATGACGAGGTTGCGGTCGTTGTCGTCGGTGATGTTGTTGAGCGCCTCCCAGGTCATGCCGCCGGTGAGGGCGCCGTCACCGACCACGGCCACGACGTGACGGTCGCGGCGCCCCGTGCGGGCGAACGCGCGGGAGACCCCGTCCGCCCAGCTGAGGGAGCTGGATGCGTGGGAGGACTCCACGACGTCGTGCGCGCTCTCGCTGCGCTGGGGGTATCCCGCGAGGCCGCCCCGGGTGCGCAGCCCCGTGAAATCCTGCCGGCCGGTGAGCAGCTTGTGGACGTAGGACTGGTGTCCGGTGTCGAAGATGATGGGGTCGGCCGGGGAGTCGAACACCCGGTGCAGCGCGATCGTCAGCTCCACCACCCCGAGGTTCGGTCCCAGGTGGCCGCCGGTGCGGGCGACGTTCTCGACGAGGAAGGCGCGGATCTCC
>CAZBZR010000072.1:0-9033 GCA_964496445.1 uncultured Microbacterium sp.
GCGCTGGTCGCCGCCGGAGCAGAACGCCCAGCCGCCGTCCTTCGGGCTCGGACCGTTGCCGGTGAGGAGCACGACCCCGATGCGGGGGTCCTGCCGTGCGCTGTCCAGCGCGTGGTAGAGCTCGTCGACGGTGTGCGGGCGGAAGGCGTTGCGCACCTCCGGCCGGTCGAACGCGATCCGTGCGATGGGCCCGTCCCGGGATACGTGCGCGGTGATGTCGGTGTAGCCCGCATCGGCCGCCGTCGGCGTCCACTCCGCCGGGTCGAAGAGCTCGGAGACCATCAGCGGCCGTTCTTCGCGTCGCGCCACCGCAGCCATCCGGCCACGGTGTCGTAGTCGGGGGTCGACGGCGCCCAGCCGAGGGTGAAGAGGCGGGCGCCGGCGTCGAAGAGCGCGTCGGCATCGGCGGTGTCGCGGTTCTTCAGGTCGTTGGAGACGACGAGGTGCGACACGTCGCGCTCCTCGGTCTGTGCCCACCGGTCGATCACGGCGAGCTTGTGCCGGAGCTCGTCGGGCGTGACGAAGCTGTGCCAGATGTCGGCGTGACGCGCGACCAGCCGCAGAGTCTTCTGCTCGCCCTTGCCGCCGATCATCACGGGGATGTGCCGAGTGGGCGCCGGGTTGAGCCTGCTCCAGCGCGCGACGACGCGGTCCAGCCCCGCCGCGAGGTCGTCCAGGCGCGACCCGGCCGTGCCGAACGGGTAGCCGTACTCGAGGTAGTCACGCTCGAACCAGCCCGATCCGGTGCCGAAGATGAAGCGGCCGCCGCTGATGTGGTCGATCGTGCGGGCCATGTCGGCCTGCAGGTCGGGGTTGCGGTAGCTGTTGCAGTTGACCAGCGCGCCGAACTCCACCCGCTCGGTCTGCTCGGCCCACGCGGCCAGCATCGTCCAGCCCTCGAAGTGCGCCCCGTCGGGGTCGCCGGACAGCGGGAAGAAGTGATCCCAGTTGAACAGCACGTCCACGCCGAGATCTTCCAGGCGGGCCACGGCGTCGCGGATCTGCGCGTAGGTGGCGTGCTGGGGTTCGATCTGCACGCCGACGCGCACGGGAGTGTCCAAGAGCATGGTCTCAGCCTAGAGCGGGTGCCGCGGGTGCCGTCCGGCGCGAACGGCCGGCCTTGAGGAAGGCGTCGATCGCGTCCCACACCGCGACCCCGACGACGGCGAAGCCGATGACGGCCGACACGATCCCCTGCACGCGCTCACCGTCGTCCGGGAGGAGGAGCGGGAAGACGTCGGGGGCGATGAGCTGCTGCTGCGCGATGAGCCACAGCACGCCCGCGACGAGCACCGCGTCCAGGACGAGATTGACCGTCGCCGTGGCGAGTGTCCAGCGGCCCTGGCCGTAGACGACGAACGCAAGCGCGCCGGTGGCGCCCAGGAGGAGGAAGAACGCCACCGCCCACCCCGGCCACAGGGCGGGGGCGAGAAACGGGCTCCAGCCGTCGCCGGCGACGTAGACGAAGCCGAAGAAGCGATCCCACACCACTGCGCCGGCCAGGCCCAGCACGAGCACGATCGCGCCCAAGAGGTCGCTGAGCGTCGCTCCGCGGTCTTTGGGCTCGGGCAGGAGATCCGGCGTCCACGGCCCGATGCCGGCGCCGGATGCGGCGGGGGTGCGCTCGATGATCGCGAAGACCAGCGTGGTCCAGAATCCGACGTGGACGATGACGCTGACGACCACCCCGGCCACCGAGCCGACGATCGCGCCGGGCGCCGCGCCGGCGAGCACCTGCCCGAGTGCCACGCCGAAGGCCGCGCACGCCGGCACGATGGCCCACAGCAGCTTCGTCAGCCGCCACCAGGCGAGGTAGTACTTCGGGCCGATGAGGTGCAGCGGTCGGTCGATGTACCCGGCGGCGAGCGCGTCCGGGTCGCCCAGCTCGGTGAGCACCGCGCGCTCGGCGGGGGCGAGCGGTTCGCCGGCGGCGACGCGGGCCTCGACCTGGTCGTCGATCGAGGCGCGCAGCTCGGCGGCGAGGTCGGGGCGCTGCTTCTCGGGGACGGAGCGCATCGCGGCGGCGACGTAGCGCTCGGTGAGCGTGGTCATGTCAATCTCCCTCGGACAGGGCACGGATGGCCGCGCCCACGGCACGCCATTCGGCGAGCAGGCGTTCGGCCAGCGCCGCACCGGCGGCACTCGTGCGGTAGAACTTGCGGGGTCGCGCCTCGTCGGTGTTCCAGGCGCTGGTGAGGTAGCCCTGCTTCTCCAGGCGGCGCAGGAGCGGATACAGCGTGTTCGCGTCGGTCGGGAAGCCCCGCCGGTCGAGCTCTTCGAGCAGTCCGTAGCCGTAGCCCGGAGCGCGCAGCAGCTGCAGGCACGCCAGCACGATCGTGCCGCGGCGGATCTCCTGCAGGTGCCCGGTCAGCAACTCGTCGTCGTTCACATTCGAGACTATATAGTGCGTCACACAGCATTATCAAGGGCACATCGTCGTGCGTGAGGGGCGAGGTCACAATGGGGACATGATCCTCCCCGCCCTCGACGACGTGCGGGCAACCGCTCACGTCGTCTCCCTCCGGCTGGTCACCCGATTCCGCGGCGTCACGGTGCGCGAGGCACTGCTGATCGAGGGGCCCGAGGGGTGGGCGGAGTTCTCCCCCTTCCTCGAGTACGACGACGCCGAGGCCGCCGCGTGGCTCGCCGGCGCGCTCGAGTTCGGCTGGACGCCCCGCCCGCCCGCGCTGCGGAGCGAGATCCCCGTCAACGCCACCGTGCCCGCCGTGGGCGCGGACGACGTGCCCGGCGTGCTGTCACGGTTCGACGGCTGCCGCACCGCGAAGGTCAAGGTCGCCGAACGCGGGCAGGTGCTCGCCGACGATGTGGCGCGCGTGCGCGCCGTGCGAGAGGCCCTGGGCCCGGAAGGACGCATCCGCGTGGACGCCAACGGCGGCTGGAACGTGGATGAGGCCGAGCACGCCGTGCACGCCCTCGCCCCCTTCGACCTCGAGTACGTCGAGCAGCCGTGCGCCTCCGTGGCGGAGCTCGCCGAGATCCGCGCCCGCGTGGCCTACATGGGAATCCCGATCGCCGCCGACGAGAGCGTGCGCAAGGCCGAGGACCCGTTGCGCGTGGCACGGGCCGGCGCCGCGGACCTCCTCGTCGTCAAGGTGCAGCCCCTCGGCGGCGTCCAGCGGGCGCGAGAGATCGTCGCCGCCGCAGGACTCCCCGCCGTCGTCTCCAGCGCCTTGGACACCTCGGTGGGACTGTCGATGGGCGTGGCGCTGGCCGCGGCGCTGCCGGACCTCCCCTACGACTGCGGCCTGGGAACGGCATCGCTGTTCCGCGACGACGTCCGCTCGCCCGCCCTCGTCCCCGTCGACGGCGTGCTGCCCGTGGGTCCGGTCATCCCGGATCCGGACCGGCTCGCCGCCTGCGCGGCCGACGGCGAGCGCCGCGCGTGGTGGCTGGCCCGGCTGGAGCGGTGCCACCGCCTCCTCGCCGAGCGCGGCGAGGTGGAGGTCTCCGAGACGCGCTAGGCGCGCGCGATCAGCAGCGGCACCACGCCGGCGATCGCCTCCTTCACCCGGCGCTGGGTTCCGGCGTGATCCAGCCCCGCCATCACCGCGCGCGTGGCCGTGCCCTCCCACACCAGCAGCAGCAGCCGTGCGGCATCCTCGCCCGGGAGCGTGAGACGCAGCCCCGTCCCCCGCGCGATGTCACCGATCGTCCGGACGATGCGGGCACGCAGCTCGGCGTCCTGCGAGAGGAACGCCTCGGCCATCGCGGGATTGCGCAGCGCGTGGATGCGGATCTCGCTCATGAGGAGGACGCCGAGCCGATCGTCGCCGGGGAGATCGAGCACGCGCTCGACGAGATCGACCGCGGTGTCGGGGGTCACGTCGAATCCGCCGTCGGCCTCCAGCTGGGCGATGCGCGTCTCCACCAGCGCGACGTGGGCCGACGTCACCGTCGCGGCGAGTTCGAGGAAGAGCTCCTCCTTCGAGGCGAAGTTGGAGTAGAACGCCCCGCGCGTGAATCCCGCCCGCTCGCACACCGCCTCGACCGACGTGGCATCCAGCCCGACCTCCGCGAAGACCTCCGCCGCCGCATCCAGCAGGCGCTGCCGGGTGGCCTCCCGGCGCGGCGTGGGCACCGCCGTCTGGCTCATCGTCGCCTCCGCTTCACATGGATCCCTCAGCCCAGGATGCCCGATCGGCGTCTACGATACATCTGTGTATCCGATACAGCGCTGTATCGACGGACCGTCCTGACTGATCGGAGCACCCGTGTCCACACTCCTCTCGTCGCTGGGACGTTGGTCGTACCGGCACGCGTGGCGCGTCGTGATCGCGTGGATCCTCGTGCTGCTGGCCGCCGGCGGCGGCGCGCTCCTGTTCAACCAGGGCACGGACAACACCTTCGCCATCCCCGGCACCGAGGCCCAGGAGGGGCTCGCGCAACTGGAGCGCACCTTCCCCCAGGTCAGCGGCACGAGCGCCCAGGTCGTCGTCGTGGCCGCGGACGGCGACCGCATCGATGACGACCCGTACCCCGCCGCCATCGACGCCCTGATGACCGACCTCGACGGCATCGAGGGCGTGCTGTCGGTGACCGACCCCTTCGACGAGACCGTCTCCGGCCTCGTCAGCGACGACGCCGACGCCGCCATCGTCCGCCTCCAGTTCGACGGGCAGGGGCCGAGCGTCTCGCCGGAGTCCAAGCAGGCACTCCGCGACGCGACCGAGGACTTCGCCGCCGGTCTCCCCGACGGCGCCCAGGCGGCGCTCGGCGGCGACCTGTTCGCCAACTCCGTCCCGGGGGTCACCATCACCGAGGCGATCGGCCTCGTGATCGCCCTCCTCGTGCTCGTCGTCACCTTCCGCTCCTTCGTGATGGCCGGGCTCCCCCTCGTCACCGCGATCATCGGCGTGGGCCTGTCGATGGCGCTCATCCTCGTGGCCACGGCGTTCGCCACGATCTCGTCGACGACCCCGCTCCTGGCCCTCATGCTGGGCCTGGCCGTCGGCATCGACTACGCGCTGTTCATCGCCGCCCGACATCAAGACCAGGTCCGCGACGGAATGGATCCCGAGGAGTCCGCCGCGCGCGCCACCGGCACCGCCGGATCCGCCGTCACCTTCGCCGGGATCACGGTCCTCATCGCCCTCGTCGGGCTGTCCTTCGCGGGCATCCCGTTCCTCACCACGATGGGCATCGCCGCCTCGGTGGCCGTCGCCATCGCCGTGGTCGTCGCCGTTACCCTCACCCCGGCCCTCCTCGGCTTCGTCGGCCGGCGCGCGGTCGGCCGCGCGCGGCGCCGCGCGGCGAAGGCCCCCGCGTCCGCCGCGCCGAAGCGCACCAACCGGTGGGTGGCCCTCGTGTCGAGGCATCCGCTGGTCACCTCCATCGCCGTGGTCGTCGGGCTCGGCACCCTCGCCGTCCCCGCCGGGAGCCTCGCCCTCGCCCTCCCCAACGCCGGGATGCTGCCGGAGTCGAACTCGGCGCGCCAGAGCTACGACCTCACCGCCGAGTACTTCGGCGAGGGCTTCAACGGCCCCCTCATCCTCACCGGCACGATCGTCACCTCCACCGACCCGCTCGGGCTCATGGACGACCTCGCGGCCGCGGTCGAAGACATCCCGGGCGTGAAGGAGGTCGCCCTGGCGACCCCGAACGAGACGGCCGACACCGGCATCGTCCAGATCGTCCCCGAGACCGCGCCCGACGACCCCGCGACCTCCGAGCTCGTGCGCGACCTGCGGGCACACCACGACGAGTGGCTGGACGAGTTCGGGATCGACCTGAAGGTGACCGGCTTCACCGCTGTCGCCATCGACATCTCCGACCGCCTCGGGGCGGCGCTCCTGCCCTTCGGCCTCTTCGTCGTGGGCCTGTCGTTCCTGCTGCTGATGGTCGTCTTCCGCTCGATCGCCGTGCCGCTGACGGCGGCTCTGGGCTACCTCCTCTCGGTCGCGGCCGCCTTCGGCATCGTCGCGGCGGTGTTCGAGTGGGGGTGGCTGGCCGACCTTCTCCACGTCACGCGTGTCGGGCCGGTCATCAGCTTCATGCCGATCGTGCTCATGGGCGTGCTGTTCGGCCTTGCCATGGACTACCAGGTCTTCCTCGTCACGCGGATGCGCGAGGACTACGTCCATGCCCGGGCCCGCGGCATCCGGAACGACCGACGGGCGATCGCGATCGAAGCGGTGCGCTCCGGCTTCTCCGCCACCGCGCGCGTGGTCACCGCGGCGGCCCTCATCATGTTCGCCGTGTTCGCGGCCTTCGTGCCCGAGGGCGACTCGGCGATCAAGCCCATCGCCCTGGGACTGGCCGCCGGAATCGCGATCGACGCGTTCCTCGTGCGCATGACCCTCATCCCCGCCCTCATGACGCTGCTCGGCGACAAGGCGTGGTGGATGCCGCGCTGGCTGGAGCGTCTCCTCCCCTCGGTCGACGTCGAGGGGGAGGCCGTCGAGCGCGAGCTGGCCCTCGCGGACTGGCCGGGCGCCGGATCGACCGCCGTCGTCACCGCCGAGGGGGTGGCGCTCCAGGCGCGCGAGGTCGTGCTCTTCGACGGCCTCGACCTCGCCGTGGAGCCGGGCGGCGCCGTCATCCTGCACGCCGTGGACCCCCGCGCCGCCCGCGCTGCGCTCCTGACTCTGGCCGGACGCGTGTCCCCCACCGCCGGAAGGCTGCGCGTCGCCGGGCACCTGCTCCCCGGGCGCGAGGCGTGGGTGCGCAGCCACGTCGGGCTCGCCCTGCTCGACGAGGCGGACGATCCGCTCGCCGAGCTGCGGACGGCCCTGACCGGCCCGCCTGGCGTGCTCGCAATCGCAGGCCTGGACGCCGTCGCGCACGGGCCGCAGGCCGATCAGGCCGCCGCGCTCCTGCGCGATGCCGCCGGACGCGGCACCTGGACGCTCCTGGCCACCGCCGCCGACACCGCCGCGGCGCGCCGCCTCCTCGCCGAGGCGGGGCATCCGGATGCTGCGCTCACCGGCGTCCGCGCCTCCTCCCCCCGACTCCCCGACCTCACCGAGGTGACCGCATGACCACCCTGCTCGAACGCGCCGGCACCCGGCGCCCCATCACGTGGCTGACGATCGTCGGCGCCCTGCTGCTGCCCGTCCTCATCGGCGGTGTGCTCGTGGCGGCGCTGTACAACCCCGTGGAGCGGCTCGACGCGATGAGCGCCGCGATCGTGAACGAGGACGAGCCGGTCACGCTCGACGGACAGGTCGTGCCGCTGGGGCGCCAGCTGACCGCCGGACTGGTCGAGGGCTCGGACGATCTCCCCAGCAACCTCGACTGGACCATCACCAACGCCGATGACGCCGCCGCCGGCATCGCCGACGGCACCTACGACGCGGTCATCACCATCCCGGCGGACTTCTCGGCGGCCGCGACCTCCACGGCACCGGGCGGCACGCCGCAGCAGGCCGTCATCCGGGTGACGACACCGCCGGACAGCCTCGTCGTCGACGACGCCATCTCGGCCCAGGTGACGCAGGCCGCCGCCGCCCTCCTCGGCACCAACCTCTCCGAGGTCTACCTCGAGAACGTGCTCCTCGGGTTCACGACGCTCGGCGAGGAGCTCGGCACCGCCGCCGACGGCGCCGAGCAGCTGGCCGACGGGGCCCGGCAGGCGGCGGACGGCGCGGCCCAGCTGCCCTCCGGCGCGGGGGCACTGGCCGACGGCGCCGGGCGCCTCGCCGACGGCGCGGGGGAGCTGGCGAGCGGCCTCGAGCGCCTCGGCGGCGGCATCGGCCAGTCCGCCGACGGCGCCGGGCAGCTCGCGGCCGGCCTGGACACCGCGGCGGCGCAGGTCAACGACGCGCGACTGGTCGGGGCGGCCGCGACCGCCGACTCCTACGCCCAGACGGCGGCGGCGCAGACCGCGACCGCCGCGCAGGAGCTCGGCGCGCTCGCGCAGTCGTGCGCGACGCAGACCCTCAACCTCGTCTTCTGCGCGCAGCTCGGCGAGATCGCGACCGACCTCGGCACGGCGGCGACGAACGCAGGGTATGCCGCGGGCTACACCGCCCCCACCGCATCCGGGATCTCCCAGCTCACCGCCGCGACCTCGGCGGGGCTGACGGAGGCGGCGGCGCAGACCCGCACGCTGCAGTCGGGCCTGTCGCAGCTGGCCGCCGGCGCCGGGCAGTCGGCCGCGGGGGCGGGCTCGCTCGCCTCGGGGGCCGCGCAGCTCTCCACCGGCGCAGGCGCGCTCGCGGACGGCGCGGAATCGCTCGCCGCGGGCGTCACGGGCCTGGCCGACGGCAGCGGCGAGCTCGCCGCGGGCCTCGGCACCGCCGTCGAGGCGGTGCCGAGCTACAGCGACGACGAGGCGCAGAGCCTCGCCGCCGTCGTCGCCGACCCGGTGGCCGCCGAAGGCGTCGGGACGAACCTCTTCGGCGCGTCGGCCGTGCCGCTGCTCGTCACCGTCGCGCTGTGGTTCGGCGGCCTC
Source organism: uncultured Microbacterium sp. (assembly GCA_964496445.1). GTDB lineage: Bacteria > Actinomycetota > Actinomycetes > Actinomycetales > Microbacteriaceae > Microbacterium. The sequence continues at coordinate 8,414 of CAZBZR010000072.1, forward strand.
GGCACGTTCGTCGCGCTGCGGGCCGTCACCGCCCGCGCCCTCGCCTCGCGCCGCCCGTCGGCGCTGCTGGCCCTCCGCGGCCTCGCGCCCGCCGCCCTCATCGGCGCGGCCCAGGGTCTCCTGGTCGCCGTCGTGGTGCAGCTGGCCGCCGGCTACGACATCGGCGACTGGTGGCTCTTCGCCGCCGTCTCCGTGGTCGCCGGCATCGCCTTCGCCGCTGTCAACCAGGCGCTCGTCGCGGTGTTCGGCGGCGCCGGGCGCTGGGTCTCGGCGATCGTCGGCGTGCTCGCGGTGGCGACCGGAGTGGTCTCCACCGTCCCCGGCGCGATCTCCGCCGTCGCGGGGCTGGCCCCCACGGCCCCGGCGTACCACGGCATGCTGGCGGCGCTCACCTCCGCCGAGGGATTCGGCCCGGCCCTCGTCGGGCTCACGGTCTGGGCGGCGCTGTCGTTCCTCGCCACGACCCTCGCCGTCGCTCGGCGCCGCTCGGTCCCCGCCCGCGCCCTCCTCGCCTAGCCTCCCCGCCCCCCCTCCCCCACCCCCAACGCCGAGAGTGCATCGTCTCGCCGAGAGGGCACCGAATTCGGTGCCGCTTCGGCGAGACGATGCACTCTCGCGGG
>CAZBZR010000073.1:0-8926 GCA_964496445.1 uncultured Microbacterium sp.
AGTCGTACACCGATTACCAGGGCATCGCCGACCTCACCCAGGCGCTCGTGCAGAACGCCGCCGTCGCCGTGGCCGGGTCGACGACCGTGACGTGGGCCGACGGCACCGAGTACGACCTGGGCGGCCAGTGGGACCGGATCTCGATGTACGGCTCGCTCTCCGAAGCCGCCGGCCGCGAGATCACCCCGGAGACGCCCGTGGCGGAGCTCGCCGCCTTCGCCGCCGAGGTGGGCGTCGACGAACCCCCTCACCCGACCCACGGCAAGTGGGTCGAGGAGCTGTGGGAGCACTTCGTCAAGCCGGGGCTGAACCGCCCGACGTTCGTGATGGACTTCCCCGTCGACACCAGCCCGCTGGTCCGCGAGCACCGCTCGATTCCCGGTGTCGTGGAGAAGTGGGACCTGTACGTGCGCGGGTTCGAGCTGGCGACGGGGTATTCGGAGCTCATCGACCCGGTCATCCAGCGCGAGCGCTTCGTCGAGCAGGCCGCCCTCGCCGCGCGCGGCGATGTCGAGGCGATGCGCATCGACGAGGAGTTCCTGCGTGCGCTCGAGCACGGCATGCCGCCCACCGGCGGCATGGGGATGGGCATCGACCGGCTCCTCATGGCGATCACCGGTCTCGGCATCCGCGAGACGATCCTCTTCCCGCTGGTGAAGTGACCTCAGGCGCGGGCGAGCCGCGCCAGCCAGTCGCCCAGCAGCGCGCGCTCGGTCTCGCTGAGGGGCGTGCCGCCGCTGCGGGGGAGCGCTGCGGCCAGCACACGCGCCGCGGTCGCGACGTCGGAGCGGCCGGGCTCGGGCCCGTCGCCGGTCAGCTGCGCGAGCGTCGTGTCGCGGAGACGGATGCTGAAGGGCGAGCGGGCGTCCCCGCCCACCCGCAGCAGCTGCAGGGTCGTCCCCACCGCCGCCGCCTCCACGAGGTCGACCGCCTCCTCCGGCGGCAGCACGAGGAGTCCGTGACGCTCGAGCGCGCCGATCTCCTCGCCGAGCCGCTCCCGGGCCATCCGGGCAGCCGGCACGTCACGCCGGCCGTGCGGATCGGCGTACATCAGGGCGTACAGCGCCGGGTGGGCGAGCCCGAATTCGACGTGCATGTCCCACCCGGCGCGCAGCGCCGCGAGCGGGGACAGGCCCGCGACCGCGCTGTGCTTGTCGGCCAGGTACTGCGTGAACGCGTCTTCGACGACAGCATCGAGCAGGCCCGTCTTGTCCGTGAAGTGGTGGTAGAGGGTCGGCGCGGTCACCCCCGCGAGACTCTGCACCTCGCGCGTGGAGACGTCGGCGATCGCGGAGGTGCTCAGCAGGTGCGCGGCGGCGTCGAGGATGCGGCGGCGAGGCGGGCGAGCGGGGGCGTCCGAGGCGGTCATGTCGTCGTCATCCTACGTTCGCCCCCGCCGCGCTTCACGCCAGGTGGCGTGCGAACCACGCGAGCATCGGGGCCGGGCGACGCTGGAACTCCAGGTACCCGTCCCAGCGGGCGGTGGTGTCCTCGATCCACAGCAGCTGCTTGTCCTCATGCGGGATGGCGTCGTACATGCTCTGCACGTCGTCGGGGGTCGTCATCACGTCGTCCCGCACCTGGTAGATGAGGGTCGGCACCTGCACCGCGGCGGCGAGCGGCCGGGGATCGGTCGCCTCCCTCGTCAGCCCGCTCGCGAGGCGGATCTCCTCCTCCAGCTGCGGCAGGCGGTCGGGGATGCCCAGGGCCTCCAGAGCGCGGCCGAGTGTGGCCTGGAACGACAGCGGCTGTGCGGCGACGAGGCCGCGCACGTCGGCGAACTGCTCCGGATGCCGATGCATGGCGTACATCGTGGCGTTGGCGCCCTGGCACCGGCTGAACAGCCCGATGGTCAGCCCCCGTGTGCGCGGATCGGTGCGGGCGAAGGCGAGGGAGCCGAGCACGTCACGGGAGTGGAAGATGTGCCCGCCGACGCCGCCGTTGGCCGATCCGGAGACGCCCTGATTGCGGAAGTCGTACGTCAGCACCGCGTAGCCGGCGTCGTGCAGGATCCGGTAGTCGGCGATGTAGTCGACCTCGAAGGTGTTGCCGCCGGGCGCCCCGAACTCCTGCCACGGGGACAGGTGGGAGGGATACCCGTACCGCGAGAAGTTCAGGGGGTGGTTGGCGATGATCAGCGTGTCCGCGCCCTCGCGCGGGATGAACCACGCCTCCAGCGGAACGCCGTCGGCGGAGGGGAAGGTGACGTCCTCGTAGGCGAGCCCGACGTCGGCGGGGGTGCGCAGGATCGGCGAGCGCACGGGGTGGGAGACCTGCTGGGCGAGGTGGCGCAGCGTCTGCGAAATCTCCTGCTCAGTGAGCTCGTGCTCGGTGAGGGTCGGTGCGGAAGGGGACATGGGGGATCCTTTCGTTGGTATAGCAACGCTATAGCAACTCTCTCCAAATGTCTAGCGACGGTACACCCACTCGGGGAGGTGGCCGGCGTCGACCATGCTCCGCACGATTCCGGCGAGCCCGTGGTCGGGCTCGATCTCCTGCGCGCGGGCCGCGTACGCCGAGGCGTGCGACGAGCGTCCCAGCGCCCACGCGAGCCACGCGGCGGCGGCGAGCACTCCGGGCCTGGCCGCACGCGGGGCGGCGGCCGCGAGCCGCCGGACGAGGGCGAGGGCGCGCGCGAGGCGCTCGGCATCCGGGCTGTCCGCCTCGCCCCACATCGGCGCCGCGAGGTGCTCGGGGTAGGGCTCGCCGTCGCTCCAGCGCAGCTGCGCCTCCAGCGTCGCATCGCCCGCCGGCAGGTCGGCGAGCCACTGCATGAGGGCCACGTCGCGCAGCACCGGGCGCGACAGGCACCACACCAGCGCGGCGGCGTCGTAGGGGTCGAGCTGCGCGGGGTCAGCCGCCAGCGCCTCCTCGTAGAGCAGTGGCACGTCGTCCATGCGGCAGGCCGCCGCCAGCGCACCCGGCGCGATGCGCGGACCGTCCGCTCGTGATCCTGCTCCCGGGCCGAACAGCGCCGTCATCGCCCGGGTGATCTCCCGCAGCGCGTTCCCGACGCGCTCTCGCTCGGCGAGGTCGACCGCGGGGAGCTCGGCCCCGGCGTGCTGGTCGTGGGTGGGAACCGGGCCGTCGAAGGCGTCGTGGTCGGAGCGGATGGTGGCCAGGCCGTGCACGACGCGAGGGTGGGCGAGGTAGGACGTCCAGCCGTCGGGCCCGACGCACAGGGCGTCGTGCAGGCGCAGGCCGCACGCATCGGCCTGTACCGCGAGTGCCCGGGTCAGCTGCTCGCCGGGCAGCGCACGCGCGTCGGCGAGCGCGGCATCCGTGTAGACGATCGCCGCCATCGCCTCCACGCGGGGGATCTTGCAGAGCATGCCCACGAGCACCCCCGCCATCGACGCCGCCTCGTCGGGGCCGGCTGGCTCGCGCAGGTCGACGCGGAGGGCGCCGCGGGTGCGGTCGTCCCGGAACGGCACGAGGACGAGGCTGCGAGTGGGGGCGAACCCCACCAGGCGGGGGACGAGGGCGAGGAAGTCGGCGGTGCTCCCCGCCCGGATCACGGTGGTCATGCGCCCACCCTGCGCCCGGCCCGCGGGGGGCGGGGGCGCCGGTCGCGACCGGTGGAGGGCGAGGCGCCGGGGGAGCCTGGGGAGGAGGAGCGGGGGGCGGCGTATCCTGGAGGGGTGGACGCCTATTGGACTGCCGTGATCTGGTCGCTGCTGCCGACCATCGCCGTGTCGGTGGTGTTCTTCTTCATCCTCCGCAGCATCCTGCGCATGGACCGCACTGAGCGGAAGGCGTACGCCAAGGTCGACGCGGAGGAGCGGGCCAAGCGCGGCCTGCCGCCCGCCGCCGCCGGCGAGCGCTGAACATCGCGCCCGCGGCTTTTCGATACGCTGGAACGGTTTTCCGGCGGGGGGTGCCGTGGTCGAAGTGACCTTCGATGCCACATGGTGGGTGGTCGTCGTGCTCATCGTGGACGTGACGATCCGCATCACCGCGATCATCATCGTGCCCCGCAACCGCCGCCCCACCGCCGCGATGGCGTGGCTGCTGGCCATCTACTTCATCCCGTTCGTGGGCGTGCTGCTGTTCCTGCTCATCGGCAATCCGCGCCTTCCCCGGGCCCTGCGCCGCAAGCAGGCGGCCATCAATGACTACATCCGGCAGACGAGCGCGTCGCTGGAGTTCGGCACGCTCCAGCCGCACGCCCCGCAGTGGTTTCGCTCGCTGGTGACCCTCAACCGCAACCTGGGCGCGATGCCGCTCGCCGGCGACAACGGCGCGACGCTGATCTCCGATTACCAGGAGAGCCTGGATGCCATGGCCGCCGCGATCCGGCAGGCCGAGCGCTACGTGCACGTCGAGTTCTACATCTTCCAATCGGATGCCGCGACCGACGACTTCTTCCGCGCTCTCGAAGAGGCCTGTGCCCGCGGGGTCGTGGTGCGGGTGCTGCTGGACCACTGGGCCAACCGCGGCAAGCCGTACTACCGTCGCACGCTCCGCCGGCTGGATGCGATGGGGGCGCACTGGCACCTCCTGCTGCCGGTCCAGCCGCTGCGCGGCCGGTACCAGCGCCCCGACCTGCGCAACCACCGCAAGCTCCTCGTCATCGACGGGCGGGTCGCCTACATGGGCTCGCAGAACGTCACCGACTCCAGCTACAACCTGCGCAAGAACATCCGCCGCGGGCTGCACTGGGTCGATCTCATGGTGCGCGTGGAGGGACCGGTCGTCGCGAGCATCAACGCCGTGTTCCTCTCGGACTGGTACTCCGAGACCGACGAGATCCTCACCGAGGAGATCGACCTGTTCTCGGTGACCACCGGACCGGGCGACCTCGACTGCCAGATCGTGCCGTCCGGGCCGGGATTCGACTTCGAGAACAACCTCAAGCTGTTCCTCGGCCTCCTCTACGCGGCCCGCGAGCGGATCATCATCGTCAGCCCGTACTTCGTGCCCGACGAGGCGCTCCTCCTGGCCATCACCACCGCGTGTCAGCGCGGCGTGCACGTCGAGCTCTTCGTCTCCGAGGAGGGCGACCAGGCGCTGGTGTACCACGCGCAGCGGTCGTACTACGAGGCGCTGCTGCGCGCCGGCGTGCAGATCCACATGTACCCGCGGCCGTACATCCTCCACTCCAAGAGCATCACCATCGACGACGAGGTCGGGGTCATCGGGTCCAGCAACATGGACATGCGCTCGTTCGGTCTGAACCTGGAGATCTCCATGCTCGTCCGGGGTGAGGAGTTCGTGCGGGACATGCGCCGCGTCGAGGACACCTACCGCGAGCTCGGCCGGCGCCTCACGCTGGAGGAGTGGCAGAACCAGCCGCTGCGCTCGACGATCCTCGACAACCTCGCCCGCCTCACCTCCGCGCTGCAGTAGCGCGATCGTGACCGGGGAGTTACCGGATCCATCGACTTCGCCCAGGCTCGTTGGCGAGGATGGATGAGCCGCCCTCGACGCGGGCGCAGCATCCGGAGGTCGTCATGTCCGTTCGTTCCCGTGTGATCGCGCTGTTCGGCGGCGCCCTGATCGTCGCGGCGGCGCTGACAGGATGCGCCGGCGGCGCGGCGGGGCCCTTCCCGCCCGCCCCGACCGCGACGGAGGAGGCGCCGGTGGAGGCCGCCGCGGCGTGGCTCGACGGCGGTGGCATGATCGGCCTGCTCCTGCCGGGCAGCTCGTCGTGCATCCCCTATGCGGACGACGTCGCGTACGCGGACGGCGTGCTGAGCGTGTCGGTGTCCGAGCCCGACGGGGCGTGCACGCGCGACCTCGTGCTGCGGGGCGTCCCGGTCCCGGTGCCCGCCGGCGCCGACACCGCCGCCGACCTGCGCATCGCCGTGTCCGGCCCCGGCTACACCGCCGAGACCGACCTCCCCGGCGTCGCGGGCCTCGTGCCCGGCACCGGGCTGGAGGGCGGTGAGCCCAGCGCGGGCTGGGCTGCATCCGACGCCTTCGTCCTGCTCACGTGGGGCTCCTCCAGCTGCCCGCCGCAGATCGACGAGGCCCGGGTGACCGCCGCCGGCGCGGTGACGGTGACCCTGGTGGCGCCCGCCCCCGACCAGATCTGCACGGCCGACATGGCGCCGCGGGTCACGCCGGTGGCCGTGTCCGGAGCCGAGCCGGGCACCGCCTATGAGGCCGTGATCGTCGGCGCCGACGGCGACGCCCGCATCCCGATCGCCGGCACTCCCTGACCCCCGCGCGACGCCCGCGGGCGTGGCGGACGCGCGGCGGCGGCGTTTCGGGCAGCCGAGCGGGATGATGGGCGCATGGATGCTGCGATCCCGGCGCTGACCGAGGTTCCCCCGCCGACGTACGTCATCGCCGGCGACACCGTGCGCCTGGCGACCTATTCGTGGGGCGATGACGCGGCGCCGACCGTGCTGTGCGTGCACGGGTTCGGCTCGAGCACGCGCGACAACTGGGTGAACACCGGCTGGGTGCGCGAGCTCCTGCGCCGGGGACTGCGCGTGCTCGCCGTCGATCAGCGCGGGCACGGCGCCAGCGACAAGCCGCACGACCCGCAGAGCTACGTCATGGCGTCCTTCGTCGCCGACCTCGTCACCGTGCTCGACACGTATCTCCTCGACGACGTGCGCTACCTCGGCTATTCGCTCGGCGGCCGCGTCGGCTGGCAGCTCGCCGTCGACCGGCCCGAGCACGTCGAGCGGGCGGTGCTCGGCGGCATCCCCGACGGACGCCCGCTGTCCCGTCTGCGCGTCGAGCAGGCGCGCGCCTTCGCCGATCGCGGCGAGCCCGTCGAGGACGAGACCACGCGCCGCTACGTGACCCTCGCCGAGCGCGTGCCGGGCAACGACCTCCGCGCGCTGATCGCGGTGGCGGAGGGGATGCGCCTGGGTTCGGACGATCCCGACCCCGACAACCCGCCGCGCCAGCGGGTGCTCTTCGCCACCGGCAGCGACGACCCGATCCTCGCGCAGTCCCGGCGTCTGGCCTCCCTCACTCCGGCAGGGGTGTTCTTCGAGATCCCCGGACGGCACCACACCAACGCGCCCGGCTCCCGGGACTTCCGTGTCGGGGGAGCCGACTTCCTCGCCGCCGACTAATCCCGGTCGAGCACGAGGAGATCCCCCACCTCGCACTCCAGCGCCCGGCAGATCGCGGCCAGCGTGGAGTAGCGGATGGCGCGGGCCCGGTCGTTCTTCAACACGGAGAGGTTCACGATGCTGACCCCCACGAGCTCGGAGAGCCGCGTGAGGGTCATGCCGCGCTCGGCGAGGAGTTCATCCAGGCGGCAGTGGATGCCGGCGGGCCCCTCCTCGTCGGCGGGGGTCATACCAGCCCCTGTACGTCGCGCTGCAGGCGGGTGCCGATGGAGAACGCGGCCGCGACGAGCGCCAGTCCCAGGCCCCACCCGAGAGGGCCGAAGTCGAGGGCGACGGCGAAGGCCGCGAAGCCGTCGGCGGCGGTGATCTGGTCGCTCGGCCCCAGGAACGCGACGGTCTCGGCGCGGGCGATCCCGCCGAGCACCTGGCTGCCGAGGCCCGCGGCGATCACGACGAGCGCGACGGCGGCGATCGCTCCCGGCAGGGCGCGGACGAACGGCGCGCCGCGCAGCAGCGCGATGGCGAGCCAGGCCACGGCCAGCCCGATCCCGAGCGCCGCCGCGATCGGCAGGGCGCCCGCCGTCCACAGCAGCGCGCGGACGCCGGCGGGCGGGTTGGCCACCTCGACCCACGCCGTGGCGTACGCGGCATCCACCACGGCGTCACTGTTGCGGAGCACCTCCGGGTAGACCCCGCCGACGGTCAGTGCGTCGACGACCACCGATGCGCCGCCGAAGAGCGCGACGGCGGAGGAGATCAGGCCCCACACCGACAGCGGGATCGCGACGAGGGCACCGGCGCCCACCAACGCGACGGCCGCCTTGTCGGCGGGACGCAGCGCCGCCGCTGCGTCGTCGGCGAGCGGGCGGCGGCGGATCGCCCACACCGCGAGGATCGTCGCGAGCGCGGCCGTGACCCCGGCCACCCCCAGCACGAACAGGATCGTCCACAGCGGGGTCATCGCGCCTCCCTCAGATCTTTATCGACGATCGATAATTTATCGATAGTCGATACCGATGGCAAGCGCCGTCGCCCCCGGGTATGCCGACGGCGAACACGGGCCTGCCGCATCCGGCCGCTCGTTACTCTCGATGTACCGGGTACGGAAGCGCGCCCGTCGAACCCACCTGGAGGGTTAAGAGGATGTTCGAGAGATTCACCGACCGTGCCCGTCGAGTGGTGGTGCTCGCCCAAGAAGAGGCGAAGATGCTCAACCACAACTACATCGGCACCGAGCACATCCTGCTCGGCCTGATCCACGAGGGCGAGGGTGTCGCCGCCAAGGCGCTGGAGTCGCTCGGGATCTCGCTGGACGCCGTGCGCGAGCAGGTGCAGGACATCATCGGCCAGGGTCAGCAGCAGCCGACCGGGCACATCCCCTTCACGCCGCGCGCGAAGAAGGTGCTCGAGCTGTCGCTGCGCGAGGCGCTGCAGCTCGGCCACAACTACATCGGCACCGAGCACATCCTGCTCGGCCTCATCCGCGAGGGCGAGGGCGTGGCCGCCCAGGTGCTGGTCAAGCTCGGCGCCGACCTGAACAAGGTGCGTCAGCAGGTCATCCAGCTCCTGTCCGGCTATCAGGGCAAGGAGCCCGCGGGTGTCGCCTCCGGCGCGGGCGAGCAGAGCGCCGCCGGCGCGCAGGGCGGCTCGGCCGTGCTCGACCAGTTCGGACGCAACCTCACCCAGGCCGCGCGCGACAACAAGCTCGACCCCGTGATCGGGCGCGAGAAGGAGATCGAGCGCGTGATGCAGATCCTCTCGCGCCGCTCCAAGAACAACCCCGTCCTCATCGGCGAGCCCGGCGTCGGCAAGACCGCCGTCGTCGAGGGCCTCGCGCAGGCGATCGTGAAGGGCGACGTGCCCGAGACCCTGAAGGACAAGCAGGTCTA
>CAZBZR010000074.1:0-8655 GCA_964496445.1 uncultured Microbacterium sp.
GCTGCGCCAGATCGGCATCCAGCCCGACGCGCTCGTGCTGCGCAGCGACCGCCCGGTGACCGAGTCCAACAAGCGCAAGATCGCGCTCATGTGCGACGTGGACGAGGACGCGGTCGTCAACGCCGTGGACGTGCCCAGCATCTACGACATCCCCACCATGCTCAACGAGCAGGGGCTGGACGACTACATCGTGCGCGCCCTCGGCATCGCGAAGGCCGCCGAGGTCGACTGGAGCCGCTGGCAGCGCGTGCTCCAGGCGGTGCACAACCCCAAGCACGAGGTCACGATCGGGCTCGTCGGCAAGTACATCGACCTTCCCGACGCCTACCTCTCCGTGACCGAGGCGCTCAAGGCGGGCGGCTTCGCCCACGAGGCGCACGTGAAGATCACGTGGATCCCCTCCGACCTGTGCGAGACCCCCGAGGGAGCCGCCAAGGCCCTCGGCGCGCTCGACGGCATCGTCGTGCCGGGCGGGTTCGGCATCCGCGGCATCGAGGGCAAGCTCGGCGCGCTGCGCTTCGCCCGCGAACAGGGCATCCCGACGCTCGGCATCTGCCTGGGCCTGCAGTGCATGGTCATCGAGTACGCGCGCACCGTCGCCGGCATCGAAGATGCGTCCTCGAGCGAGTTCGACCCCGACACCTCCCACCCGGTCGTTGCGACCATGGCCGAGCAGGTCGACATCCTCGCCGGCGGCGACCTCGGCGGCACCATGCGGCTGGGGCTGTACCCGGCCGATCTGCAGGCGGGATCCATCGCGGAGGAGGTCTACGGGGCGTCCCGGATCTCGGAGCGCCACCGCCACCGGTACGAGGTGAACAACGCCTATCGCGCACAGCTCGGGGAGGCGGGCCTCGTCTTCTCGGGGCTGAACCCCGAGCTCGGACTCGTCGAATTCGTCGAGCTGCCCCGCGACGTGCACCCGTACTACATCGCCACCCAGGCGCACCCCGAGCTGCGCTCGCGGCCGACCGCGCCGCATCCGCTGTTCCGCGGCCTCATCGGAGCGGCACTGGACCGCCACCGCGCGAGCGAGCTCTTCGACGTGGAGCAGGCCTGAGATGACCGCGGACGCGCTCCGCGACGAGCCCCTCGAACCCGACGTGGTCGCGAGCGACCTCGTCTACCGGGGACGGGTGTGGGACGTGAGATCGGACACCGTGCGCTACGGCGACGGCGAGATCGAGCGCCAGTACGTCGCTCACCCGGGCGCCGCGGCGGTGGTGGCCCTCGACGACCAGGAGCGCGTCGTCCTCATCCAGCAGTACCGCCACCCGATCCGCCGTCGCGACTGGGAGATCCCGGCCGGGCTGCTGGATGTCGCGGGGGAGCCGCCGCAGGAGACCGCGCGGCGCGAACTGGCCGAGGAGGTCGACCTCGTCGCCGCCCGGTGGCAGCACCTCGTGTCGATCCACACCACCCCCGGCGGGAACGACGAGGTGGTGCACCTGTACCTGGCCCGGGACCTCACCTCCGCCCCGGAGGCGTTCGCGCGGTCGGACGAGGAGGCGGACATGCGCGTGCTCCGCGTGCCGCTCGGCGAGGTCATCGACGGCGTGCTGGACGGGCGGCTGCAGAACGGCATCCTCGCCGCCGGGGTGCTCGCCGCCGCCGAGGTGCTGCGTCGCGAGGCGGACGCGGCGCGCTGATGCGCCTGGCCCGCGCCGTCGACGCGTACCTGCGTCACGTCTCGCTCGAGCGCGGCCTCTCCGAGCACACCGTGGCCGCCTACCGCCGCGACCTCGCCGCCTACGCGGCGTGGTTCCAGGAGCGCGGGATCGCGGACACCGAGGCGGTGACCGCCGAGCTGGTGAGCGCGTTCGCGGCGGAGCGGGCGGCCGCGACGCCGCCTCCTGCGCCGTCGAGCATCGCCCGCCTGCAGTCCTCGGTCCGGGGCCTGCACCGCTTCCTCGCGCGCGAAGGGATCGCCTCCGACGACCCGAGCGCCCGCCTGCGTCCCCCCAAGGCCGCGCAGCGCCTGCCGAAGGCGCTCACCGTCGACCAGGTGGAGCGGCTGCTGGAGGCGGCGGGACCGTCCCCGGCCGCCGCGGCACCGGGCGAACTCGCCGGCATCCGCGACCGCGCCCTGCTCGAACTCCTCTACGCCACCGGCGCGCGGGTCTCGGAGATCGTCCAACTCGCCCTCGACGACGTCGCGACGCCCGACGTCCTGCGCGTGCGCGGCAAGGGGGCGAAGGAGCGGATCGTGCCGGTGGGCTCGTATGCGCGCGCGGCGCTGGACGCCTACGTCACCCGGGTGCGTCCCGAGCTCGCACGACGCGGGAGGGCGTCGGCGGCGCTGTTCCTCGGCGTGCGCGGGGGGCCGCTGTCGCGCCAGAGCGCGTGGCTGATCATCCAGCAGGCGGCCGAGCGCGCCGGTCTCACCGCCCATGTGTCACCGCACACCCTCCGTCACTCGTTCGCCACCCACCTCCTCCAGGGCGGCGCGGACGTGCGCGTGGTGCAGGAGCTCCTCGGTCACGCGTCGGTGTCGACGACGCAGATCTACACGCACGTGAGCGTCGACGCCCTCCGCGACGTGTACGCCACGGCGCATCCGCGGGCACGCTGACGACACCGGCGCGCATCCCGGTCCCGCGCCGCGCCTGTGCGAGAATCGGTGCACGGTATGGAGAGGTCAGGAGAGCCGGTGGCGGGCAGCGCGACGAAGGGCAAGGCGAAAGCCGCGGGGGACGCCGAGGTGACCCTCGGTCCGACCGGTCGTCCGTATCACGGCTTCGCGACGCCGCCCAAGCTCGACGGTCACGGGCCGGCCCGCATCATCGCCCTCTGCAACCAGAAGGGCGGCGTGGGCAAGACCACGACGACCATCAACCTCGCCGCGGCGCTGGCCGGCTACGGCCGGCGGGTGCTGGCGATCGACTTCGACCCGCAGGGCGCCCTCTCGGCCGGGCTCGGCATCCAGACCCACGACGCACCCACCATCTACGACCTCCTGCTGGACACCAAGCGCGACCCGCACGAGGCGATCGTGCACACCTCGGTGGAGGGCCTCGACGTCGTCCCGGCGAACATCGACCTGTCCGCCGCGGAGGTGCACCTCGTCAACGAGGTCGCCCGCGAGACGATCCTCGCGCGCGTGCTGCGGAAGGTGGCGGCCGAGTACGACGTCATCCTCATCGACTGCCAGCCCTCGCTCGGGCTGCTCACCGTCAACGCCCTGACGGCGAGCCACGGCGTGATCATCCCGCTGGAGTGCGAGTTCTTCGCCCTCCGTGGCGTCGCGCTCCTGATCGAGACGATCGATAAGGTGCGCGACCGCCTGAACCCGGCCATCACCCTGGACGGCGTCCTCGCCACGATGTACGACCCGCGGACGCTGCATTCGCGCGAGGTGCTCGAGCGCGTCGTGGAGGCCTTCGGCGACGATGTGCTGGAGACCGTCATCGGGCGCACCGTGAAGTTCCCCGACGCCTCGGTGTCCGGCGTGCCGATCACCGAGTTCGCCCCTGAGCACGCCGCCGCGCAGGCCTACCTCCGTCTCGCGCGGGAGCTGGTCGCCCGTGGCGCCGTCGCCTGAGGCCGCATCGGTCCCCGAGCCTGTCGACGGGTTCCGCGTCTCGCTCGACGTGTTCGACGGGCCGTTCGATCTGCTTCTCTCCCTCATCTCGCAGCGCGAGCTGGACATCACCGAGGTCGCGCTGAGCGCCGTCACCGACGAGTTCATCGCTTATCTCCGGGCCGCGGGCCCCGACGCGCACCTCGACGAGGCGTCGGAGTTCCTCGTGATCGCCGCGACGCTGCTGGACATGAAGGTGGTCGGCCTGCTGCCCCAGGGCGAGCTCGTCGACGCCGAATCCGTGGCGCTCCTGGAGGCCCGCGACCTGCTGTTCGCGCGGCTGCTGCAGTACCGGGCGTTCAAGGAGGTCTCGACGTGGTTCGCCGCACGGCTGCAGGCCGAGGACGGCCGGCACGTGCGGGCGGTGCGGCTGGACGAGAAGTACCGGACCGCCGCCCCCGAGCTGGTGTGGACGCTGAGTCCCGACGACTTCGCCGCCCTCGCCCTCCTCGCCTTCGCGCCGAAGGAGATCCCCCACGTGGGGCTGGATCACCTCCACGCCCCCCTCGTCAGTATCCGGGAGCAGGCGGCCGTGGTGGTGACGCTCCTGCGCGGCGCCGGAACGCTGTCGTTCCGCGAGCTCGTCGCCGGCGTCACGCAGACCGGCGTGGTGGTGGCGCGCTTCCTCTCCGTCCTGGAGCTGTACCGACATGCCGCCCTGACGTTCGAGCAGCTGGAGCCGCTGGGCGAGCTGACGCTGCGCTGGAGCGCCGAACGCTGGTCGGAAGAGAACCTCGCAACCCTGGGAGCCGACTATGACCGATGACCGCGTCGACGTGGCGCGGCGCCTGGAGGCGATCCTGCTGATCGTCGAGGAGCCGCAGAGCCTGGTGAGCCTCGCCGCGGCGGTGGGGGCCCCCGTGGCCGCCGTCCGCCAGGCCGTCGAGGCCCTCGTGGCCGACTACGACGGCGAGACCGGAGGCCCGCGCCGCGGATTCGAGCTGCGCGAGGTGGGCGGCGGGTGGCGGCTCTACGTGCGCGCCGAGCACGACGACCTCGTCTCCGAGTTCGTGAACACCCAGGCGCCGTCTCGCCTGTCGCAGGCGGCGCTGGAGACCCTCGCCGTCATCGCGTACAAGCAGCCCGTCACGCGCGGTCAGGTGGCCTCGATCCGTGCGGTGAACGTCGACTCGGTCGTGCGCACCCTGCTCTCGCGCGGTCTCATCACCGAGGTCTTCACCGACCCCGACACCGGCGCCATCCACTACGGCACCACCGACGCGCTGCTGGTGAACCTCGGCATCAACTCGCTCGACGAGCTGCCCCACATCTCGCCGCTCCTGGACGACGGTGCCGACGGATTCGACGCGGAGGTCGTGCGATGAGCTCGACGACCGGCTCCGGAGCCGGGGACGAGGGCGTGCGCCTGCAGAAGGCGCTCGCCCACGCCGGGGTGGCGTCGCGCCGCGTCGCCGAGGAGATGATCGCCGCGGGGCGGGTGCGCGTGAACGGCGTGGTCGTGAGCGAACTGGGCAGCCGGATCGACCCGGACGTCGACCTCGTGGACGTCGACGGCGTCGCGGTACAGCTGGACTCCGACAAGCGCTACGTCATGCTCAACAAGCCCGCCGGCGTCGTGAGCACCATGAAGGACGAGCGCGGCCGCCGGGATCTCCGCGCCTATACGCGCGATTGGCCCGAGCGCCTGTACAACGTCGGGCGGCTGGACGCCGAGACGCGCGGACTCCTCGTCCTCACCAACGACGGCGCGCTCGCGCATGTCCTCGCCCATCCGTCCTTCGGCGTCACGAAGGTATACGTCGCTCTCGTGCAGGGACGCATGACCGCGCAGACGATCGCGCGGCTGACGCGGGGGATCGAGCTGGAGGACGGCCCGATCGCCGCCGACAAGGCGCGTCTGCTGGACGCGTCGGGCGACTCCAGCCTCGTCGAGCTCACCCTGCACTCGGGCCGCAACCGGATCGTCCGCCGGATGCTCGCCGAGGTGGGGCATCCGGTCACCGACCTGGTGCGCCGCGCGTTCGGGCCGCTGCACCTGGGAACCCTCCCGGAAGGGCGCGCGCGGGAGTTGACTAAGCTGGAGCGCGGTGCGCTGCTGACCCTCTCGCGTCGCGAGAGCGCACCGGATGACACCCCGTGAGTGAATCGACCACCTCTTCCGCCCGCGCGGCCGGCCCCCTGGCCCCGCGCCTTCAGGGGACGGTGCGCATCGTCGGGGCGGGACTGCTCGGATCGAGCATCGGCCACGCGCTGACGGCGCGCGGCGTGGACGTGGCCCTCGACGACGCCTCACCCGCGCAGCTGCGCCTGGCCGTGGACTACGGCGCCGGGCGCGCAGCGCGCGCCGGAGACGCCCCCGCGCTCGTCGTCGTCGCGGTGCCCCCGGATGTCACCGCCGACGTGATCGCGCGGGAGCTGGCGGAGCATCCGCAGGCCGTCGTCACCGACGTCGCCAGCGTGAAGCTCCAGCCGTTGGAGCAGCTGCGCGCCCGAGGGATCGACCTCACGCGCTACATCGGCTCGCATCCGCTGGCCGGGCGCGAGCGCGGCGGAGCGATCTCGGCGCGCGCCGACCTGTTCATCGGACGCCCGTGGGTGGTCTGCCGCGACGGCGAGACCTCCGCTTCCGACCTCGCCCTCATCGAAGCGCTCGCGCTGGAACTCGGTGCGGTTCCGGTGGAGATGACGCCCGAGGAGCACGATCGCTCGGTCGCGCTCGTCTCTCACGTGCCGCAGCTGGTGGCGAGCCTCCTCGCCGGCCGCTTCGTCGACGCCCCCGCGCCGGCGCTGGGCCTCGCCGGTCAGGGCGTGCGCGACACCACCCGCATCGCCGCGTCCGCCCCGGAGCTGTGGGTGCAGATCCTCGGTGCGAACGCCGCACCCGTCGTCGATGTCCTCGACGCGCTCGCCGCCGATCTGGGCGCCGTCGCCGATGCGCTGCGCGCGCCCGAGGCCCCCGGCGCCCGCCGCGCCGTGGCCGACACGATCCGCCGCGGCAACGAGGGCGTGGACCGTCTGCCGGGCAAGCACGGTCAGAACCGTCGCTTCGAGTCGTTCGTGGTGATGATCGACGACACCCCGGGCCAGCTCGGACGCCTGTTCGGCGAGCTCGGCGAACTCGAGGTCAACGTCGAAGACCTGCGCCTGGAGCACTCGCCCGGCGCACCGTTCGGCCTCGCGGAGATCAGCGTCGTTCCCGATGCCGTGCGCGGCGCCACCGAGGGCTTGGTCGCGCGCGGCTGGCGGATTGCGAGCACGCATGACTGAACCGATCATCATCGCCGTCGACGGCCCCGCCGGCAGTGGCAAGTCGAGCGTCTCCAAGGCGGTCGCCCGCCGGCTCGGCTACGGCTATCTCGACACCGGCGCGGCGTATCGTGCGCTGGCGTGGCACGCCCTCGATCACGGCGTCGACACCTCCGACGCCACCGCGGTGCTCGAGGTCTTCGGAGACTTCGACTACGCGATCTCGCTCGATCCCGACGCCTACGCGGTGCGCGTGGGCACCACGGACGTCACCGCCGCCATCCGCGAGCCGCGCGTCACCGACGCCGTCAGCGGCGTGGCCCGCATCCCCGCGGTGCGCCAGGCGGTCAACACACTGTTCCGCCGGCTCGTCGCCGACTCCGGCCGGCCCGGCGTGGTCGTGGAGGGGCGCGACATCACGACCGTCGTGGCCCCGGATGCTCCGGTGCGGCTGCTCCTGACCGCCGCGCCCGAGGTGCGGGCCGCGCGGCGCAGCGCCGAGCTCGTCGACGCCGACGTCGCGCGCGTGGCGGCGTCGATGCAGCGCCGCGACGCCTCAGATTCGACCGTGGTGGACTTCCTCACCGCGGCGCCCGGAGTCGAGGTGGTCGACTCGACCGACCTCGACTTCGACCAGACCGTCGACGCCGTGCTCGCGGTGGTCGCCCGCACGAGGGGAGCCCTCGATGGGCGCTGAAGACGAATACGACTACGACGGCGAGCCCGACCAGCTCGCCGAGAAGATGGCCGACCTCGACGACACGCTCGCCGAGTCGCGGGCCGCGGCCCTGCGCGCGAGCCTCGACGACTTCGAGCTGGACGAGGAGGACGCCGAGATCCTCGCGGGCCTTGCCGCGGGGGAGGACGGCATCGAGTACCTGCCGGCGCTGCCGGTGGTCGCGATCGTGGGGCGCCCGAACGTCGGCAAGTCGGCGCTGGTGAACCGCATCCTGGGTCGCCGCGAGGCCGTCGTGGAAGACACCCCGGGGGTCACGCGCGACCGGGTCACCTACAAGGCCGAGTGGATGGACCGCCGGTTCTCGCTCGTGGACACCGGCGGGTGGGAGCCGGACGCGCGGGGCATCGACCGCTCCGTCGCCGCGCAGGCCGAGGTGGCCATCGACCTCGCCGACGTCGTGCTCTTCGTCGTCGATGCGATGGTGGGCGCCACCTCCACCGACGAGCACGTCGTGAAGCTCCTGCGGCGGAGCGGCAAACCCGTCTTCCTCGTCGCCAACAAGATCGACGACGCCCGTCACGAGCCCGAGGCCGCGGCGCTGTGGAACCTGGGTCTCGGCGAGCCGCACCCGGTCTCCGCCATCCACGGCCGCGGCGTCGCCGACCTCCTCGACGAGATCATGAAGGTGCTGCCGGAGGTCTCCGCCGTCGCCAAGCACGAGATCGGCGGGCCGCGTCGCGTCGCGATCCTCGGCCGCCCGAACGTGGGGAAGTCGTCGCTGCTGAACAAGGCCGCCGGCGAGGAGCGAGTGGTCGTCAACGAGCTGGCCGGCACCACGCGCGATCCCGTGGACGAGATCGTCGAGGTGGGCGGCAAGCTCTGGCGCTTCGTCGACACCGCCGGCATCCGCCGCCGCGTGCACCTGCAGCAGGGGGCCGACTTCTACGCGTCGCTTCGCACCTCGGCGGCGCTCGAGAAGGCTGAGGTGGCCGTCGTCGTGCTCGACGTGTCGCAGCCCATCAGCGAGCAGGACGTTCGCATCATCGACCTCGTGCTGGAGTCGGGGCGTGCCCTCGTGCTCGCGTACAACAAGTGGGACCTCCTGAACACGCCGGAGCTGGAGAATGCCGAGCGCCGCCGCTACCTCGAGCGCGAGATCGAGCAGGACCTCGCGCACGTGGCGTGGGCG
>CAZBZR010000075.1:0-3292 GCA_964496445.1 uncultured Microbacterium sp.
CCGCAACATCTCGCGCAAATGTCCGCGCGCACATTGACGTCCTGCACGCGATCCCACGCGGGCAGCTCCGTCGCCTCGATCGAGTCGTCGTCGGCGGGCGAGATCCCGGCGTTGTTGAACGCGATGTCGACGGCCCCGAGATCGGCGGCGACGCCGTCGAAGAGGGCGTCGACGGAGGCCTTGGCGGCGACGTCGACGGCACGGAAGACGCCGTCGACCTCCGCAGCGGCCCGCTCCCCCGCATCCGGATCGAGGTCGGCGATCACCACCCGGGCGCCCTCGGCGGCGAATCGGCGCGCGGTCGCGAGGCCGATGCCGCTCGCACCGCCGGTGATGATGGCGACGCGTCCCTGGAGGCGCTGGGTGAGGTCGACGGTCATGGGGGTCCTTCCGGTCAGGAGGGGTCGGTGGCGAAGAAGACGTTCTTGGTCTCGGTGAAGTGCTCGGCGGCATCGGGGCCGAGCTCGCGGCCGAGGCCCGAGGCCTTCATGCCGCCGAACGGCGTCCAGTACCGCACCGAGGCGTGCGAGTTCACCGACAGCACGCCGCTGCGGACGCCGCGCGACACCCGCACGGCGCGCCCGAGGTTCTCCGTCCAGATGGAGCCGGCGAGCCCGTAGACGGTGTCGTTGGCGAGGCGGATGGCGTCGGCCTCGTCGTCGAAGGGCAGCACCGCCACGACCGGGCCGAACACCTCCTCCTGCGCGATGCGGTCCCCCGGCTCGGCGAGGACGACGGCGGGGGCGAACCAGAAGCCGTCGCCCTCGGGCGCCGATCCGCGGAACGCCACCCGCGCGCCGTCGAGGAACGAGGCGACGGTGTCGCGGTGCGCGGCGGAGATGAGCGGGCCCATCTCGGTGGACTCCGAGGCGGGGTCTCCCACGCGCCAGGCCCGCACCGCCGGCTCCAGCAGCTCGAGGAAGCGGTCGTACACCGAGCGCTGCACGAGGATGCGGCTGCGCGCGCAGCAGTCCTGACCGGCGTTGTCGAACACCGAGCCGGGCGCCGCCGCGGCCGCCTTCTCCAGGTCGGCGTCGGCGAAGACGATGTTCGCGCTCTTGCCGCCGAGTTCGAGGGTGACGGGCTTCAGCATCCGCGCGCATCCCGCGGCGACCTCCGTGCCGACCTCGGTCGAGCCCGTGAAGACCACCGTGCGGACGTCCGGATGCGACACGAACCGCTGCCCGACGACCGACCCCGACCCGGTGACGACCTCGAACAGGCCCTCGGGCAGACCCGCCTCGCGGGCGAGCTCCCCCAGGCGCAGCGCGGTGAGCGGCGTGAGCTCGGCGGGTTTGAGGACGACCGCGTTGCCGGCGGCGAGCGCCGGCGCGAATCCCCAGGACGCGATCGTCATGGGGAAGTTCCACGGCACGATGATGCCCACGACGCCATAGGGCTCGTGGAAGGTGACGTCGAGGCCGCCCGCCACGGGGATCTGCTGGCCGGACAGGCGCTCGGGGGCGCCGGCGGAGAAGTTCAGCACCTGGGCCACGTGGGCCGCCTCCCAGCGCGCGGAGGAGATCGGATGCCCCGAGTTGCGCACCTCGAGGGCGGCGAGCTCCTCGACGTGGGCTTCGACGGTGCGGGCGAACGCGCGCAGCGCATCGGCACGCGCCACCGGGGCCAGCGCCGCCCACGCGCGCTGGGCGACGACGGCGCGCGCCACCGCGGCATCGACCTCGGCGACGGAGGCGCGCGGCACCTCGCGGAAGGGCGTGCCGGTGGCGGGGTCGATGAGCGTGAACGTCATGCCCACACCTCCGCGCGGTGACTCTCGGCGTAGGCGGATGCTGCGGCGACGAGCCCCAGGAACAGGCGCCGGTCCTCGGCGTTCTCCTCCGGATGCCACTGCACGGCGACGAGATAGTCCTCGCCCGGCAGCTCGAACGCCTGCACCAGACCGTCGTCGCTGGTCGCGGTGACGACGAGACCCTCGCCGACGCGGTCGACGCCCTGATGGTGGTAGCTGTGCACGACGAGGTCGCCCTCGCCGACGAGCCCCGCCAGGCGCGTGCCCGGATCGACCGAGACGGTGTTCGGGGCGAAGACGCCCCCGCCCAGGCGATAGCGCTCGGTGCCGAGCACCTCGGGAAGGTGCTGGTGCAGCGTACCGCCGAAGGCGACGTTGATCAGCTGCAGCCCCCGGCAGATGCCGAAGACCGGGATGCCGCGCTCCCGCGCGCCGCGCAGCAGCGCAAGCTCCCACGCGTCGCGGTCGGGACGGGCGGGATCGGTGCGGGGGTCGCGGTCGGCACCGTACAGCTCGGGCTGCACATCCAGTCCCCCGGTGAGGATGAGCCCGTCCAGGCCCCCCAGCACGGCCTCGGCCGCCGCATCCGGTCGCGGCTGAGGGGGGAGGAGGACGGCCGCACCGCCCGAGGCGGTCACGGCGTCGAAGTACTGCTGCGGCAGGAACGACGCGCGCACGTCCCACACACCCTGCTTCGCCTGCTCGAGGTAGGTGGTCAGCCCCACCACGGGCGTGCGGCTAGAGCCGTTCGAAACCACGGATCCGCTCCCAGTCGGTCACGGCGGCGTCGAAGGCCTCGACCTCAATGCGCGCCTGGTTGAGATAGTGCGCCACGACCTCGTCGCCGAAGGCCTCACGGGCCACGTCCGACTCCGCAAAGAGGGCGGCCGCCTCGCGGAGCGTCGTGGGCAGGTGCTCGACGTCGGAGTCGTACGCGTTGCCGGTGAGGGCCGGAGGGAGGGGCAGGCGGTTGCGCACGCCGTGCAGGCCGCCGGCGATGATCGCGGAGATCGCGAGGTACGGGTTGACGTCGCCGCCGGGCACGCGGTTCTCCACCCGCAGCGATCCGCCGTGGCCGACCACCCGCAGCGCGCAGGTGCGGTTGTCGATGCCCCACGCCACCCCCGTGGGGGCGAACGATCCCTTGGCGTACCGCTTGTAGGCGTTGATCGTCGGTGCGTACAGCAGCGTGAACTCGCGCAGGGTCGCGAGGATGCCCGCGATCCAGTGCTCCATGAACGGGCTGAAGCCGTGTTCCCCGTCGCCGGCCATCACGACGCTGCCGTCGTCGCCGCGCACGGACAGGTGGATGTGGCAGCTGTTCCCCTCGCGCTCGTTGAACTTCGCCATGAAGGTCAGCGACTTGCCGTGCCGGTCGGCGATCTCCTTCGCGCCGTTCTTGTAGAGCGTGTGGTTGTCGGCGGTCTCGCGCGCCTCGGCGTAGCGGAACGCGATCTCCTGCTGGCCGAAGTTGCACTCGCCCTTCCCACCCTCGCAGGACATCCCGGCCCCCTCCCTGCCGACCCGGATGTCGCGCCG
>CAZBZR010000075.1:3302-8313 GCA_964496445.1 uncultured Microbacterium sp.
GGCGATCTCGTGGGGGTGCGTCACGAAGTGGCCGCCGCACTTGCTGCACGAGCTCATGGTCAGCATACCGTTGTCGACGAACTTCACCAGGCGCCAGGCGCGCGTCACGCTCAGCAGCGGCTCCAGGCGCGTGGTGGCCAGCAGGTTGTAGTCGACGTTGTAGTCGGTGGAGGGCGTCAGGCCGGTGTATCCCTTGGCCCACGCCTCCCGGAACGAGTCGTCGAAGACGATGAACTCCAGCTCGGTGCCGGCGAAGGCGACGAGCCCGTCGGCGGCGAGCCGCTCGCGCTGCACATCGAGGATGCGGCGGGGGGAGGGGGCGACGGGGCGCCCGTCCTCCCACACCAGGTCGGCCATGACCATCGCGGTGCCCGGCTGCCACGGGAGGCGGCGCAGGGTCTCGACGTCGGGGCGGAGGACCATGTCGCCGTAGCCCTGCTCCCACCCCGACATGGCATACCCCGCGACGGTGTTGAGGTCGACGTCGACCGACAGGAGGTAGTTGCACGCCTCGGCACCGTGCGGGAGCACCTCGTCCTGCCAGAAGCGCGCGGCCACGCGTTTGCCCACGAGGCGCCCCTGCGCATCGGGGAAGGCCACGATCACCGTGTCGATCTCGCCCGCGGTGATGGCCGCATCCAGGTTCGCCGTCGTGAGATTTCCGGCCATCGGTCGTCCTTCCGTCGCCGCACAGCGCTTCAACTGTAACGAGGAACTTACACGCAAAGGTAGACAGCCCAACCATTAGGCCGCCACAATCATCCGCAAGGCGCGGCCGTGCGCCCACCCGAGTCCTGCGGAGGTCGTATGTCTCAGTCCAGCCCAGCCGCGCGAAAGGTCGCCGGCGCCACCTATACCCGAGCCGGCGACGGCTACTTCGAGAAACGCACCCTCAAGCGGTCGGCGGGCGTGTGGGGCCTGTGGGGCCTCGCGGTCGCCGCGGTCATCTCGGGAGACTTCTCGGGCTGGAACTTCGGCATCGACTTCGCCGGGTTCGGCGGGATGCTCATCGCCTTCGTCATCCTCGTGGCCATGTACTACGGCATGATCTTCTCGATCGGCGAGATGGCGGCGGCGATGCCCCACACCGGCGGCGCGTATTCGTTCGCGCGCTCGGCGATGGGGCCGTGGGGCGGCCTGGTGACCGGCGCCGCCGAGACGATCGAGTACGTCGCCACCACCGCGGTGATCGTCTTCTTCTCCGCGTCCTACGCCGATGCCATCACGGCCGAGCTGCTCGGCTTCTCGATGCCGGCGTGGGTATGGTGGATCCTGCTCTACGTCGTGTTCATCGCGCTGAACGCCGCCGGGGCGGCGATCTCGTTCCGCTTCGCGATCATCGTGTCGATCATCTCCATCGCGATCATCGTGGTGTTCTCGGGCATGGCGCTGTTCTCGGGCGCGTTCTCGTGGGACGCCCTGTGGAACATCGCCCCCGACCCGGGGCAGACCGCGTTCCTGCCGCACGGCGTCCTGCCCATCCTGTTCGCGCTGCCCTTCGCGATGTGGTTCTTCCTCGGCATCGAGGAGCTGCCGCTGGCGGCCGAGGAGTCGCACAACCCGGTCCGCGACATCCCGCGCGCGGGGTTCTGGGCACGCGGCACGCTCATCGTCACCGGACTGCTCGTGCTGTTCCTCAACACCGGCGTCATCGGCGCCGAGGCCACCGGGACGGCCGGGGAGCCGCTGCTCGACGGGTTCCGTGCGATCGTCGGCGACGGCGCGGCCGCCGTGCTCGCGCTGTTCGCCCTCGTCGGGCTCCTCGCGTCGCTGCAGGGCATCATGTTCGCCTACGGGCGCAACATGTACTCCCTCTCCCGCGCCGGCTACTACCCGCGGTTCCTCTCGCTCACCGGCAAGCGGCAGACGCCGTGGGTGGCCCTGGTCGTCGGCGCCGCGATCGGGTTCGTCGCCCTGCTGGTGCTGGACATCCTCACCCACCTCAACGAGGATGCCGGCGCCGTGGCGGGCGCCATCGTGCTGAACATCGCGGTGTGGGGGGCGGTGGTGGCCTACCTCCTGCAGATGATCTCGTTCATCATCCTGCGTCGGAAGTACCCGAACGTCGACCGCCCGTACGTCAGCCCGTGGGGCATCACCGGGGCGGTGATCGCGATCGTCGTGGCCGCGCTCATCTTCGTCGGGTTCCTGCTCAACCCCACGTTCCTCCCGGCGATCATCGCGATCGCCATCGTCTACGCCATCCTGCTCATCGGCTTCGGGGCGTACTTCCGCCACCGGCTCGTCCTCTCTCCCGAGGAGGAGTACGCCCTCTCCGGCGGCACTCACGGCGATCCTCAGGCCGAGGGCTACGACGCGATGGAGAACGAGGTCTTCGGATCGGGGCCCGATCCCCGCGTCTGACCGCTCCACCCGGATGCCGCGGCCGCCTCGGGCGCCGCGGCATCCGTGTGTGCAGACGGGAAGAGGCCCTCTCGAATCCCCCAGTTGGGGGCTGGCGGATTCGAGAGGGCCTCGCGCTCGCTGCGGGACCGCGGAGCCTCTCGCATGGGGTGCGATCGGCTCGGTCGCTGGGGGCGACCGTGCGAACCCGGAATCAGGAACGCTGCCAGCGTACCTGCACTGATCGGTTCATGTCTGTCCACCGTTCGGGGGACATAGGTCAGTAGAGCTGGAACGGGGCCGTGCTGGCCGAGGGGATCCCCGCGATGGCGACGCTGAGGTGATAGGTCGCGCCGCCGCTGGGGGCGACGGGGCGCGTGCCGTCGCACGTGCCGACCGACGAGCGCGTCCGGTCCCACACCAGGGGGGCGGCGCTCGTGACCTGCTGCCCCGCCGTGAGGAGCACGATCATGTCGCTCGGCTCTGTCTGGCAGTCGGTGGAGCGCCACCACACGTCCGACCCGCTCGTGATGGTGAACGACTGCGCGGAGGTGCCCACGTTGAGGGTGCAGTCCGCCCCGCTCGTGTTGGTGAGCCGGATCGACAGCTGGGGATTCTGGCCGCTCGCGTAGGAGCCCTGGTCGGTCAGCGCCTCGACGGTGATGTCACCGGGGAGGCACCCCTCCGCCGTCGGGGTGAGCTCCGGCGACGGGGTCTCGGCCGCGGCATCCGCCGTGTCCGTGGGGGTCGGCGTGGGCGTCGGCGCGGGCGCAGGCGTGGACGAGGAGGCCGCGGGGGTGGGGGCCGGGCGGGTGTCGGCGGCGCTCCGCCACGGCTGGGCGACGAAGAGCCAGACCAGCCCGCCGATCACCAGCAGCGCGAGGAGCAGCACCGCGAGGCGTCGGCGGCGATAGACCGCCGGCGAGTGCCGCCGGCGCCGGGTGGAGCCGCTCATGCCTCCAGCGTAAGCGGCCGCGGCGGCCCCTCGCGGCGGACGCGCCTGCGCTCAGAGCGTCTTCAGCATCCGGGTGTTGCCGAGGGTGTTGGGCTTCACGTGCGCGAGGTCCAGGAACTCCGCGACGCCCTCATCGGGGCTGCGCACGAGCTGCGAGTAGACGTCGGGATCGACGACCTGCTCGCCGATGGGCGCGAACCCGCGCCGCGTGAAGAAGTCGACTTCGAACGTGAGACAGAACAGCCGCTGCACCCCCAGCATCCGCGCCCGCGCCTCCAGCGCCGCCACGATCGCCCGGCCGATGCCGTGGTGCAGCCACGCGTCGGACACGATGAGGGTCCGTACCTCGGCGATGTCCTCCCAGATCACGTGGAGGGCGCCGCATCCGATCAGCCCGCCGTCCTCGGCCTCGGCGACGACGAACTCCTGCACCGACTCGTACAGCAGGACGAGGTCTTTGCCCAGCAGGATGCGGCGCTGCACATACGGCTCGAGCAGGGCCTGGATGCCGCGGACGTCGGCGGTGCGGGCCGGACGGACCGTATACGCGCTCATCCCCCCAGCCTAGGCTCGTCCACCCCGCCCGAACTCCTCAAGATCCGCCGCGCCGCGGCCCATCCGGCCCGTCCTGTCCCGACGCGGCCCCGGCCTGCGGAGTTCGGGCTGCGCGGGCCCGGGGCCCGGCTCCGGCGGCCCCGAGCGGGCCCGGGGTTCCCGAACTCCGCACAACCCGGGCTCCGAACGGCGAGACAGGGGCGGACAACCCCCGCCCCACGCGGATGTGAGGAGTTCTGGCTCCGGCGGGCCCGGGCGGCCCCGGCGGAGGGCGGGGAATGGAGAAGGGCGGATGCCGCAGCATCCGCCCTTCGTTCCGATCCGAGTGTCAGCTGCCCGCGACGATGTCGGGGGTCGCGGTGATCTCGCCCGCAGCCCCGACGCCCACAGCGACCTTGTCCTCGCGCGGCGCGGTGACGAAGGTGAACTGGCCGTCGGCGACGTCCACGCTCACGTGGTCGCCGGCCTCGAGCTCGCCGTGCAGGATCTTCTCGCTGAGGCGGTCCTCCACCTCGCGCTGCATGGCGCGACGCAGGGGCCGCGCGCCGAGGGTCGGGTCGAAGCCGATCTCGATGAGCTTGTCCTTCGCGGCATCCGAGAGCTCCACCGTCATGTCGCGGTCGAGCAGACGCTCGCCGAGACGCTTGGTGAACAGGCCCACGAGCTGGCGCAGCTCGTCATTGTTGAGCTGCGGGAGGACGATGACGTCGTCCACGCGGTTGAGGGACTCGGGCTTGAAGTGGCGCGTGAGCTCTTCGTCGACCTGGCCCTTACTCCGCTCGTACGAGGTCTGCGAGTTGCCCTCGACCTGGAACCCGACCGGGCCGCCGGCGATCGCCGAGGAGCCGAGGTTGGTGGTCATGATGATGACCGTGTTCTTGAAGTCGATGACGCGGCCCTGACCGTCGGTGAGCCGACCCTCTTCGAGGATCTGCAGCAGCGAGTTGAAGATGTCGGGGTGGGCCTTCTCGATCTCGTCGAACAGCACCACGCTGAACGGCTTGCGGCGCACCTTTTCGGTGAGCTGGCCGCCCTCTTCGAACCCGACGAACCCGGGAGGGGCACCGAACAGGCGCGAGACGGTGTGCTTCTCACCGAACTCGCGCATGTCGAGCGAGATCAGCGCGCCCTCGTCGTCGAAGAGGAACTCGGCGACCG
>CAZBZR010000076.1:0-7658 GCA_964496445.1 uncultured Microbacterium sp.
CCGGCGGCGACGGACCCCGCATGCACCACGTCGCCTTCGCCACCCACGCGAAGCACAACATCCTCGCCATCTGCGACAAGCTGGGCGCGCTGCGGATGTCGGACCGCATCGAGCGGGGGCCGGGCCGTCACGGGGTCAGCAATGCCTTCTACCTGTACCTGCGCGACCCCGACGGGCACCGCGTGGAGATCTACCCGCAGGACTACTACACCGGCGACCCGGACAACCCGGTCATCACGTGGGACGTGCACGACAACCAACGCCGTGACTGGTGGGGGAACCCCGTCGTGCCGTCCTGGTACACCGAGGCCTCCCTCGTGCTCGACCTCGACGGCAACCCGCAGCCGGTGGTGGCCCGCACCGACGACTCCGAGATGGCCGTCACCATCGGCGCCGACGGCTTCTCCTACACCCGTCCGGAGGAGGCGACCCCCACCGGGGCGCAGGGCGAGTTCAAGCTGGGCCACCAGCTGTAGCGTCGGACGAGGAGGACGGATGCTGACTTCGCCGCAGATCGCGCGGCTCGCCGACGAGCTCGCCGAGGCCTCGCGCACGCGCACCGTCGTGCCGCGCATCACCGCGCGCCACCCCGAGGCCACGATCGAGGACGCCTACGCCGTGCAGGCGGTGTGGCGCGAGCGCATGCTCGCCTCCGGACGCCGCCTCGTGGGCCGCAAGATCGGCCTCACCTCCAAGGCCATGCAGCGCGCGACCGGCATCACCGAGCCCGACTACGGCGTGATGTTCGACGACACCGTGTACCGCAGCGGCGCCGAGATCGACGCCTCGGCGTTCTCCAACACCCGTGTCGAGGTCGAGCTCGCCTTCGTCCTCGCCACGGCCCTCGCCGGGCCGGACTGCACCGTCGAGGACGCCCTCGGCGCCATCGACTACGCCGTCCCCGCGCTGGAGGTGCTCGACTCCCACATCGAGCTGGAGGGCCGCACCATCGTCGACACCATCAGCGACAACGCCGCCTACGGCGCGATGGTGCTGGGCGACGTCCACCGCCGCCCCGACGAGGTCGACCTGCGCTGGGTGCCCGGCGTGCTCGCGCGCAACGGCGAGATCGAGGAGACCGGCGTCGCCGCCGGCGTGCTCGGGCACCCCGCCACCGGCGTCGCGTGGCTCGCGAACAAGCTCGCCCAGCACGGCGACAGCCTGCAGGCCGGCGAGATCATCCTCGCCGGCAGCTTCACCCGCCCGGTGTGGGTGTCACCCGGCGACACCGTCTCGTGCGATTTCGGACCGATGGGAACGATCGAATGCCGCTTCCGCTGACCCCGCCCTTCCGCGAGCGCCTCGCCGCCGCATCCCGCCCGCCGGTCGGGCTGTGGATCTGCACGGGGAGCCCCGTCGTCGCCGAGATCGTCGCCGGATCGGGCGTCGACTGGGTGCTCATCGACATGGAGCACGCCCCCAACGGGCTCGAGAGCGTGCTCACGCAGCTGCAGGCGGTCGCGGCCTATCCCGTGGACGTGATGGTGCGCGTCCCGACCGGTGACCCCGTGATCCTCAAGCGGGTGCTCGATCTCGGGGCGCAAAACATCCTCGTGCCGATGGTGTCGTCGGCAGACCACGCCCGCGCACTCGTCGAGGCGGTGCGCTACCCGCCGCGCGGGATCCGCGGCGTGGGCTCGGCCCTCGCCCGCGCCTCGCGCTGGGGCCGCGTCGACGGCTACCTCGCCGACGCCGACCGCCACGTGTCGCTGTTCGTCCAGGTCGAGACGGGGGATGCCGTCGCCGCCGCCGCCGAGAGCGCCGCGGTCGAGGGCGTCGACGGGGTGTTCGTCGGCCCGGCCGCCCTGGCCGCCTCGATGGGCCTCCTCGGGCAGCAGGCCCACCCCGACGTCGTCGCCGCGGTGGAGGCGGCCTTCGCCGCCGTGCAGGGCACCGGCACTCCCGTCGGCGTGAACGCGTTCGACCCTGCGCTCGCCGAGCGGTATGTCGATCGGGGCGTCGACTTCCTCCTCGTCGGCTCGGACGTCACCCTCCTGGCGCGGGGCTCGGAGGCGTTCGCCGAGCGGTGGTGCCCGCCGGCCTGACGCGTGCCAGGCTGGGGCCATGCAGCGCACCGTCACGAGCGGGATCACCCTGGATGTCACCTCGCCCGCCGATCTCGTCTTCGCCATCGCGGTGGCCGGCGCCTATGCCCCGGAAGCCGAGAGCCTCGTGGCTCGCCTGGACGGCGACGAGGTCGAGGCGGAGGAGCTCCCGGACGCGCACGGCACGCGGCTGCACCGCATCCGCTGCGGCGTCGGACGCCTGGAGGTGTCGTACGCGGCGACCGTGACCGATGCGCCCGAGCCCGAACCGGCGAGCGCGACCGACCTGCTCGTCTACACGCGCCCGAGCCGGTACGCGGAGTCGGATGCGCTCGCCCCCACCGCGACGGCGGAGTTCGGCGGCATCCGCGACGCGGCGGAGCTCCTGGCCGCGGTGTCGTCGTGGGTCGGCACCGAGCTCGCCTACGTGTCGGGGTCGAGTCTGCCCACCGACGGTGCCGTGCGCACCCTGCTGAACCGGCGGGGGGTGTGCCGCGATTACGCGCACCTGTGCGTCGCCCTGCTGCGCGCGCGCGACGTTCCCGCACGACTGGTGTCGGTGTACGCCCCCGGGCTGTCTCCGATGGACTTCCACGCCGTGGCCGAGGCGTGGGTCGGCGGCGCGTGGCGCGTCGTGGATGCGACGACCCTCGCGCCGCGGTCCTCGCTGGTGCGGATCGCCACCGGCCGCGACGCCGCCGACACCGCGTTCCTGACCATCGTCTCCGGGACGGCGGAGCTTTCGGATCTGACGGTCTCGGCGGTGGCCGACGTGCTGCCCGACGACGACGTGACCCGGCTGGTCGCCCTGGGCTGACACGCGGCGGCGCGCGGTCTGTCAGGCTGGAGGCATGAAGGCCTGGATCGTCCGCTTCCTCTCGCTGTACGTCTTCGACGTCGTCGTCCTCCTCCTCATCGGCGCCTTCACGCCCGGCGTGCGGGTGGGCTGGTCGGCGTTCTGGGCGGCCGTCGTGCTCACCGCCGCGACGCTGTGGCTGAAGCCGCTCGTGCACCGCGGGTTCCGCTCCCTCGCCGCGCGCTCGGCGTCGCGGCGCACGAAGCTCACCGAGAAGCTGGTGCAGTACCTGCTCGTCCTCGCCGTCGCCGCGATCATCTGGGTGCTGCTCGTGATCTTCACCGGCGTGAACGTCAGCGGCTTCTTCTGGTTCTGGGGCTGGGTGTCCCCGCCGCTGTGGCTCACGATCGCCTGGGGGGTCTACGACCTCATCGACGACCGCCTCGAGGCACGCACCGGCGCGCTCCTGACCCGCGCCACCGGCCGCGGACCTCGTGCCGAGCGCTCGGGCGCCGCCGCCGCGGCGGCGCCCGAGCCGCAGCCGCGTCACGCGCGGCGCGACGACGGCCTCACCGACGAGCAGCGCCGGATGCTCGACGAGCTCTGACGCGCGGGCCCGGCCGCCCGCATCCGCCCGGCGCCCGCATCCGCGGCCGCCCGCATCCGCCCGGCCGCCCGCATCCGCGAGACTCGGCGTCACGGACGAGAACCCGCGCGGCGCGGGGTGTTTCGTCCGTGGGGCTGAGTCTCGGCGGGGGATGCGGGCGCGGCGTCCGTAACACGGCGACGCGCGGCGGGCCGCTGCCGCGCCCCCGCGCGAGAATGGGTGCGGCGCCGACAGCACGGCGCCGCACCCGCATCGTCCTGGAGGCCCCCATGTCGCGCCACCGCACCGCCGCGCTCGCCCTCGCTGCCGCCACGGCCCTCGCCCTGACGGGGTGTGCCGGGTCCGCCGGCGGCGACGCCGCATCCGGCGACTACGTCACCGAGGGCAAGCTCACCATCGCCACCGGGCAGCCGGCGTACTACCCGTGGGTGATCGACGACGCCCCCGAGAGCGGCGAAGGGTTCGAGGCCGCCGTCGCGTACGCCGTGGCCGAGCAGCTCGGGTTCGACGCCGACGACGTGGCGTGGGTGCGCACCACCTTCGACCAGGCCATCGCGCCGGGCCCGAAAGACTTCGACCTCAACCTGCAGCAGTTCTCCATCACCGATGAGCGCGCGCAGGCCGTCGACTTCAGCTCGCCCTACTACGCCACGGCGCAGGTCGTGGTCACCACGGGTGACTCCCCCGCCGCCGGGGCATCGTCGATCGCCGAGCTGCAAGACCTCCTCATCGGCGCGCAGACCGGCACCACGAGCTTCGCGGCCGTCGAGCAGATCATCCAGCCGACGCAGGGCGCCCAGGTGTTCAACACCAACGACGACGCCAAGCTCGCGCTGGAGAACGGCCAGGTCGACGCCATCGTCGTCGACCTGCCGACGGCGTTCTACATCGCCGGGGCAGAGCTCGAGGACGGCGTGATCGTCGGGCAGCTGCCCGACCTGCCCGGTGCCGAGGCCGACGAGTTCGGCATCGTGCTGCCCAAGGACTCGCCGCTCACGGCGCGGGTCACCCAGGCCGTCGACGCCCTGCGGGCCGACGGCACCCTCGACGCGATCGCGGCGGAGTGGCTCGGCGGCGAGGGCGAAGCGCCGCTGCTGAAGTGACCGCCGCCCGCCCGCGTACCCTGGGAGGATGACGTCGCCTCCCGACACCGGCGTCGCCTCCCGCACCCCCAGTCGCCGCGAGCTCGAGCGCCGGGCGTACCGCCGCCGCCGCGGCATCCGCTCGGTGCTGGTGAGCGTGGCCTCCACGATCGTGCTGGCGGCGGTCGTGTGGTTCTTCCTGCTGCGCACCCCCGGGTGGGAGCGCGTGCAGCAGAGCTTCTTCGACCCTGAGGTCGCCCTCGCCGCCCTGCCCCGCGTGTGGGACGGCTTCCTCCTGAACCTGCGGGTGCTGGTCAGCGCCGCGGTGCTCGTGCTGCTCTTCGGCCTGATCCTCGCGACCCTCCGGACGCTGCGGGGTCCGGTGTGGCTGCCGCTGCGCGCGCTGGCCGCCGGCTACACCGACCTGTTCCGCGGAACGCCGCTGATCATCGTCCTCTACCTCGTGGGCTTCGGCATCCCGGGCCTGGACATCCTGCCGGTGCGTCTGCCCTACGAGTTCTGGGGCACGGTCGCCCTCACCCTCACCTACTCGGCCTACGTGTCCGAGGTGCTGCGCTCGGGCATCGAGGCGGTGCATCCGTCGCAGCGGCAGGCCGCCCGCTCGCTCGGCCTCAGCCACGCGCAGTCGATGCGGCTCGTGGTCATGCCGCAAGCGGTGCGGAAGGTCACGCCGGCGCTGATGAACGACTTCGTCGCCCTGCAGAAGGACGTCGGCCTCATCTCGGTGCTGGGCGCGGTGGATGCGGTGCGCGCGGCGCAGATCGAGACGGCGCGGTTCTTCGACTTCACGCCCTACGTCGTGGCCGGGGTGCTGTTCGTCCTCCTGGCGATCCCCACCATCCGGCTCACCGACTGGTACACCGCCCGGATGCGCGCCCGCGAGCAGATCGGCGGCATCGTATGAGCGCGCTGCTGCGGCTGGAGGACGTGTGGAAGTCGTACGGCGACCATGAGGTGCTGCGCGGCATCGACCTCGAGGTGCACACCGGCGAGGTCGTCGCGCTCATCGGTGCAAGCGGGTCAGGCAAGTCGACGCTGCTGCGCGTGGCGAACCTCCTGGAGACGATCGACGACGGCACCATCCACCTCGGCGACCAGGACATCAGCGATCCGCGCGTCGACGCCGATGCGGTGCGCGCACGGATCGGGGCGGTGTTCCAGCAGTACAACCTGTTCCCGCACCTCACCGTCCGGCACAACATCACCCTCGGGCTCCGGCACGTCCACCGGATGCGGCGGGCCGACGCCGACGCCGTCGCCGATGCGCTGCTGGAGCGCGTGGGGCTCGCCGACAGGGCCGGTGTGCACCCGGATCGGCTCTCCGGCGGCCAGCAGCAGCGGGTGGCGATCGCCCGCGCCGTCGCTCCCTCCCCCGACCTGCTGCTCCTCGACGAGATCACCTCGGCGCTGGACCCCGAGCTGGTCACCGAGGTGCTCGACCTCGTCCGCGACCTCGCGGCGGAGGGCCGCACGATCGTGATGGCCACGCACGAGATGGCGTTCGCCCGCGACGTCGCCGATCGCGTCGTGTTCCTCGACCAGGGCCGCATCCTGGAGCAGGGTACGCCGGCGGAGGTGTTCGGCGCCCCGCGTGAGGAGCGCACCCGCGCCTTCCTCGCCCGCTTCCTCGCGTAACCCCGCCTAACCCCGCGCGACCGCGCGCGACCGCATCCGCGAGACTCGGCATCACGGACGAGAATCCGCGCGGCGCGGGGTGTTTCGTCCGTGCGGCTGAGTTTCGCGGCCGGGACGGCGGGCGAGGGATGCGGGCGCGGCTCAGGATGCGGCGCGCTCGGCGGCCTCGACGACGTTCGTGAGCAGGAGCGCCACAGTCATCGGGCCGACGCCGCCGGGGTTCGGCGAGAGCCATCCGGCGACGGCCGCGACATCCGGATCGACGTCGCCGTACACGCGGCTCTTGCCGGTCTCGGGGTCGGTCTCGCGCGTGACACCGACGTCGAGCACCGCGGCGCCGGGCTTGACGTCCTCGGCGCGCACGATGTGCTTCACGCCCGCCGCGGCCACGATGACATCCGCCTGCCGGAGGTGGTGCGACAGGTCGGTCGTGCCGGTGTGGGTGAGGGTCACGGTGGCGTTGATGTCGCGGCGCGTGAGCAGCAGCCCGATCGAGCGACCGATCGTGACGCCCCGCCCCACGACCACGACCTCCTTGCCGGCGAGGTCGTAGCCGTTGCGGGTGAGGAGCTCGATCACGCCGCGCGGCGTGCACGGCAGCGGCGTCGTGATCGGTGTGTTGACGTTCAGCACGAGGCGCCCGAGATTGGTCGGATGCAGCCCGTCGGCGTCCTTCGCGGGGTCGATCCGCTCGAGGATCGCGTCGGTGTCGAGGTGCTTCGGCAGCGGCAGCTGCACGATGTAGCCGTGGCAGGCGGGGTCCGCGTTGAGCGCGTCGATGGCCGCCTCGACCTCCTCCTGCGTGGATGCGGCGGGCAGCTCGACCTGGATCGAGTTCATCCCGATCGCCTCGGAGTCGCGGTGCTTCATCCCGACGTACAGCTGCGAGGCGGGGTCGGCGCCGACGAGCACCGTGGCGATGCCCGGGGTGATGCCGCGCGCGGTCAGCGCCGCGACCCGCTCGGCGAGCTCGGCCTTGATCTCGGCCGCCGCGGCCTTTCCGTCCAACCGGATCGCGGTCATCCGTTCGTCCCTTCCGTCTCGTGCGGGGTGTCGTTCCTCAAGCGAGACTCAGCGCAGCGGACGAGAATCACGGCGTAGGCCCGATTCTCGTCCGTGGCGCCGAGTCTCGCGGAGGAGGGGCTACTGCGTGAGCCCGGGGTACAGCGGGAACGCGGCGGTCAGGGCGGCAACGCGGGTGCGCAGCGCCTCGAGGTCGGCGCCGGGCTGGAGGGCCAGCGCGATGATGTCCGCCACCTCGGTGAACTCCGCGTCGCCGAACCCGCGGGTCGCCAGCGCCGGCGTGCCGATGCGCAGACCCGAGGTCACCATCGGCGGACGCGGGTCGTTCGGCACCGCGTTGCGGTTGACGGTGATGCGGATCTCGTGGAGCAGGTCTTCGGCCTGCGTGCCGTCGATCGCCGCGCCGCGGAGGGCGACGAGCGCGAGGTGCACGTCGGCGCCCCCCGAGC
>CAZBZR010000077.1:0-7594 GCA_964496445.1 uncultured Microbacterium sp.
TCGCGCGCGACCTGCTGGAGGTGTTGCCGCTCACGCACATCCGCGGCCGCTCGCTCCACAACGCCTTCGTGATCGTCGACGAGGCGCAGTCGCTCGAGCGCAACGTCCTGCTGACCGTGCTCAGCCGCGTGGGCCAGAACTCGCGGGTCGTCCTCACCCACGACGTCGGTCAGCGCGACAACCTGCGCGTGGGACGGCACGACGGCGTGGCCTCGGTGATCGAGACCCTCAAGGGCCACGGCCTGTTCGGCCACGTCACCCTTACCCGTTCGGAGCGCTCGGCGATCGCCGCGCTGGTCACCGATCTGCTGGAGGCCGGCGAGCTCTCGTGAGCTTGATGAGAGCACTCTCACGTTCGCATCGCTCTGCTCTCATCGACCGGGCTCAAGATGGAGGCAGCGCGAGGGAGACCTCGCACCGTCCCTGCGACGGATTCCCCCCGTAACCGCCTCGTGCGGACACAGAGGAGTACGGCACCTGCGGTGCCGTCTATGGAGAGAAGGAATCATCGTGTTTCGGGTAACGCGATGACGACCCCGGAGTCCCCCCACTCCGGCTGCTCCCATCAGCCCCCGGCGTCCCCCAGCGTCGGGGGCTCTCTGTTTCGCGGGCGAGGCGGACGCTACTCCCAGCGGTAGCCCGCGCCGCGCACCGTCGTGATGCGGTCGTGGCCGAACTTCGCCCGCAGATACCGCACGTAGACGTCGACGACGTTCGAGCCCGGATCGAAATCCAGTGCCCACACGCGGCTGAGGAGCTGCTCGCGGCTGAGGACCTGGCCGGGGTGGCGGAGGAACTGCTCGGCGAGGGCGAACTCGCGCGCGCTGAGGTCGATCTCCCGACCGGCGATGGTCGCCCGGCGGGTGAGGACGTCGAGGCTGACGTCGCCGTGCGCGACGGCGATCGTGCCGGTCTGCACCGTCTCGCGCAGTCGTGAGCGCACGCGCGCCAGCAGCTCGTCGAACTTGAAGGGCTTCGCCATGTAGTCGTTGGCGCCGGCATCCAGCCCGTCGACGGTGTCCCGGGTGCTGGAGCGGGCGGTGAGCATGATCACGGGCAGCGTCGACCCCTGCCCGCGAAGGTGGCGGAGCACCTCGAAGCCGTCCATCGAGGGCAGTCCCACATCCAGGACGAGCAGATCGACCTCTCCGGAGAGAGCCTCGTCGAGGGCCGCGGCGCCGTCGTCGACGACCGTGGTGCGGTAGCCGGCCGACTCCAGCCCGCGGCTGATGAAGGCCGAGATACGGCTCTCGTCTTCGGCGATGAGGATGCGTGTCATCCGGAGGCCTCTCGCTGTTGGACCACGTCGCCCGCCCTCACGGGGGCCGGGAGGTCGGCGGCCGCCTGGCCGAGGCCGGGCGGGATGTGAATGGTGAAGGTGGCGCCACCGCCGGGGGTCTCCGACACGGAGCAGTGACCGTTGTGGGCCTTCGCGATGGCATCGACGATCGCGAGCCCGAGTCCCGACCCGCCCACGGTGCGCCGGCCCTCGGCCCGGTCGAAGCGGCGGAAGATGCGATGCCGCGAGGCGGGCGGGATACCGGGGCCGTGGTCGCGGACCCACAGCCGCGCGCCCTCCGCGTCGACGGCGCTGCCGATCTCGATCGGGAGGCCCGCGGGGGTGTACTTGGCGGCGTTGTCGGCGAGCTGGAGCCACGCTTGCACGAGCCGGTCGTAGTCGCCGTCGACGCGGCCGTAGCCGCGCGTCTCGACCGTCCAGCGGTGCCCTGGGATGGCGGTGACGAGGTCGCCGACGCGCGCGGTGAGGGCGTCGACGTCGATGAGGCTGAGCGACAGCGCGCCGCTTTCGACGGTCGCGAGGAGGTCGATGTCGTCGACGAGGCGCGTCATCCGGTCGAGCTCGGCGATGCCGATCTCGCGGGCGGTCGTGACGTCGGTGGGATCGGCGACATCCATCATCTCCAGATGACCGCGCACGATCGTGATGGGCGTCTTCAGCTCGTGCCGCACATCGTCCAGGAGCTGGCGCTGCACATCCACGGACATCTCGATGCGGTCCAGCATCGAGTTCACACCGCGGGTGAGCTCGGAGATCTCGTCGTTGCCCTCCGCCGGCAGGCGCGTGCCCAGATCGTCGATCGTGATGGCGTCGGCGGTGGCTCGCAGCTCCCGGATGGGGGAGAGGAGGCGCCCCGCGACGAACCAGCCCACGACCGCGACGGCGATGAGCATGCCGATGCCCGCGAGCGCGTACGTGGTGATTCCGAGCGACACCAGCTCCATGCGCGCGTCCAGCAGCACCGCGTGCACCACGATGGCGTCGCCGAAGGGGACGGCGACGTAGCGGAGCCGGCCGAGGTCGCCGTCGGCCGTGCCGTAGACGACGGCATCGGGCGTACGAGCGGCCACCGCCGCCACGAACGCCTCGTCGGAGGCCAGCACGATCCCGGCCGTCTGCGGCGCGGCGGCGACGACGCGATCGTCCACCAGGGCGATGGTGCCGTCGGAACGGCCGGGGACGATGTTGCCGACCGCCTCCAGGGCCGCGTCGGCGTCGTCGGGGGTCTCCGCCTGCAGCGTCGTGGCAAAGCCCTGCAGCTGCGAATCGGCGTTGCGGAGGACGCGGTCGCGCTGCACCCAGAAGGTGATGCCGCCCACGACGATGAGCCCGACGCACGCGACGGCCAGGACAGCCCCCAGGATCCGCGCGCGCGCCGAGCTCAGTCTCGGCGTGCGATTCACCGTTCGATTATGGCGCGCCGCATCGGCCGCCGCCCGTTCTGGCTCAGCCCGGGTGGGTCATCGACAGCAGGTCGAGCTTCTCGTCCAGCTGCGCCTCGGTGATCTCGCCCCGCTCGAGGTAGCCGAGGTCGACCACCGCCTCGCGGACGGTGATCCCCTTGGCGACGGAGTGCTTGGCGATCTTCGCGGCCGCCTCGTAGCCGATGAGCTTGTTCAGCGGCGTCACGATCGAGGGCGACATGCCCGCGTAGGCCGCGGCCCGCTCGACGTTGGCCTCGAGGCCGACGATGGTCTTGTCGGCGAGCACGCGCATGGTGTTGGCGAGGAGGCGGATGGACTCCAGGAGCGCCGTCCCCATGACGGGGATCGCCACGTTCAGTTCGAAGGCCCCGGATGCGCCCGCCCACGCGATGGTGGCGTCGTTGCCGATGACCCGTGCACACACCATGAGCGTCGCCTCCGGGACGACCGGGTTGACCTTGCCGGGCATGATCGAGGAGCCCGGCTGCAGGTCGGGGATGTGCAGCTCGCCGAGGCCGGTGTTCGGGCCCGAGCCCATCCAGCGCAGGTCGTTGTTGATCTTCGTGAGCGAGACCGCGATGGTGCGCAGCGCCCCGGAGGCCTCGACGAGGCCGTCGCGGTTGGCCTGCGCCTCGAAGTGGTCCTTCGCCTCGGTGATCGGCAGATCGGTCTCACCGACGATCAGCTCGATCACCCGCTGCGGGAATCCGAGGGGCGTGTTGATGCCGGTGCCGGTGGCGGTGCCGCCCAGCGGCACCTCGGCCACGCGAGGGATCACCGCCTGCACGCGCTCGATGCCCAGGCGCATCTGCCGCGCATAGCCGCCGAACTCCTGGCCGAGGGTCACCGGGGTGGCGTCCATGAGGTGCGTGCGGCCGGACTTCACGACGTCCTTCCAGGCCTCCGCCTTCTCCTCCAGCGCGACGGCGAGGTGGTCCAGCGCCGGGATGAGCTCGGCGATGAGCTCCTGCGTGGCGGCGATGTGCACCGAGGTCGGGAAGACGTCGTTGGAGGACTGCGACGCGTTGACGTGATCGTTGGGGTGCACGGGGGCGCCCAGGTCGCTCGTGGCGAGGGTCGCGAGCACCTCGTTCATGTTCATGTTCGAGGACGTGCCGCTGCCGGTCTGGTAGACGTCGATCGGGAACTGGTCGGCGAACTCGCCCGCGATGATGCGGTCGGCCGCGCGCGCGATGGCGTCGGCGATGGCGCCGTCGAGGGTGCCGAGCTCCTTGTTGGCGAGGGCCGCGGCCTTCTTGATGCGCGCGAGCGCGACGATCTGCGCCGGGTCGAGCGGGTCACCGGAGATCGGGAAGTTCTCCACGGCGCGCTGCGTCTGGGCAGCGTACAGCGCGTCCTTCGGCACCCGGACCTCGCCCATGGTGTCGTGCTCGATGCGGTACTCGGTGTCGGTCACGTCGTCGTTCCTCCTGTTGCGATGGATCAGTGCTGCTGATCGCCGGCATCGCCGACGATCACGACCGGGGCGGCCGTGCCCTCGGCGAGCCGGTAGTTGGCGCCCACGATGGCGACCTTGCCCTCGGCGACCGCCTGGCTGATGAGCTCGGACGCGTGCAGCAGCTGCCCCACCGTGTCACGGAGATGCTCGCGGCCGACCAGCTCGGGGTCGACGGTGGCGGTGGTGGTGCCGCTGGCGCGGATGACGCGGCGCACGGCGGGCACGATGGGGGCGATCTGGCGCCAGATGAGGGGCGGCAGAGCGGGGGCGTCGATGCCCGTGCTCTCGATCGCGGCGCCGACGGCGCCGCACGCGTCGTGGGCGAGGACGACGATGAGCGATACCTCGAGCACCGCCACGGCGTACTCGAGGCTCCCCACCACGGAGTCGGAGATGACCTGGCCGGCGTTGCGCACCACGAACAGGTCGCCCAGGCCCTCGTCGAAGATGATCTCGGCCGCCAGGCGCGAGTCGGAGCATCCGAACAGCGCGGCCCGGGGGCGCTGCCCGCCCGCCAACTCCGCCCGGCGCTCGACATCCTGGCGCGGATGGCGCGGCGCGCCCGCGACGAAGCGGGCGTTGCCGTCGGTCATCTCCTGCCAGACGGAGCGGGGCGTCGCGGTCACGGGGCCTCCTGGAGCCGGTCGAGGTCGGCGGCGAGGCTCGTCGCCACCGATTGTGCGACCTCGGGCGACGTGGAGCCGTACACGACCACGCGGTCGGTGCCCGCCGTCGTGGCCAGCGCGTAGGACACGTTGCCGGCGGCCGACGGATCGTCGATGCGGTACTCGTCCCACGTGGTGCCGCCCGCTGTCACGGTGCCGCTCGTGCGGGAGCCGGCCAGCAGCTCGGCGATCCACGCGTCGTCGGCGTCGAAGCCCTGTGCGACGCGGAGGAAGCCGGACTTCCCGGGAGGTGCGTAGGCCACCGTCCAGGTCGCGATCTCGCCCGCGTCGTAGGTGGCGGAGTTGATGCGCCAGTCGTCGGGCACGTCGGCGGCGACCACGGGGCGTCCGAGCGTGTCGGACAGGGCGGATGCCTCGGCGGGGGCGTCGATCGGCGGGGGCGGCGCCGGCTCGCCGCGGGGCACGCCGAAGACGACGACCGCGACGATCGCGAGGGTCACCAGCAGGGCCGCGATGAGGTTGCGGAAGGTCTGGCTGGAGCGGTACACACGCGAGGACTCCGCCTTGCGGGCGGCGGTCTCCTCGGGGGTCTCGGGGCGCCCGAGCTCGGCGACGACGCGGGCCATCACGCCTCCGCGGTGCCGGCGTCGGCGCGAGCGGCGTCCAGGCGCCGCTTGGCGCCGAGGAGCCACTCCTCGCAGCGGGCGGCAAGGGCTTCGCCCCGCTCCCACAGCGCGAGGGACTCCTCGAGCGTCGGGGCGCCCTGTTCGAGTTCGGAGACGACGCGGACGAGCTCGTCCCTGGCCTGTTCGAACGACAGGGTCGCGACGTCGGCGGAGCCGGAGTGCGACGCGGTCATGGCATCCATCCTAGTTGGGCGCCGTCTCGGCGTCGGACTCGGCGACCTCCCCCTCGGAGCGCGCGGCGAAGGACCCGCGGGCGACCGTGACGACCACCTCGGCGCCCGCCGGCGCCTGGGACGCGTCGCGCACGATGACGCCGCCGCCGAGGTGCGCGATCGCGTAGCCGCGCGAGAGGGTGGCCAGCGGCGAGAGTGCCCGCAGCGACGCGCGCAGCTCCGTGGTGCGGCGGTCGTGCCCGGCGACGAGGCGGTCGAGGATGTCGCGGCCGCGGTTGACCAGCATCCACGTCTCCTGGGCGCGGCCGGTCAGGAGCGCGTCGGGGGTGCGCAGCGCCGGGCGGGAGCGCAGCTGCTCGAGCTGGGCGATGTCGTGACCGACGCGCTGCGCGAGCCGGCCGGTGAGACGGGCGCGCAGCTGGGCCACGAGCGCGCGCTGCTCGCTCACGTCCGGCACCACCCGCTTGGCGGCGTCGGTGGGGGTGGACGCGCGGAGGTCGGCGACGTCGTCGAGGAGCGGATGATCGTTCTCGTGCCCGATGGCGCTGACCACGGGCGTCTGCGCGGCCGCCACGGCGCGCAGCAGCCGCTCGTCGCTGAAGCCGAGGAGGGTCTGCGGGTCGCCGCCGCCGCGCGCGATGATGATGACGTCGATGTCGGGGTCGGCATCCAGCGCCTTCAGCGCCGCGATCGTCTCCGGCACGCACCGATCGCCCTGCACGGCGGCGTGCTTCGTGCGGATGCGCACGTTCGGCCACCGCAGCTCGGCATTGCGGTGCACGTCCTTCTCCGCGTCGGAGTTCTCGCCGGTGATCAACCCGATATGGGAGGGCAGGAAGGGGAGCGGCTGCTTGCGTGCGGGATCGAAGAGCCCTTCCGCGCGGAGGCGCACGCGCAGCTGCTCGAGCTTCTCCAGCTGGTCGCCCAGGCCCACGTGACGCATCGCGGAGACCGCGAAGCTGAAGTCGCCGGTGCGCGGGAAGTAGTCCGCCTTGACGCAGGCGATCACGTGGTCGCCGACCTTCAGGTCCTTCGGCAGGCGCGCGAGCGTGCTCGACCAGATGCGGAAGGAGACGGTCGCGTCGGTGGCGAGATCCTTCAGCCGGCCGAACACGTTGCCGCCGCGGGAGTTCCACGAGGTGATCTCGCCCTCGACCCACACCGAGCCCCAGCGGTCGACGAATCCGCGGATGGTGTCGTTCAGTCGCGCCACCGAGGTCGGGGCCTGCGCGCTGGAGTCGCGCGGGGCGACCGAATCGGGCGGCGGGGCCTGCCCCGGCACCGCCTCGGGCTGGAACGTGGTCATGACTTCTCTCGAGATCGCTCGATGGTGCCGGATTCGGCCGCTGCCCAGGGGCGCCCCTCGTAGAATCGAAGGGTGAGCACTCCTGTCGTATCGCTGCCCGTGCCCCGGATCCCGGGACGTCGCGGGCGCCTCCAGGATATCCCGGTGGACGGACGCAAGCGGGTGCTCCTCGCCTCGCCCCGCGGATACTGCGCGGGTGTGGACCGTGCGGTGGTCGCCGTGGAGAAGGCGCTGGAGCGCTACGGAGCGCCGGTGTACGTGCGTAAGCAGATCGTGCACAACGTCCACGTCGTCTCCGAGCTGGAGGCGAAGGGGGCCGTCTTCGTCGAGGAGGTCGACGAAGTGCCCGAGGGGGCCCACGTCGTCTTCAGCGCGCACGGCGTCTCGCCCGCCGTCGTCTCCGCAGCCGCCGACCGGGGGCTGCAGGCGATCGACGCCACCTGTCCGCCCGTGACCAAGGTGCACCGCGAGGCGGTGCGCTTCGCGCGCGACGACTACGAGATCCTCCTCATCGGCCACCTCGGGCACGAGGCGGGGGAGGGCACCGCGGGGGAGGCCCCCGGCGAACCCCACTTCGTGAACTCGCCCGACGAGGCCGACACCGTCTCCGTGCGCGACCC
>CAZBZR010000078.1:0-7318 GCA_964496445.1 uncultured Microbacterium sp.
CGCTCTCGCTCGAGGAGCAGTTCTACGTGCTGTGGCCGCTCCTCCTCCCCCTCGTGCTGCTCCTGCCCGGCCGCGGCGTGCGCACGGTCGTCGCCCTGGCCGCGGCCGCCGGATCGGCGGCGTGGATGGCGGTTCTCGTGACGTCCGGCGACGCCGTGACGCGCGCCTACTTCGGCACCGACTCCCACGCGTTCGGCATCCTCCTGGGCGTGGCCCTCGCCTTCGCGCTCGCGCCGCGGCTGGATGCGCCGCAGCGGCCCCGCCCGCCGCTGCAGGCGGCCGGGCTCGTCGTCGGCGTCGCCGCACTCGCGGGGATCGCCGTCGTCGCGGCGACGCCCGCGACCGAGACGGTCGCCACCTTCCCGGGCCTGCTGCTGGCCGCCAGCCTCGCCACGGTCGCCGCGATCGCCGCCGGCGTGTGGCCGGGGTCGTGGTTCGGGCGCGCGATCGACGTCGCGCCGCTGCGGTGGGTGGGCGATCGCTCCTACGGGCTCTATCTCTGGCACTGGCCGCTGCTCGTCCTCGTCACCGGCGGCGCGCCCGAGACCGAGGTGCCGGTGTCCGCCGGCCTGGGCACGCTCGTCCTCACCGTCGTCGCCGCCGAGCTGTCCTACCGCCTCATCGAGACTCCGGTGCGCCGGCACGGCTTCCGCGGTGCCGCGCGGCGCGTCCGCCGGGCGCTGGCGGCCGGGCCGCTGCCGCGGCTGGCGGGCGTCGCCGCGCTCGCGGGCGGGGCGCTCGTCCTCGGCGGCACGACCGCGGCCATCGCGAGCGCTCCCGCCGAGACGTCGGCGCAGGCCGCCGTGGCGGCGGGGATCGACGCCCTCGCGGAGCAGGAGGAGCAGGATGCCGCGGCCACTCCGGTCCCGATGACCACGCCCCCGCCCGCCCCCGAGGCGCCGGCGCCGTCGCCTACCCCGGTCCAGGGCGCCGAGATCACGGCCGTGGGCGACTCGGTCATGCTGGCCTCCGCCCCGTCGCTCATGGCGCGCCTCCCCGGCATCCACGTCGACGCGACCGTCTCCCGCTCGATGTATGCCGCCCCCGGCATCCTCGAGCAGCTCGCCGCGGCCGGCCAGCTCCGCCACTACGTCGTGCTGGCGCTCGGCACCAACGGACCGATCGAGCGGGAGACCCTCGAGAAGGTGCAGGCGGTCGTCGGCCCCGAGCGGGAGCTGATCCTCGTCACCGCGCATGCCCCGCGCGACTGGATCCCCGGCGTCAACGACACCCTCGCCGCCTTCGCCCGCCGGCCCTCGGTGGAGCTGGCCGACTGGTCGGGGGCGATCGCCCCCCGGGAGGATCTCCTGGCGGGCGACCGCATCCATCCGGGCACCGCCGGCGGTGACATCTTCGCCGACGCCGTCGCGGGAGCCGTGGCGGCGGCCGAGGCCCAGCGGGCCGAGCTGGAGTTCCGCCGGGAGATGCGCGAGGCCGCGCGCGACGACCTGCCGCAGCCGCGCTGACTCAGAACGAGCGAGTGAGCACCCGGTCGCGATCGGTGGCCTCGAAGCCCAGTCCCTCGTAGAGCCCCAGGGCGCCCGTCGGGCTCGCCGTGTCGACGTCGAGCACCGCCTTCTCCAGCCCCGCCGCCCGCGCGGCGGCGAGCGTGTGCGCGATGACCAGCGGCGCGTACCCGCGGCCGCGGCGGTCGCGGACGACGCCGATGAGGTCGATGTACGTGTTCGACGCGCCCAGCGCCTCCCAGTCGTCCTCGTTGACCGAGGCCAGGCAGAACGCCACGATCCGCCCGTCCTCGAGGAGGAGCGTGGACAGATCGGGACGGAGGAAGGGACCGTCCACGAACGTGCGCCACGAGGACTCGACGCTCGGCAGGCTCCCCCAGTGGTCGCGGAAGGCGTCGTTGCGGGCGGCCATGGCGGCCGACGCGCGTGCTGGGGTGTAGTTCTCGATCACGGTGCCGGCGGGGGCGCTGAGCTCGGGGATGGGGTCGCGGAGGTCGCGCACCATGGAGGTGAACCACCGTGCCGTCTGCAGCCCCAGCCGCTCGGCGAGGGCGGCCGCATCCGGATTCTTCTCCTGGGCGTAGCACGCGATGGTGCCCGGCACGTCCGCGTCGACGCCCGCGAGGTGCTGCAGGGCACGCGCGTAGGAGCGTTCGATCGCCACCGTGCCGATGCCGCGGCGGCGGTAGGCCGGGCGCACGGCGCCGTTGAGGTAGACCTTCGCCTCCACCTCCTGCGACGGGTGCATCAGCGCGCTCGCGGCGACGACGAGCGTGCCGTCCGCGGCGAAGCCGAGGATGGTGTCGCGGGCGTGGTCGATGTGCGGGAGCGTGAAGGTGTCGGCGATCTCCTCGCGAGGCTCGGTGTAGGTGGGGTGGTCGACCCGGCCGGCGTCGGCGAACAGCTCGTGCATCGCGTCGATGTCCTCCGCCGTCGCGGCGCGCCACTGCGCGATCTCGGGGTGCCGCGGCTCGGGGATCTCGGCGGGCGCGCTCACGCGCGCGGACAGGGCGGACTCGGTCACCGCTCCACCCTAGATCACCCCTCCGGCGGCTCCTCCTCCAGCAGGCGCCAGGCCGCGCGCGAGCGGTCGGTCAGCGCCGCGGACGGGTCCTCCCCCTGCGTCCACCACTTCGCCTCGAAGGGGACGCCGTCCACCAGCACGCGCGCCCCCGCCCGGTAGATCTCCGTCGCCGACCAGTCGGGGTAGGTGCCGGGCGGCAGGGTCGGCAGCGCGTAGGGCGGGTCTCCCGGCAGCACCGGTCCGATCAGCGACCAGGCCGTCTCGTTCGGGGCGAGCGTCGGGTCATCCGGCTCCGGCACCCCCTCCGTCCACCACTTCGCGACGTACACGTTGCGGTGCCAGACCACCTTCACCCCCGCCGAGTACGTGGCATCGGGCGACCAGATCGGGTAGGGGCTCGTCGCGGGGTCGTCGGGGGAGGCCGTGGGGGCGACGGTCGCGCTCGGCCGGGCCGTCGGCGTCGGATCGGGCCGGCCGTCGAAGCCCTGCGACAGCACGGCGGCGAAGGTGTCGTCGCCCTGATCGACGCCGCTGCACTGCGTGGAGACGATCGCGGTGTTGGGGTAGTTCTCGCCACACGTGCGATCGCGGTTGAGCGACCACATCGACAGGCGCGAGAGGCCCTTCTCAGTGGCGAAGGCGTTCAATCGCGCGGCATCGGCGA
This sequence comes from uncultured Microbacterium sp., assembly GCA_964496445.1. GTDB lineage: Bacteria > Actinomycetota > Actinomycetes > Actinomycetales > Microbacteriaceae > Microbacterium. The sequence goes on from CAZBZR010000078.1 coordinate 3,155, forward strand.
GGGTGAACACCTCGCCGGCGATGTCGTTCTGCCCGATCATGGGCGTCGCCCCGAGCATCTGCCACACGTCACGGCGGATGCCGAGGCGCGCGTTCTGCGCGCCGAGCTGGTCGTGCGCGGCGGTGAGGGCGTCGATCGCGGCCTCGGCCATCGACGCGTCGTCGGGGAGCGTGCCGTAGTTCATCGTCATCGCGTTCACGCCCGCGAGCTCGACGTCGGCCGTCTGCATCTGTCGGACGACGGCCAGGCCGTCCGCGGTCAGCCCGTCGGTGGCGACGGGGAGGGTGAGCCACACCTGGAGCGCAGGGTTGTCGCGCTGCAGCCGCGCGACGGCCTGCGCACGGCGGAGCCCCGCTTCGCGGTCGGCCAGGTCGTCGGCCTCGATGTCGAGGTCGAGCACCGAGACCCCGTAGCGGTCGATCACCTCGCCGTACGCGGCGGTGAGCTCGTCGACGGTGAGGCAGGCGCCCGCGAGCTCGGTGTTGATCGCCCCGCCGAAGGAGACGGCGATGTCCGACCCCTGCGCCCGCAGCCGCGCGATGCGGCGGTCCAGGTCGAGCGCGGTCGCGGCCTCGTCGAGGCTGTAGGCGGCGCCCCACGACGGGACGCAGCGGTCGGGGGCGGCGGCGACCACGAAGGCGAGCACGATGTTCTCGGAGTCGCCCGCCACGAGCGCGGGCGAGCGCTCGGCGCTGTCCACCGTCGCGTCGAGGTAGCCGCCGAACCACACCGGTGCCGGCTCCTCGGGGCTCGCCAGCGCGCTCTCGTGCAGCACGACCGGCACCGCCCACGCGGAGGCGGCGAGGACGAGCACGACGCCGATGCCGATGAGCACGCGCCAGGGCGAGAGCCGCTTCCCGGGATGACGGCTCATCCCTGTCCGACCCGATCCAGCGCGCGGCGCGGCGTGCTCTCGCGCGCGCCCCGGCCCGCCGGCCGTCGGTCGGTGCCGGGCGCGGGGTGGCCCTGGTACAGGGCCGCACGCCAGTCGGCACCGGGCACCGCGTCGTGGCCGAGCACCGGCTCGGGGGAGGCGATCGGCACGTACATCCAGTCGGTGAGCCCTCGCCACAGATCCACGAGCGAGTTGCGGATGCCGATGTAGGCGATGATCGCCCACAGCGACAGCGTGGCGTTCAGCACGGAGAACCCGAAGGTCCACCAGCTGTGGTTCTCCCAGCTGCGCCAGGCCACGACCACCGAGAACGCCACGATGAAGTAGGGCAGCACCACGTACAGCAGCGGCGTACCGGTGCGGTCGTTCACCTTGGGCGTGCGCGCGAAGGGGATCTTCATGCCGGTCAGGCCCTGCTGCATCGACTTCAGCACACCGGCGAGGTTCACCGGCAGCAGGATGAGGTTGAAGCCGTAGATGCGGAGCACGTCCATGCGCTTGTACCCGGCGTAGCGGAGGTCGCTGGCCATCGCCAGGAAGTAGGGCAGGGCACCCAGGAGCACGAGCGGGCTGACGAGCCGGCTGTCGTACGGGTAGGCCAGGAGGAAGACGAGCCCGAAGCTGGCCCACGCGATGGAGGCCATGTAGTTCATCCGCAGCGCGACCTCGCCGAGCGACATCGGCTGGTGGGCGAGGCGGCGCTCCCGGATCTGCTTCCACAGCTTCGGCAGGATGAGGAGACCGCCGTTGGCCCAGCGGCGGCGCTGCACCACGAGCGATCCGAAGTCGGGCGGGGTGGCGCTGTAGCTCAGCCGCTCGGGGTAGTTGACGAGGATCCAGCCGTGCTCGCCGATGTCGACGCTGGACTCGGTGTCTTCGATCACCGTGCGATCCTGCACGTACCGGCGCACCTCGAAGGGACCGGAGGAGTCGATCTCGAGGATGTCGTCGAGCGCCTCCATGCGGATGACGGCGTTGGCCCCCACCCAGAACGTGGCGCCGTGCGCCGTCATGCCCTGGTGCAGGATGTGCTGCACATCGGTGGTGGCCGCCGCCAGCCGCTCGATGCGCGTGGGCGCACCCCGGTACGACGAGTACGGCGTCTGGGTCACGGCGACCTGGGCGTTGCGGGGCTGCTCGAGGAAGTGCACGAGGCGGAGGCAGTAGTCCCGCAGGAGCATCGAGTCGGCGTCGAGGGTGAGGAGGAAGTCGGCGTAGGGCACCGTGAGATCGGCCCCGCGCGCCGAGGCGACGGGCTGCAGCATGAGGCCGTCGGGCGTCTGATGCTCGCGGAAGCTGCCGCCGATGAGGCCGATGTAGGAGTTGAGGTTCATCGCCTTGTTCGCCTCGTGCGACAGCGACGCGTAGCGCTTGCGCTCGAAGACGGTCAGCTCGGCGGTGAAGATCCACGTGAGGCGCCGGAAGAGCTCATGGATGCGCACCGCCGGGATGATCTCCAGGCTCAGGCGCGCGGCATCCACCGCGTCGGCGGTGCTCTTCAGGTCTTCCGCCAGCCCGAGGAGGACCTCGTCGATGAAGAACGCGTCGACGTGGTCGTCGAGGGGTTCGGCGGCGGCCATCCGGCGGAGCCAGTCGACGGCCCACCGGTACTCCAGCGACAGGTTGGCCAGAGCGATCTGGTCGAAGGAGCCCTCGAGCGTCATCGAGTGCTCGAACGCCGCGAGCGCCTCGGCGAAGCGGGTCGCCGGCTCCGCCAGCGCGGCGCCGATCTGCTGCGGCACGGCGCGGGTGCGGTCGAGCTTGTCGCGCACCTCCGGGTCGGAGGGGAACGGGTTGTCGTCGACGAGGAGGACGACGCGCACGCCGGGATACTCCTGGAGGGCCGCCGACCACAGCGTCTTGCGGATGATCCCCGGCTCCTCCGCATAGGAGGGGACGAGCACCGTGATCGGCTCGTGGGGCTGGGAGAAGTGGCTGTCCAGCTCGGCGCGCGGCACCCGGTGGTGTGCGCGGAAGCGCTCGTACGCGCCCTGGCGGGCGACGAGGTACATGAGCGCGGAGAAGGTGAGGACCGTCACCACGAGCAGGTAGGAGACCGCCTCGATGATGCGCCACGTCGTCTCGAACGCGCCGGCGAGGATGAGGGAGACGACGACGGTGAGCACGTACAGCACCCACACGCCGATCGTGACCCAGATGGCGATGCGTCCCCAGATGAGCTTCGCGGTGGACGGCTGCGGGTGCACCGCCGGCAGCGGGGCGTGCGATCGCTCGGTCCCCCACTGCCGGCGGCGCACCGGCGCACGCTCATGTTCTGGCACGACTTCTCCCCCAAGAAGTACGGCACCCACGAGGGCGCTCTCCCGAAATCTAGGCGCCACGGCGGCGCCGAAAGCCCCACTTGGGGCGATCTTGCGCCGATCCTGAGCATCTTGCGGTTTCCTTGAGGTCGCCACGACGACGAAGCCCCCTGCCCGAGGGGGCAGGGGGCTTCGAGGAGAAGCGGGATTACTTCGCGGCGTCCGCCGACGCGTCGTCGGCGGCATCCGCCTCGGCGACCTCGTCGGTCGCGGCGTCCTCGACGGCGTCCTCGGCTGCGGGCTCCTCAGCGGCGTCCTCGACGGGCTCCTCGACGGGCTCGACCGGGGCGGCGGCGGGAGCGGCCGACTTCTTGGTGGACTTCACCTTGGGGGTCACCGGCTCGAGCACGAGCTCGATGACGGCCATGGGGGCGTTGTCACCCTTGCGGTTGCCCACCTTGGTGATGCGCGTGTAGCCGCCCTCGCGGTCGGCCACCAGCGGCGCGATCTCGGCGAAGAGGACGTGCACGACCTCCTTGTCGCCGATCACGCTGAGCACGCGACGACGCGCGTGCAGGTCGCCGCGCTTGGCGAAGGTGATCAGGCGCTCGGCGAGCGGACGCAGGCGCTTGGCCTTGGTCTCGGTCGTCTTGATCGAGCGGTGGGTGAACAGGGCCGCGGCGAGGTTCGCGAGAAGCAGACGCTCGTGGGCGGGGCCGCCGCCGAGGCGGGGACCCTTCGTGGGCTTGGGCATGTGTCGTTACTCCAGGAAAGTGTTCGTGTCGGGAAGCCGCGCTCAGACGGTCTCGTCGTCGTAGCCGCCGTAGAAGTGGGCGCCGTCGAAGCCGGGCACCGAGTCCTTCAGCGACAGACCGAGGGACGTGAGCTTGTCGCGCACCTCGTCGACCGACTTCTGACCGAAGTTGCGGATGTTCATCAGCTGCGTCTCCGAGAGGGCGACGAGCTCGGACACGGTGTCGTTCGCCTCGAGGGTCGCGACACCGCACG
>CAZBZR010000079.1:0-4384 GCA_964496445.1 uncultured Microbacterium sp.
CCGGCGAGGACGGCGGCGAGCTCGTCATCGCCGCCGAGTACGCTGCGGCCCTGTGGGACGCGCTGCTCGCGGCCGGCGCGACGCCCGCGGGGCTGGGCGCGCGCGACACGCTGCGGCTGGAGGCCGCGCTCCCGCTCCACGGCCACGAGATCGACCGCAACATCGAGCCGTCCTCGGCGGGCCTCGGCTTCGCGGTGACGCTCGATGACGGCGTCTCGTTCCCGGGCCGCCGCATCGACCCCGCCAACCAGCGCCTGCTCGACCTCTCGCACGCCACCGAGGTGGTCCGCGACGAGGCCGACAAGAGGCTCGACCTCGGCTTCCTCCCCGACATCGAGAAGATCTTCTCGAAGGTCCCCGCGGTGCGGCACACCCAGCTGTTCTCCGCGACGATGCCCGGCCCGATCGTCACCCTCGCGCGGCGCTTCATGTCCAACCCCATCCACATGCGCGCCAACGACCCCGACGAGGGGCTCACGCAGGCGAACATCCGCCACCTGGTCTACCGCGCGCACTCGCTGGACAAGGACGAGGTGATCGCGCGGATCCTGCAGGCCGAGGGCCGCGGCAAGACCGTCATCTTCACGCGCACCAAGCGGGCCGCCCAGAAGCTCACCGACGAGCTCGGCGACCGCGGCTTCAACACCGCCGCCGTCCACGGCGACATGAGCCAGGAGGCGCGGGAGCGCTCGATGGCCGCGTTCAAGGCCGGCAAGAAGGACGTGCTGATCGCCACCGATGTCGCCGCGCGCGGCATCGACGTGAACGACGTCACGCACGTGATCAACCACACCATCCCCGACGACGAGAAGACCTACCTCCACCGCGCCGGGCGCACTGGCCGCGCCGGCAAGACCGGTATCGCGGTGACGTTCGTCGACTGGGACGACCTGCACAAGTGGGCGCTCATCAACCGCGCCCTGGAGTTCGGCCAGCCCGAGCCGGTGGAGACCTACTCCTCCAGCCCGCACCTGTACACCGACCTCGACATCCCGGCCGGCACGAAGGGCCGCCTCGTGACCGCCCCCAAGGCGGTCAAGGTCGCACCCGCCGAGCGTGCCGGCGGCGAAGCCGGCGGCTCCGACGACACCGCGCGCAAGCGTCGCCGCCGCCGCTCGGGCGGTTCGGGCTCCGGCGAGGCCGCGACATCCGGGGGCACCGCCGAGCGCGCGAGCGAGGGCGCGGGCACCCACGACGGCAGCGGCCGGGAGCACCACGACGGCAACCAGCCGCCGCGCCGCCGTCGCCGCCGCCGCGGCGGGTCGGGCGCGGGCGTCGCCCCCACCCCCTGAGCGCGCCCCCGCTCGGTCAGGGGTAGACCGGCGCGCTGCCCCGGCCGGCGGCGAGGAGACGCGCGACCATGTCGTCGTCAGTGGTGTTCTCCCCCGGCACGTTGGGCTTTCCCAACCCGTGATAGTCGCTGGAGCCGGTGACGAGGAGATCCCGCTCCTCCGCCAGCCGGCGGAGCCGCTCGGTCGGGCCGGGGCGGTTCTCGCGGTGACCGAGCTCGAACCCGGCGAGCCCGGCCGCGAGCATCGCGTCCAGCAGCGTCTGCGGCACGACCCCCGAGCGGCCCGCCGGATGGGCCATGATCGGCACGCCGCCGGCCGCCGCGATGAGCGACACCGCGGTGACGGGGTCGGGCGCATACAGCGACACGTAGTACTCGCCGTCGGGATGGAGGATGCTCGCGAACGCCTCCGCGCGGTCGGAGACCAGCCCCCGCGCGATGAGGGCGTCGGCGATGTGGGGCCGACCGACCGTGGCGCCGTCGCTGGTCTGGGCGAGGATGTCGTCCCACGCCAGGTCGTAGTCCCGCGCGATGCGATCGGCCATGAGGCGGGCGCGATCCAGCCGGGACGAGCGGATGCGGTCGGTCATCGCACGGAGGGCCGCGTCGTCGGGATCGACGAGATAGGCCAGGAGATGGATGCTCCGCCACTGATGCTGCGCCGACAGCTCCATGCCGGGGACGAACGTCATCCCGAGCGAGGTGGCCGCATCGGCCGCCTCCGCCCAGCCCGCGGTGGTGTCGTGATCGGTGAGCGCGACGGTGCGCAGGCCCTGGCGATGCGCGGCTGCCATGACCTGCGCGGGGGGCTCGGTGCCGTCCGACGTCGAGGAGTGCAGGTGGAGGTCGCTGGGACCTCGGAACCGGCGGGACATCACCGTCCGAGCGTAGCGCGGGGCGCCGCGGCGACCCGCGGTGCGCGTTCTCCCAGGGTGGCGCCCTAGAGTCGGGGCCGTGCGTCGCGTCCTCGGTACCCTCGTGGTGATCGTGTGCGCGGGCGGAGCGGCCCTCCTCACGTGGCCGCAGCTGCTCGACCTGCAGCGGCTGTTCCCCGTCGCGCAGGTGATCTCCTTCCGCGGTCCGCTCGCGCTGGCGTTCGCGGCCGCCGCGGTGCTGTTTCTGCTGTGCGCGATCGCCCGGCCGGTGCGCGCCCTCGCGCTGGGGCTGGTCGTGGTGTGCGTGCTGGCCGCCGGCGCGAACGCCGCGATCCTCATCGCACGGGGCACCGGCAGCGACACCCTGCCGGAGAAGACGGCGGGGAGCATCCGCGTGATGACGTGGAACACCGCCGGGTCGGCGACGACCGCCGACTCGATCGCCCAGATCGCGGTGGCGATGTCGGCCGACATCGTCACGCTCCCCGAGACGACCATCCAGACCGGTGAGCAGGTGGCCATCGCGATGCGCGATCGCGGCCGGCCGATGTGGGCCCATCACGCCGCGTACGGCGAGTACGGCGTCGACGGGTGGGATGCCACCTCCACCACCCTGCTCATCTCCCCCGATCTCGGCGATTACGCCGTCATCGCCTCGTCGCAGGACGGATCGAGCAACACCTCCACCGTGCCCAGCGCCGTGGCCATGCCGGTCAACGGGGAGGGCCCGGTCGTCGTGGCCGCCCACGCGGTCGCCCCGCGGCAGGAGTACATGTCGGCGTGGCGGAACGACCTGCAGTGGCTGGCCGACCAGTGCGCGAGCGCCAACGTCATCCTCGCGGGGGATTTCAACGCCACCCTCGACCACATGGCGGGCCTGGGCGTCGACGGCGGCGCCCTCGGCCGATGCCACGACGCGGCGGCCGAGACCGGCAACGGCGGCGTCGGCACGTGGACCACGCAGCTGCCGACTCTCCTCGGCGCGCCCATCGACCACATCCTCGTCTCACCGCAGTGGCGTCCCACGGGGTCGGCGGTGCTGAAGTCGCTCGACGGCTCGGGGAGCGACCACCGCCCGCTCGTGGTGCAGCTGGAGCCCGCCGCCGGGTGATCCCCGTCCGCCTCAGTGAGACACTGGAGGCATGGACACCCGCAGCGACAGCGACACCGTGGCCCCCGCCTCCGAGACCTCGGCGACGACGAACCGCCGCCAGCCGTTCCCGCGTGGCTTCCTGGACACCATCTCGGAGGGCTGGGCTCCGCGTCCCGAGGCGATGCCGCCGCGGCGCGAGGTCGCCGAGTGGGCGGCGCGTCGGCGCGCGGCCGTCTCGCACGCCTTCCCCGGTGCGCGCCTCGTCATCCCCGCCGGCAGCCTGAAGCAGCGCAGCAACGACACCGACTACCCCTTCCGCGCGCACTCCGCCTTCGCCCATCTCACCGGCTGGGGCGCGGATGCCGAACCCGACGCCGCGCTCGTGTTCGAGCCGACCGCGTCCGGTCATGACGTCACGCTGTACTTCCGCGAGCGGGCCGACCGCACCTCGGCGGAGTTCTACGCGGACGCCACGATCGGGGAGTTCTGGATCGGCCCGCGGCCGGCGCTGGCCGGTGTGGCCGCCGACCTGGGGGTGGCCACGGCCCACCTCGACACGCTCGAGCGCCGCGACGGGGATCTCGTGGTGGATCAGGACGAGGCCCTCACGCGCTTCGTCTCGGAGCTGCGGCTGGTCAAGGACGAGTTCGAGATCGCCCAGCTGCGTCTGGCCGTCGATGTCACGGCCCGCGGCTTCGACGACATCGTCGCCGACCTGCCCCGCATCATCGCCCACCCCCGTGGCGAGCGGATCGTGGAGGGCGTGTTCCACACGCGCGCCCGCAGCGACGGCAACACCGAGGGCTACGACACGATCGCCGCCTCCGGCCCGCACGCCTGCTACCTGCACTGGACCCGCAACGACGGCGCCGTCGTCGCGGGCGACCTCATCCTCATCGACGCCGGCGTGGAGGTCGACAGCCTCTACACGGCCGACATCACGCGCACCCTTCCGGTCAGCGGTCGCTTCACCGAGGTGCAGCGACGGGTGTACGAGACCGTGCGCGAAGCCGCGGATGCCGCCTTCGCCGCGGCCCGCCCGGGCGTCCGCTTCCGCAGCATCCACGAGGCCGCGATGACGGTGATCGCCGCAGGAGGCGCCTGACCTGAAAAGCTGAACAGGTC
>CAZBZR010000079.1:4394-6696 GCA_964496445.1 uncultured Microbacterium sp.
GGTGATCGCCGCCCGCACGGCCGAGTGGGGGCTCCTGCCGGTTCCCGCCGAGGAGGCTCTTGACGCCGATGCCGGGGGGCAGCACCGCCGCTACATGGTGCACGGCACGAGCCACCACCTCGGCATGGACGTCCACGACTGCGCGCAAGCGCGGCGCGAGATGTACTACGACGGCATCCTCGAACCGGGCATGGTCTTCACGATCGAGCCCGGGCTGTACTTCCAGGTCGATGACCTCACGGTGCCGGCGGAGTACCGGGGCATCGGCGTGCGCATCGAGGACGATGTGCTCATGACCGCCGAGGGCCCGGTCAACCTCTCCGCGGCCATCCCACGCACGGCGGACGAGGTCGAGGCCTGGATCGCCGCGGGCGGCGTGCGCGGCTGAACCACCCTCAGCCGGCGGTGCGCGCCAGGAATGGCGCCACCACCGGCACGAGGTCCGCGCCGATCTGCTCGGCGGGACGGCGGCGTCCCGCCACCGCGAACCCGTGGTCGCCGCCCGCGATCCACGCGAGCTCACCGTCGCGGCAGGAGGAGACCGCCTCCTCGAGCTGGACGTGCGGGTCGACGAACGGGTCACGCGTGCCCGAGACGAACAGCTGCGGCGGCGCGACGTCGGGAAGGTGGGCCGTGCGCGCCTTGTCGGGGGCGCCGGGCGGATGCAGCGGGTAGCCGAGGTAGACGAGCCCGGCGGGGTCGATGACGCCCGCGGCGGCCGCCATCGACGCCATGCGGCCGCCGTAGGACTTGCCCGCCGCCCACACCGGCCCGTCGACGCCGCGCGCGGCGAGCGCGTCCAGCACGGCGCGCCAGGTCTCGATCGCGTGTGCGGCGGGGCCGGGCAGGCGCCGTCCGGCGGCGCGGTACGGGAAATCGAAACGGAGGGTGGCGAAGCCCTCCTCCCCCAGCGCGGCGGCGAAGCCGACGAGGAACGGATGCTCGCGCCCGGCGCCGGCACCATGGGCCAGGACGACCGTGCCACGGGCGTCGGCGGGGCTCGCGTGGTCGGCGGGGATCTCCACGGTCCCCGCCGGCAGGGCGACCGGGACCTCCCACCGGGTCATCGCTCGGGCTTCTCGTCCCGCGCCGGCGCGTCGGGCCCCGCCGGGGCGCCCGGGGCAGGCAGCCGCTCGCCGTACTGCGGCGGCGCGGCATCGTCGGGCCGCGCACGCGGCGGGGCGGCGACGACCGTGGCCGGCCCGAGCGTCTGACGGGCCTTGCCGAGGCTGGTGGGGGTCACGCACACCTCGTACCGATCCGCGGTGACCTGCATGACCGACGCGAAGTCGCGGCGCCGGCGGACCACCGAGTAGGTGATGAGGCTCAGCAGCATCCCGAGGGCCACGCCGATCAGGAGCACCCCCAGGAACACCGCGATCGACGCGGTGGGCATCCCGAGCACGAAGATGAACGAGAACAGCAGGCCGAGCAGCAGGCCGTTGATGCCGCCGGAGCGGGCGGCGGTGGCGTACCCGAGGCGGCCGGTGACCCGCTCCAGCGAGCGCAGTCCGTGCCCGACGATCGCGATGTCGCGGGCGGGCACCTCGGCGGCGATGAGCGCCGAGACGGCCTTCTGCGCCCCCTCGTAGGTGGGGTAGGTCGCGACGGTCTCGCCGACCTCCTCGCGACCGGGAGGAACACGTCCACCGAGCATGCTCATTGTTCCATCCTGCCACGCGGTGCCCGCCCCTCCCCTGTCGCACGGGCGCCCGGGACTACGCTGGGAGCGTGAGCACGCAGAGGGTCTTCGTCGCACGCCTGGCCGGCTGTGCGGTCTTCGACCCCGCCGGCGACCGGCTCGGCAAGGTGCGCGACGTGGTGGTGATCTACCGCGCCGCCGATTCGCCCCGCGTGGTGGGTCTCGTCGTGGAGATCCCGGGCCGTCGACACGTCTTCCTCTCTATCGGGCGGGTCACCTCGATCTCCGCCGGCCAGGTCATCACGACGGGGCTGATCAACGTGCGCCGCTTCCAGCAGCGCGGCGGCGAGGTGCGCGTGCTCGCCGAGCTCGTCGGGCGTCGCGTCTTCCTCAACGACGGTTCCGGCCACGCCGTCATCGAGGACGTCGCGATCGAGCGCGACCGTCTGGGCGAGTGGGACGTCGGGCAGCTGTTCCTGCGTCGCCCCAAGACCAGCGCGTCGCCGTTCGCGAAGGGGGCCACCACCTTCGCTGCGTGGGCGGAGGTGCGCGAGCACCAGAACCCCGGCGAGGCGCAGTCGGCCGAGCAGCTCGTGGCCACCTACGCCGATCTCCGCCCCGCCGACCTCATCGGCACGATGGTCTTCGATCCCAAGGGGC
>CAZBZR010000080.1:0-6536 GCA_964496445.1 uncultured Microbacterium sp.
TTCGGCGAGACGATGCACTCTCGCGGGGAGGGGCGACGCTCAGGGGAGCGACACGTTGGTGGTGTTCACCGGCGCGGCGTAGAGCTCCTCGACCTCGTTCGCGAAGTCGGACATGATCACGTTGCGCTTGATGCTCATCTTCGGCGTCAGGTGGCCGCTGGCCTCCGTCCACTCCGTTTCGAGGATGGTGAACTTGCGGATCGACTCGGCACGCGAGACGTTCTTGTTCGCCTCATCGATCGCCCGCTGCACCTCGTTGCGCACCGCTTCGTTGTGGGCGGCCTCGGACAGCGGCATGTCGGCGGACAGGCCGTTGTTCGCCAGCCACGTGGGCAGCATCTCGGAGTCGAGGGTCACCAGCGCCCCGATGAACGGCTTCTGGTCGCCGACGACGACGACCTGACCGACGATCGGGTTCGCGCGGATGGGGTCCTCCAGCGCCGCGGGGGCGACGTTCTTGCCGCCCGCCGTGACGAGGATCTCCTTCTTGCGACCGGTGATCGTGAGGAAGCCCTCGGCGTCGAAGGAGCCGATGTCGCCGGTCTTGAACCAGTCACCGTCGAACGCGGCGGCGGTGGCCTCGGGGTTGCGCCAGTACTCCTTGAAGACGTTGATGCCGCGCACCTCGACCTCGCCGTCCTCGGCGAGGCGGATGCCCACGCCCGGGAGGGCGGGGCCGACGGTGCCGATCTTGGCCTTCGTGGCCAGGTTCACCGTCGCCGGCGCCGTGGTCTCGGTGAGGCCGTAGCCCTCGCGGGTGGCCACGCCCAGGCTGTGGAAGAAGTGGCCGAGGCGCTCGCCCAGCGGCGCGGAGCCCGACACCGCGTACTCCACGCGGCCGCCCATCGCGGTGCGCAGCTTCGAGTAGACGAGGCGGTCGAACAGGCGGAACTTCACGCGCAGCCCGAAGGGGACCTTCTTGCCCTCCTGCAGCAGCTTGGAGTGCTCGATGGCCGCGTGCGCGGCGGCCCGGAAGATCTTGCCCTTGCCGCCGGCCTCGGCCTTCTGCTCGGCGGAGTTGTACACCTTCTCGAACACGCGCGGGACGGCGAGGAGGAACGTCGGCTGGAAGGAGCCGAGCGCCGGCAGGAGTTGCTTCGTGTCGGGCTGGTGTCCCACCTTCACGCCCGCGTGGACGGAGAGGATCGAGATGAAGCGCGCGAACACGTGCGCCGTCGTGATGAACAGCAGCGTCGAGGCGCCGGGGGTCTCCACCACCTCGTGGAGGGCCTTGGCGGAGTTGCGCGAGAGCTCGACGAAGTTGCCGTGCGTGAGCACGCACCCCTTCGGGCGGCCGGTGGAGCCGGAGGTGTAGATCAGGGTCGCGATGTCGTCGGAGTTGGCGAGCGAGCGGCGCCGGTCGATCTCGGCGTCCTCGACGGATGCGCCGGCGCTCACGAGCTTGTCCAGGTCGCCCCGGTGCATCGCCCACACCTCGCGCACGAGCGGCACGTCGGCGCGCACCTCGTCCAGGCGCGCCAGGTGGTCGGGCGACTCCACGATGCAGGCCACGGCGCCCGAGTCGGAGAGGATCCACTGGATCTGCGCCGGGGAGCTGGTCTCGTACACCGGAACCATCACGGCACCGGCATAGAACAGCGCGAAGTCGACGAGCGTCCAGTCATACGTCGTGCGCGCGAGGAAGGCGACCTTGTCACCGGGCTGGATGCCGGCGGCCGTGAGGCCCTTCGCGAGGGCGATCACCTGCTTCTCGAAGTCGCGCGCGCTGATGTCGCGCCATCCGGTCCCGTCGGGGACGGCGAACAGCGGGCGGTCGGGGGTCTCCCCGACGCGCAGCGCGAGCAGATCGGCGATGTTCGCCGTCGGGTCGGCGGGCACGACGGGTGGGACTTCGAACTGGGTCACGGCAGCTCCTTCGGTACCGGTGGCTTACTGCGGGTGCCCCGAGTCTATCCAGAGCGCGACGCCGGCCCCGGACAGCGGCGTGACTAGACTTTCAGGCGCCGCCGCACGGGCGCCGGCCGGGAAGGGAGCGCAGTGCTCAACGTCGGGATCGACATCGGCGGAACCAAGATCGCGGGCGGCGTCGTCGACGCCTCCGGCGGCATCGTGGAGAAGCTGCGGGTGGACACCCCCGTGGACGTCGACGCCCTGGTGGATGCCGTTGTCGGCATGGCACAGGAACTGCGCGCACGGCACGCCGTCACCGCGATCGGGGTCGCCGCCGCCGGCTTCATCGACCGCACCCGGTCCACCGTCATCCACGCCCCGAACATCGCGTGGCGCAACGAGCCGCTGCGCGACAAGCTCGAACAGCGCCTGCAGGCTCCCGTCGCCATCGAGAACGACGCCAACGCCGCCGGATGGGGCGAGTTCCGCTTCGGCGCGGGACGCGGGCGCACCGACATCGTGATGCTGACGATGGGCACCGGCGTGGGCGGCGCGGTCGTCGCCGACGGGGCGCTCTACCGCGGCGGCCACGGCATCGGGGGCGAGCTCGGCCACGTGCGGTTCGAGCGCAACGGGCTGCTGTGCGGATGCGGACAGAACGGATGCCTCGAGCAGTATGCCTCCGGCCGCGCCCTGCAGCGCGAGGCCGCGGCGATCGGTGCCGAGGCCGGCATCGGGGACGCCCTCGCCGCCGCGCGCGACGCCGACGGCGTCATCCACGGCGCGGACATCTCCCGTCTGGTGCGTGCCGGCGACCCGGGTGCCCTCGAGGCGCTCCGCCGGGTCGCCACCGCGCTCGGCGAGGCGTGCGGAGGCTTCCAGGCGACGCTGGATCCGGAGCTGTTCGTGATCGGCGGGGGAGTGGCGCAGCTGGGCGATGTGCTCCTCGAGCCGATCCGCTTGGCCTACGAGACCTCGCTCCCGGGGTATGGTGACCGTCCGGTCGCCGAATTCACGGTGGCGCAATTGGGCAACGACGCCGGACTCATCGGTGTCGCCGACCTCGCGGGCAGGGACGGCTGAGATGTTCTACTGGCTGATGAAGTACGTCGTGATCGGACCTGTGATCAAGGCGATCTTCCGGCCGTGGATCGTCGGCCGCCGGAACGTCCCCGCCGAGGGCGCGGCCATCCTGGCGAGCAATCATCTCTCCTTCGCCGACTCGATCTTCCTCCCGCTGATGATCGACCGCCGGATGGCGTTCCTGGCCAAGAGCGACTACTTCACAGGCAAGGGCCTCAAGGGCTGGGCCACGCGGGTCTTCTTCAAGGCCACCGGCCAGCTGCCGATCGACCGTACCGGCGGCAAGGCCTCGGAGGCGTCGCTGAACACGGGTCTGGGCGTGCTCGGACGCGGTGAGCTCCTCGGCATCTACCCGGAGGGGACGCGCAGCCCCGACGGCAAGCTCTACCGGGGGCGCACCGGCATCGCCCGGATGGCGCTGGAGGCGCGCGTGCCGGTCGTGCCCGTGGTGATGGTCGACACCGACGCGGTGCAGCCCATCGGCAAGCGCATCCCCCGCGTGGGCCGGGTCGGCATCGTCATCGGCGAGCCGCTGGACTTCTCCCGCTTCGCCGGAATGGAGAGCGACCGGTACATCCTCCGCTCCGTGACCGACGAGATCATGGTCGCGCTGCACCGCCTCGGCGAGCAGGAGTACGAAGACGTCTACGCCTCGACGGTGAAAGACCGCCTGCAGGCCGCCCGCGCGGACGGCGGGGCCTCGACACGCCGATAGACTTCGGGGATGCTCACCTCCCTCGACGGCCTCGACCACTGGCGGACACTGCCCATCAAGCAGCAGCCGCAGTGGTATGACGAGACCGCCGTGGCCGCGGCCTCGGCGGAGCTGGCCACGCTGCCGCCGCTGGTGTTCGCCGGCGAGGTGGACCTCCTCCGCGAGCGTCTCGCCCGCGCCGCCGCCGGGCAGGCCTTCCTGCTGCAGGGCGGGGACTGCGCCGAGACCTTCGCCGGTGCGACGGCCGAGCAGATCCGCAACCGCATCAAGACCGTCCTGCAGATGGCCGTCGTGCTCACCTACGGCGCGTCGATGCCAGTCGTGAAGATGGGGCGCATGGCGGGCCAGTTCGCCAAGCCCCGCTCCAGCGACACCGAGACACGCGGCGACGTCACGCTCCCGGCGTACCGCGGCGACATCGTGAACGGCTACGACTTCACCGAGGAGTCGCGCAAGGCCGACCCCTCGCGGCTCCTGAAGGGCTACCACACCGCCGCGTCGACGATCAATCTCATCCGTGCGTTCACGCAGGGTGGCTTCGCCGACCTCCGCGAGGTGCACAGCTGGAACAAGGGCTTCGCGCAGAACCCCGCCAACCAGCAGTACGAGCGCCTGGCGACCGAGATCGACCGCGCCATCAAGTTCATGGAGGCGGCGGGCGCCGACTTCGACGAGCTGCGCCGCGTGGAGTTCTACACCGGCCACGAGGGCCTGCTCATGGATTACGAGCGGCCCATGACGCGCATCGACTCGCGCACCGGGACGCCGTACAACACCTCGGCGCACTTCGTGTGGATCGGGGAGCGGACGCGCGACCTCGACGGTGCGCACGTCGACTACTTCTCCCGCATCCGCAACCCCCTCGGTGTGAAGCTCGGCCCCACCACGACGCCAGAGACCGCGCTCGCCCTCATCGACAAGCTCGACCCCGAGCGGGAGCCCGGCCGCCTCACCTTCATCACGCGGATGGGCGCGGGGAAGATCCGCGACGCGCTGCCCCCGCTCCTGGAGGCCGTCCGCGACTCCGGCGCCACGCCGCTGTGGGTGACCGACCCCATGCACGGCAACGGCATCACCACGCCCACCGGCTACAAGACGCGTCGGTTCGACGACGTGGTCGACGAGGTGCGCGGGTTCTTCGAGGCGCACCGGGCGGTCGGGACCTTCCCGGGCGGCATCCATGTCGAACTCACCGGCGACGACGTCACCGAGTGCCTCGGCGGCTCGGAGATGATCGACGAGGCCACCCTGGCCACGCGCTACGAGAGCCTGTGCGACCCCCGCCTGAACCACATGCAAAGCCTCGAGCTCGCGTTCCTGGTGGCCGAGGAGCTCGAGAAGCGCTGACCCGCTCGTCGAGACTCAGCCGCACGGCCGAGACTCCCGGCAGCGCCCTGGTTCTCGTCCGTGAGGCTGAGTCTCGCTGGGGGTGGGTTAGTCGGTGAAGCTCAGTTCCAGACGCACCGTCGTGCCCTTGACGTGCTGTGTTCCGCCGCCCGGGTCCTGGCCGGTCACCCGCGCCACGGGGAAGATGTCCCACGCGGCGTTGTATGCGACCTTGAAGCCGGCGTCGGCGAGGATCTGACGCGCCTCCGCGAGCGTTCGCCCGCCGACATCGGGGATGGGGAAGAGCGGGGGGCCGGTGGAGACGATGAGGGTCACGGCCTCGCCGGGACGCCAATTGCCGCCTCCGTCGCGCCCGGCGAGCCCGATGACATCGCCCTTGTCGATGCTGTCGCTGGCCTGCTCTGTCGTGCCGGACACCCCGAGCCCCACTTCGCCCAGGCGCTCGGTCGCGCGCTCCACACTGTCGCCGGAGACGTCGGGCACGGGGCCGAGGGAGACGAGGAGTGCGACGGTGTCGCCCTCGAGTGCCGCGCAGCCCGGCGAGCAGTCGACGGCGTCGCCGCCCGCGCGGGGTGTCAGCGTCGCAGCGAGCACCGTGCCGGCGGCGGCGTCGGTGAACTCCGCGGTGTCGGGCTCGGCGACGACGAGATTGATGCCGGTGAGGATGCCGCGGGCCTGCTCCGCCGTCATGCCGACGAGGGCCTCCACCTGCTGCGGCCGTGGTCCCTGCGACACCCGCACGGTCACCGTGGCGTCACGGTCGACGCGCGCTCCGGCGGCCGGATCGGTGTCCACGACGGCACCCGCGGGAACGTCGAGGGAGTACACCGGCTCCTCGACCGCGACGAGGGTGTCTTGCGCGAGGCGCGCCTGGGCCTCGGCGAACGTGATCCCCGACACATCGGCGACCGCGACGAGCGAGCCCGGACCGGAGCCGAACCACCACCCGGCGCCGGCGGCGAGGCCGGCGAGGAGGAGGACCAGGGTCAGGAGCCAGCCGCCGCGCGCGGTGCGGCGACGCGTGGCGGCGCGCAGCCGCGTGCCGTTGTCGGCATCCGCGACCGGCGTGGGGGCGGTCACGACGCTCGGCGGCAGCACCTTGGTCAGCTCGCCGGAGTCGATGACGTCGTCGGTGGTGGTCGTGCCCACGGCGACGGCGCGCGCGACCTGGGGGGCGACGCCGAGCTCGCGCTCGATCTCCCGGAGCCGCTCGAGCATCACGCCGGCGTCCAGCGGCCGGTCGTCGGGAACCTTCTCGGTCGACCACAGCACGAGCTCGTCGAGCTGCTCGGGCACGCCCGGGTTCTTCACGCTCGGACGCGGCACCGAGTCGGTGGCGTGCTGGAAGGCGATCTGCATCGGCTGCTCGCCCTTGTAGGGCTGCTCGCCGGTGAGCATCTCGTACATCATGATGCCGAGCGCGTAGATGTCGCTGCGGGCATCGGCGGTGCCGCGGGTCACCAGCTCGGGGGCGAGGTAGGCGATCGTGCCGAGCAGCATCTGACCGGAGGCGGTGTTCGCGGTGGTCGCCCTGGCCAGC
>CAZBZR010000081.1:0-6254 GCA_964496445.1 uncultured Microbacterium sp.
ACCGCTGAAAGCATCTAAGCGGGAAGCCGGCCTCAAGAAGAGACTTCCATGCCTTCGGGCGCGAGGCTCCCAGCCAGACTACTGGGTTGATAGGCCAGATGTGGAAGTGCAGTAATGCATGCAGCTGACTGGTACTAATAAGCCGATGACTTGATAACACTTCCGTTTGCGAGGTGCTTGCGTCCACTGAGTGGTTCTCGATGTACGGTCGAGAACCGCATGACAATGACTTTTGTTGTGCAGACTGAAACATCAATAGTGTTTCGGCGGCCATAGCGTGAGGGAAACGCCCGGTTACATTCCGAACCCGGAAGCTAAGCCTCACAGCGCCGATGGTACTGCAGGGGGGACCCTGTGGGAGAGTAGGACACCGCCGGACTTCTTTCGAGAAATGGCCACCCAGTGTTGGGTGGCCATTTCGCGTTTACGGGCAGATATGCGCCGAGGAGGCATCGAATCGTGGCTGCGGCAGACGACAACCGTTCGCGAGGCAACCGGGAGCGCCCGTCGCGGCGCTCCGGCGATGATCGCCGGCCCTCCCGCGGGCGCCCCGGGGCCGCGCGTCCCTCACGCGACGGCCGCCCCGACCGCCGGACGTCGCGTCCGCCGCAGGATGCGGCGGAGCGTCGTGAGCGGGTCGATGAGCCGGCCCTGCCCGACGAGGTCACCGCGCGCGACCTGAACGGGCCGGCGCGCAATGAGTTGAAGACGCTCTCCAAGGAGAACGCGGACGTCGTCGCGCGTCATCTGGCGATGGCGGCGCGCCTTCTCGAGGATGACCCGGCGCTCGCGCATCAGCACGCTCTCGCGGCGACGCGCCGCGCCGGTCGTGTCGCGGTGGTGCGGGAGACCGCCGCGATCACCGCCTATGCCCTCGGCGATTTCGCCCTGGCTCTTCGCGAGCTGCGTACCTACCGGCGCATCTCCGGCCGTGACGACCAGCTGCCGCTGATCGTCGACAGCGAGCGGGGCGTCGGTCGCCCCGATCGCGCCCTCGAGGTCGGCCGCTCCGTGGACCGCTCCACGCTTCCGGTGGGCGTGCGCGTGCAGCTGGCCATCGCGATGTCGGGCGCGCGCCTGGATCTCGGCGAGCCCGAGCGTGCGCTGCAGGAGCTGGACATCCCCGAGCTCGACCCCGATCGCGCGTTCGAGTGGAGCCCTGACCTCTTCGCCGCGCGCGCCGTGGTGCTGGAGGAGCTCGGACGTGACGAGGAGGCGGCGCTGTGGCACCGTCGCGCCGACGTGGCGGCGGAAGCGCTGGCCGGCGCCAGCGGTGAGGCGTTGTCGGAGGAGATCGAGATCGACGACCTCGACGACGGCGCCGCGAGCGCCCCGGATCGGCCGGAGCCGTCGGCGTGATCCTGCGCCGGCGCGGAGCATCCGGCGCCACGCCGCTGGACGGCGTGGACGTGGTTCTCGCCGACCTCGACGGTGTGGTCTACGCCGGGCCTGGAGCGATCCCCCATGCGGTGGCGTCGCTGAACCGCGCCGAGGAGGGGCGCCGGCTCGGATTCATCACCAACAACGCCTCCCGCACCGACGCTTCCGTCGCCGCGCACCTCACCGAGCTCGGCCTGACCGTGGCACCCGACGAGGTCGTCACGAGCCCTCAGGCCGCGATGCGGCTGCTGGCGGGTCTCGTCCCGCCGACGGCGACGATCCTGGTCGTGGGAGGCGAAGGCCTCGTCGTCGAGGTCGAGAAGGCCGGCTACACCGTGACCCGCAGCGCCGAGGATGCTCCGGCCGCCGTCGTCCAGGGCTTCGCGCCGGAGGTCGGCTGGACCCAGCTGGCCGAGGCCGCCTACGCGCTGCAGACGCCGGAGGACGAGGGCGGGATCCCGTGGATCGCGACCAACACCGACTGGACGATCCCGCAGGCGCGGGGGATCGCCCCGGGTAACGGCACCCTGGTCTCGGCGGTGCACACCGCCGTCGGACGCCTCGCCACCGTCGCGGGCAAGCCGGAGACTCCCATCTTCGACGAGGCCGTCGCGCGCTTCGCTGCGCGCACGCCCCTGTTCCTCGGCGATCGCCTCGACACCGACATCCAGGGCGCGGCGCGCGCCGGCATCCGCTCCGCGCTCGTCCTCACCGGCATCGACCGTCCGAAGCATGTGCTGGCCGCACCCCCGGACGCCCGCCCCGACTACCTGCTGGCGGATCTGCGCGACCTGTTCGAGCCCTACCCGCCGACGCGGATCGAGGGCAGCCGCACCCGAGTGGGGCGCGCCGTGGTGGAGATCGACGGCGTCGACCTGCGCGTGGTCGCCGCAGGGGACCGGCCCATCGACCTCGTGCGTGCGGGCGCGGCCGCGGTGTGGAACTCCGGACGGGCCATCTTCGGATTCCGCGTGGACGAACGCCTGTACGCCGACCCGTTCTGGCGCGTGTAGGTCGTTACGATAGCGGCATGCCCGACCGCGACGAGACCCCACCCGACGCTGACCGGGAACTCATCAGCCGCCTGCGGGTGATCGAGGAGCAGCCCCTCGCCGACCGCGCGGACGCGTACGCGGCCCTGCACGACGAGCTGGCCCGTCGCCTGGAGGCGGCGCCGGCCGGAGACGCCGGACCGCGGGGATGACGGCGCGCCTGGACGCCGCCATCGCTGCGCGCGGCCTCGCGCGCTCACGCACCGCGGCCGCCCGGCTCATCGCCGAGGGGCGTGTGAGCGTGGACGGGAGGCCGGTCGTGCGTGCCGCCACGCCCGTCGCCGACGACGCGGTGATCGAGGTCGCCGGCGACGACGCCTACGTCAGCCGCGCCGCGCACAAGCTCCTTGCCGGGCTCGATGCCTTCGGCATCGACGTGGCCGGCCGG
Organism: uncultured Microbacterium sp.; assembly: GCA_964496445.1. Taxonomy (GTDB): domain Bacteria; phylum Actinomycetota; class Actinomycetes; order Actinomycetales; family Microbacteriaceae; genus Microbacterium. Next base: position 2,821 of record CAZBZR010000081.1, read on the forward strand.
GTCGCGCTGGACCTCGGCGCGTCCACCGGTGGCTTCACGCAGGTGCTCCGCGAGCGCGGCGCCGCCCCCGTCCTCGCCGTGGACGTCGGCCACGATCAGCTCGATCCGCTCGTGGCGGCCGATCCCGAGGTGATCGCCGTCGAGGGGTACAACGTCCGCTACATGGATGCGGCGAACCTCGCCGCGGCCACGGGGGTCGCCACCGCACCCGGCGTCGTCACCGCCGACCTGTCGTTCATCTCGCTCGCGCACGTGCTGCCCGCCGTCGCCGCCGTCGTCGCGCCGGACGCCGACATCGTGGCGCTCGTCAAGCCCCAGTTCGAGGTGGGGCGCACCGCGGTGAAGGGCGGACTGGTGACAGACCCCGATCTCCGCGCCGACGCGCTGGCCGGCGTGCTGTGGGCGGCATGGGACGTCGGCCTTCGCACGGCGGGGATCATCGCCTCGCCGATTCTCGGCACGCATGGCAACCGCGAGTTCGTGGTGCACCTCTCGGCCGCGCGCGGGAGCGATCCGTCAGAATGGTCGAACACCGTCAACGAAGTGGCCGCATCCCGATGAATACGAGCGAACGCAGCATCCTCCTGGTCGTGCACGCCCGACGCGACGACACCGTCGAGGCGGCCGACCGGGTGATCTCCGAGCTGCGCAGCGCGGGGGCGCATCCGGTGCTCTCCGCCGACGATCGCGCAGAGCTCGACGGCCTGCTGCGGCTGGAGGGAGTCGGCACTCTCGGCGAGGACGTCGCGCTCGACGACATCGAGCTGGCCATCGTCCTCGGCGGCGACGGCACGATCCTGCGCGCGGCCGAGCTCGTCCGCGGTGGCACCGCGCCCATCCTCGGGATCAACATGGGCCATGTCGGCTTCCTCGCCGAGATCGAGCGCGACGACATGGACGACGCGGTGCGCCGCGTCATCGCCCGCGACTATCGCGTCGAGGAGCGGATGGCGCTCGCGGTGCGCGTGAAGGACGCCCAGGACACCGTGGTGTTCGAGACGTGGGCACTCAACGAGGCCACCGTGGAGAAGGCCAGCCGGGAGCGCATGCTGGAAGTCGTCATGGAGGTCGACGGCCGCCCGCTGTCCTCGTTCGGCTGCGACGGCGTGGTCGTGGCGACCCCCACCGGCTCGACGGCCTACAACTTCTCGGCGGGCGGTCCGGTGATCTGGCCGAACGTGGAGGCGATCGCCTTCGTGCCGCTGTCGGCCCACGCGCTCTTCGCCCGGCCGCTGGTGGTCGACCCGGGCGCCGCCGTCGCCATCGAGGTGCTCGAGCGCACGAGCGGCGGCGGCGTGCTGTGGTGCGACGGCCGCCGGTCGCACGACCTGCCCCCGGGCGCCCGCGTGGTGGTCCGCCGCTCCAGCCGTCCGGTCCGCCTCGCGCGACTGCATCCCGCCGCCTTCACCGACCGGCTCGTCCGCAAGTTCCGCCTCCCGGTGGAGGGGTGGCGCGGACCCGAGGGGGCGCGCTCATGATCGAGCAGATGCGCCTGCGCGACCTCGGCGTGATCGCCGACGCGACGCTGCCGATCGGCTCCGGCTTCACCGCGGTGACCGGCGAGACGGGTGCCGGCAAGACGATGGTGGTGACGGGCCTGGGCCTGCTGCTGGGGCAGCGGGCCGATTCCGGCGCCGTCCGCTCGGGAGCCGCCGCCGCGTCCGTGGAGGGCGTCTGGATCGTGCCGGCGGACGGTCCGGTCGCCGAGCGCGTGCGCGAGGCCGGCGGCGACGTGGAGCCGGTCGGCGACGGTCGCGCCGAGCTGTACCTGGGGCGCACCGTCTCCAGCGAAGGACGCGGGCGCGCCACCGTCGGCGGCCGTACCGCGCCCGCGGGGGTGCTCGCCGACCTCGCCGACCATCTCGTCGTCGTGCACGGCCAGTCCGAGCAGCTGCGGCTGCGCTCGGCGGCGGCGCAGCGCGACGCGCTGGACCGCTTCGGGGGCGAGAGCGTCGCCGCAGCGCTCGCCGCCTACCGCGACGCCTGGGAGCACTGGCGGGTGCTGGACGGCGAGCGGGCGGCCCTCGTCGCCGACCGGGAGGCGCGCGCCCGCGAGGCCGAGGACCTCCGCGTGCGGCTGGCGGAGATCGAGGCCGCCGATCCGATGCCGGGGGAGGACCTCGACCTCGCCGCCCGCGCCGAGCGCCTCGCCCACGCCGAGGAGCTGCGTCAGGCGGCGGCGATCGCGCACGAGGCGCTCTCGTCGGAGCAGGGCGCACCGGATGTCACGGGACTGCTGGCCGACGCGCGCCGCGCGCTGGAACGGGCCGCCGGGGCCGATGCCGCCCTCGCCGATCTCGCCGAGCAGGTGGCCGACCTCGGATACCGCGCCGTGGATGCCGCGGCGGCGCTGTCGGGCTATCTCGCCGATCTCGACGAGTCGGGGCCGCACGAGCTCGCGGCCGTCGAGGAACGTCGCGCGGTGCTGGGCGCGCTCGTGCGCGCGCACGGCAGCGTCGACGCGGCCCTGCAGCTGCGCGAGAGCGGGTCGGCGCGGCTGGCCGAGCTCGACGACGATTCGGATCGCATCGAGCGCCTCACGGCCGCGCGCGACGTCGCCGCCGAGACGCTCGACGCGGCCGCGGCGGCGCTGACGGCCGCCCGCGCCGAGGCCGCTGCGCGACTGGGCGTCGCTGTGACGGCGGAGCTGCGTGCCCTCGCCCTTCCCGACGCCACCCTCCGCGTCGACGTCACCCCCGCCGCCGCCACCGCCGCGGGGCGCGACGAGGTCACGATCCTCCTCGCGCCGCATCCGGGGGCGGAGCCGCGGCCGGTGGCGCGCGGCGCGTCCGGAGGCGAGCTCAGCCGCGTGATGCTGGCGATCGAGGTCGTGCTGGCGGCGGTGGACCCGGTGCCCACGTTCGTCTTCGACGAGGTGGACGCCGGCATCGGCGGTGCCGCCGCGATCGAGGTGGGCCGGCGTCTTGCCCGCCTCGCCGAGAACGCCCAGGTGATCGCCGTCACCCATCTCGCGCAGGTGGCCGCCTTCGCCGGCAACCACCTCTCGGTCGTCAAGGACACCGACGGCGCCGTGACCGCCTCCAGCGTCCGGCGGCTGGAGGGCGCCGAGCGCGAGGCGGAGATGGCGCGACTCCTGTCGGGGATGCCCGATTCCGACGCCGCCCTCACTCACGCCCGTGAGCTCCTCGCCGCGGGCGGACAGCCCGCACCCGCCGTCGACTGATAGGATCGAAGCCCGTGATGCAGACTTCTGAAGCGGGACCGGACCACACGCCTACGATCACGAAGCACATCTTCGTCACGGGCGGTGTCGTCTCCTCGCTGGGCAAGGGTCTGACCGCCGCGAGCCTCGGCAATCTCCTCACCGCACGCGGCCTGCACGTCGTGATGCAGAAGCTGGATCCGTACCTGAACGTCGATCCGGGGACGATGAACCCCTTCCAGCACGGCGAAGTGTTCGTCACCGACGACGG
>CAZBZR010000081.1:6264-6472 GCA_964496445.1 uncultured Microbacterium sp.
CTCGACATCGAGCTGAGCCAGGCCGCCAACGTCACGACCGGGCAGATCTACTCGCAGGTGATCGCGCGCGAGCGCCGCGGCGAGTACCTGGGCGACACGGTGCAGGTCATCCCGCACATCACCGACGAGATCAAGCGGCGCATGCGTCTCCAGGCGTCGGAGGAGCCGCAGCCGGATGTCATCATCACGGAGATCGGCGGCACGGTCG
>CAZBZR010000082.1:0-1436 GCA_964496445.1 uncultured Microbacterium sp.
TAGGTGACGATCTGCGCGACCCGCTCCGAGCCGTACTTCTGGGTCACGTACTCGATGACCTCGCCACGGCGGCGATCGTCGAAGTCGACGTCGAAATCGGGCATCGAGACACGGTCGGGGTTGAGGAAACGCTCGAAGATGAGGCCGTGCTCGAGCGGGTCGAGGTCGGTGATGCGCATCGCGTAGGCCACCATCGACCCCGCGCCCGAGCCGCGGCCGGGACCGACCCGGATGCCGTGGTCCTTGGCCCAGTTGATGAAGTCGGCGACGACGAGGAAGTACCCGGGGAACCCCATCTGCAGGATGATCCCGGTCTCGTACTCGGCCTGCTTGCGCACCCGGTCGGGGATCCCGCCGGGATAGCGGTAGTGCAGGCCCGCCTCGACCTCCTTGACCAGCCAGCTGTCCTCGGTCTCCCCCTCGGGCACCGGGAAGCGCGGCATGTAGTTCGCGCCGGTGTTGAACTCCACCTCGCAGCGCTCGGCGATGAGGAGGGTGTTGTCGCACGCCTCCGGGTGCTCGCGGAAGATCTGGCGCATCTCCTGCGCGCTCTTGACGTAATACCCGTCGCCGTCGAACTTGAAGCGGTTGGGGTCGTCGAGGGTGGAGCCGGACTGCACGCACAGCAGCGCCGCATGAGCGTCGGCCTCGTGCTGGTGGGTGTAGTGGGAGTCGTTCGTGGCCACCAGCGGGATGTCGAGATCCTTGGCCAGGCGGAGCAGATCGGTCATCACCCGGCGCTCGATCGACAAGCCGTGGTCCATGATCTCGGCGAAGTAGTTCTCCTTGCCGAAGATGTCCTGGAACTCCGCGGCGGCCGCGCGGGCGGCGTCGTACTGGCCGAGGCGCAGGCGCGTCTGCACTTCGCCGGAGGGGCAGCCCGTCGTCGCGATGAGCCCCTTGCCGTACGTCTCCAGCAGCTCGCGATCCATGCGGGGCTTGAAGTAGTACCCCTCCATGCTCGACAGCGAGCTGAGCCGGAACAGGTTGTGCATCCCCTCGGTGCTCTGGCTCCACATCGTCATGTGGGTGTAGGCGCCGGAGCCGGAGACGTCGTCGCTCTTCTGCTCGGGCGTTCCCCAGGCGACACGGGACTTGTCGCTGCGATGCGTGCCGGGCGTGACGTACGCCTCCAGGCCGATGATCGGCTTCACCCCGGCCGCGCGCGCGGCGTTGTAGAACTCGAACGCCGCGAACGTGTTGCCGTGGTCGGTGACGGCGATGGCCGGCATGCCGTGCTCGGCCGCCGCCTGCGTCATCGCGCCGATCTTGGCGGCCCCGTCGAGCATCGAGTACTCGCTGTGCACGTGCAGGTGGACGGAGGAGTCGGATGCCATGCTTCGAGTCTACGTTCGGCCCCGGACACCGGCATGCGTCGCGCTCCCCCCGCGAGCGCGCCGCGGGAACCAGGCGCGGATCTTCCGCCCCCCCGCTGC
>CAZBZR010000082.1:1446-6020 GCA_964496445.1 uncultured Microbacterium sp.
GCACGGGCAGGTGAACGAAGGAGTCGGATGCCACGGCTTCGAGTCTACGAAGGCCGCCGACACGGCGAGGCAGGCATGCGCGGGGATCCGTGCCTGCGCCGCGGGAATCGCCTCACCTTCACGCTGAGGGTGAAGGTCCCGCGGCCCTCGCGCGGGCCGTGGCGAGCGGGACGGATCTGCCGTCCATGACATCGGATTCGGATAGCGTCGCCGGATTCGGATGCTCTGGCCTGCCGCATCCGAATCCGCGGCCCATCGCCGAATCCACGACGATGACGACCACGACGGCGGCGGCGTCAGTCGGCGCGGAGGACCGCCAGGGCGTGCGCGAGGTCGTCGGGGTACTCGGACGTGAAGGTCACCCAGTCGCCGGTGGCCGGATGCGCGAACGAGAGCTCACGCGCGTGCAGCCACTGCCGGGTGAGGCCGAGGCGCGCCGAGAGGGTGGGGTCGGCGCCGTACAGCGGGTCGCCGACGCACGGATGGCGGTGAGCGGCCATGTGGACGCGGATCTGGTGCGTGCGGCCGGTCTCGAGGTGGATCTCGAGGAGGGACGCGCCCGGGAAGGCCTCGATCGTCTCGTAGTGCGTGACGGAGTCCTTGCCGGCCGGGGTGACCGCGAACTTCCAGGAATGATTCGGATGCCGCCCGATCGGCGCGTCGATCGTGCCGGCGAGCGGATCGGGATGGCCCTGCACGACCGCGTGGTAGATCTTCTCCACCTCGCGCTCCTTGAAGGCGCGCTTGAGCGCGGTGTACGCATGCTCCGACTTCGCCACCACCATGAGGCCGCTCGTGCCGACGTCGAGCCGGTGCACGACGCCCTGGCGTTCGGCGGCCCCGGTCGTGGCGATGCGGAAACCCGACGCCGCGAGCCCGCCGCGGACCGTGGGGCCCGCCCGGCCGAGCGGGGGGTGCGCGGCGACCCCGGACGGCTTGTCGGCCGCGCCGATGTCGTCGTCGTCGTAGACGATGCCGAGGCCCGGCACCTCGACGGCGACGATCTCGGGGTCGCGCTTCGGATGCCACGTGACGCTCAGCCATGACCCGCCGCGCAGCCGATCCGACTTGCCGACGACGGTGCCGTCCACCTCGACGCCGCCGGCGCCGGCGACCTCGGCGGCGAACGTCCGCGAGAAACCGAGCATCTTCGCCAGCGCCGCGTCCACGCGCGCGCCGTCCATGCCGTCCGGGACCGGAAGGCTGCGGCTCTCCTTCATCCCCGCGTGCCCGGCTCGTCCCGGCCTGCCCCGTCGTGCTCGGGATCGGCGATGGCGTCGGGCTCGTCCTCGTCCGCCGCGGCGGCGCGAGGCTCGCGGGTGCCGTCCAGTCGGAGACCGAGGAGCACCAGGAGCGCGACGCCGATCATCATCGTGACGATGAAGATGTCGGCCACGTTGTAGATGGCCGGCATCATCCACGGGGTCGAGATGAAGTCGACCACGTGGCCGACGGGGAACCCGGGATCGCGGAAGAGGCGATCGGTGAGGTTGCCGAGCACGCCGCCGAGCAGCAGGCCCAGGATGATCGCCCAGGTCCGCGAGGTGACGCGCGTGGCGGCGAGCCACACGATCGCCACGGCGACGGCGGCCAGAGCGATCGTGAAGATCCACGTCACGCCCTCGCCGAGCGAGAACGCGGCGCCGGGATTGAACGTCAGGTACAGCTGCAGGACATCGCCGAGGACCGGGACGACCTCGCGCTCGGGGAGCCCCGCCAGCGCGAGGTACTTGGTGAACTGGTCGGCGGCCAGCACCGTCACCGCGAGGATCGCGATGAGGATGCCGGCCGCCGCCTTCCGCAGGGGTGCTCGGCTCTGCACCGAGTCGGCCTAGAGACCGATCGCCGAGACCGGGGTAGAACCGGACGGCGTGGCGGTGGTGTCGAGGTCGCGGAGCTTGCCCTCGATGTAGCTGCGCAGCTGGGCGCGGTAGTCGCGCTCGAACGTGTTGAGCTCGGAGATGCGGGCCTCCAGCGCGGCGCGCTCCTTCTCCAGGCGGGCGATCTCGTCGCGACCCTGGGCCTCGGCCTCGGAGAGGATCGCGGCGGCACGGCTCTGCGCCTCGGAGATGAGCTGGTCGCGCTGCGCCTTGCCCTCGGCAACGTGCTCGTCGTGGAGGCGCTGGGCCAGCTCGATGATGCCGGCGGAGGCGGCCGCGGGGTCGCCGGCGGCGGGAGCGGGGGCCGGGGTCTCGACCGCGGCGGGCACCTCGGTGACGACGGGCTCGGCGGGAGTCTCCGCCTCGGCCTCGGCGGCGGGGGTCTCGCCCGACTCGTAGGCGGCGAGCTTGGCCTTCAGCTCCTCGTTCTCGGCGATGGTCTTGCGCCACTCGACGACGATCTCGTCGAGGAAGTCGTCGACCTCGTCCGGGTCGAAGCCCTCCTTGAACCGGACGTGCTGAAACTGCTTGGTGACGACGTCATCCGGGGTCAATGCCATGGTGGTTCCTCTTTCGAGAGCTGGTCGCGGACCGATGTCTTTCGGCATCCGAGGGCGTGTTGCTTCGAGCAAGCATAGTCCGGCGCTCCCGGGCCTGTCGAAGCACGCGGAGCGGCGTGCAGGCCCCTCACGCAGCGGCGAACGTGCGTGTCACGCCCAGCAGGATGAAGCACAGCAGCATCGTCAGCGCGAAGGCGAAGTCGATCGCCACGGGCCCGACGCGCAGCGGCGGGATGAAGCGGCGGAACAGGCGGATGGGCGGGTCGGTGACGGTGTAGACGATCTCGGCCGCCACCAGTGCCGCCCCCCGCGGGCGCCAGGATCGGTTGAAGATCGGGATGTATTCCAGCACGAGCCGCACGAGCAGCACGAGCACGTACAGGAACAGCAGCGCGTTCAGGATCGTGGCGACGAGGCGCAGCACGTCCACGATCGGTTACGGCTGCGCGAAGGCGAGCGACTCGGGGTCGGCCTGCGCCACCGCGCCGTCGCCGGAGACGGCGATGTTCTCGGGCGAGAGGAGGAACACCTTGCTGGTGACGCGCTCGATGCGGCCGTACAGGCCCATCGACAGCCCGCTGGCGAAGTCGATCAGTCGGCGCGCATCGGCGTCGCTCATCTGCGACAGGTTGATGATCACCGGCACTCCGTCGCGGAAGCTCTCGGCGATCACCTGGGCGTCGCGGTACTGCTTGGGGTGCACCGTCAGGATCTCGCTGATGGGACCGGCGGCGGGCTGACGCACCACGGCCGGGCGGTGGATCGGGGTCACCGGCGCGGCCTTCTCGACGTTCTGCGGCTTGCGGCTCGAAGGCTGCGACACCGGCTCGTCGAAGGTCTCTTCCTCGTCGGCGAGGCCCAGGTACACCATGGTCTTCTTGAGCGGGTTCGACATCGCATCCTCCATTCGCTCGTCTGTTCCGAGGCTAGCCGCGCTCGGGTCTCGGGCCCGTGATTGCGGACCCGATACGTAGGTGTGTCGCGCCCATCGCGACCGCTTCGGGGAAGTCCCCCGTCATCCCCGCGGAGATCCACACGGCGTCGGGCACGACCGCCCGCACCGCATCCGCCGACGCACGCAGCCGCTCGAAGGCCCGCGCGGGCTCCTCGTCGAGCGGGGCGACCGCCATGACGCCGCGCACACGCAGGGAGGCGCGGCCGGCGACGTGTTCCGCGAGGGCGCCGGCGTCGGCCGGGGAGACCCCTCCGCGCCCGGCGTCGTCGGTCAGGTTGACCTGGACGAGCACGTCGAGGGTGGGCGCGCCCGGTGCGGCAGCGGCATCCAGCGCATCGGCCAGCCGCGCGCGGTCGACGGAGTGGACGACCTGTGCGGCGGCGCGGATGGCGCGGGCCTTGTTGGTCTGGGCCTGGCCGATGAAGTGCCAGCGGAGCCCGTCGAGGGCTGCCAGATCGGCCGCCTTGGCGGAGAGCTCCTGCTGACGGTTCTCCCCCATGTCCCGCACGCCGAGCGCATACAGATCGGCGACGAGGGCGACGGGATGGAACTTCGTGACGACGATCCGCGTGATCTCGCTCGGGTCGCGGCCGGCGGCGCGGGCGGATGCGGCGATCCGCTCGTCGACGTCCGCGAGGCGATCGGCCAGGGCGCTGTCCACGGTGCTCCTCCTCGTGGCGACGGCGGATCCGGGGCATGCCGGATCCGCCGTCCTCACGTGATGTCGTGCTCCTACTTCAGGAAGTCGGGGATGTCCAGGTCGTCGTCGCCGAACGCCGAGTCGTAGGACGACTCGGGAAGGCTGGCGGCGACCGTGGCCGGCTCCTTCTTGGGCTGATCGGCCTCGGCGTCGGCCGACGCGTCACCCCACGCCCGCTCACCGATCTCGGTGGTCGGCACGGGCGGCAGCCCGGGGAGCGTCGCGGGCCGCTGCGCGGCGCCGACGGCATCCAGGCGCAGCGACGGCTCGCCGCCGTCGAGCCCGGCGGCGATGACCGTGACGCGCACCTCGTCGCCCAGCGTGTCGTCGATCAGGAATTGCGGCGTGAGATAGAAAATCAGCAGCGCGCGCATCCCGTAATAGGAGAAGCGCTCCCACATCTCGGCGAAGAACAGCATGTACAGGCCCTTGGGGTGGCCCGCGAACTCCGGTTCCTTCTGAACGGCGACCTTGCCGCC
>CAZBZR010000083.1:0-5637 GCA_964496445.1 uncultured Microbacterium sp.
GGGCCAGTCGGCCACGACGCGCTCCGGCGGCGAGGCGCAGCGTGTGAAGCTCGCCACCGAGCTGCAGCGCCGGAGCAACGGCCGCTCGGTCTACGTGCTCGACGAGCCGACCACGGGCCTGCACTTCGAAGACGTCTCGCGGCTCCTGCAGGTGCTGAACGGCCTGGTCGACAAGGGCAACACCGTGCTCGTCATCGAGCACAACCTCGACGTCATCAAGTCGTCGGACTGGGTCATCGACCTCGGCCCGGAGGGCGGCTCGGGGGGTGGCACGATCGTGGCCACCGGCACGCCCGAGCAGGTCGCCCGCGCCGAGGGCAGCCACACCGGTGCGTTCCTGGCCGAGGTGCTGGGGATGGGCTCGGCGCGCGAGGCGGAGCCCGAGCGCAAGGCGGGCTGAGCATGGCGTCCCGCGAGCGGATGTCGCAGCTTGCCTACCGGCCGAAGCCGGGCGAGATCCCCACCAACCCCGGCGTCTACCGCTTCCGCGACGCCCAGGGCCGCGTGCTCTACGTCGGCAAGGCGAAGAACCTGCGCGCGCGGCTGTCGAACTACTTCGCGCCGCTGCACTCGCTCCACGAGCGGACGCGCCGGATGGTGACCACCGCGGCCTCGGTCGAATGGACGGTGGTGGCCACCGACGTCGACTCGCTGCAGCTGGAGTACATGTGGATCAAGGAGTTCGATCCGCCGTTCAACGTGCGCTATCGCGACGACAAGTCCTACCCGTTCATGGCGGTCACGCTCGGCGATGAGGCGCCGCGCGTGATGGTGACGCGCAATCGTCGCATCCCCGGCGCGAAGTACTTCGGGCCGTACCCCAAGGTGTGGGCGGTGCACGACACGATCGACCTGCTCATCAAGGTCTTCCCCATCCGCACCTGCAGCGACGCGTCGTACCGCAAGGCGATGCAGTCCGGCCGGCCGTGCTTCCCCGGGCAGATCGGCCGGTGCGGCGGTCCCTGCTCGATGCGGGTGACGGTCGAGGAGCACCGCGCGATCGTCGAGGACTTCGTCGCGTTCATGTCCGGGGGAGACCAGCGCTTCACGCGCACCCTGACGGCGCGGATGCGGGAGGCCTCGGCCGCGATGGACTATGAGAGTGCGGCGTCCTATCGCGACAAGCTCCAGGCGATCGAGGCCGTCCTCAACCGCAGCGCCCTCGTGCTCGCGCCCGACACCGACGCCGACCTCTTCGGCATCGCCGAGGACGAGCTCGCCGCGGCGGTGCAGCACTTCGTCATCCGGGGCGGGCGCGTCCGCGGGGTGCGGGCGACGACGATCGAGAAGGAGATCGACATCTCCGGTGCCGATCTCGTCGACCAGGTGCTCCAGCGCACCTACGGCGATGCCGCCGCCGCCGACATCCCCCGTCAGGTGCTCGTGCCGGCGCTTCCCGAGGACGCCGCGGATCTGGAGGCGTGGCTGCGCGAGCGACGCGGCAAGAACGTGACCATCCAGATCGCCCAGCGGGGGCGCAAGGCCGAGCTGATGAAGACGGCGACACTCAACGCGTCGCAGGCCCTGATGCTGCACAAGACCCGTCGCACCAGCGATTACGTCGCCCGCAGTCAAGCGCTCACCGATCTGCAGGAGGCGCTGGGGCTGGCCGAGGCCCCGCTGCGCATCGAGGGCTTCGACGTCTCGCACCTGTCGGGCACGAACGTCGTGGCCTCCATGGTGGTGTTCGAGGACGGGCTGCCGCGCAAGGACCAGTACCGTTCCTTCGGCGTGGCCGAGACCACCGACGACACCGACTCGCTCTACCAGGTGCTCACGCGCCGACTGGCCTACCTCGACCGCCCCGAGGAGAACGAGCAGGACCCCGAGCCCGAGCCGACCGCCGACGGCGAGGTGGTCACGACGCGAAAGAAGACGCGATTCGCGTACCGCCCGCAGCTGCTCGTCGTCGACGGCGGGCAGCCGCAGGTGGCGGCGGCCGCCCGGGCCCTCGCCGACGCCGGGCACGAGGAGATCGCCCTGTGCGGCATCGCCAAGCGGCTCGAGGAGGTGTGGCTGCCGGGGGAGGAGTACCCCGTGATCCTGCCGCGGACGAGCGAGGCCCTCTACCTCCTGCAGCGGCTGCGCGACGAGGCGCATCGGTTCGCGATCAGCCACCAGCGCCGTCGCCGCAAGCGCGACATCACCAGCGTGCTCTCGGAGGTGCCCGGCCTCGGCGACGCCCGCATCAAGGCGTTGCTGCGCCACTTCGGCTCGGTGGCGGCGCTGCGCAACGCCACGCCGGAGGAGATCGGGGAGCTCCCCGGGATCGGACCGAAGCTCGCCGCGGCCGTCCACACCCACCTGGCTCGGTAGGCTGGATCCACGACCGTGCGCTGCGGCCGACACGCCGCCGGGTGACCGAGGCGAGGGGTGCGCGGCATTCGAGGACGGGAATGATCATGACGGATCCGGCGCCGGGGGACTCCGGTGAGGTGCTCATCGTCACGGGCATGTCGGGGGCGGGGCGCACCACCGTCGCCAACGCGCTCGAGGACATCAACTGGTACGTGGTGGACAACCTCCCGCCGCAGATGCTGCGACCGCTGCTGGAGCTGACGGAGCTCGCCGCGAGCGCGGTGCCCCGCGTCGCCGTCGTCGTCGACGTGCGAGGTCGCGAGCTCTTCTCCGACCTGCCGGAGGTGATGCACACCCTGCGGGCGGGCCGGCAGGTGCGCGTGGTCTTCCTCGATGCCGCCGACGACGTGCTGGTGCGGCGCTTCGAGGCGGTGCGGCGGCCGCATCCGCTGCAGGGAGACGGCACGATCCTCGACGGCATCCGGCGCGAGCGACAGCAGCTGGCGGAGGTGCGGGCATCCGCGGACGTCCTCATCGACACCTCTTCCACGAACATCCACCAGCTGACCTCCCGCACCGTGGAGCTCTTCAGCGAGGAGGGTGCCGCCCGCCACACCGTGACTCTGATGAGCTTCGGCTTCAAGTACGGGCTGCCCACCGACGTCGACATGGTCGCCGACATGCGCTTCCTTCCCAACCCCTACTGGAACGACCAGCTGCGCCCCCTCTCCGGTGAGGATGCGGCGGTCCGCGCCGACGTGCTCGCGCAGCCCGGTGCGCAGGACTTCCTCGACGCCTATGCGCAGGCGCTCCGGCCCGTGCTGGAGGGATATCAGCGCGAGAACAAGCGCCACTCCGTGATCGCGATCGGCTGCACCGGCGGGCGCCACCGGTCGGTCGTGATGGCCCGCGAGCTCGCCGAGCGGCTGCGCGGCACCGCGGGGGTCGCCGTGCGCGTGGCCCATCGCGACCTCGGCCGGGAATGACGTCGCGACCCTCCCCTCCGGGCCGGCCCGGGTCGTCCCACCGGGGGACTCGCGGGTAGGCTGTACCGTCGTCCCCCGCCGCCCATCCCGAGGAGCACCGTGCCGCTGACCGCCGACGTGAAGGCCGAGCTGACCACCGTGCGGGACCCGCGGCCGACGGCCCGTGTCGCCGAGCTGACGGCGCTGCTGCGGTTCTCCGGCGGGCTCCACTCCATCGCCGGCCGCGTCGCCGTCGAGGCCGAGCTCGACTCCGAGCGTCTGGCCCGTCGCGTCGCCCGCGACCTCATGGAGCTGTACGGGGTGCGACCCGAGCTCGTGCACGTGCAGGGCTCGGGTGGGCGTGCCGGCGCGCACTACGCGGTGCGCGTCATCGAGGCGGGGGAGACACTCGCCCGTCAGACGGGGCTGCTCGATCAGCGCCGGCGCCCGGTGCGGGGCCTGCCGAACAAGCTCACCACCGGCAACCGCGGCGATCTGGCCGCCATCTGGCGCGGCGCCTTCCTCGCGGCGGGATCGCTGAGCGAGCCCGGCCGTTCGGCGTCACTGGAGATCGCCTGCCCCTCCTCGGAGGCGGCGATGGCGCTCGTGGGGGCTGCCCACCGCCTGGGCATCCCGGCGAAGGCCCGCGAAGTGCGCGGCGTGCCGCGCGTGGTCGTGCGCGACGGCGAGGCCATCCGCGCCACCCTCGCGGAGATGGGCGCGCGTCGTACCGCCGCGGAATGGGATCAGCTGCGCCAGCGCCGCGAGGTGCGCGCCGGCGTGAACCGCCTCGTCAACTTCGACGACGCGAACCTCCGCCGCTCGGCGCAGGCGGCCGTCGCCGCGTGCGCGCGCGTCGAGCGGGCCCTGGAGATCCTCGGCGACGAGGTCCCGCCGCATCTGCGCGAGGCGGGCGACCTGCGCCTGGCCCACCGCGACGCGAGCCTGGATGAGCTCGGCCACCACGCCGACCCGCCGCTGACGAAGGACGCCGTCGCCGGCCGCATCCGCCGCCTGCTCGCGATGGCCGACAAGAAGGCCGAGGCCGAGGGGCTCCCCGGCACAGAGTCGGCCGTCCCGGCCGGCATCGAGGACTGAACCGGTACCCGCGTCCGCGGCGGGAAGCAACCCGCCGGATGAGGCGTTGGCCCTCAGTAGGATGAACTCGTCACCCTCGCTGCGCCGGGGTAACCGGCGCGCGCCGAACGGAAGAAGAGAACATGGCGACCTACACCTTGCCCGACCTCCCTTACGACTTTGCCGCGCTGGAGCCGCACATCAGCGGCAAGATCATGGAACTGCACCATGACAAGCACCACCAGGCGTATGTCACGGGTGCGAACACCGCCCTCGAGCAGCTGGCGGAGGCCCGCGAGAGCGGCAACCTCGCCAACGTGAACAAGCTCGAGAAGGACCTCGCCTTCAACCTCGGCGGCCACGTCAACCACTCGATCTTCTGGACGAACCTGTCGCCGGAGGGCGGCGGCGAGCCCGAGGGCGAGCTGCGCGCCGCGATCGACGAGTTCTTCGGCGGCTTCGACAAGTTCCAGGCCCACTTCGCCGCGGCTGCCGCCGGTATCCAAGGCTCCGGCTGGGCGGTGCTCAGCTGGGACCCGATCGGTGCGCGCCTGATCATCCAGCAGCTGGTCGACCAGCAGAGCAACACCGCGCAGGGCACGGTGCCGCTGTTCCAGCTGGACATGTGGGAGCACGCGTTCTACCTCGACTACCTCAACGTCAAGGCCGACTACATCAAGGCCGCGTGGAACATCGCCAACTGGGAGAACGTCGCCCAGCGCTTCGCCGTCGCCCGCGAGAAGACCTCGGGTCTGCTGGTACTGTCGTAATCGGCGTGGACGTCCCGGCGGGACATCCGCCGGGACGTCGTCGTCCGACCTGAAAACCCTCACCACAGCGCATTTCTGCGCACAACCTCGTCAGGAGTGACTCCGTGACCGTGAAGATCGGGATCAACGGCTTCGGCCGCATCGGGCGCAACTACTTCCGCGCCGCCCTCGCGCAGGGCGCCGACCTCGAGATCGTCGCCGTGAACGACCTCACCGACAACAAGACGCTCGCGCACCTGCTCAAGTACGACTCGGTCGGCGGGCGCCTGGACGCCGACGTGTCCTACGACGAGGACTCGATCACGGTCAACGGCAAGAGCATCCGCGTCTTCGCCGAGCGCGAGCCCGCCAACCTCCCGTGGGGCGAGATCGGCGTCGACATCGTCATCGAGTCGACCGGCCGCTTCACCAAGGCTGCGGATGCGGGCAAGCACCTCGCCGGCGGCGCCAAGAAGGTGCTCATCTCCGCGCCGGGCACCGACGTCGACGGCACGTTCGTCATGGGCGTGAACGAGGACACCTACGAC
>CAZBZR010000084.1:0-5196 GCA_964496445.1 uncultured Microbacterium sp.
GGTCCGCGAGCCCCTGCCGCACAACGCCGTCGAGTACCTCGTGGCGTACTACGACTAATACCAGCCCGCCGCCTCCGTGCCGCAGACGGACACCTTCATCGAGAAGGACTCCTCCGTCAACGCCGAAGTGGAGCGGCTGCGCCACTCGACCACCAATTCGCTGCTGTCCCGGCGCGATGTCGTCGTCGTCTCGACCGTGTCGTGCATCTACGGCCTCGGCGCTCCCGAGGAGTACCTGCGGGCGATGGTCGCGCTGCAGGTGGGCGAGCGCTATGACCGCGACGCCCTCATCCGGAAGTTCATCTCGATGCAGTACAACCGCAACGACGTCGACTTCTCGCGCGGCAACTTCCGGGTGCGCGGCGACACGATCGAGATCATCCCGGTGTACGAGGAGTTCGCGATCCGCATCGAGATGTTCGGCGACGAGATCGAGGCGCTGTACATGCTGCACCCGCTCACCGGCGACGTGCTGCAGAACATGCAGTCCGTCCCGATCTTCCCGGCCTCGCACTACGTCGCCGGCACCGACACCGTCCAGCGGGCGATCGGCACGATCGAGCACGAGCTGGCCGAGCGGCTGAAGGAGCTGGAGTCCCAGGGCAAGCTCCTGGAGGCGCAGCGCCTGCGGATGCGCACGACGTTCGATCTGGAGATGCTGCAGCAGCTGGGCTTCTGCTCCGGCATCGAGAACTACTCGCGCCATCTCGACGGCCGCGGTCCGGGGGAGCCGCCGCATACCCTGCTGGACTTCTTCCCCGACGATTTCCTCATGGTGATCGACGAGTCCCACGTCACGGTGCCGCAGATCGGCGCGATGTACGAGGGTGACGCATCGCGCAAGCGCACGCTGGTGGAGCACGGCTTCCGCCTGCCCAGCGCGATGGACAACCGACCGCTGCGCTGGGACGAGTTCAAGGAGCGCGTCGGTCAGACGGTGTACCTGTCGGCGACCCCGGGTCGCTACGAGATGGGCATCGCCGACGGCGTCGTGGAGCAGATCATCCGCCCCACCGGGCTGGTGGATCCGCAGATCGTGGTGAAGCCCTCCAAGGGTCAGATCGATGATCTGCTCGAGCAGATCCGCCTGCGGGTGGAGCGCGATGAGCGCGTGCTCGTGACGACGCTGACGAAGAAGATGGCCGAGGAGCTCACCGACTTCCTCGGCGAGCACGGGGTGCGGGTGCGCTACCTCCACTCCGATGTCGACACCCTCCGCCGCGTCGAACTGCTCAGCGAGCTGCGCGCGGGCGTCTACGACGTGCTCGTCGGCATCAACCTCCTGCGCGAGGGCCTCGACCTGCCGGAGGTCTCGCTCGTGGCGATCCTCGACGCCGACAAGGAGGGGTTCCTCCGCAGCGGCACCTCCCTCATCCAGACGATCGGGCGCGCCGCGCGCAACGTGTCGGGCGAGGTGCACATGTACGCCGACACGATGACCGACTCGATGCGCAACGCGATCGAGGAGACCGATCGCCGCCGCGAGAAGCAGATCGCCTACAACCTCGCGAACGGCATCGACCCCCAGCCGCTGCGCAAGAAGATCGCCGATATCACCGACGTGCTCGCGCGCGAGGCCAACGACACCAAGGCGATGCTGGCGCGCAAGGACGCCGGCGGCAAGGGTGGCAAGGGCAAGTCGCCGACCCCGCAGCTGCGACGCACCGGGATCGCCGCAGAGGGCGCGGGACAGCTCGAAGCGACGATCGCCGACCTCAGCGACCAGATGCTGGCGGCGGCCGCCGAGCTGAAGTTCGAGTTGGCTGCACGACTGCGCGACGAGGTGCAGGACCTGAAGCAGGAGCTGCGGGCGATGGAGAAGGCCGGTCACGCCTGACCGCGCCGCCCCTGCGCGGGATCAGGGGCAGGTCATGAGGGGCTTCGGCCCCGAGCGGTCGAACGTGTGCTCCGACATCGCGTGGCCGCACAGCGGACACGGGCGTTCGGTGCGGACGGGTTCCGGGGTCGTCTCGTAGGGTCCGACCGACGCCGGGCCGGCGACGCGGATGAGGCGGGTGTTCAGGTACGCGTACCACCCGCCGGCCGCGGCCACGCGCTCGCGCAGGGAACGCGCATCCGGATCTTTTCGTGCCATGATCATTAGTGTACTAACCATGGAGGGAGCCCGGGTGACGCGTGACGAGGATCTGCTGGCCCTGGACAACCAGGTGTGCTTCGCGCTGGTCACCGCGGCGCGCAACGTCGTGTCGATCTACCGCCCCGTGCTCGAGCCCCTGGGACTCACGCATCCGCAGTACCTCGTGATGCTCGCGCTGTGGGAGGAGTCCCCGCGGTCGCTGGGGGAGCTCGCCGGCGAGCTGGCGATGGAGCCGGCCACCCTGTCGCCGCTCGTGAAGCGCCTCGAGGCGCAGGGCCGCGTGACGCGCACGCGCCGCAGCGGCGACGAGCGGGTTCTGGACATCGCGCTGACGCCCGAGGGGCGCGCCCTGCGTGCGCGCGCCCTCGAGGTGCCCGCGCAGATCATGGCGCGCGTGGGCATGGACGCCGCCGGGCTCGCCGCCCTCCGCGACGGGCTCGCGCCCTTCGCCGGCCGCCGCATCCTCGAAAGTGCATCGTCTCGCCGATAGTGCACCGAATTCGGTGCCGGCTCGGCGAGACGGTGCACTCTCGGCGGGTGCGCTCCCGGCGAACCCCGGAGCCCGTGTCCGAGGCCCCGCCTAAACTTGACGGGTGCCCATCGTTCCTGTCGCCCTGCCCGGAAACACCAGCGGAAAACTCAGCGTCCGCGGTGCCCGCGTCCACAATCTGAAGGACGTCGATCTCGACATTCCGCGCGATGCGCTCGTGGTCTTCACCGGCCTGTCCGGATCGGGCAAGTCGAGCCTGGCCTTCGACACGATCTTCGCCGAGGGGCAGCGGCGCTACGTCGAGTCGCTGAGCGCGTATGCGCGCCAGTTCCTCGGTCAGGTCGACCGCCCCGACGTCGACTTCATCGAGGGGCTGAGCCCCGCCGTGTCGATCGACCAGAAGTCGACGAACCGCAACCCTCGCTCGACGGTGGGCACGATCACCGAGATCCACGACTACATGCGCCTGCTGTGGGCGCGCATCGGTGTGCCGCACTGCCCAGTCTGCGGCGCGCAGATCCAGCGGCAGACCGTGCAGCAGATCGCCGACCAGCTCATGGAGCTGCCCGAGCGGACGCGCTTCCAGATCGTCGCCCCGGTGGTCACGCAGAAGAAGGGCGAGTTCGTCGACCTCTTCAAGGAGCTCAGCGCCAAGGGATACGCGCGCGCCGTGGTCGATGGCGAGCTCATCCAGCTCGCCGAGCCGCCCACCCTCAAGAAGAGCTACAAGCACGACATCGCCGTCGTCGTCGACCGCCTCGTGGCCGGCCCCGACATCCTCGGACGCGTCACCGACTCGGTCGAGACGGCGCTCGGACTTGCCGGCGGCATCATGCAGGTGAACTTCGTCGACGAGGAGGGGGATGCCGCGTGGCAGTCGTTCTCCGAGAAGCTCTCCTGCCCCAACGGTCACCCGCTGCAGCTGACCGAGATCGAGCCGCGCACGTTCTCCTTCAACGCCCCCTTCGGCGCGTGCCCCGCCTGCTCGGGACTCGGCACGCGGATGTCCGTGGACGTCGACCTCATGCTGGCCGACGAGGAGCTGTCGATCCGCGAGGGCGTCATCATCCCGTGGACGACCCAGGGGAAGGGTCTGTTCCAGTACGACGAGCGGCTGCTGGAGGGCCTCGCGCGCGACCTGGAGTTCTCCCTCGACACGCCGTGGCGCGCGCTTCCCGAGGAGGTTCGGGAGGCGGTCCTGCGCGGGGAGAACTACAAGGTCACCGTGAAGTGGAAGAACCGGTACGGCCGCGAGATGCGGTACTCGTCGGGCTTCGAGGGCGTGGTGCCCTACATCGAGCGGCAGTACCTGCAGGCCGAGTCCGATTCGCAGCGCCAGCGGTGGTCGGAGTTCCTGCGCGAGGTGCCGTGCCCGGTGTGCGACGGGGATCGGCTCAAGCCCGAGGTGCTCGCGGTGCTCGTGCACGGACACTCCATCGCGGATGCGTCGCGCCTGAGCCTCGCCGACGCGCAGGCCTACTTCGCGACCCTCGAGCTCACCGACCGCGAGGCGCAGATCGCCGCCGCCGTGCTGCGCGAGATCCGTGCGCGGCTGGACTTCCTGCTGCAGGTCGGCCTGAGCTACCTGAGCCTCGGCCGCGCCGCGGCGACCCTGTCCGGCGGGGAGGCGCAGCGCATCCGCCTGGCCACGCAGATCGGTTCCGGGCTGACGGGCGTGCTCTACGTGCTGGACGAGCCGTCCATCGGCCTGCACCAGCGCGACAACCGGCGGCTCATCGAGACCCTCGTGAAGCTCCGCGACCTCGGGAACACGCTCATCGTCGTCGAGCACGACGAGGAGACCATCCACGCGGCCGACTGGATCGTCGACATCGGGCCGCGCGCCGGAGTCGACGGCGGGAATGTCGTGCACTCGGGCCCGCTCGGCCCGCTGCTGGAGGACGAACGGTCGCTGACCGGCGCGTACCTCTCCGGACGCCGCGCGATCTCGACGCCCGCCCGGCGCCGCCGCATCGACAAGAAGCGGCAGATCACGGTCGTCGGCGCGCGCGAGAACAACCTCCAGAACGTCACCGTCGACTTCCCGCTCGGCGTCCTCACGGCCGTCACCGGCGTGAGCGGGTCGGGCAAGTCGTCCCTCGTCAACGGCATCCTCTACGAGGTGCTGGCCTCGCGCCTGAACGGAGCGCGGCGCGTCCCGGGCAAGCACACCCGCGTGACGGGCCTGGACGACCTCGACAAGGTGGTGCACGTCGACCAGGCGCCCATCGGCCGCACGCCGCGCTCGAACCCCGCCACCTACACCGGCGTGTTCGACCGCATCCGGACGCTGTTCAGCGAGACGCCCGAGGCCAAGGCCCGGGGCTACCAGGCCGGGCGCTTCAGCTTCAACGTCAAGGGCGGCCGCTGCGAGGCGTGCTCGGGCGACGGCACGCTGAAGAGCGAGATGAACTTCCTCCCCGACGTCTACGTCGACTGCGAGGTCTGCCACGGCAAGCGGTACAACCGCGACACCCTCGCCGTGCACTACAAGGGCAAGAACATCGCCGAGGTGCTGGAGATGCCGATCTCGGAGGCCGCCGACTTCTTCGAGCCGATCCAGGCGATCCACCGCTACCTGAAGACGCTCGTCGACGTCGGCCTCGGC
>CAZBZR010000085.1:0-4806 GCA_964496445.1 uncultured Microbacterium sp.
CGAAACCGGGGAGTCTCGGCGAGACCCGGGGCGAGGCCCTCGGTTTCGCCGAGACTTCTCGGTCTCGCGGGATGCGGGGCGGGCGGGCGGGCCGGGGCGGGGCGGGGTCAGCGGCGGCGGAGGAGGCCCATGCGGTCGTAGACGTCGGAGAGCGTGCGGTCGGCCACGGATGCGGCGCGGTCGGCGTTCACCGAGAGCACGCGGTCGAGCTCGGCCGGGTCGTCGAGCATCGCCAGCGCGCGCTCGCGGACGGGGGCGAACTCCGCGACGACGACCTCGGCCAGGCCCTTCTTGAAGTCGCCGTAGCCGCGGCCGGCGTACTCGTCCTCGATCGCGGCGATCTGCCGGCCGGTGAGGGCCGCGTAGATCACCAAGAGGTTGGAGACGCCGGGCTTGGCCTCGCGGTCGAAGCGCACCGACCCCTCGCTGTCGGTGACGGCGCGCATGATCTTCTTCGCCGTCTTGGCGGGATCCTCGAGCAGCCAGAGCACCCCGGCATCCGACTCCGCCGACTTCGACATCTTCGCCGTCGGGTTCTGCAGGTCGTAGATGCGCGCGGTCTCGCGCTGGATCACCGGGGTGGGAACGGTGAAGGTCTCGCCGAAGCGCGCGTTGAACCGCTCCGCGAGGTCGCGGGTCAGCTCGATGCGCTGCTTCTGGTCGTCACCGACCGGCACGACGTCGGTCTGGTACAGCAGGATGTCGGCGGCCATGAGCACCGGGTAGGTGAAGAGCCCCACGTTGGTCGCGTCGGTGCCGTAGCGGGCCGACTTGTCCTTGAACTGGGTCATGCGCCCCGCCTCGCCGAACCCGGTGAGGGTCGACAGCACCCACGCGAGCTCGGCGTGGGCCGGAACGTGAGACTGCACGTAGAGCGTCGAGCGCGAGGGCTCGATGCCCGCGGCGATGTACTGCGCGGCGGTGCGGCGGGTCTTCTCCCGCAGCTCCGACGGGTCGTTCGGCTGCGTCAGCGCGTGGAGGTCGACGACGGAGAAGAACGCGTCGTAGGAGTCCTGCAGCTCCCGCCACTGCATGAGCGCGCCGATGTAGTTGCCGATCTGGAGGGAGTCGGCGGAGGGCTGCATGCCGGAGTACAGGCGGGGCTTGGTCACCGCTTCATCCTACGGGCGGCGGATGCGGCGCCGCCGACCCCGCTCAACGACCCCGCTCAGCGACCCCGCTCAGCGACCCAGGGTGTAATCGGCGATCACGGGGGCGTGGTCGCTCCAGCGCGTGTCCCACGAGGGCGCCCGCACCACCTCGTAGCCGGTGACGCGTTCGGCCATCGCGGGGGTGGCGAGGTGATAGTCGATCCGCCACCCGGCGTCGTTGTCGAACGCGCGTCCGCGCATCGACCACCACGTGTACGGCCCCTCGACCTCGCCCGCCGCGCGGCGCCCGACGTCGACCCAGCCGAGGCCGGTGCCGGTGGAGCCGTCCACTCCGGCCACCGGGGCGCCCGCCTCGCCGAGGAACCGGTCGAAGTAGGCGCGCTCGCGCGGCAGGAAGCCGGCCTTCTTGACGTTGCCCTTCCAGTTGCGGATGTCCAGCTCGCGGTGCCCGACGTTCAGGTCGCCCATGATGAGGGCGAGCGGATGCTCCGCCTGCAGCTGCGGCATGCGCTGTTCCATCGCATCCAGGAACGCCCACTTCGCGTCCTGGCGGGGGGTGTCGGCCTCGCCGGTGTGGACATAGGCGCTGACGATCGCGACGCCCTCGCCGTCGATGTCGAAGTCGGCCTGGATCCAGCGGCCGGCCGAGTCCAGCGGTTCGGATCCGAGCACGGTGCTCATGCGCACGGAGGGCCGGCGGCTGGCGATCGCGACGCCGGCGCGGCCCTTGGCGAGCGCCTCGTCGTTGACGATCTCCCACCCCGGCAGCGCCGCCCGCAGCTCATCGGCGGTCGCGCGCACCTCCTGGATGGCGAGGATGTCCGCGCCGGCGGACTCGAGCCACTCGGTCATGCCCTTGCGGACGGCGGCACGGATGCCGTTGACGTTGACGGAGACGATGCGGACGCTGCGGGGCACCCGACGAGCCTAACCGCGCCCCCCGACACGCGTCCGCGCCCCCCGACACGCGTCGGCGTCGGCGGCGCGGCGTCAGTCCCAGGGGAGGCTCGGCGCCCGCACCGCGGCGGCGGCGCGCTCGGCCTCGGCCAGGGTCCG
Organism: uncultured Microbacterium sp.; assembly: GCA_964496445.1. Lineage (GTDB taxonomy): Bacteria > Actinomycetota > Actinomycetes > Actinomycetales > Microbacteriaceae > Microbacterium. The sequence goes on from CAZBZR010000085.1 coordinate 2,169, forward strand.
CTCGGCCGCGTCGACCCGGCGGCGCGCCGCCCACGCGCGGTACCACGGCGCGGCCGCCGCGGCCTGCTGCGCCTCGCGGAGCCCGACGCGCGCGGCCACGAGCAGGGCGGCACGCTCGGTCGCCTCGGTGTCGGCGGGGGTCGCGAGGTCTTCGTCGCGATCGGCCGCGGCCACGGCGATCCACGCGGCGGCGACGAGGATCACGATGCCGTTGAGGCGGAACCACAGCAGGAAGCCGATGAAGATCGCGAAGGTCGCCAAGAGCGGGTTGGACGGTGTGTAGACGAACAGGAAGCCTGCGCCGATCTGCAGCAGCACCATCGCGGCGGCGCCGAGGTAGGCGCCCGGCCAGATCCGCTGCCACGCCAGGGACGCGCCGGAGAGGAAGCGGAACAGTGCTCCGAGGGCGAGCGTGTTCAGCGCGAAGGCGAACGCGAGCGAGACCGCACGGGTGAGGAGGTCGGCGCCGAGCGAGTTCGGCGTCAGGCCGAGGAGGGAGAAGATCAGGTCGACGGCGCCCGTGGTGATCGTGCCCAGCACGGCGCCGACGAGAAGGGCGAAGCCGAACAGCGCCGCGGCGAGGAGGTCGCGCGCCTTCAGCAGCAGGTAGTTGCGCCGGTCGAAGGACAGCCCGAAGGTGTCGCGCACGGCGCGACGGGCGTAGGTGACGAATCCGATCGCCGTCCACACCACGACGACCACCGCGACGACGCCCGTGATGGTCAGCAGTCCGCTGCTGCCGGAGGCGACGGCGGCGACCTGGTCGGGTTTGACGAGTCCGTTGTCGCTGATCAGGTCGGGGATGTAGCGGTTCACGAGCTCGATGAGCCCGGCGATGGCGGGGGCGCTCCCGCCCAGCCACACCCCCACGGCGGCGAAGGCCAGGTAGATCGCCCCGAAGATCGCGAACAGCGACTGGTAGGAGATTCCGGCGGCGAGGAGGAACCCGTTGTGCTGCAGGAAGTGCCGCCACACGCGGATGGGGAACCACGCCAGCGTCGCCCGCGTGAGGGCGGTGGCGCGCTCGATGGGCTGGTCGAAGCGACGACGCAGCGCGCCCGGCAGCGGTGCGGGGTCGCGGAGGTCGCTCACGCGAACAGACTAGCGAGCACGCACCGCGGCCCCGAAGGAGCGGGCCACGAGCAGCACCGCCGCCACGCCCGCCGCCGGGATGAGGAAGGCGACGGCCAGTCCCGGCCCGTCGGCGAGGAGCCCGACGGCCACGGCGCCGAGGACCGCGCCGACGTAGTTGAACACGTTCACGCGCGCGATCACCTCGTCGCTGCGATCGGGGGCGAGGTCGCCGGCGGCGCCGAAGGCGGCGGGCACGAGGGCGCCGGTGGCCGCCCCGGTCAGCGCGAACCCCGCGACGGCGGCGGCGGGGGCCGGGATCGCGGCCACCACGACGCAGCCGGCCACGGCCAGGACGACGGCCGCGACGACGACCGTCCGCGCGCCCCAGCGTCGCAGCAGCCCGTCGGTGGCCAGGCGCGTGGCGAGCACCGCGACCTGATAGGCGGCGTAGCCGAGGGGCGCCACCCACGCGAGCACTGCCAGATCATCGGCGAGGTACACCGTGCTCCACGTGCTCACCGCCGAGTCCAGCACGAACACCGCGAGGATCACGAAGCCGAAGATCCAGATGCCGCGTCGGGGCAGCGGCCCGGAGGGCGTCGCGGTGCGGGCGTCGCCGGGGGCGTCGGGGGAGAAGCGCCGGATGCCCGCGACGGCGACGACGAGCGCCGCGGCGGCGGCCAGACCCAGGGCTCCGGCGGCGCCGACGCCCGGGGGCAGCGCCGCGGTGGTGGCGGCCACGACCAGCGCGCCGAGGATCGCGGCGGCGGTGTAGCCGGCGAAGAAGCCGCCCAGGAGCGGCGAGCCGTGCCGGCGCTGGAGGAGCACGCCCTGCATCGCCGAGGCCGCATCGACCGCGCCGAGGCCCACCCCGTACAGCGCGAACGCCGCCAAGAACAGCGCCGGAGGCGACGGCAAGGCGATGAGCGGCAGCGCTGCCGCCTGCAGCAGGATGCCGGTGACCAGCGCCGCACGGCTGCCGGCGCGCACGGCGATCGCGTTCGCGACGAAGGAGCCGGCCGCGGCGGCCACGCACACGCCGAGCACGATCAGCGAGACGACGGTGTCGTCGACCTGCTGACGCGCCTTCAGCGCGGGGAGGGAGGTGACGACCGTCGCATACCCGAGACCCTGCACGGCGTACGCCGCCGTGACCGCGATCCGCGCCCGGCGCAGCATCCGTGCTTCCCCCACGAGGGGAAGGCTACCGCTCGCCGCGCCCGCGGCACCCGCGCGCGCGGGAACCGGTCAGCGCTTGCCGCTGAGGACCGCCTGCTTGACCTCGGCGATGGCCTTGGTCACCTCGATGCCGCGGGGGCAGGCCTCGGTGCAGTTGAAGGTGGTGCGGCAGCGCCACACCCCTTCCTTGTCGTTGAGGATCTCCAGCCGCTGCGCGGCCGCGGTGTCGCGGCTGTCGAAGATGAAGCGGTGGGCGTTGACGATGGCGGCCGGGCCGAAGTACTGCCCGTCGGTCCAGAACACCGGGCAGGACGACGTGCACGCGGCGCAGAGGATGCACTTGGTGGTGTCGTCGAAACGCTCACGATCCTCTATGCTCTGCAGG
>CAZBZR010000086.1:0-4643 GCA_964496445.1 uncultured Microbacterium sp.
CCTTCGTCGAGATGAACCCGCGCATCCAGGTCGAGCACACCGCCACCGAAGAGGTCACCGACGTCGACCTGGTGCAGTCGCAGATGCGGATCGCCGCCGGGCAGAGCCTGGCCGAGCTGTCGCTGACGCAGAGCGAGATCCGGCTGCGCGGCGCGGCCCTGCAGTGCCGCCTCACTACCGAGGACCCCGCGCAGGGGTTCCGCCCCGACCCCGGCAAGATCACCACCCACCGCTCACCCGGCGGCCCGGGCATCCGGCTCGACGGCGGCACGACGGCGGCGGGATCGCAGATCAGCCCGCACTTCGACTCCATGCTCGCCAAGCTCACGTGCCGCGGCCGCGACTTCCGCGCCGCGGTGGCGCGGGCCCGGCGCGCACTGGCGGAGTTCCGCATCCGGGGCGTGTCGACGAACATCCCGTTCCTGCAGGCGGTGCTGGATGACCCGGCGTTCCTGGCCGGAGACATCTCGACCGCGTTCATCGACGAGCGTCCGGGGCTGGTGAAGGGCCGTGAGTCGAAGGACCGCGGCACCAAGGTGCTCAACTGGCTCGTGGACACGACGGTGAACCGCCCGAACGGCGCGAACCCGGTCACGGTGGACCCGCGCCTGAAGCTCCCCGCCGTCGACCTCCTCGCCCCGGCGCCCGCGGGGTCGCGTCAGCGCCTGGAGGAGCTCGGCCCGGCCGGCTTCGCGCGCGACCTCCGCGCGCGCACGTCGCTCGCCGTGACGGAGACCACCTTCCGCGACGCGCACCAGTCGCTCCTGGCGACCCGCGTGCGCACGAAGGACCTCGTCACCGTCGCCCCCTACGTCGCTCGCCTGACACCCGAACTCCTCTCGGTGGAGGCCTGGGGCGGTGCCACCTACGACGTCGCGCTCCGCTTCCTGGGCGAGGATCCGTGGGAACGCCTGGACGCCCTGCGCACCGCGCTGCCGAACATCGCCATCCAGATGCTCCTGCGTGGACGCAACACCGTCGGCTACACGCCCTACCCGACGGAGGTCACCGACGCGTTCGTCCGCGAGGCATCCGACAGCGGAGTGGACATCTTCCGCATCTTCGACGCCCTCAACGACGTCGCGCAGATGCGGCCGGCCATCGACGCGGTGCTGGCCACGGGGCGCTCGGTCGCCGAGGTGGCGGTGTGCTACACCGGCGACCTCCTCGACCCCCGCGAGAACCAGTACACGCTGGACTACTACCTCCGCCTCGCCGAGCAGATCGTCGACGCCGGCGCCCACGTGCTGGCGATCAAGGACATGGCGGGCCTCCTCCGCCCGGCCGCCGCCGCCCGCCTGGTCACCGCGCTGCGCGATCGGTTCGACCTGCCGGTGCACGTGCACACCCACGACACCGCCGGCGGCCAGCTGGCGACGCTCCTGGCCGCCTCTGCGGCCGGGGCGGATGCGGTGGACGCCGCAGCCGCGCCGATGTCGGGGACGACGAGCCAGCCCTCGCTGTCGGCCCTCGTGGCCGCCCTGGCCCACACCGAGCGCGACACGGGGATGGATCTCGGCGCCGTCGGCGACCTCGAGCCCTACTGGGAGGCGGTCCGTCACCTCTACCGGCCGTTCGAGTCGGGCCTTCCCGGTCCCACCGGACGCGTGTACCGGCACGAGATCCCGGGCGGGCAGCTGTCGAACCTGCGCCAGCAGGCGATCGCGCTGGGCCTGGCGGAGGACTTCGAGCTGATCGAGGACATGTACGCCGCCGCCAACGAGATCCTCGGGCGCGTGCCCAAGGTCACGCCGTCGTCGAAGGTCGTCGGCGACCTGGCGCTGCACCTGGCGGCGGTGAAGGCCGACCCGGCCGACTTCGCCGCGCACCCCGAGAAGTACGACGTGCCGGACTCCGTCGTCGGCTTCATGGCGGGCGAGCTCGGCGATCTGCCGTTCGGATGGCCGGAGCCCTTCCGTTCGAAGGTCCTCGCCGGCCGCGACGTGAAGACCGGTGTCACGCCCCTCACCGACGACGACGCCGCCCAGCTCGCCGGTACCTCCGCGCAGCGGCGCGCGCGGCTGAACCGCCTCCTCTTCCCCGGACCGACCCGCTCCTTCCTGGAGGCGCGGGAGACGTACGGCGACCTCAGCGTGCTCGACACCGTCGACTACCTCTACGGACTCGCGCCCGGAGCCGAGCACGTCGTCGAGATCGAGAAGGGCGTGCAGCTCTACGTCGGGCTGGAGGCGATCGGGGAGGCCGACGAGAAGGGCATGCGCACCGTCATGACCACGCTCAACGGCCAGCTGCGCCCGGTGTTCGTTCGCGACCGGTCGATCGCCGTCGAGGCGCGCTCGGCCGAGCGGGCCGACACGTCCAAGCCCGGTCAGGTGGCGGCGCCGTTCTCGGGGGCCGTCACGATCAAGACCGCGGTCGGCGATGCCGTGACGGCGGGCCAGCCGGTCGCCTCGATCGAGGCGATGAAGATGGAGGCGGCCATCACCGCTCCCGTCGACGGCGTCGTGGAGCGCATCGCGATCGCCGCCACGCAGCAGGTGGACGCGGGGGACCTTTTGGTCGTCATCCGCCCCGCGCAGTAGCCTGAGGGGATGGGCGCTCGGCGCCCGACCCCCGTTTGGAGACCTGCAGTGACGCCCGATCGACACGACGAGACCCCCGAGGAGCAGACCGAGCACGGACTGCTCGCCGACACCACGAGCGTCGACACCGCCGGCATCGGCATCCTCGGCGCCCGCACCGCGCAGGTGAGTCTCACCCTCCCCGCCGAACCCGACGAGCCCGTCGAGGACGAGGCGGTGGACGACGCCCCGCTGGCCCCCGGCGCCATCGAGGAGATCGCCGCCGCCGACGTCATCGTCGAGGAGGCCGCTCCGGCCGCAGCCCGGCCCGAACCCGAGGCGCACGAGGCCGAGGTCGTCGTGGACGCCCCCGCGGCGCCGGCGGCCGGCATCCCGGTCGGCGAGCCGGTGCCGCTGACCGGTGCCCTGCCCACGTCCCGTCGCGAGGCACACGCCACCGACGAGCACAAGCGCATCGACCGTGCGCACGCGGCGGAGCGCATCCACGCGCCCCAGCCCGAGGTGACGCTCACCTCCAAGCGCCTCGGCGAGCTCGACAGCGGCCGCGAGACATCCGACCTCCTCACCGCCGACCGCCTGCTGGATCGTGCGCAGTTCGGCCGCTCCGAGCCGGAGGGGCTCTGGCAGCAGCTCGTCTACTCGCTCTCGCGCCACCGCATCAACCTCGGCGACAGCCGCAAGGCCCGCGCCCGCAAGGAGCTGGACCTGAGGATCGCGGCGCCCCTGCCCGGCGGCGCGCGATTCGTCCCGGTGCTCTCGCGCAAGGGCGGCGTCGGCAAGACCACCGTGACCACCCTCCTCGGGATGGCCCTGGCGGCGGCGCGCGATGACCGCGTGATCGCGATCGACGCGAACCCCGACCGCGGCACGCTCGCCGACCGCATCGGGCGCACCGGCGGTCGCACCGTCCGCGACCTCGCACGGGCGCGCGGGGAGGTCACCGGCTTCAACGACATCTCCACCATCGTCGCCCGCGACGAGACGCGCCTGGACGTGCTGGCTTCGGATGCCGACCCCCGCGTCTCGGAGGCGTTCAGCGATCGGGACTATCACGACGTGGCCGCCCTCGCGGCGCACTACTACTCGCTCGTGCTCACCGACACCGGCACCGGCATCGTCCACTCCGTCATGGGCGCGACCCTCGAGCTGGCCGATCAGCTCGTCGTCGTCGCCGGGCTGAGCGTCGATGAGGCGCGGCTGGCGTCGGAGACCCTCACGTGGCTGGAAACCAACGGCTACGCCGACCAGGTGCGCAGCGCCGTCGTGGTGCTCAACAACGCCCGCCCCGGCACGCCGCTCATCCGCGAGAGCGAGCTGGAGGCCCACTTCGCCACGCGCGTGCGGCGCGTCGTGCGGATGCCGTACGACCCGCTCATCGGCGGCGGCGGCGACATCACGTTCCGCGACCTGCAGCCGGCCACGCGCCAGGCCGCGCGCGAGCTCGCCGCGGCCGTCGTCGAGGGGCTCCGCGCGCCGGCGGCGGTGGCGTGAGATCGTGACGGTCCGCAGCATCCGCCTCTTCGGCGATCCCGTCCTCCGCGCCGTGAGCGCCCCGATCACCGACATCGACGACGGCGTGCGTGCGCTCGTCCGCGACCTCCTCGACACCGTCGAGCCGCCCGGACGCGCGGGCGTGGCGGCGCCGCAGATCGGCGTGGGCCTCCGCGCCTTCAGCTACAACATCGACGGGGACATCGGGTACGTGCTGAACCCCGTGCTCGTGGAGACGGCGGGTGATCCGGTGCCGACGGGGGAGGGATGCCTCTCGATCCCCGGGGTGTGGCATGACGCGCTCCGTCACCCGTACGCGAAGGTCGTCGGCATCGACCTCGACGGGCGCGAGCTCGTGCTGGAGGGCGAGGGGCTGATGGCCCAGGCGCTCCAGCACGAGACCGATCACCTCGACGGGATGCTGTTCCTCCAGCGCCTGCCCGCGGACGTCCGCCGCGAGGCGATGCGCCAGATCCGCGAGAGCTCCTGGTTCTGACCGCCCCTCACGCCGAAAGTGCACCGTCTCGCCGAGAGTGCACCGGATTCGGTGCCGGTTCGGCGAGACGATGCACTCTCGCGGGGAGGGGCGACGCTCAGGGGAGCGACACG
>CAZBZR010000087.1:0-4342 GCA_964496445.1 uncultured Microbacterium sp.
ATCGACGCCCAGCTGCAGCAGCGTCACTACGAAGGGCTCCTCCGCTGATGACACGATCCGCACGCCTCCTCATCGTCGGCCCGCAGGGCTCGGGCAAGGGCACCCAGGGTGTCCGCATCGCCGAAGCCTTCGGCATCCCCGTCGTCTCCACGGGCGACGTGTTCCGCGCCAACGTCGCGGAGGGGACCGACCTGGGCGTGCAGGTCAAGGAGATCATCGACGCGGGCAGCCTCGTGCCCGACGAGCTGACGAGCGCCGTCGTGCGCGACCGCCTCGCCAAGGACGACGCCGACGGCGGCTTCCTGCTCGACGGCTACCCCCGCAACCTCGCCCAGGTGATGCACCTGGACGAGTTCCTCGAGGGGCGTGACGAGAAGCTCGACGCCGTGATCGCGCTCGTCGTCCCGCGCGAGGAGTCGCTGGATCGCCTCCGCAAGCGCGCGGCCGACCAGGGTCGTGCCGACGACACCGACGCGGCGATCGAGAAGCGCCTGTCGATCTACGAGTCCGAGACCGCGCCCATCCTCGGCGTGTACGGCACGCGCGGCATCGTCGACGAGATCGACGGCGTCGGATCGCTCGACGAGGTCACGGCGCGCATCTTCGCGGCGCTCCAGGCGCGGGGCCTCGCGCGCGCCGCCGCGGTCTGACGTGGTCTTCCGCTCCTCCCTCTACAAGACCCCCGCGCAGCTGCGGGCGATGGTCGAGCCGGGCCTGCTCACCGCCGCCGCGCTGGAGGCCGTCCGCGCGCTGATCGTGCCGGGCGCGACGACGCTCGAGCTCGACGCGGAGGCCTCGCGCGTCATCCGCGCCGGCGGCGGCCGCTCGAACTTCCAGCTGGTGCGCGGCTACCGCCACACCGTCTGCGCCTCGGTGAACGACGAGGTCGTGCACGGCATCCCGAGCGACCGGATGCTGCAGGCCGGTGACCTCGTGTCGATCGACGCCGGCGCCGAGGTGCGCGGCTGGAACGGCGACTCCGCGATCAGCGTCGTCGTTCCCGGGGAGGCCGACGCAGAACTGGTCGCCGCCCGCACGCGCCTGTCGGAGGTGACGGCCGGATCGATGTGGGCCGGCATCGCGGCCCTGGCCACCGCGCGTCACCTCGGCGAGGTCGGCGCCGCGATCGAGGAGTACATCCACGCGCACGCCCCGGCCGGCGGCTACGGCATCCTCCGCGACTACGTGGGGCACGGCATCGGCCGCAAGATGCACGAGGCCCCGAGCGTGTTCAACTACCGCACCTCCGACCGGGGCGCCGAGGTGCGTCCGGGGCTGGCGGTCGCGATCGAGCCGATGGTCACCGCCGGCGGCGAAGAGACGTTCGTCGAGGAGGACGGCTGGACCGTCTCGACCGTCGACGGCTCCGACGGCTCACACTGGGAACATAGCGTCGCAGTGCACGATGGTGGGGTGTGGGTGCTGACGGCGCCGGACGGGGGAGCCGCCGGGCTCGCGCCCTTCGGAGTGGTTCCGCAGCAGATCGGATAGTCATGGCAGCGCGCAAGGTCAACTGGTTCGCGATCGGTGTGAGCATCGCGGTGGTCGTGGTCCTCGTCGGCGTGGGCGTCGCGGTCTGGCTGGGCAACGCGGCGGCCAACTCCGCCGGCGAGGCGCCCGACAGCCCCGTCGTCAGCGCCGAGACCGGTGCGATCGCGGTGGGGGAGGGCCCCGACAGCGTCGACACCTACATCGACTTCCAGTGCCCGGTGTGCGCGGGGTTCGAGGAGGCGTACGGCCCCACCCTCGCGCAGCTGGCCGACGAGGGCACCATCACGCTGAACATCCACCCGATCGCGATCCTGGACCGCGCCTCGCAGGGCACGGCGTACTCGACGCGGTCGGCGAACGCCGCGTACTGCGTCGCGGTGGACGAGCCGGCCGCCGTCCTGCCGTTCGTGCAGGCGATGTTCGCCGGCCAACCCGCCGAGGGGACGCCGGGGCTCACCGACGAGGAGATCGCCGCCATCGCCGAGGATGCCGGTGCCTCCGACGCGGTCGCCTCGTGCATCGCCGACGGCACGTACGAGCGCTTCGTGGCGGCCAAGACTCGCGACACCCCGGTGCAGGAGGGCGCGGCCGGCATCGGCACCCCGACGATCGTCGTCAACGGCACGACACTGAACAACCGCACCGACCTCACCGGCGACCCGCAGGCCGACATCGTCGAGCGCCTCGGCTGACGCGCCGCGCCGGAGGTGTCCGGACTCGTCCGGGAATGCCCGGACGGCGCGGTCGGCGGGCCGGAGCCCGCTACCGTGGCGGGGCCGGCACCCGAGCCGGCGATCGACCCTGCCTCGGAGCACCCATGACGCGCCGCATCCTCTCCGCCCTGCTCGCCGCCGCCCTTCTCGGCGGATCGCTGACCGCCTGCGCGGGCGGCGCCGCCCCGGCCTCGGTGTCGGCCGACGATGTGCTGCGCACCGAGATCGACCTCGCGGTGGCGGCGCTCGTCGAGGACGAGGGCCTCACCGAGGAGGAGGCCACCGTGCGTGTCGTGGGAGAGGGCATGCTCACCGGCTGGGTGCGCCCGACCGCCGAGTACGCCGAGCTCGGATACAGCGCCACGGAGCTCTCGGAGATGATCGGCGTCGCGCTGGAGCGCCGCTACTCGCTGCCGTTCGAGGGCATCCGCGAGGAGCTGCAGGATGCGGGGATCTCGATCCCCGTCGCGCTGGCCGCGCTCGCCGACGCCATCGCCGAGACGGGCAACACCGAGTCTTTCGACTGGGTGGTGACCTCGGGTCTGGCCACGCAGGAGGAGGCGGAGGCCGCCGGCGTCGTCGCTCCGCCGCTGCCGGTGTGGGGGGAGCCGGCCGGGTGGGAAGGCCTCCTTCCGGAGATGACCGGCATGAAGGTCGAGGACATCCGCTTCGCGGTGGGGCACGACGGAGCGGTGCGGGAGGCGAGCATCGTCGTCACGGGGCCCTCGCCGGAGGCGGCGGCCTGGCTCGACGCGCTCCCCGACGTGCTGGTGTCGACCCACCGCTTCCTCACCGACGGCGACGACTACACCGAGATCACGCTGTCCTCGGGCGCGGATGTGAGCCCCGCCGCCGGCACCCTGCCCGCCGCCTGGACCGACGCGCTGCCGCTCGGCCCTGCGGGCATGCAGTTCGCCTTCGCCGGCACGAAGCACCGGGTGCGCTACGACGGCGGCGAGGCCGAGCCGCCGTCCTTCCGCTTCCAGCTGGCCCCGTCGAACCGCATCAACGTCTACGAGGACTGGATCGCCGTGACCCCCGGCTGGACGATCACGTCGCAGGGGGCGGGTCAGTTCACGGCGGAGAACGACGACTTCGAGGTGTTCGGGATGCTCGGGGGCGACCGCACCGATGAGCTGACGATCACCGCGAAGCGATGGGACGTGCCGGGCCTGGACGCGCTGCGCCCCTGACGGCGTGAATCTCCCGCGCGCGTTGGCCGCGCGGGAGATTAGCATGTATGATTGTTCTTTGGTGCCTTGCGCCTGCATTGGCGTGTCGAGGCACCGCAATCCCCAACCACCGCAGACCGACCGGTCCGCTCGAGTGATAGCGAGTATATGGCGAAGAAAGACGGTGTCATCGAGATCGAAGGCACAATCTCCGAGGCGCTGCCCAACGCGATGTTCCGCGTGGAGCTGACGAACGGACACAAGGTGCTGGCGACGATCTCGGGCAAGATGCGGCAGAACTACATCCGCATCATTCCGGAAGACCGCGTCGTCGTGGAGCTCAGCCCCTACGACCTCACGCGCGGTCGGATCGTCTACCGCTACCGCTGAGTCCGGTCGAGAAGTAACGCCCCAGGCTCACCCCTGCCCGGCGAAGACAGCGAAACAGGAAATCATGAAGGTCAACCCCTCCGTCAAGCCCATCTGCGACCACTGCAAGGTCATCCGCCGCCACGGCCGCGTCATGGTGATCTGCAAGAGCAACCCGCGTCACAAGCAGCGCCAGGGCTAGGCGTCACAACTCAATACACACAACCGGCAGGATCAGAACCCGCAAGGGGGACACCTCGGGGCGGAGGCCCGGGCACCGATCCTGCTCCACACCTCCACGACACTCCTAGGAGAGCCGCATGGCACGTCTCGCCGGCGTCGACATCCCGCGCGACAAGCGCGTGGTCATCGCCCTGACCTACATCTACGGCGTGGGCCGTACCCGTTCCCACGAGATCCTCGCTGCGACCGGCATCGATGAGAACATCCGCGTGAAGGACCTCACCGACGACCAGCTCGTCGCCCTCCGCGATCACATCGAGGGCACCTACAAGGTCGAGGGTGACCTCCGCCGCGAGGTGGCCGCCGACATCCGCCGCAAGGTCGAGATCGGCTCGTACGAAGGCCTGCGCCACC
>CAZBZR010000088.1:0-3835 GCA_964496445.1 uncultured Microbacterium sp.
CGAGGCCGAGTTCGGCCGAGACGGCGCCCTCGGTCATCTGCGCGCCCTCGGTCAGGCGCGGATCCTGTGCGTGCTGGGCGATCACGCCGTCGAACGCCTTCACGTACTCCAGCGCCCGGCGCATGATCAGCGGATCCCACACGCAGAACCCGTCGTCGCTGAAGACGCGCACGCGCGCCCGCGAGTCGGCCATCGCGCCGAGCTCGGCGAGCCGCTCGCCCTTCTGCCCGACGGTCACGGCGCCGATGGGCTGGACGTGGACGTATCCGGCGGCCTCGCCGAGGGCGAGCTCCTGCTCGACCACACCGGCGGTGTCGGCGACGGGCGACGTGTTCGGCATCGCGAAGACCGTGGTGTAGCCGCCCGCGGCGGCGGCCCGAGAACCGGTGAGGAGCGTCCCGGACGCCTCGTAGCCGGGCTCGCGCAGGTGGGTGTGCAGGTCGACCAGGCCGGGGAGGGCGACGAGCCCCTCCGCGTCGATGACGGTCGCGCCGGCGGCGGACAGGCCCGCGCCGGACTCGACGATCAGGCCGTCGCGGATCAGCAGGTCGGCCGGGGCGCCGCCCTCCAGCTGCGCGCCGCGCAGAACGAAGATCGCAGGGGCGGGGGCGCTCATCGGTCGTCCTCTCTTTCGCTGCCGGCGCGCTCTCCCGCCAGCAGCAGGTACAGCACGGCCATCCGCACGGACACGCCGTTCGCGACCTGCTCGAGCACCGTCGAGCGATCGGAATCGGCGGCTTCGGCGGAGATCTCCAAGCCCCGGTTCATGGGTCCGGGGTGCAGAACGATGCTACCGTCCGCGAGCGCGTCCACGCGCCGCGCATCCAGGCCCCAGCGCCGGGAATACTCCCGCTCAGTGGGGAAATACGCGGCATTCATCCGTTCCAGCTGGATGCGCAGCATCATGATCGCGTCGGGAGCGTCGGCGATCGCGTCGTCGAGGTCGTACGCCACGCGCGCCGGCCACTGCGAGACATCCTGCGGGAGCAGCGTGGGCGGGGCGACGAGGGTGACCTCGGCGCCGAGGGTGTTCAGCAGCCACAGGTTCGAGCGGGCGACGCGCGAGTGCAGCACGTCCCCCACGATCGCGACGCGGAGCCCGGCGAGATCGCGGCCGCGGCTGTCGTCGCCGAACGTGCGCTTGCGCAGCGTGAAGGCGTCCAGGAGGGCCTGGGTGGGGTGCTCATGCGTGCCGTCGCCGGCGTTGACGACGCCCGCGCTGATCCAGCCGCTCGTGGCGAGGGTCAGCGGAGCCCCGGAGGCGCCGTGGCGGATGACCACCGCATCCGCCCCCATGGCCTGCAGCGTCTGCGCGGTGTCCTGGAGCGATTCGCCCTTGGAGACGCTGGACCCCTTGGCGGAGAAGTTGATGACGTCGGCCGAGAGGCGCTTGGCGGCCGCCTCGAACGAGATGCGGGTGCGCGTGGAGTCTTCGAAGAAGAGGTTCACGACGGTCTTGCCGCGCAGAGTCGGGAGCTTCTTCACCTCGCGCAGCTGCGTGTCGGCCATGTCTTCGGCGACGTCGAGGATGCGCAGCGCGTCGGCGCGGCTCAGCGTACGGGTGTCGAGGAGATGCCGCATCCGATCACCGCCCCTCGATCGTGACGGCCTCGTCGCCGTCGATCTCGGCCAGGCGCACGAACACGCGCTCATCGCGCGCGCTCGGCAGGTTCTTGCCGACGAAGTCGGGGCGGATGGGCAGCTCGCGGTGGCCGCGGTCGACGAGGGCGGCCAGGCGCACCGCGGCGGGCCGGCCGATGTCCTGGAGGGCGTCGAGGGCGGCGCGGATGCTGCGGCCGGAGAAGAGCACGTCGTCCACGAGCACGACGATCTTGCCGTCGATGCCGCCGGGCGGGATCTGCGTGGGCTGCGGGGCGCGCGTGGGGTTGCGGTGCAGGTCGTCGCGGTACATCGTGACATCCAGCGCCCCCACGGGCACGCTCTGGCCGCTCACGAGCGAGCCGATGCGTTCGGCGAGGGTCACGCCGCGAGTGGGGATCCCGAGGAGGACGAGTCCGTCGGGGCCGCGGTTGGATTCGAGGATCTCGTGGGAGATCCGGGTCAGTGCGCGGGCGATGTCGGCCTCGTGCAGCACGGTGCGCGTGGTCATCCGCCGCTCCCTTCTCCGCCTCACAGGACGGGGTTAAAGGTTGCTGGGGTTCTCCCCCACCCTACCGCTCCCCCGTCGCGCCGAGACTCAGCGGCACGGACCGGAATCAGCGCGACGCCAGGAGTCTCGGCCGCCGCACCGAGTCTCGGCGGGTGCGGGCGGGGCGGGTCAGGCGGCGGGGGTCGCCTCGGCGGGGTCGGCCTGGGAGGCGCGGATCGGGTGGCCGGCGCTGGTGACGCAGCGTCCGCTGGTCAGATCCCACTTCCAGTCGTGCAGGCTGCAGGTGAGGACGCCGTCCTCGATCTTGCCGGTCTTGGACAGGTCGGCCCGCAGGTGCGGGCAGCGGCGCTGGACGACCCAGTCGTCGAGCTGGATGTCCTCGGTCTGGTCGCTCTGCTCGGCGTACCAGTTCTCGACGTACTCGATGCGATCGCGCGAGAGGCACTTGAGGAACGTGGTGAGGAACTCGTTGAACTTGCCGCTGCGGCCCACCTCGAACTGCATCGAGAGGAAGATCGAGTTCGACCAGTCGATCTCGTGGTCGCGGATGTTCGTGGAGACGAGGTCGGCGGGGATCGTGTACCAGTACACGCACTCCTCCCCCGCGTACTCGCGGAGCTTCGCCTTCGGGAAGTCCACCACCATGTCGAGTTCGCCGATGCGGAAGCGGACGTTCCCACCGACGCCGTTGCGGATGGTGCGGGCGCGGCGCAGCAGCGGCTCCCACCACTCCTTCAGCGCGGCGAGCATCTCATCGGGCGGCATGACCTCGGCGCGCGTGGCGATCTCGGCCTGCACCTCGGCCTGGCGGCTGTCGCGCTGCTCGGCGAGGTAGGCCCACTTGTCGCCGAAGATGCGCTCCAGCTCGGCGTCGGCGTAGAGGGTCTGGGTGACGGTCAGCGCGCCGGCGTCGATGTCGACCTGCGTCCCGGGCACGAACAGGTAGCCGCGCTGGTGCGGACGCTCCGCAGCCATGTGCTCGAGGAACTGGCGCTGATCGGTGAAGATCGAATCGTCCTGCTCGCCCCAGCCGTTGTAGCGGAAGAGCTCTTCGCGGAGGAACATCGGCGGGCCCGCCATCGGGAAGACGTGCTCGGCGTCGACCTTGTCGATGTAGTACATCGCGCGCTTGTTCTGCGCGTCGCGCTTGAGCTGGGCGAAGTTCTGCTTGCTCTCCTGCGGCAGGTCGTAGACCATCGGCCACCAGATCGCACCGGAGACCTGCGTGAAGTAGGCGTCGGGCTTGCTGAAGCCGAGGAGGGTCTCCAGATCGAGCGGGTGGGAGTCGTTCTGGTTCAGGATGCTGGCGGACCCGTCGTCCACGCTCAGCGACGAGTCGCCGATCGGCCCGTCGCTCGGGGCGCGCAGCGGAGTCACCATGATCTTCAGGGCGCCGTACTCCAGCGGCACGCCGGCCTGCGTGTAGACGATGTTGTCGTACCCGAGGCCGCGGAGGTCCTGCTCGAGGTCGTCGGTGGGGTAATCCGGGAGCAGGACGCGGATGTCCTTCGGCACGAAGCGCTCGAGGAGGGCCGGATCGAAGTGGTCGCGGTGGCGATGCGAGACGTAGAGGAAGTCCGCGCGACCGAAGCGCTCCCAGTCCAGCGCCCGGTTGTCCGGGAACGGGAACCACGAGCCGAAGAAGCTCGGCCCGATCACCGGGTCGCACAGGATGCCGCGACGACCGAGCTGTCGACGGATGCGGCCGCGCGCACCCGCGCGCGC
>CAZBZR010000089.1:0-3820 GCA_964496445.1 uncultured Microbacterium sp.
CCTACGCGCTCATGCTCGCGGCGGGCCTGAAGGGCATCGAAGAGGGCTACGAGCTGCCCCCGGAGGCGGAGGACAACGTGTGGTCGCTCACCGACTCCGAGCGCCGCGCCCTCGGGTACGCGCCGCTGCCGGCGAGCCTGGACCACGCGCTGGAGTACATGGAGGAGTCGGAGCTGGTCGCCGAGACCCTGGGCGAGCAGGTCTTCAACTACGTGCTGCTGAACAAGCGCCGCGAATGGCAGGAGTACCGCTCGCAGGTCACGGGCTTCGAGCTCAAGAGCAACCTCGAGATGCTCTGACGCGGTGCCGATGTCGTCGGGCGAGCGCACGTCGGGCCTCACCGCCCTGGCGCGCAGCGGCTTCGCGCACCTGCGGGGGGCCGACGCCGCGCTGACCGAGCTGGACGGCCTCCCCGACATCCCCCGGGCGGAGCTGACCGTCGCCGCCTCGCGCGGTGCCGACCCCGACGACGCCCTCGCCGCCGTGCTGCACATCGCGCGCCGCGACGCCGGCGCGGTGGCCGCGCTGCGCGACGACGACGCGGGGTGGACGGCGATGTGGCGGCTCGCCGGGGCCTCGTCGGGGTTCGCGGAGTTCTACCTGCGTCACCCCGGCGAGCTCGCGCACCTGCGGGGAGCGGGCGCCGATCTGCCGAGCGCCGACGCGCTGCGGCACGAGCTCTCAGCGGCCGTCGGCGAGGAGGACGGATTCGCCGCATCCGGAGGCGACGACGCGTGGGTCGCCCTGCGGATCGCCTATCGCCGCATGCTCGCCCGCATCGCCGCGTTCGATCTCGCCGCCGACGACCCCGCCGACATCGTCCACCTCGTCGCCGCTCGGCTCGCCGACGCCGCCGGTGCGGCCCTCGAGGCCTCGCTCGCCGTCGCGCGGGCACGACTGGCCGGCAGCGGCGGCCCCGCCCTCTTCCCCCGGGATCAGGTCGCACTGACGCGCCTCGCGATCATCGGCATGGGCAAGGCCGGCGCGCGCGAGCTCAACTACGTCAGCGACGTCGACGTGATCTTCGTCGGCGGAACCGCGGACGAAGATCACGTCTCCGACGCCCGCGCCATCGACATCGCCACCCGTCTGGCGGTGCAGACGATGCGGGGCATCTCCGGTCCGGAGATCGAACCGCCGCTGTGGGAGGTCGATCCCAACCTGCGGCCCGAGGGCAAGCAGGGCGCACTCGTCCGCTCGCTCGCGTCGCACCTGTCGTACTACGACCGCTGGGCGCAGAGCTGGGAGTTCCAGGCCCTGCTGAAGGCCCGCCCGCTCGCCGGCGACGCGGCGCTGGGGGAGGAGTACGTCGCCGCCGTGCAGCCCAAGGTGTGGACGAGCGCGGCCCGCGCCAACTTCGTCGACAGCGTGCAGCGGATGCGCGAGCGCGTGACCGACCACATCCCGCCCGAGGAGGTGGCGCGTCAGGTCAAGCTCGGCCCGGGCGGCATCCGCGACGTCGAGTTCACCGTGCAGCTTCTCCAGCTCGTCCACGGGCTCACCGACGACCGCATCCGCCAGCGCGGGACGCTCGACGCGCTCGACGCGCTCGTGGCGGAGGGGTACATCGGCCGCACCGAGGCGGCCGCCTTCGCGCGCGACTACCGGATGCTGCGTCTCATCGAGCATCGGCTGCAGCTGCGCGGACTGCGCCGCACGCACCTCATGCCGACGCGCCCCGAGGAGCTGCGGGCCCTCGCGCGCGCGACGCGTCTCGCCGACACCGGCGAGGGCGTGCAGGAGCGGTGGGAGGCCATCAAGCGCGAGGTGCGCGACATCCACGTGCGGCTGTTCTACCGCCCCCTGCTCAGCGCCGTCGCCGGCCTCGACAAGGAGGAGCGGACGCTCTCGCCCGAGCAGGCCCACGACCGCCTCGCCGCCATCGGCTTCCGCGACCCCGCCGGGGCGCTGCGGCACATCGCGGCGCTCACCTCCGGGCTCAGCCGCAAGGCCACCATCCAGCGCCACCTCATGCCGGTGATGATCCGGTGGTTCGCAGACGGTGTCGACCCCGACTACGGTCTCCTCGTCTTCCGGCGCATCAGCGAGCGCCTCGGCGACAGCCCGTGGTTCCTGCGGATGCTGCGCGACTCCTCCGCCGCGGCGGAGAGCCTCACGCATCTGCTGTCCGGGTCGCGCTACGTCGGCGAGCTCATGGAGTGGATCCCCGAGGCCGTCGCGTGGCTCGACGACATCGAGCTCCTGCGGCCGCGCAGCGGGGTGTCGCTGCAGGAGGAGGCGCGGGCGATCCAGATGCGCCACGCCGCGATCGACGACGCGATGCGGGCGGTGCGGGGTCTCCGGCGTCGGGAGATGCTGCGCACCGCGATGGCCGCGGTGCTCGGCCATCTCACCATCGACGAACTCGCCGGGGCGCTGACGACGATCACCGAGGTGACCATCCAGGCCACGCTGCGAGCCGTCCGCCGCGACGTCGTGCCTCCGGAGGACGGGGCCCTGGACTTCTCGGTGATCGCGATGGGGCGCTTCGGCGGGAGTGAGCTGGGATTCGGCTCGGACGCCGACGTCATCTACGTCTACCGGCCGAACGGCGTCGACCCCCAGCGCGCCCACGAGCTGGCGCTGAAGATCGTCGCAGGGCTGCGTCAGCACTCCGAAGACCACCGGCTGCCCCTCGAGCTCGACGCGGGCCTCAGGCCGGAGGGGCGCAACGGTCCGGTCGCCCGCTCCCTCGACGCGTATGCGGAGTACTACCGTCGCTGGTCGCTGTCGTGGGAGGCGCAGGCGCTTCTGCGTGCGCGCGGCATCGCCGGGAGCGTCAAGCTGATCCAGGCCTTCACGGCCCTCGCCGACGAGGTGCGCTATCCCGACCGCGTCGACCCGCAGGGACTCCGGGAGATCAAGCGGATCAAGGCACGCGTCGAGAATGAGCGCCTGCCGCAGGGGGCCGACCCCGCCCGCCACCTCAAGCTCGGCCCCGGGTCACTCAGCGACGTCGAGTGGCTGGTGCAGATCCTCCAGCTCCAGCACGCCGCCGCCGTCCCGGGGCTGCGGACCACCTCCACGCTCGCCGCGCTGGATGCCGCGCGCGACGCGGGCCTGGTGGGGGAGACCGACGCCGAACGCCTCTCGGCGGCATGGCGACTGGCCAGCCGGCTGCGCTCGGCGGCCACGCTGCTGTCGTGGCAGACGAGCGACGTGCTTCCGACCGACCGCGGCAAGCTCGACGGCATCGGCCGCATCCTGGAGTACCCGCCGCGGTCGGCGACGGCGGTCGAGGAGGATTACCTCGCCACCACGCGGCGCGCCCGCCGGGTGTTCGAGCGGCTCTTCTACGGCTAGGCCGTGAGCTGGGCGATGAGCTCGGCCGGTCCGCTCAGGGTCGCCTCGATGATCCGGCCGCGCTGCACGCGATAGAAGGCGAATTCGGCGACGTTGACCCGGCGGCGCGTCGGCGCGATGCCGAGATAGCTGCGCACGTGCGTGCCGCCGCCGCGGAGGTGCACGGCGAGGCGGTCGTCCTCGACGAGCAGCTGGATGCGTCGCCACTGCCAGTCGGGGAAGGCCTCCAGGAGATCCTCGTAGTCGTGGATCCAGGCCTCCGCACCCGCGGGGAGGTGCGCCCGGCGCATCCCGGGGTCCAGGAACGGCCGGAGGGCCCCGACGTCGTGACGGTTGCACGCCTGGAGGAACTCGTCGAACCACTCGCGCAGCTCCCACGGTTCCATCCGCCCATTATCGCGAGGTCTCCGGCGGCGAGACGTCGACGAGCACGGCGCCGCTCTCGGTACCGACGGACACGAGGAGGCGACCGGCCCCCCCCGCCCCCCCCCCCCCCCCCCCCCCCCCCCCGCCCCCC
>CAZBZR010000090.1:0-3141 GCA_964496445.1 uncultured Microbacterium sp.
GACGTCGGCGTTTACACGAGGATCCTCCGGCGCCGCACCGCGCAGAGCATCGTGTGGGGCGGGATCGCGGGCTGCTTCCCCGTGCTCATCGGCTGGTCGGCCGTCACCGGCACCCTCAGCTGGGCCGCGCTGATCCTGTTCGTCCTCGTCTTCCTGTGGACGCCGCCGCACTACTGGCCGCTGTCGATGAAGTACAAGGACGACTATGAGGAAGCGGACGTGCCGATGCTCGGCGCGACGCGCTCCGGATCCCAGGTGGGACTCCAGGTCATCCTCTACGCGTGGGCGACGGTGGCCTGCTCGCTGCTGCTCATCCCGGTCGCCTCGATGGGGCTGGTGTACTCGGTCTCCGCGGTCGTGTTCGGCGGTTGGTTCGTCTACGAGTCGCACCGGCTGTACGCTCGCGCCGTCCGCGGCACGGAGCCCCGCCCGATGCGCGTGTTCCATGCCTCCATCACGTACCTCACGCTGCTGTTCGTGGCGATCGCGGTCGATCCGCTGCTGCCCTTCTGACCCGGACGCGCCGACGCCCTCCGCGACGAGGATGCTGCCGGGCAGCGTTCCTCACCGCAGAGGGCGTCGATCGGTGTGAGAGCGTTCAGTCGCGCGCGGCGGCGGGCGGTGCCGCGTCGCTCGGAGTCTCCACGTCAGGGTCCTCAGCGATGACCGGCTCGGTCGCCACGGCGGGCGCGGCGGGGATGACGGGGCCGTCCTCGGTGGGGAAGACCTCCTCCTCCGTCTCCTCGAGCTCCTCCGCGAACACGACGGGCGCGGCGGGCAGCAGGGTGCGCACGGCGGCCACGGCGAGCGTGAGCAGCAGACCCACCAGGCCCGCCCCCAGGACGAACGCCGACGCGGTGACCGAGGGCGCACCGACGTAGACCTCGATCGTGGCCTCCGGCGACTGGGTGAGGATCGCGGCCTCCATGCGGCCGAGGCGGTCCAGGACGAGCCAGGCGCCGACGCCGGTGAGGGCGGCGGAGACGACCAGGAGCACCCAGAACGGGATGCTGCGGGCGAGGCTGGGGCGGAAGGTCATAGGGATGTACTCCTCGGATGGCGATCCGGCGCGGGGCGCGCCGGCATCGTTCCACCCTGCCTCATCCGGCCCGAGGGTGTCTCGGCGCCGTCGATGAATCGCCTATGAAACCGGTCGCCGCAGGTGCAGCACGACAACGGTCATCGTCGCGGCGGTCAGAGCGGCCAGCACCATGTGCGTGCCGACCGCGAGCTCGGGCAGGCCGTTGCGGGCCTGGTAGAGGCCGACCGCGATCTGGATGAGCTCGATACCGAGGAGCACGGTGATCCAGCGACGCGGAGGGAGCGCGCGCGCCCACGCCACCGCGACGAGCACGAGGGTGAGGCCGAAGAGGATGTAGCTCGGCCACGCGTGCACGTGCTCGAGGACCTCGGCGTTGAAGCCGTTGCGTACAGCCTCGGGGTCGCCGGAGTGCGGCCCCGCACCCGTCGTCAGAATGCCGAACGCGACGGTCAGGGCGAGGAAGAGGGTCGCCACGTGCACGGTCGCCGCGTAGGCGCGCGGTACGGCGCGCACGCGCGGTCCCGCGGCGGCCCGCATGCGCACGAGGAACGCGGCCGTGACGCACACCAGCACCACCGAGGCGACGTAGTGGAACCCGACGATGAAGGGGTTCAGCCCGGTGAGCACCGTGATGCCGCCGACGACCGCCTGGGCGATGACCCCGCCGAGGACGATGAGCGACAGGACGAAGAGGTCGCGGCGGGTGCGCCGCATCCGCCACACCAGGACCACGACGGCCAGCGCGAGGATCCCGACGAGCCCGGTCAGAGTGCGGTTGCCGAACTCGATCGCGCCGTGGATGCCCATCTCGGGGGTGGCGACGATCGACTCGGGGGTGCAGGTCGGCCACGTCGGGCAGCCGAGCCCCGATCCGGTGAGGCGCACCGCGCCACCGGTAGCGATGATGAGCACCTCGGCGACGAACGAGAGCCACGCGAACACGCGCACGCGGGCGTCGACGTGATCGGGCAGCCAGCGCACGAACCGGTTGCCCGGCGCCTGCGACACCGCGGGGATGGTCGACGTGGACATGCGGCTTCCTCCAGACAGCGCGCGGGACGCGGCTGCGGGCGGCACCGGCGGCCTGGGAGGGCCGCGGAACCTGTAGAATCAAGGGGTTCGGGATGCAGCGCGCACGCGCACCGCGTCACGGACAGTCTAGGCGCCGAATCGCGCGCACAGAGCGGGCCCACCAGCGGCGGTCCCCCCTCCGCGACTCCACGGAGGAGAGGGGAATGCCGGGGCGGAGAACACCGTTGCGGCCCGAGAGGAGAGAACCCGAATGGCTGATGTCCTGATCGACCGGCCCGAGCTCGAGGGGCTCGGAGTCTATGAGTTCGGATGGCACGACCCGGATGCCGCAGGGGCCAGCGCGACGCGCGGCCTCAGCGAGGCCGTGGTGCGCGACATCTCGGCGCTCAAGTCCGAGCCGGAATGGATGCTCAAGACCCGCCTGAAGGGCCTGGACCTGTTCGGTCGCAAGCCCATGCCGACCTGGGGCGCCGACCTCAGCGACATCGACTTCGACAACATCAAGTACCTCCTGCGCTCCACGGAGAAGCAGGCGCAGACGTGGGAGGACCTCCCCGAGGACATCCGCAACACGTACGAGCGCCTCGGCATCCCCGAGGCCGAGCGCCAGCGCCTCGTCGCCGGCGTCGCCGCGCAGTACGAGTCCGAGGTGGTCTACCACCAGATCAACGAGCAGCTCGAGGCGCAGGGTGTCATCTTCATGGACACCGACACGGCGCTGCGCGAGCACCCCGAGTTCTTCGAGGAGTACTTCGGCACCGTCATCCCGGCGGGCGACAACAAGTTCGCCGCGCTGAACACCGCGGTGTGGTCGGGCGGTTCGTTCATCTACGTGCCCAAGAACGTCCACGTCGACATCCCACTGCAGGCGTACTTCCGCATCAACACCGAGAACATGGGCCAGTTCGAGCGGACGCTGATCATCGCCGACGAGGGCTCGCAGGTGCACTACATCGAGGGCTGCTCGGCGCCGGTGTACACCAACGACTCGCTGCACTCGGCCGTCGTCGAGATCGTCGTGAAGCCGTCGGCCCGCGTCACGTACACCACCATCCAGAACTGGTCGC
>CAZBZR010000091.1:0-3137 GCA_964496445.1 uncultured Microbacterium sp.
ACGCCGAATGTGTACGCCGACTCCATCGAGTGGATGTCGCGTCACCTGAACCACCGCGAGAACGTGATCCTGTCGCTGCATCCGCACAACGACCGTGGCACCGCGGTGGCCGCGGCAGAGCTCGGATACAGGGCCGGTGCCGAGCGCATCGAGGGGTGCCTGGTCGGCAACGGCGAGCGGACGGGGAACGTCGACCTCGTCGCGCTGGGCGTGAACATGCTGACGCAGGGCATCGACCCGCAGATCGACTTCAGCGACATCGACCAGGTCAAGCGCACTGTCGAGTACTGTAACCAGCTGCCGGTGCCCGAGCGGAGCCCCTGGGCCGGCGACCTCGTCTTCACCGCCTTCAGCGGGTCGCATCAGGACGCCATCAAGAAGGGGTTCGAGGCCATGGCCGCGCGCGCCGAGGCGGCGGGCGTCGGAGTCGACCACATCGAATGGGCCGTGCCGTACCTGCCGATCGATCCGAAGGATCTCGGCCGCTCGTACGAGGCCGTCATCCGCGTGAACTCGCAGTCGGGCAAGGGGGGCGTGGCATACCTCCTGAAGACCGACCACGCCCTCGACCTGCCGCGCCGGCTCCAGATCGAGTTCTCCGGCGTCATCCAGGCCAAGACCGACTCGGACGGCGGCGAGGTGACGAGCGCCCAGATCTGGGAGGTCTTCACCGATGAGTACCTGCCCTCCGCGGTCGCCGAGAATCGCTGGGGCCGCTTCGAGCTGGTGGGCACCCGCACCTCGAGCGATCTGACCGGCGACGTCGAGCTCGCCGTGCGGCTGCGCGACGGCGAGGAGATCGAGGAGGCGGTGGGCCACGGCAACGGCCCGATCGCCGCGTTCCTCGACGTCCTGCGGTCCCGCGGGCTGGAGATCTCGCTGTACGACTACGTCGAACACACCCTCAGCGCCGGCGGCGACGCCCAGGCCGCGGCCTACGTCGAGCTGCAGGTGGACGGCGAACGCCTGTGGGGGGTCGGCATCGACGGGGACATCTCGACCGCGAGCCTGAAGGCCGTCGTCTCCGCCGTGAACCGCGCCATCCGCGCGCGCCGCGACACCCCGTCGCTCGCCGCCGTCTGACCTCGCCGCCGTCTGAGCTCCCGAGACTCAGCACGACGGATGAGACACCGCGCCGCGCGCGGTGTCTCATCCGTGCGGCCGAGTCTCGCGGGGAGGCGCCGCTCAGGATGCGTCGTCGGCGGGGCGGACGATCGGGATCGCCGAGGTCTCCACGGCGACCTTCCGCCGGTGCAGCATGCGCTGCTCGGGCAGCGACAGGTCGAAGACCACGGCGAGGATGCGGATGACGGTGGTCACCGCGATGCCGGCGATCGCGGCCACCAGCAGCGGCGAGCCGAAGGCGGCCGCGGTCGCCAGGACGGCGCATCCGGCGCCGGCGGCAACCGCGTACAGCGAGCCGACGTGCATGATCGCCACCGGCAGCCCCATGAGCACGTCGCGCAGGATGCTGCCGCCCACGGCCGCGCACACGCCGACGAACACCGCCGGCACCGGCGGCAGCCCGAGGGCGAGCGCCTTGCTCGTGCCGAACGCGCCGAACAGGCCGATGACGAGCGCGTCGAGCGCGACGATGACGGCGTTGAGCCGCTGGAAGATCCCCGACAGCAGCATTCCGACGATCGCGGCGGTCGTCGCGGTGATGAGGTACCAGTTGCTCTGCAGGGTGGCGGGGACCACGCCCAGCAGAAGGTCGCGGATGAGGCCGCCGCCCATGCCGATCCCGATCCCGATGATGGCGACTCCGAGGAAGTCCAGGCGCCGCTGCCCGCGGAACCCGGAGGCGAACAGAGCACCCTGCACGCCGCCGAGGCCGACGGCGGTGAGAGCGGCCCACGGCGGGATGACGAACGTCTGGTCCACGCGTCCATTCTCCCGGCGCGCGGCGGCGCCGGGCGGGCGACCCGCGGCGGATAATGGGACGGTGCCCACCTACCGCGACGAAGTCGTGGTCCTGCGTACCCACAAGCTCGGGGAGGCGGACCGCATCGTGACGATGCTCGGCCGCCGTACCGGCAAGATCCGCGCGGTCGCCAAGGGCGTGCGACGCACCTCGTCGCGGTTCGGATCGCGACTGGAGCCGTTCATGGTCGCCGACGTCCAGCTGTACCGGGGGCGCTCGCTCGACATCGTGCAGCAGGCGGAGTCGCTCGGCTCCTACGGTGCCGACATCGCGGTGCACTACGACCGCTACACGTCGGCGTCGGCCATGGTGGAGACCGCCGACCGACTGAACGAGGCCGAGGCGACGCCCCAGCAGTACCTCCTCCTCGTGGGCGGTCTCCGCTCGCTCGCGCGCGGCGAGCACGACCCCCGGAGCGTCCTGGATTCGTACCTGCTGCGCGCCATGGCGCTGTCAGGATGGGCCCCGGGACTGGACGGCTGCGCGCGCTGCGGGCGGCCCGGGTCGCACGACGCGTTCGTCGCGCAGCTCGGCGGCCTCGTGTGCGCCGACTGCGCGCCGGCGGGCTCGGCCCGCATCGCATCGACCACCTCCTCGCTCCTGCGCGCGCTGCTCCGGGGCGACTGGGACGAGGTGGATGCGGCGCCGCATCCGGCCGCGGCGGCGGCCTCGGGGCTCGTCGCCGCCTACGCCCAGTGGCACCTGGAGCGCGGCATCCGCTCCCTCGCGCACGTGGAGGGCGCCCGATGACCCCGCGTCCCTACACGCACCGCGACGCGGTGCCCTACCGCCCGGTCGACTGGACGGGGGAGCAGCCGCCGGCCTTCCCGCGCGGCGCCGTGCCCGCGCATGTCGCGATGGTGATGGACGGCAACGGCCGCTGGGCGAACCGCCGGGGGCTCACGCGCGTCGAGGGCCACCGTGCGGGCGAGTCGGCGCTGCTGGACGTCGTCGCCGGTGCCATCCAGGCCGGCGTGAGACACCTCTCGGTTTACGCGTTCTCACCCGAGAACTGGCGCCGCTCGCCCGACGAGGTGCGCTTCCTCATGGGCTTCAACCGCGAGGTGCTGCACCGCCGGCGCGATCAGCTCAACGAGTGGGGTGTGCGGGTGCGCTGGGCCGGGCGCGAGCCGCGACTGTGGGGCTCCGTCATCAGGGCGCTGCAGTTCGCCGGGGAGCTCGCCGCCGGCAACGACGTGCTCACCCTCACGAT
>CAZBZR010000092.1:0-3107 GCA_964496445.1 uncultured Microbacterium sp.
ACCATCGCCTCCGTCAAGGGCGCGCTGGAGGAGGCCGGGGCGATGGAGTACACCACCATCGTCGCCGCGCCCGCGTCCGACCCCGCCGGCTTCAAGTACCTGGCGCCCTACACCGGTTCGGCCATCGGCCAGCACTGGATGTACGGCGGCAAGCACGTCCTGATCATCTTCGACGACCTGTCCAAGCAGGCCGAGGCCTACCGCGCCGTGTCGCTGCTGCTGCGCCGCCCGCCGGGCCGCGAGGCCTACCCCGGCGACGTCTTCTACCTGCACTCGCGTCTGCTGGAGCGCTGCGCGAAGCTCTCGGACGAGCTGGGTGCCGGATCGATGACGGGTCTGCCGATCATCGAGACCAAGGCGAACGACGTGTCGGCGTACATCCCGACCAACGTCATCTCCATCACCGACGGCCAGATCTTCCTGCAGTCCGACCTGTTCAACGCCAACCAGCGCCCCGCGGTCGACGTGGGCATCTCGGTGTCCCGCGTGGGCGGCGACGCGCAGGTGAAGTCGATCAAGAAGGTCTCCGGAACGCTCAAGCTCGAGCTCGCCCAGTACCGCTCCCTCGAGGCCTTCGCGATGTTCGCGTCGGACCTCGACGCGGCCTCGCGTCGTCAGCTCGCCCGCGGTGCGCGCCTGACCGAGCTCCTGAAGCAGCCGCAGTACTCGCCGTACCCCGTCGAGGAGCAGGTCGTCTCGATCTGGG
Source organism: uncultured Microbacterium sp. (assembly GCA_964496445.1). Taxonomy (GTDB): domain Bacteria; phylum Actinomycetota; class Actinomycetes; order Actinomycetales; family Microbacteriaceae; genus Microbacterium. Next base: position 707 of record CAZBZR010000092.1, read on the forward strand.
CCGGCACCAACGGCAAGCTCGACTCGATCGAGGTCTCCGATGTGCTGCGCTTCGAGCGCGAGCTCCTGGACTACCTCCGCCGTAACAGCTCCGTGCTCGACACGCTCCGCGACACCAACGTTCTGGACGACGACACGGTGGCGGAGCTGGAGAAGCGCACGGACGAGTTCATCCTGCAGTTCCAGGCCGGCGACGACCAGGGGATCGCTGCCCCCGGCAGCGAGTCGACCGAGGCGGCCGAGGCCGAGGACGTCAACCAGGAGAAGATCGTCAAGGGCCGCCGCTAAGGCGGCGCAGGGACAGGACCATGGGCGCACAACTGCGGGTCTACAAGCAGAAGATCAATTCTGCGCAGACCACCAAGAAGATCACGAAGGCGATGGAACTCATCGCGGCTTCGCGCATCCAGAAGGCGATGGCGCGGGTGCGCGCGTCCTCGCCCTTCGCGCGAGCCGTGACGCGGGCCGTCTCCGCCGTGGCCACCCACTCCAACGTCGAGCACCCGCTGACGACCGAGCGCAGCGAGATCCGTCGCTCGGCCGTGGTGATCTTCGCCTCCGACCGGGGACTTGCGGGCGCGTTCAACTCGCAGATCCTGCGCGAGGGCATGGAGCTGGCGCAGCTCCTGCGCTCGGAGGGCAAGGAGGTCGCGTTCTACCTCGTCGGGCGCAAGGCCGTCGGCTACTTCCAGTTCCGTCGCATCGCCAGCGAGGCGGAGTGGACCGGTGACACTGATACGCCGCAGTTCCGCACCGCGGAGGAGATCGCCGCGACGCTCATCGACGCCTACAACCGTGGCGGCGGCGAGGGGGGAGTGGACGAGATCCACCTCGTGTACAACCGCTTCGTCAGTATGATGACCCAGTCGCCGGAGTCGGTGCGCCTGCTCCCGCTGGAGGTCGTCGAGGCCGACGAGGACCCGAGTGCCGCCGCGCAGGTGTACCCGCTGTACGAGTTCGAGCCCGCCGCCGAGACCGTTCTGGACGCACTCCTGCCGGTGTACATCCAGAGCCGTGTCTTCAACGCCCTCCTGCAGTCGTCGGCGGCCAAGCACGCCGCGACCCAGAAGGCCATGAAGTCGGCCAGCGACAACGCCGACAAGCTCATCACCGCCTACACCCGTCTGCGCAACAACGCGCGTCAGGCGGAGATCACGCAGCAGATCGCCGAGATCGTCGGCGGCGCCGACGCCCTGGCGTCGGGCAAGTAAGACCTCACAAGGAGAGAAGAAGCCATGAGCCTCACCGCCGAGAAGGCCGAGCAGACTCAGACTGCCGGCGTCGGACGCGTCGCCCGCGTCACGGGCCCGGTCGTCGACATCGAGTTCCCCCACGATGCGATTCCCGACATCTACAACGCGCTGAAGACCACGATCACGATCGACGGCGAGTCGGCCGAGATCACCCTCGAGGTCGCCCAGCACCTCGGCGACGACCTCGTGCGCGCCATCTCCCTGAAGCCGACGGACGGCATGGTCCGCGGCCAGGAAGTGCGCGACACCGACGGCCCCATCACGGTCCCCGTCGGCGACATCACCAAGGGCAAGGTCTTCAACGTCACCGGTGACGTGCTCAACGGCGCGCCGGGCGAGACCGTCGAGGTCACCGAGCGCTGGGGCATCCACCGCAAGGCGCCGAACTTCGACCAGCTGGAGTCGAAGACCCAGATGTTCGAAACCGGCATCAAGGTCATCGACCTCCTCACCCCCTACGTGCAGGGCGGCAAGATCGGCCTGTTCGGCGGCGCCGGCGTCGGCAAGACCGTCCTCATCCAGGAGATGATCCAGCGCGTCGCGCAGGACCACGGCGGTGTGTCGGTGTTCGCCGGTGTCGGTGAGCGCACGCGTGAAGGCAACGACCTCATCCACGAGATGGAGGAGGCGGGCGTCTTCGACAAGACCGCGCTCGTCTTCGGCCAGATGGACGAGCCCCCGGGGACGCGTCTGCGCGTCGCGCTGTCGGCGCTGACGATGGCGGAGTACTTCCGTGACGTGCAGAACCAGGACGTGCTGCTGTTCATCGACAACATCTTCCGGTTCACCCAGGCCGGCTCCGAGGTGTCGACGCTGCTCGGCCGCATGCCCGCGGCGGTGGGCTACCAGCCGACCCTTGCCGATGAGATGGGCGAGCTCCAGGAGCGGATCACCTCGACCGGTGGCCGGTCGATCACGTCGCTCCAGGCCGTGTACGTGCCCGCGGACGACCTGACCGACCCGTCGCCGGCGACCACCTTCGCCCACCTGGACGCCACCGTGGTGCTGTCGCGCGACATCGCCGCGCTGGGCATCTACCCCGCCGTGGATCCGCTCGATTCCACCAGCCGCCAGGTCGACCCCAACGTCGTGGGCGAAGAGCACTACAACACGGCCCGCGCCGTGCAGGGCACGCTGCAGCGCTACAAG
>CAZBZR010000093.1:0-3012 GCA_964496445.1 uncultured Microbacterium sp.
GCCGAGGAGTCGATCATCGCCCGCGACGTGCTGCTGGCCGAGCACGTGGGCTCGCGCCTGCACGTGTGCCACCTCTCCAGCGCCGGCTCGGTGGACATCATCCGCTGGGCCAAGAAGCGCGGCGTGGACGTCACCGCCGAGGTCACGCCGCACCACCTGCTGCTCACCGAGGACCTCGTCGCCTCCTATGACCCGATCTACAAGGTGAACCCGCCGCTGCGCAGCGCGCGCGACGTCCAGGCGCTGCGGGAGGCGCTCGCCGACGGCACGATCGACATCGTCGCCACCGACCACGCCCCGCACCCCGCCGAGGCGAAGGCCTGCGAGTGGTCGGCCGCCGCGAACGGCATGGTGGGGCTGGAGAGCGCCGTCCGCGTCGTGCAGCAGGCGATGGTCGACACCGGCCTGTTCACGTGGGCCGACGTCGCGCGTGTGATGTCGCGCACGCCCGCGCGGATCGGGCGACTGGTCGGCGCCGGCACGCCGCTGACGACCGGACAGCCCGCCTCCCTCACCCTCTACGACCCGCGTCCCGTGCGCACGTTCGGCCTCGACGACCTCCGCGGCCGCAGCCGCAACTCGCCCTACCTCGGCCGGGAGCTGCCCGGCGAGGTGCGCTGGACCTTCCGCGCGGGGGTCGCCACCGTCGCGGACGGCGCGCTGCTGGATGCTCCGGGGGTGCACGCGTGAGCCGCGAAGGCGCCCTCCTCATCATGATCGCCGTCGCGGTCGTCCTCCTCGCCCTCCTCGCGCTGGCCTGGTGGCGGCGGACCCGGCGCGACGCAGGTCTCACGGCGCCGGTGGGGGAGATCCCCGCGGATGCCGCGGTCCTGGCCGACTTCGACGGGCTCTACGTCGCGACCACCCGCGCCGGCGAGCCGCTCGAGCGCCTCGCCATCCGCGGTCTCGCCTTCCGCTCGAAGGTGCGGATCGGCGTCACCTCGGCGGGAGTGGTCCTCGACCTGCCAGGCCAGCCGCGGTTCGTGCTCACGCCCGAGCATCTCGTCGACGCCGCGCAGGCCACCGTCGCGATCGACCGGGTCGTCGAGCGCGACGGCCTGGCCCGGGTGTCGTGGCGCATCTCCGACGACACCGTCGTCGACACCTACCTCCGGCCGCAGGACGCCTCCGCGCGCGCCCTCGTCGACGCCGTCCGCCCCCTGCTTCCCTCAGGAGAATCCGCATGAGCTCCCGCCTGTCCCTCGACCCCGCGGTCCTCGTCCTCGAAGACGGCAGCCGCTACCCGGGCCGCGCCTACGGCGCGCAGGGCACGACGCTGGGCGAGGTCGTCTTCGCCACCGGCATGACGGGGTACCAGGAGACCCTCACCGACCCGTCGTACGCCGGCCAGATCGTCCTGCAGACGGCCCCGCACATCGGCAACACCGGGATGAACAGCGAAGACACCGAGTCGCGCCGCATCTGGGTCGCCGGCTACATCGTGCGCGACCCCTCGCGCGTCGTGTCGAACTGGCGCAGCGAGCAGTCCCTCGACGAGGCCCTGGACGCCGACGGCATCGTGGGCATCAGCGGCATCGACACGCGTGCCGTGACGCGCCGCATCCGCTCCTCCGGCAGCATGCGCGGCGGGATCTTCTCCGGTGACGCGGCGGGCATCGAGCCCGGCGAGCAGCTGCGCATCGTGCGGGAGGCGCCGGAGATGGCCGGCCGGAACCTCTCCGCCGAGGTCTCCGTCGCCGTCGCCGAGGTCACCCCCGCCACCGGCGAGCGCATCGGGAACCTCGCGGTGCTCGACCTCGGCGTCAAGCAGGCCACGATCGACAACCTCGCCGCGCGCGGCTTCGACGTGCACGTGCTGCCGCAGACCGCGACGATCGACGACATCCGCGCCGTCGACCCGGTCGCGGTGTTCTACTCCAACGGACCTGGCGATCCCGCCGCCTCCGACGAGCACGTCGAGCTGCTGCGCGCGGTGCTGGACGAGCGTCTGCCCTTCTTCGGCATCTGCTTCGGCAACCAGCTCCTCGGTCGCGCCCTCGGCTTCGGCACCTACAAGCTGCCCTTCGGCCACCGCGGCATCAACCAGCCGGTGCTGGACCGCACCACCGGGCGCGTGGAGATCACGGCGCACAACCACGGCTTCGCCGTCGACGCGCCGCTGGAGGGCGCGACCGACAGCCCGAACGGCTACGGCCGGGTCGAAGTGAGCCACGTCGGCCTCAACGACCAGGTCGTCGAGGGCCTGCGGGCCCTGGACATCCCCGCCTTCTCAGTGCAGTACCACCCCGAGGCCGCCGCCGGCCCCCACGACGCCAACTACCTGTTCGACCGCTTCCGCGATCTCGTCGTCGCGACCCTGGAGACCAAGAAGAATGCCTAAGCGCGACGACATCCGCTCCGTCCTCGTCATCGGCTCCGGCCCGATCGTCATCGGCCAGGCCGCCGAGTTCGACTACTCCGGCACGCAGGCCTGCCGCGTGCTGCGCGAGGAAGGCGTGCGCGTCATCCTCGTCAACTCCAACCCGGCGACGATCATGACCGACCCGGAGTTCGCCGACGCCACCTACGTCGAGCCGATCACGCCGGAGGTCGTCGCGTCGGTGATCGCCCGGGAACGTCCCGACGCGCTGCTGCCGACGCTGGGTGGCCAGACGGCTTTGAACACCGCGATCGCGTTGTATGAGTCCGGCGTGCTGGCCGAGTACGGCGTCGAGTTGATCGGTGCCGACGTGGAGGCGATCCAGCGCGGGGAGAACCGGGAACTGTTCAAGGAGATCGTCGCCTCGATCGGGGCCGAAAGCGCCCGCTCCCACGTCTGTCACACGATGGCCGAGTGCTTGGCGGCGGCGGGGGACCTGGGCTATCCGATGGTTGTGCGGCCCAGTTTCACGATGGGTGGGTCCGGCTCCGGGATGGCCTACGACGAGACGGATCTGGAGCGGATCGCCGGCGCCGGGTTGCAGGCGAGCCCCACCTCGGAGGTCCTGCTGGAGGAGTCGATCCTGGGCTGGAAGGAGTACGAGCTCGAGTTGATGCGCGACCATCGCGACA
>CAZBZR010000094.1:0-2852 GCA_964496445.1 uncultured Microbacterium sp.
AGGCCTGGGCCGGCGAGAACTGCGGTCTGCTCCTGCGCGGCACCAAGCGTGAAGACGTCGAGCGCGGCCAGGTCGTCGTCAAGCCCGGTTCGGTCACCCCGCACACGGACTTCGAGGGCACCGCGTACATCCTGTCCAAGGACGAGGGTGGGCGTCACACCCCGTTCTTCGCCAACTACCGCCCGCAGTTCTACTTCCGCACCACGGACGTCACCGGCGTCATCTCGCTGCCCGAGGGCACCGAGATGGTCATGCCCGGCGACACCACGGAGATGACGGTCGAGCTCATCCAGCCGATCGCCATGGAAGAGGGCCTCGGCTTCGCGATCCGTGAGGGTGGCCGCACCGTCGGCGCCGGCACGGTGACCAAGATCCTCAAGTAAGTCCTCGGACTTCCCGCGACGGGGTCGGGCCTTCGGGCTCGGCCCCGTTTTCGGCTGTCCGCGCGGCTCCGGCGATTGTTACGTCCCGATGAAGGTTGTGCGGCCAATGGCATCCCCGGTTGTGATTTTCCTGAGAGTGCGGCTAGCCTGGAGGTCGAAGTAGCGGGGGAGGGTGCCGCTTTTCCCCGTCGGGTCCACCGCGAACGACCTACTTCCGTCATTCCCCCACACGAATCCACAGCATCGGAGTATCGAATGAAGAACCTTCGCACCAAGTTTGCGGCGGTCGTCATCGCGGCCGCAGCCTTCACCGCCGTTCCCGCCGCCGCCATGGCATACACGCCGGGCGCCCCCGACACCACCGTGGCCGGCAGCCCCGTCCCGGGCGGCGTCGTCACGCTCCAGGCGCTGGCGTTCGACGTCAACGTCACCATCTCCTTCGTCGTCACCGGTGAGAACGGCGCCGCCATCACGCAGGCCGTGGTCCGCAGCGCCGTCTCCAGCTCGCCGACCTTCACCGCCACGACCAACGCCTCGGGCAACGCGAGCCTCGGTGTGCGCCTTCCCGCGAACGCCTCGGGCGCCTACACCGTCGCCGCCACCGGCCTGAAGAACGGCGTGGTCGTCACCGAGACCAGCCCCTTCAGCGTCGCCGGCGGGGGCCTGCCCGCCACGGGTATCGACGCCGCGTCGATGACCGGTGTCTGGATCGGCGGTGGCGCACTGCTCGCCGCCGGTGTCGCCGTCACCAGCGTCGCGGTCATCCGTCGCCGCCAGGCCGAGCAGGTCTGACAGCCGCTTCACTCGACGGCCCTCGTCTTCGGACGGGGGCCGTCGTCGTGTGTGCGCGGCGGGTGTGCGCAACCCCTTCCCCCGCGGCGGCGTCGCGGCGCACAATGGCAGCCCGAACGAAGGAGGCCGCCATGGGCGTGGATGACATCGTCAACAAGGGCAAGCAGCTGTTCGAGCAGAACCGCGACAAGATCGAGGAGGCCCTCAAGAGCGAGAAGGCCGAAGAGGTCAGCGACCGCTTCCTCGACGGGGCCGCCGAGGCCGTGAAGAAGGTCGTGCCCGAGGAGCACCGCGGCAAGGTCGACGAGACCCGCGCGAACGTCGACAAGCACCTCGGCTCGGAGTAGCCCGCCCCCTCCCCCTCCTCCCCCCTCCCGCCCGCCCCTTCGCCGAGAGTGCACCGTCTCGCCGAGAGTGCACCGGATTCGGTGCCGGTTCGGCGAGACAGTGCACTCTCGGCGCGAGGGGGAGCCCTCCTCCCCAAGGGGGCGGGAAGGGCGCGGGGGCGGGCGGCTGGGGACGGGGGCGGTGCGGGCCGCCGGCGGCGCGGATGCTGGGGGCGTGACCGACGATCTGCTCCTGCACCGCGACCTCGCCGCGCTCGGCGTCGCCGGGGCGCTCCGCTCCGAGATGCGGACGGGATCGCTCCTCCGCATCCGGCACGGTGCCTACGGCGACGCGGAGGCTTGGCGGAAGGCGAAGCCCGAGGAGCGGATGCGGGCGCGCGCCCGGGCGTTCGCGGCCACGTGCGAACGCCCACCCGTCTTCGCGTTCGCGACGGCCGGCGCGCTGTGGCAGCTGCCCGGGTACCGCGCCGATGAGGAGCACGTGCACGTCCTCGATCCGTCGCCCACTCCGGCGCGCAGCCGAGGCGACGTCATCCGCCACAGCGGCCTGCTGCCGGAATCCGACGTCACGACGATCGACGGGCTGCGCGTGACCACCCTGGCACGCACCGTGACCGACCTCATCCGCACCTCGTCGCCCGAGGCGGCCGTGGCGTACGCGGACGCCGCCCTCCGCCTCGTGGCGTGGCGCGGGCACGGAGACTACGACGAGACGTCGGCCGAGGGGTTCCGCGGCGACATCACGGCGCGGCTGGCGGCCTCGCCCGGAGCACGCGGCATCCGGCAGGCCCGCGTCATCGCCGACTTCGCCGACGGGCGGGCACAGCTGCCGGGCGAGAGTGTCTCGCGGCTGTGGATGCAGCGCCTCGGCGTCGTCGCGCCCATCCTGCAGCTGCCGGTCGCCCTCGGGTCCGGTCGCCACGCCTACCCCGACTTCGCGTGGCCGAGCCTCGGGCGCTTCGGCGAGTTCGACGGCGACGGCAAGTACCTCGACGCCGCGCTGACGGCGGGCCGGGAGCCTCGCGCGATCCTCCGTGCGCAGCGGGCGCGGGAGGGTGAGCTGATCGCCGCGACCGGGTGGCGCCCGGTGAGGTGGGGGAGCGAGCGGCTCACCGGCCTCGCCGCGTTCGCCGGGTTCCTTCGCGCCCAGGGCCTCCTCGCCTAGCGCCCCTTCGCCGCGCTCGAGAGTGCACCGTCTCGCCGAGCCGGCACCGAATCCGGTGCACTCTCGGCGAGACGGTGCACTCTCGGCGGAAGGAGGGGAGGGGAGGGGGGCCGGGGGGAGGGGGGCGCGACACGCCCGGGTTTGCGACACGCCCGGGCGACACGT
>CAZBZR010000095.1:0-2523 GCA_964496445.1 uncultured Microbacterium sp.
TACTACACCGTCCACCACATCGTGGTGCAGACGACCCTCTTCCTCGCGGTCAGTCTCATCGAGCGCCGCGCGGGGTCGACCTCCATCCTGCGGGTACGCGGGCTCATGCGGGCGGCGCCGGTGATCGCGGTGCTGTACTTCATCCCCGCCATCAACCTCGGCGGCCTCCCGCCCTTCTCGGGGTTCATCGGGAAGTACGGGCTGTTCGACGCCGCCGCGCAGATCGGCACGCCGATCATGATCGTGCTCATCGTCGGCGGTATCGTGACGTCGCTGCTGACGCTGTACGCCCTCATGCGGGCCTGGAACCTCGCGTTCTGGCGCGAGGATGAGGATTCCGCCGAGACCGAGGCGCGGATCTCGTACCTCGGGGCGGCGCCTGCGGCGACCGTGCAGACCGAGCGGCGCGCCATCCCGCGCATCATGACCGCCGCAACGGCGGGGATGGTGGCCGTCACGGTCGCCCTCACCGTGTTCGCCGGTCCGCTGTTCGACGTGTGCGCCCGCATCGGCGAGACGCTGCTGGAGCCGATCGGCGTGGTCCAGCTCGAGGAAGGGGCCCAGCAGTGAGGCGGGGCGCGAAGGACATGCTGCGCGCCGGATGGCGTCAGCTGCCGTTCTTCGTGTGGCTCATCGCCCTGTGGATGCTGCTGTGGGGGCAGTTCACGATCGTGTCCTTCCTCACCGGCCTGGTCGCCGCCATCGCCGTGACCCGCGTGTTCCGCCTCCCGCCGGTGCAGCTCTCGGGTCGCGTGAACCTCTGGTACGGCCTTGTGTTCGTGGTGCTGTTCCTCCTCGAGGTGGTGCGCGGCTCCCTCATCGTCGCGCTGCAGGTGATCGACCTGCGCCGCCAGCCCGGGTCGGCAATCATCGCCGTGCCGCTCCGCACCGACGACGATCTGATCATGACTCACGTCGGCGTCACGGCCTCGCTCATCCCCGGCTCGCTCATCGTCGAGGCCGACCGCGACCGCCGCATCCTGTACCTCCACGTCATCGGCGTGCGCAGCGACGCCGACCTCGAGCGCCAGCGCGAGAGCATCCTGACGTGGGAGCGGCGCATCGTCCAGGCGGTGGGCTCGCGCGCGCAGCTCGTGCAGGTGGGCGCCGCCCGTGAGGAGACCCGCCGATGAACATCCTGCTCGTGATCATCTTCGTGGTCTTCGCCGTCGCGGCGATCCTGACGCTCTGGCGGATCGTCGTGGGTCCCTCGATCCTCGACCGCGCCGTGGCGTCGGACGTCCTCCTCACCGAGGTGCTGTGCGTGCTGGGCGCGGAGATGGCGATCAACCAGCACACCCGGTCCCTTCCCGTGATGCTCATCATCGCCGCTGTCGGCGTGTTCGGATCGGTCTCCATCGCGCGCTTCGTCGCGAGGAAGGACAACGCGGATCGATGATTCTTCCCACCGCCCTCGGCGACGCCGCCGCCACGCCCCTGGATGCGTGGCTCGACGGCGCGGCGGTGGTCCTCATCCTCATCGGAGCGCTGCTGTGCCTCACCGCCGCGATCGGGGTGCTCCGATTCCGCGACGTCCCCACGCGCCTGCACGCCGCCACCAAGCCGCAGGTGCTCGGGCTCATGGTCATCTGCCTGGCGATCGCGCTCTCGCTGCGGTCGTGGCCGGTGGTGGCCTTCCTCGTGCCCGTCGTGCTCTTCCAGCTGGCCACCGCGCCGCTGTCGGCCCACATGGTGGGACGCCAGGCGTACCGCAACGAGACCGTGGACCGTGCCGGCCTCTACGCCGACGAGCTGCGCTCCGACCGCGAGACGCCGCCGGCCGCCGGGGGCTGATCCCCTCCGTCGAGTCGCCAGCAAACGTCGGGTTTGCGGCCCGAAAGCGACGCTTGTTGGCTACTCGACCGAGGGTCGGGGTGGCTCAGTCGCTGCCGAAGTCGAAGGCCGCGCCCTCGCCGGCGACGTCCGTGGCCTCGGCCAGGCGTTCGTGTGCGGCGTCCAGCGGCGTCGCCGATTCGATGATCTCGTCGGCCTCGCCGGCGGTCACGCGGCCGACCAGCTCGCCGGTGGGCCCGCCGATCAGGCCCATGCCCGCGTACTGCTCCAGCCGCGTGCGCGAGTCGGCGATGTCGAGGTTGCGCATCGTCAGCTGACCGATGCGGTCGATGGGGCCGAACGCCGCGTCGCCGACGCGCTCCATCGAGAGCTTCTCGGGTCCGTACGACATCACCGGCGCGGTGGTGTCGAGGATGGTGTAGTCCTCGCCGCGGCGCAGGCGCAGCGTCACCGATCCGGTGATCGTCGACCCGACCCACTTCTGGATCGACTCGCGCAGCATGAGCGACTGCGGCTCGAGCCAGCGGCCCTCGTACATCAGGCGCCCCAGGCGCCGGCCCTGCTCGTGGTAGGTGGCGAGGGTGTCCTCGTTCAGGATGCTGTTGACCAGGCGCTCGTACGCGATGAACAGCAGCGCCATACCGGGGGCCTCGTAGATGCCGCGCGACTTCGCCTCGATGATGCGGTTCTCGATCTGGTCGCTCATGCCCAGGCCGTGGCGCCCGCCGA
>CAZBZR010000096.1:0-2314 GCA_964496445.1 uncultured Microbacterium sp.
GGGTGGGGGGCGTCTTCGCGTCCGGGTATGCCGCCGGCATTACCAGCGGAGCCCGGCCACCACCATCTGCCCGGCCTCGAGGTCGAGCTTCGTGTACCCGACGGTCGACTGGATCGACCGGTGGCGCATCAGCTCCTGGGTGACGCGCAGATCCCGGGTCGCCCGGTAGATGGCGGTGCCGTACGCGTGGCGGAGGGTGTGCAGCGTGTGCGCGATGCCGAGCGCGCGCAGGTATCCGTTGGCGATCTGGCAGATCCTCGACCTGCTCAAGTGCCCGCCGTCGCGCCCGGGGAACAGGTAGCCCGTCGTGGGCAGCGGGCAGCGCGCGAGCACGTCGGCCAGGAGCGGCGCGACCGGCACGGCGCTCTCCCCACCACCCTTCGACTCGCGGATGCGGATCATCGCGGGCGAGTCGGTGATGTCGTCGGTGCGGAGCTGCGCGATCTCGCAGGCGCGCAGCCCGGCGTAGACGGCGAGGTTGAGGATCGGCGCGACCTTGCACGGTGCCTCGGCGAGCGCGCGCTTCACGTCGCCGTCGGGCATCGGCCGGGGGAGGCGTTGGGGTTGGCGTGGCCGGACGAGCTTCCGGGCGGGGCTGTCGGTGACGAGGCCCTCGTCGAGCGCCCACGTGTAGAAGCCGCGCAGGTAGGCGATCTCGGTGGCGCGTGCTGCGGCGCCGAGGTCGCGGCTCTCGACGTACGCGGCGAGCACCTCGGTGGTGACGTCGAGCAGCGGCCCGTCGAGGTGCTTGACGAGACGGCCGAGCGCGAGCCGCTGGTGGTACACGTAGGTCGGTCGAAGGTTCCGCGCTTCGCAATACCGGATGTACTGCGCGATCAGGTCAACATCGTCCATTCCCGCCCCTTTGTCAGCGCGTGAGTGAAGCGCAGGGATGGGACAGGGCGCAACCGACACGGTGACAGGAGTGCCTTCGGGCGCGTCCACTATTTCGATAGTGTGAGCGGCGGCGGGTCAGAGCGCGCGCAGGTCGGCCCGGAACGGCAGCGTGGGCTGGGTGGCGGGCTCGCCGGCGCCGCCGTCGATCAGCTTCCACTCCGCCCGTAGTGGAAATGCGTGCCCCCACATCAGCCAGTCGCGGCTGTAGCCCGTGCCCCTGCTGATCGCGAGGACGACGGACTCCTTGTCGCGAGGCTTCGCGCCGCGCTCCCACGTCGACCAGGTGGCCGACGGGATGCCGCAGCGCGAGCTGATCTCGTCGACGGTCACGCCCATGTCGTGGCGTAGGAGGACGAGGCGGGCGGAGAACGTGTCGGCGGGGGTCCGCGGGTCTTCCTGGGGGGTGGCTGCTGCCATGCTCATGACCCCAGACCCTAGGCCAGATTCCACAAAATCACAAGGGGAGCCAGGAACTAAATCCTTGACAGGAACCCAGGGAGTCCCTAATCTTCCGGTTGTGGCACAGGAACATGAGCGCCCCCTGACGACCAGCCAAGCCGCCGAGATCCTCGGCGTGTCGCCCCAGACGGTCGTCAACTACGCCGACGCCGGCCTCCTGCGCTCCTGGAAGCTCCCGTCCGGGCACCGCCGCTACCAGCGCGCCGACGTCGAAGCCCTCCTCGACCCGGAGCGCGCCGCGTGATCGCCGCGCTCCTCACCTGGGGTGGCTGGGTCGTCGTCGGCTGCGGCGCCCTCGCACTCCTCGCCGTCGTCTTCGGCCTCGCCGTCCTCGACAACCACCGCGACACCACCAAGGGGGACCGCCGGTGACACCTGACCTGAACCTCGACACGCTCACCCTGCACGTGGGCGCTCACGAGCCCGGCGACGCGATGTGCGTCATGGAGGCCGTCGCCTTCGTGGCGGGTGAGCCGTGGTCGGACCGTCCGGAGTGCGCATCGAAGGTGATCGGCGAGTTCATGCGCCGTTGGAACGACACGCTGCCCGACGAGGACCGGAACCGGCTGTTGAAGCCGTACATCTCCCGTCTGGTCGGGACGGCCGCCTCGGAGGAGGTGGAGTCGCGCAGGTCGTGGATGGCGTGCGACTGGCTGGTCCGCACGTTCACGCCCGCATGGTTGCAGAAGGCGGGCCTCGAATCGTCGGCGGATGCCCTCGCTGCGTTCCCCGAGATCACCTCTGTCGACCTGGTGAACGAGGCGCTGCCGATCATCCGCCAGGCGCGCTCCGAAGCGGCCGCCGCTCGGGACGCCGCTGGGGACGCCGCTCGGGCCGCCGCTTGGGACGCCGCTCGGGCCGCCGCTGGGGACGCCGCTTGGGACGCCGCTTGGGCCGCCGCTTGGGACGCCGCTCGGGCCGCCGCTCGGGCCGCCGCTGGGGCCGCCGCTGGGGCCGC
>CAZBZR010000097.1:0-1106 GCA_964496445.1 uncultured Microbacterium sp.
ATGGGGGCTGCGGAATGAAAAAGCCCGGTCGAGGCGGGCCGGGGTGGTGAGGCGGTGGGAGAGGCTTAGGGGAGCATGCGCACGGTGAGCACCGTGGCGTAGTTGCCGGTTTCGAGGTCGGCGGCGTCGGCGACGTCGACAACCTCTTCGCCCGCGGTGGCGATGGCATCCTGAGCGGCCTCGCTGCAGGCGTCTGCAGCGCTGCGGGTGGTGGCCCAGAACTGCAGGGAGAGATTGACCCAGGCGCCGTGCCGGAGGCCGTCGAGGTACGCCCACCACTCCTCGATGTCGGGCTTCGTGTCGGCCGTCGCTCCGCGGAAGGCCGCGTCGAGATCGGTGAGCACGTCGCGCACGTCTCCGACGATCGGCACGTCGGCCGTGCGGATCTTGGAGATCTCCGCCGGGTCGATGTCGACGTGGACGACCTTCGCGTGCGGCGCGAACAGTGAGGCCTTGCCGGTCACGCGGTCATCGAAGCGGGCTCCGAGCGAGACCAGGAGGTCGGCCTCCTGGAGCGCGAGCACCGCCGGCACGGTGCCGTGCATGCCGGGCATGCCGAGGTGCTGCGTGTGCGAGTCGGGGAAGGCGCCGCGGGCCATGAGGGTCGTCACCACCGGCGCACCGGTGGCCTCGGCGAAGGCGAGCAGCTCGGCGGCCGCGCGCGAGCGGATGACGCCGCCGCCGACGTAGAGCACCGGCTTCTGCGCGCCGGCGAGCAGCTGCGCGGCGGCCTGGATCTGCTTGCCGTGGGCCTTGGTCACCGGCCGGTAGCCGGGGAGGTCGATCTTCGGCGGCCACACGAACGGCGCCGTGGCCTGCTGGGCGTCCTTCGTGATGTCCACGAGCACCGGGCCGGGGCGACCGGTGCCGGCGATCTCGAAGGCCGCCGCGATGGCGCCCGGCACGTCCTCCGGGCGCTTGACGAGGATCGAGTGCTTCGTGATCGGCATCGTGATCCCCACGATGTCGGCCTCCTGGAAGGCGTCCGTCCCCATGAGCGTCGAGTACACGGGGCCGGCGATGCACACGATCGGCACAGACTCCATAGCGGCGTCGGCGAGCGCGGTGACGAGGTGGGTGGCGCCGGGAACAGAGGACCCGATGGC
>CAZBZR010000097.1:1116-1920 GCA_964496445.1 uncultured Microbacterium sp.
CCCCGGTGCGGCCGGATGCCGAGGCGTAGCCCTCCGCGGCGTGCCCGGCGCCCTGCTCGTGGCGCACCAGGATGTGGTTCACCTCGGAGCTGTCCAGCAGCGGGTCGTAGACCTCGAGGATCGCGCCTCCGGGCAGCCCGAAGACGTCGGTGACGCCCAGCAGCTCGAGCGAGCGGACGACCGCCTGTGCCCCCGTGAGCACGGGCGCGGCGGCGCTGCGAGCGGGGGGCCGGGGAACGGCCGGAGCGGATTCGGCGGACATGATGGGATTCCTCGCAGACGAGAACGACGATGTCGGGAAGACCGGGACTACCCCGTGACCGCGCCTTCCGCGGCGGAGCGCACGAGCTGGGAGTACTTGGCCAGGACGCCACGGGTATAGCGCGGGGGAAGCGGCTCCCAGCCGTCGCGGCGGGAGCTCAGCTCGGCCTCGTCGACGAGTAGGTCGAGAGTGCGAGCCGCGATATCGACCCGTATCAGATCACCATCGCGCACGAATGCGATGGGACCGGAGTCCACCGCTTCGGGTGCTATGTGGCCGATGCACAGGCCGGTTGTGCCGCCGGAGAATCGACCGTCCGTCAAGAGTAGTACATCTTTTCCGAGGCCCGCGCCCTTGATGGCGGAGCCGATGGACTGTTTCGCGGAGGCGACGAAGCCGCCTTCAGGCGGGGGGCTGATCTCCCCCGCCTCCCAATCCATTTCCCCCGGGCAGCGCTCCGCTCCTTCATCCTGACGCGCAGCCGGCTTTTTCGGCGCTGGTGCGCCACCGCGACGAACTCGACCAGGCCATCAGCCTGCGCG
>CAZBZR010000098.1:0-976 GCA_964496445.1 uncultured Microbacterium sp.
GCTCGCCCGTTCCCCCGCGGGAGGGCGGGCCGCCGGCGCCCCCCACGGGGGTCGGCGACCCGCCGCGCGGCTTCTCGACCATCTCGGTGGTCTCGATCTCGTCGCCCACCTGGATGTCGTTGTACTTGCCCAGTCCGATACCGGCCTCGTAGTCGGTACGCACCTCGGTGACGTCGTCCTTGAACCGGCGCAGCGACTCGATGGCGAGGCCATCGGCGATGACGACGCCGTCTCGGATGACACGGGCCTTCGCGTTGCGCGTGATCGTCCCGGACCGCACGATGACACCGGCGATGTTGCCGAACTTCGACGAACGGAACACCTCGCGGATCTCGGCCACACCCGACTGCACCTCTTCGAACTCCGGCTTGAGCAGGCCCTTGAGGGACTGCTCGACGTCGTCGATCGCGTTGTAGATGACGGAGTAGAACCGGACGTCCACGCCCTCGCGGGCGGCGCGCTCGCGGGCCTTCGTGTCGGGACGGACGTTGAACCCGATGACGATCGCGTTGTCGATCGTGGCAAGGTTGATGTCCGACTCGGTGATGGCACCCACACCGCGGTGGATGATCCGCAGCTGCACGCTGTCGTCGACCTCGATCTTCAGCAGCGACTCCTCCAGCGCCTCCACGGCACCGGACACGTCGCCCTTGATGATGAGGTTGAGGGATTCGACCTTGCCCTCCTCCAGCGCACGAGTGAAGTCCTCGAGCGAGATGCGCTTGCGGGCCTTGGCCAGGGCGGCGTTGCGCTCTGCGGCCTCGCGCTTCTCGGCGATCTGGCGCGCGGTGCGGTCCTCCTCGGTGACGATGAAGACATCGCCGGCACGCGGCACGGAGTTCAGACCCTGCACCGAGACCGGACGCGACGGGTAGGCCTCGGCCACCGCCTCGCCGTTCTCGTCGGTCATCGCCCGCACGCGCCCGTAGGCGGTGCCGGCGACCCAGGTGAGGGAGATGACGGCCCCCGCCACCCA
>CAZBZR010000098.1:986-1599 GCA_964496445.1 uncultured Microbacterium sp.
CGCCCGCCCGCGCCCGTAGGCGGGGCGGGCGCCGATCGCGTCGCCGACGCGCAGCGTGCCCGACTGGATGAGGACGGTCGCCACCGAGCCGCGGCCCTTGTCGAGCTTCGCCTCGATCGCGACACCGCGCGCCGCCTTGTTCGGGTTGGCCGTGAGGTCCAGGCCCGCGTCGGCGGTGAGCAGTACGGCGTCCAGGAGCTCCTGGATGCCGATGTTGTTGCGCGCCGACACGTCGACGAACATCACGTCGCCGCCGTACTCCTCGGCGACCAGGCCGTACTCGGTGAGCTGCTGACGCACCTTGGCGGGGTTGGCCTCGGGCTTGTCGATCTTGTTGACCGCGACCACGATCGGCACGTTCGCCGCCTGGGCGTGGTTGAGCGCCTCCACCGTCTGCGGCTTCACGCCATCGTCGGCAGCCACGACCAGCACGGCGATGTCGGTCACCTTGGCGCCACGGGCACGCATGGCGGTGAACGCCTCGTGACCCGGGGTGTCGATGAAGGTCACCGCGCGCTCGATGCCGTCGTGCTCGGTCCACACCTGGTACGCACCGATGTGCTGCGTGATGCCGCCGGCCTCGCCCGCGACCACGTTGGTCTGACGGATGGCG
>CAZBZR010000099.1:0-1577 GCA_964496445.1 uncultured Microbacterium sp.
GGCGCGCGCGTGGCGCTCGGCGACGAGATCGCGTCGCGACTCAAAGCTCGTCTCGTGGCGGTGCTGATCGGAGAGCGGCCAGGGCTCTCATCGCCCGACAGCCTCGGGGCCTATCTCACCTTCGATCCGAGGGTCGGTCGCACCGATGCCGAGAGGAATTGCGTCTCCAATATCCACGGTTCCGGGCTCGGTTCCGCGGAGGCCGCGTTCAAGATCGCCTGGCTGAGCAGCGAAGGCGCCCCGCCGGCGCGGCTGCTCTTGATCCAGAACACGTCGGAGTAGTTGAGGACGATGCCCTCTGCCTCCTTCGACTTGTCGGTCTGGAACATGTCGTACGGGTTGGTGAACTTGGTGCCGACGCTCGCGGCGGTCTTGGACGAGTTCTTGGCCACTGTCTGGTTCTCCTGGTCGGTTGATAAGACGGGGACGGCCCCGAGGCACAAGGTGCCATGGGGCCCTCAGCTTCGTCGCCCTCAGAGCCGCGCGTCAGAGCGCGGCGACGGGCAGGTAGGTGAAGTCCACGATCATGAGCGTGTGGTTCAGGGTGTCGTGGGCCGCCGCGTCGTACGTCACGGGCAGCATGATCGGCTTGTCCTTCTCCACCTTGAGGCGCGCGTCGCCGAGCGCAATGAGGGGGATGTCGAACAGCCAGCCGTCGGGCAGGTTCTGCAGGCCGGAGCGCTCGACGAGCAGGAAGTCCAGGCCGCAGTTGTCGTTGTTCATGACCGCGTCGACGGCCGCCGTCGTGGAGAAGAAGGCAGAGATGTTGCCGGAGACCATGAAGTCGCCGTAGTTGATGTCGATGCCGCCGAGGGCTGCGACGGCCTTGACGGGGTCGATGCCGTTGTCGATGGTGAGCTTGAGCTCGTCGACGTACGAGGCCAGCGAGGTGCCGGTCGTGTCGTCGAGGAAGCGCAGGCGAGTGAAGCTCGACGAGGAGTTGAAGGCGACCTGGCTCGGGAGCGTCTCGCGAGTGCCGGTCTTGGCGACAGCCGTGCGCTCCGTGGTGAGGCCCACGAAGGAGAGCTCCATCGTGATCTTGTCGGCCTTCTTCATGGTGATCTGCACGGTGTTCGGCGCCGCGCCCTTCACGTACTCGAACTGGCTCGAGGTGAGCTGGCGCTCAAGGTGGTAGGTGCGGAGCTTCTGCAGCGCGGACGACGCCTCGTTCTTGAGCACGTGCCCGAAGAACAGCTGGAGCGTCTTGCCCGTGCCCGCGTCGACGGCGGGCGTCGACGGCCAGAGGTCGCAGACGATCGCGTTGGCGGCGATGGTCTTGATGCGGTAGGCGCCGTTGTTGGCCGCTGTCGCGAACTGGGTCACGGCCGTGTCGCCGCCGATCCAGAGCCACTCGCCGGGGATCAGGCCGAGGGTGGTGAAGTTGAGGGTCGTGGAGCCGAGCGTCGGGATGCCCGAGTTGACGGCGATGGTGAGGTCAGCCGCCGCGGCCTGGTGGCCGACACGGGTGATCTTCGCGGTCGCCGGAGGGGTCTCGACGGCCAGGCCGGCGCACGACACGGTGGTGGCAGTCGACGCCGTCACGACCTTGAGGCCATTGTTGCCGGCCACGTTGTGGT